>CBIHOH010000098.1:0-15323 GCA_966211755.1 uncultured Rhizobacter sp. | reverse complement strand
GCCCGAGCCCGACGGGCCGCAGACGACGACCACCTCGCCCTTCTTGATCGTGGTGCTGCAGTCGCTCAGCACCTGGAAGCTGCCGTACCACTTGGAGACGTTCTGGATGGCGATCATGACAACAGACCTCAGCGAATGATTTGGATGCGCTTCTGCAGGCGACGCACCAGCATCGACAGGCTGAAGCAGATGACGAAATACACCACGGCCGCGGCCAGGTAGGTCTCGACCGGCCGGTTGTAGTTCTTGCCCGCCACCTCGAAGCCCTTGAGCAGGTCGTAGGCTCCGATGGCGTAGACCAGCGAGGTGTCCTGGAACAGCACGACGGTCTGCGTGAGCAGCACCGGCAGCATGTTGCGCAGGGCCTGCGGCAGCACGACGAGCTGCATGCATTGGCGATAGGTCATGCCCATCGCGTAGCCGGCATTCACCTGCCCCTTGGGCACCGACTGGATGCCGGCACGCATGATCTCCGCGTAGTAGGCGGCCTCGAACACCGCGAAGGTGATGACGGCCGACAGCTCGGCGCCCAGCGGGCGCCCGATCAGCAGCGGGATCAGCAGGAAGAACCACAGGATCACCATCACCAGCGGGATGGAGCGCAAGGTGTTGACATAGGCGGCGGCCGGCAGCGCCAGCCATTTCCTGCCGGACAGCCGCATCAGGGCCAGTGCCGTGCCGAGCGCGATGCCCCCGACCATGGCCACCAGGGTGAGCTGCACCGAGAAGACCAGGCCCTTGGCGATGAAGTTGGAGGCGATGCCCCAGTTCAGGAATCCGAAATCGAGGTTCATCGCGCGCCTCCGATCAGCATGCCGGGGACCTGCACGCGGCTCTCTATCGACAGCGCCAGCCGGTTGACGGCGAAGGCCGAGACGAAATACAAGCCGGTCACGGCCAGATAGATCTCGATGCCGCGCGAGGTCTCTTCCTGGGCCTGCATCGCGAACATCGTCAGCTCGGCGATGCTCACCGCGAAGGCGACCGACGAGTTCTTGATGATGTTCATGGCCTCGCTGGTGAGCGGCGGGATGACGATGCGGAACGCCATCGGCAGCAGCACGTGGCGATAGGTCTGCGGCAATGTCAGGCCCATCGCCAGCCCGGCGTTGCGCTGGCCCGTAGGCAAGGCCCCGATGCCGGCCTTGACCTGGTCGGCGACCCGCGCGGAGGTGAAGAAGCCGAGCGCCAGCACCACCAGCGCGAAACCCGGCACGCCCTGCAGCACGGGGAAGATCGAGGGGATCACGTGATACCACAGGAAGACCTGGACCAGCAGCGGCACATTGCGGAAGAGTTCGGTCCAGGCGTCGCCGAACAGCACCAGCCCCCGGTTCGGCAGGGTGCGCGACACCCCCACCAGGGCGCCCACGACCAAGGCCACCAACAGCGCCAGCGCGGCGACCGAAAGGGTCCACCCCCATGCCGAACACAACCACGCCAGGTAGGTCTGGCCGCCTCCGTTGTCCAGCAGGAACACCTGCCAGTCCCAATGCCCATTCATGTACTGCTCCTCACACCGTGTCGATCAACTTCCGCCGGCGGCCCGCCCCGCCGTGACGCGCTCGAGGCAACCGTCGCGCCGGGCGGGACCGCGCACGGCGTGCGGCCCGCCCCCTCGGAACAAGAAAAGCGATGCCTCAGGCGGGTGCAAGCCCGCGTTGACGCAAGGACCAGCTCACCGTCCGCCGGGCCAGCGCCGCGGTGGCATCGATCACCGGCAAGGGAGAGTTGCCCGAATGGAGAACCAGTGGAATCTCCGTGCATCCCAGCACCAACGCCCGCGCCCCGCGCCGTGCCAGCGCCTGGGCGGCCGCGCCGAGAAGCCGGGTCGCCCGGTCGAGATCACCCAGCTTGACCGCGTCGATGCCCGGCATCACCAGCTCGAGCATCTCCTTGGCCGTCGGCAGCGCCCACTGGACCCCCGGCGCCTCGGCCGAATGCGGCGTACGGTTCAGGTACAGCCCGGACGCGAGCGTGGCGTCGGTGCACAACAGGCCGATCGAGGCGCCTTCTCCCGCCATCGCGACGGCGTCCTCCAGCGCCGCGTCCACCAGGTGGAGCATCGGCAGGCCCAGCGCCGACTGCAGCTCGGCGAACCACAGGTGCGCGGTGTTGCACGGGATCACCACCAACCCGGCACCGGCGTGGGCGAGACGCCGGCCGCTGGCGATCATCGCGGCCAGCGGCGAATCGCCGTCGCCCCGGAAGGCTGCCGTGCGGTCGGGCACCTGCGGGATCGAACTCACGACCACCGGCACATGGTCCTGGTCGGAGCGGGCCGGCGTGGCGGCCAGCACCTTGTGCATGAAATCGATGGTGGCCAGGGGGCCCATGCCGCCCAGCACGCCCACCACCCCTTTTTCCTCGCTCGCGACGCCCTCTCGGCGGTGCGGGGCGGAGGCGGCCAGCGTCACGCCGGCGCCGACATCGCGGTCCAGGATGTCCATGTTCATACGGCCGGCTTGTCGGACAGGTTCTTCAGGTTGTCCTGCAGCTCCCTGCTCATCGGCACATGGATGTTGATGCCCTTGGGCGGGATCGGCGACTGGAACCACTTCTTGTAGAGCCTGGCGAACTCGCCGCTTTTCACCAGCCCGGCCAAGGTGCCGTCCACCAGCTTCTTGAAGGCCGGGTCGTCCTTGCGCAACATGATCGCGTAGGGCTCGACCTGGATCGCCTCGCCGACCACCTCGAAGGCCGCGGGATCGGCGGCATTGGCCTTCAGGCCGTACAGCAGGATGTCATCCGTGGCGAAGGCGAAGGCCCGCCCGGTCTGCACCATCAGCAGGGCCTCGGCGTTGTCCTTCGCGCCCAGCAGCTCGATGTTGAGCTTCTTCTCCTCGTTGAGGTTGCGGATGACGCGGAAGTTGGTGGTCCCGGTGGGCGACACCACCACCTTGCCCTTCAGGTCCTCGATCGACTTCACCGCGCTGCCGGCCTTGACCAGGAAGCGGGTCCCCGTATAGAAGTAGTTGGTGGCGAAGGCGACCTGTTTCTGGCGCTCGCTGTTGTTGGTGGTGTTGCCGCACTCGATGTCGATCGTGCCATTGGTCATCAGCGGGATGCGGTTCGCCGGGCCGATGGCCTGCGTCAGCATCTTCAGGTCGGGGCGGCCGGTGGCCTTGCGCACCTCCTCGACGATGCGGCCGCAGATCTCCCAGCCGAAACCGGCCGGCTGGGCCTTGTCGTCCAGGTACGAGAACGGGACCGAGGCCTCGCGGTACCCCACCGTGATGCTGCCGCTGGCCTTGACCTTGTCCAAGGTGGGCGCCACCTGGGCCAACCCGGCCACGGGCATGGCGACAGCAAAGAGACACAGTGCCTGGAGGGAATTCTTGCGCATGGGATGGTCCTTCTGGAGGGTTGAGACAGTGAGATTCACCGGATGGCGTGAGGCAAAGTCTAGGCAGCGCATCCCCGGCCAACCATTGAAAGATGCCGGTGAACCATAAGGTTCCCTAATGGCCTGGCATCAGCGGCGCACCACCCCGGGGCGCGCGCGGCCGCCGGGTTGCGCTTTGTCTGCCCCCGGTGCTGCGGAGGACGCCCTCCACGCAACCGTGCCCATCGACTCGCACCGGAGAGTCCGCCCCTCGTGGCGAGGACGTCGGGACGAACCGCGGCTGCCCGGCGGATCGAAACCGGATGCCCGCACCCTGCCCCGGCAAGGCACGCAGGGCCGCCCCCTGCGCCGCATCCCGTCCCGAAACGCGGCGTGCCGACGCGCCCCGCCGGGCGCGCGCGGCTCAGTCCATCGAAGCGCCGCCCTCGAACCAGCGCTTCAGCGCGGCCCGTTCATCCTCGGTCATCTGCGTGGCGTTGTTGAACGGCATGGCCTTTTGCACCACGGCCTGCTGGTAGATCAGCTGCGCCTGCCGGCCGATCAGGGCCGGCGTGTGCAGCTGCACGTTCTTGTTCGCCAGCTGCGCGTTGTGGCACATCGCGCAGCGCTGCGACACGATGCCCTGGATCTCGGCGAAGCGTGGTGCGGCGGGTGCCGCCATCGCCGCCGCGCCGCGCGGCGGGACCGGCGCGAGCCAAACCGCCAGGCCGAGCAGGAGGGCGACACCGGCGCCCGCGAACTCCCAGGGCACCCGCCGCCCCTGCACCAGGGCCCGATGGCGCACCACGAAGGCGTGCCGGATCAGGGCCCCGGCCGCCATCAGGACGCACAGCACCAACCAGTTGTGGCGCGCGCCATGGAGAAAGCCATAGTGGTTGCTCAGCATGGCCACCAGCACCGGCAGGGTGAAGTAGGTGTTGTGCACGCTGCGCTGCCTGGCGCGCCGCCCGTGCGCCGGGTCGACGGCCTCGCCGGCCTTCATCTGCGCGATCACCTTGCGCTGCCCGGGGATGATCCAGTGCGCCACATTGGCCGTCATGGCGGTGGCCATCATCGCGCCGACCAGCAGGAAGGCGGCCCGCCCGGCGAACAGCCGGCAGGCCAGCCAGCTCGCGGCGGCCAGCGCGAGCAGCACCAGCACCGCCACGATGCGCTCGCCCCCCGGGCGCTGTCCGAAGCGGCGGCAGGCCTGGTCGTAGATCAGCCAGAACACCACCAGGAAACCCAGCGCGGCTGCGATCGCGGCCGCCGGCGACCAGTCGTGCACGCTGCGGTCGATCAGGAAGGTGGAGGCCTGGTAGAGGTACAACAGGGTGAACAAGGCAAAGCCGCTCAACCAGGTGGTGTAGCTTTCCCAGTAGAACCAATGCAGCCGTTCCGGGACACGGCCCGGGGCCACCAGGTACTTCTGCGGGTTGTAGAAGCCCCCACCGTGCACGGCCCAGAGTTCGCCATGCACCCCCTTGGCCTGCAGGCCCGGGTCCTGCGGCGGCACCAGGCTGTTGTCGAGGAAGACGAAGTAGAACGACGACCCGATCCAGGCGATGGCCACGATCACATGCACCCAGCGCAGCAGCAGGTTGGCCCAGTCCAGGAGGTACGGTTCCATCAGGGATGACCTGTCGAGAAGAGGGGGTGCATGCAGTTCGATGCGAGCGGAACCGGGCCGCACGGGCGGCGTCGACCTCGGCCCCGCGCCGCCGCGGACACGGCTTGCCTCACCCTAGCTGCCCCGGTAGGTCGAATAGGCCCAGGGGCTCACCAGCAGGGGTACATGGTAGTGGGCGCCGGGGTCGGCGATGCCGAAGTCGATCGGCACCTGGTCGAGGAAGGCCGGCTCGGGCAAGCTCAGGCCGCGGCGCCTGAAATACCCGCCGACACCGAACACCAGCCGGTAGCGCCCGGGGGGCATGGCGGAGGGTTCGAGCAAGGGCACGTCGGGGCGACCGTCGGCATTCAGCTGCAGCGACTTCAGCTCATGTGCCGAGCCGGCATCGAGGCGCCACAAGCCCACCTCCATGCCTGCCGCAGGGCAGCCGTTCATCGTGTCGAGGACATGGGTGGTGAGACCGGCCATCGGGATTCCCAGTGACGGGTGCAGCTTGCACCATGCGGCAAAGTGTATACACTTTGCCGGACCACGCAAACCCCGGCCGCCATGGAACCAGCCGCCACCCGACCCGCCCCTGCCCGGCCGAGCCGCAAGGCCGCGCCCGCGGGCGACGGCGACTCGACCCAGCGCATCGTCGACTCCGTCACCAGCGCGATCACCGAACGGCGCCTGATGCCGGGCACCAAACTCGCCGAACAGAGACTGGCCGACCTCTTCAAGGTCTCGCGCACCATCGTGCGGCAGGCCTTGAACCGCTTGAGCAGCGACAAACTCGTCACCCTCGAACCCGCACGGGGCGCCCGCGTGGCCCAGCCCAGCGTCGAAGAGGCGCGGCAGGTGTTCGAAGTGCGCCGCATGCTCGAGGCGGCGGTGGTGAAACGCCTGGCCGCCGACATCACCCCGGCGCAACTGCGCCGGCTGCGCAAGCACCTGCAGCAGGAAGCCGCCGCCGTGGACCGCCCCGACGCGCCGGGCCGCACCCGCCTGCCGGCCGACTTCCATGTGCTGCTGGCCGGCATGCTGGGCAACGACACGCTGGCCGAGCTGCTCGGCGAGCTGCTGTCGCGTTGCTCGCTCATTGCGCTGACGTACCCCTCGGCCCCTTCCGCCGCACAGTCCCTGCAACACCATGCCGCCATCGTCGACGCCCTCGAACGCCACGACGCCAGGACGGCCGTGCGCCTGATGCAGGCCCACCTGCAGCATGTCGAGAAGACCCTTCGACTCGACTCCCGCGCGCCCGACCTCGAAGCCGCGCTCCCGACCAGGCATCCCGCATGAACATCCCGTCCTCCCCCTACCCGCGCGACCTGGCAGGCTACGGTGCCCGGCCGCCCCATCCCCGCTGGCCGGGCCAGGCCCGCATCGCCCTGCAGTTCGTCCTCAACTACGAGGAAGGCGGCGAGAACTCGGTGCTGCACGGCGACGCCGGCAGCGAGCAGTTCCTGTCCGAAATGTTCAACCCGCCGAGCTATCCGGCACGCCACCTGAGCATGGAGTCGATCTACGAATACGGCTCGCGCGCCGGGGTCTGGCGCCTGCTGCGCGAGTTCGAGCGGCGCGGGCTGCCGCTCACCGTCTTCGGCGTCGCCATGGCGCTGGAGCGGCATCCGGAGCTGGCCCGCGCCTTCGTCGAACTCGGCCACGAGGTCGCCTGCCACGGCCTGCGCTGGATCAACTACCAGACCGTCGACGAGGCCACCGAGCGCGCCCACCTGCAAGAGGCGGTGGCCGTCCTCGAGCGCCTCACCGGCTGCGCCCCCGCCGGCTGGTACACCGGGCGCGACAGTCCCAACACGCGGCGCCTGGTGGCCGACCACGGCGGCTTCGCCTACGACAGCGACTACTACGGCGACGACCTGCCCCTGTGGACCAGCGTCAGGCGCAGCGACGGCACCCGTGTCCCCCACCTGATCGTGCCCTACACCCTTGACGCGAACGACATGCGTTTTGCCCTGCCGCAGGGCTTTTCCACCGGCGACGCCTTCTTCGACTACCTGCGCGACAGCTTCGACGTCCTCTACGCCGAGGGGGCCGACGCGCCCAAGATGATGAGCGTGGGCATGCACTGCCGCCTGCTCGGCCGCCCCGGGCGCTTCCGGGCGCTGCAACGCTTCCTCGACCATGTCGCCGCGCACGACCGGGTCTGGATCTGCCGGCGCATCGACATCGCCCGGCACTGGCGGCAACACTTCCCCGCCCCACGACAAGGAGCCTCCGCGTGAAGCTGCTCGACCATGTCAACACGGCGCCCGCCGACATCGCCCTCGCCAGCCTGGACGGGCTCTACGAGCACTCGCCCTGGGTGGCGCGGGAGGCGCTGGCGCAGCGCCCCTTCCGCAGCCTGGCCCAGCTCAAGTGGGCGATGGCGGGCGTCGTCCGCCAGGCCCCGCGCGAGCGGCAGCTCGCGCTGGTGCGCGCGCATCCCGAGCTGGCCGGCAAGGCCGTGCGGGCGGGCGACCTGACGGCCGAGTCGCGAAGCGAACAATCCAGCAGCGGCCTGGCCCACTGCAGCCCGGAGGAATTCGACACGCTGCAGCAGCTCAACAGCGCCTACCGCACCCGCTTCGGCTGGCCCTTCATCCTCGCCGTGCGCGGTCCGCGCGGCACCGGCCTGACACGCGGCCAGATCATCGCCAGCTTCGAGCGCCGGCTCAACGCCCATCCCGACGACGAACTCGCCGAGTGCCTGCGCCAGATCCACCGCATCGCCGAGCTGCGCCTGAACGACAAGGCCGCCGCGGTGCCGGCACTCGGCGAGCAGGTATGGGACTGGGCCGAGGCCCTCGCCCGGCACAGCGATCCCGGACACGCCGAAGCCGGCCGCCTGACCGTGACCTACCTCACCGACGCCCACCGCGCCTGCGCGGCCCAGCTGGCCGACTGGATGCGCAAGAGCGGCTTCGACGAGGTGGGCATCGATGCGGTGGGCAACGTGGTCGGGGTCTACCACGGCGCCGCCGGCCCCGAGGCCCCGCGCCTGCTCACCGGATCGCACTACGACACGGTGCGCGACGCCGGCAAGTACGACGGCCGGCTCGGCATCCTGGTGCCCATGGCCTGCGTGCGCGAACTCCGGCAGTCGGGCCGGCGCCTGTCCTGCGGGGTGGAGGTGGTGGCCTTCGCCGAGGAGGAAGGCCAGCGCTTCCAGGCGAGCTTCCTGGGATCGAGGGCGCTGATCGGCCGCTTCGACCCGGCCTGGCTGGACCAGCGCGACGCCGACGGCATCAGCATGCGCGATGCGATGGCCGGTGCCGGTCTCGACATCGCACGGATCCCCGCCCTGCGCCGCGACCCGGCCCGCTACCTGGGCTTCGTCGAGACCCATATCGAGCAGGGCCCGGTACTCGACGGGATCGACATGCCGCTAGGCGTGGTCACATCGATCAACGGCGGGCTGCGCTACCTGGGCGAGATGATCGGCCTGGCCAGCCACGCCGGCACCACCCCGATGGGCCACCGCCGCGACGCCGCCACCGCCGTCGCCGAACTCGCCCTGTATGTGGAGCGCAGGGCAACCGCCGAACCCGAGCTCGTCGGCACCATCGGCCTGCTGGACGTGCCCAACGCGTCCATCAACGTCGTGCCGGGCCGCTGCCGCTTCAGCCTGGACCTGCGCGCCACCACCGACGCCGCCCGCGATGCCCTGGCGGCCGACGTGCTGGCCGAGCTGCGGCGCATCGCCGAGCGGCGCGGCCTGCAGTTCCGCCTCGAAGAGACGCTGCGGGTCGCCGCCGCCCCCTGCGACCCGGCCTGGCAGGCCCGCTGGGAGCGGGCCGTGCAGTCCCTGGGCCTGCCGGTGGTGCGCCTGCCCAGCGGGGCCGGCCACGACGCGATGAAGCTGCACGAGATCATGCCCCAGGCCATGCTGTTCCTGCGCGGCGGCCATGCCGGCATCAGCCACAACCCCCTGGAGACCATCACCAGCGACGACGCGCAGCTGTGCGTGCAAGCCTTCTCCCACCTGCTGGAACAACTCGCATGAGCGCCGACCCCTCCCTCCACCGGCGCCTGGATGCCTGGGTCGATGCCCACTTCGACGAAGAGCTGCGCTTCCTGCAGGCGCTGGTGCAAGTGCCGAGCGACACGCCGCCCGGCGACAACACGCCGCACGCGCGGCGCACCGCCGAGCTGCTCGCCGGCTTCGGTTTCGAGGCCGAGCAGCACGAAGTGCCGCAGGCCGAGGTGCGGGCCGCGGGCCTGCAGTCCATCACCAACCTGATCGTGCGCCGCCGCTACGGCGCGGGCGGCCGCACCATCGCGCTGAACGCCCACGGCGACGTCGTCCCCCCCGGCGAGGGCTGGACCCACGCCCCCTACGGCGGCGAGGTGGTCGACGGCAAGCTGTACGGCCGCGCCGCGGCGGTCAGCAAGAGCGACTTCGCCACCTACACCTTCGCGACCCGCGCCCTCGAGTCGCTGCGCCACGACCTCAAGGGCGGCATCGAGCTGCACTTCACCTACGACGAGGAATACGGCGGCGAACTCGGCCCGGGCTGGCTGCTGCGCCAAGGCCTCACCCGGCCCGACCTGCTGCTGGCCGCCGGCTTCAGCTACCAGGTCGTCACCGCCCACAACGGCTGCCTGCAGATGGAGGTCACCCTGCACGGCCGGATGGCGCACGCGGCGATTCCCGACAGCGGCATCGATGCGCTGCAGGCGGCCGTGGCCGTCCTGGCGGCGCTGTACGCGCAGAACCAGGACTACCGCGGCATCCGCTCCGGGGTGCCCGGCATCACCCATCCCTACCTGAACATCGGTCGCATCGAAGGCGGCACCCACACCAATGTCGTGCCCGGCAAGGTGAGCTTCAAGCTCGACCGGCGCATGATCCCGGAAGAAGATCCCACCGAGGTCGAGGCCTCGATCCGCCGCGTGATCACCGAGACCGCGGCCCGCCATGCCGGCATCCGGGTCGACATCGAGCGCCTGCTGCTGGCGCGGGCCCTCACCCCCTTGCCGGGCAATGCCCCGCTGGTCGAGGCCCTCGTGCGGCATGGCCAGGCGGTCTTCGGCGAGCCCATCCCCACCTCCGGCACGCCGCTCTACACCGACGTGCGGCTGTACAGCGAACAAGGCATTCCCGCCGCCATCTACGGCGCCGGCCCGCGCAGCGTGCTGGAAAGCCACGCCAAACGCGCCGATGAACGCCTGGACCTGGAAGACCTGCGTCGCGCCACCAAGGTGGTGGCGCGCACGCTTTGCGATCTGCTGGACTGACCGCATGTCCACATGCGGGATGTTTGTTGTACAGTACAACCATGAAAGTTGCACTGAACAACAAAGAAATGCCGCCCCACCCCTCCGACGCGGCCCCGCTGCCCGTCGAACCCTACTGGCTCCAGAGCGGGCACTGGCCGCAGCAGGGGGAACACATCCTGGCCCACTACGACGACAGCTCGGTGGTCGTCTACCAGGCCTACCGTCCGGCCATCGCCCGGTACGCCATCGCCCATGGAAAGCTCGGCGGGCCGCACTTCAGCTTCTCGCGCATGAGCTGGATCAAGCCCAACTTTTTGTGGATGATGTACCGCTCGGGCTGGGGCACCAAGGAAGGCCAGGAGATGACCCTGGGCCTGCGGGTGCGCCGGGCCTTCTTCGAGGCCTTGCTTGCGTCCGCCGTGCCGTCCTCGTTCGATGCACGGCGCGATGGCGACCGCGCCGCATGGCAGGCTGCCGTCACCGCATCGGACGTGCGCCTGCAATGGGATCCCGACCATGCCCCCGACGGCGACCGCCTGGCGCGGCGGGCCGTGCAGCTGGGCCTGCGGGGCCAGGCATTGCAGGCGCTGGCCGGACCGGAGCTGCTGGAAGTCATCGACCTCAGCGACTTCGTCGCCGCCCAGCGTGCATTTGCCCAGGGTTGCGACACCCGGCTGCGCACGCCGGTCGAACGGGTCTTCGTTCCTGCCGTGTCCCGCTCGCCCGCTCCGGAAAGCCCTCGCCGCGCGAACGCCGATACAACAAGGAGCTGACATGCCCAGGCAGGCGCACTAGAATTTTCATCGGCCCCAGCAGCCGCACACGCTGGGCAAGGTTCGACCCGGCAGTCTTGCCGTTCCGGAGGTCTTGCATGAACAAATTTCCCCTCAGCGTGAACAAGCCCGAGCTCCCCGAGGAGGTGCAGGAAGTACGGCAGGAGCTGCAGCCGAACGTGCAGCGCGAGATCGCCGAGGCGTTGCCCGCCCACCCATTCGGCCCCTTCCTCAACTTCCACTTCTCGTACACCGAGGTGTCGTCGCGCGACGGCAGCACCCGGGTGAGTTCGCGTCATGCGCGGCTGCAGGGCGGCAAGCTGTCCACCAGCAGCTTCGAAGGCGAACTGCCCTCCGACGTCTACGGCCAGGCGGTGGCCCAGGTGCAGCGCCAGTTCCTCGACCAGGCCGAGCTGATGATGCGCTCACTGACCTGGTTCCTGCCGCGCTCGCTGCGCCTGCCCTTCGAGCGCGACTGAACCGGCACGCGGCCCCGCCCGCCTGCCTCCATCCTCGCCCTTGGCATGTCCCGGCGGCCGATTCCGGCCTCATCGGGCAGCGGTGCCTCGTGCCTGGGTGCCAGCGCGATCGGCTGGTGGAGTCAACAGTCGCCGCCCCAACGCACGCCGTCTCCAACCCGATGGCGCTCGACGTCCTCCTCAGGCAACCGGGCGCCGGGATCGCCAGCCTCGCCTTGAGCCGCCCCGCGGGTGCTCCGGCCCGGCCGTTCGAGGTCGTCCCCCTTTTCGACGCCGACGCGGGAGCGAACCGACACTAGAGGAGCCCCCCTAACTTTGCTGCGCCGCAGCAAATTGCGCTTGCATTCGCCTGCGATGCCATTAGACTCACTCATGTTGCAGTGCAGCATTTCCTGCCTCAATGAACACGATTCACTCTGAACCCTGGAGCAAGCCATGCTGAACACCGAACAATTCGCCGCCACCAACAAAGCCAATGTCGACATGCTGGTGGGCCTCACCACCAAAGCGTTCGAAGGCGTGCAGCAACTGGCCGCATTGAACCTGCAAGTCGTCAAGACCAGCCTCGACGAAGCGGCTGAAACGGCCCGCAGCGCCCTGGCCGCGAAAGACGCGAAGTCCCTGCTGGCCCTGCAAGCCGGAGCGCTGCAGCCGGTGGCCGAGAAGGCAGCCGCCTACGGCCGCCAGGTGGTCGAGATCGTCGCCAACACCAAGGCCGAGTTCGAGAAGGCCGCTGCCGAACAAGCCGCCGGCGTGCAAAACAGCTTCCTGGCTGCCGTCGACGGCCTGTCCAAGAACGCTCCCGAAGGCGCGTCCAACGGCATCGCCCTGCTGAAGTCCTCGTTCGCCGCGGCCAACAGCGCCTTCGACGGCCTGCAAAAAGCCACCAAGCAAGCCGCCGAAGTGGCCGAAGCCAACTACACCGCCGTCACCGACTCGGTGGTGAAGGCAACGAAGGCCCGGCGCGCCTGAAGCCAGCGTGGGCCGCTCGGCCCACCGGCCATCGGCCTCCCGGCCGATGGCTTCACCCGGCCCCCGGCTGCGCCGATGGGCCGGGCTCTCGCCCGGCGCCTGCGCCGCCGGCAGCGGTCCTCTCCGCCGTGTTGGCTGTCCTTGGGAGTCAGCCGACGCCTCGGCACCACAACACCGGCCGCCCAAACGCCAGCCCAGCAGGCTTGTGCACAGGCCCGCCTGACGAGCACACCGATCCCTGCTGCGCAAGGCCGCCCGGCAAGCTCGCCACCCACCGCCTCTTGAGCGGCATCGTCCTGCCGGGACAGTGGCCACGCCTGTCCGGCACCGATCCTCTTTCGCACGCATCCTTGACGGCTGCCCATCGCCTCACCGGGCCGTGTCCACACAGGAGCCTCCCCTCGTTGCACCAGCCGGCTGTCGCTAGGCATCACGGACACTGACCACGGGCACCCTGCAGCGGCCTGGCGGCTTCCGGTTCCCGCCCAGCCGCTGCAGCCCGCGACAGAATTTTCGACACGGGGCTTGATCCGGAAGTAAAGAGTCTTTACATTCCGCTTCATCGCTCCGACGAGCTTGCTGCAGGCCGAGGGTTTCATCGTGATATCCGCGCACATCAACATCAACCGCCGACCTCTTACGGGTCGGGCCACGTTCATGTATGCCCAACCGATGAATCCGATCCACGCCTGTCCAGACGCCTTGCCTGGCGGCGACCGGCCCTGCAGCCGCCATCAGCCAAGCTCCGCTCCGGGAGAGCCGTGCGCCTAGACGCGCCGCTCGCTGTTCGCAAAGGCCAGGAGTCCGAACGGATCCGGGCCTTTGCGAACAGCCCTCGCGTTTCAATCGGTGTCCCAGCCGTTCGAGGCCGCCACGAAACATTCATTTCCCGATAGCTCCGTAGGTAGAGCGCCTGGCTGTTAACCAGGAGGTCCGTGGTTCGAGGCCACGTCGGGGAGCCACTTCACAGGGTCTCGTGTAGCTCGGTGGCAGGGCAGCGTCTCGATCAGGCGCAGGCCGGTGGGTCGTTCCCGCCCGCGAGGACCAAGTTCATCTCGGTGTGGCGCAGTTGGAAGCGCTCTTGCTTTGGGAGCATGAGGTCGCAGGTTCGAGCCCTGCCACCGAGACCAGTCAGGCCGGCGCCGAATCGACGCCGGGGCAGGTGTTCATGGGGTCGAATCCATGGCTGCCGAAATGCCGGCATGTCGCCGGCCGAGGAATCGCGTCCGGACCGACCACGGGCGCCCAAGAGTCTGCTGTGCAAGGCGATCGCTCACAGGACAGGGGTTCGTCCAGGTGTCCAAGACCAGGGCACCCCGCCGGTGCGCGGCGTCCGGATCCGTCCGTCGATGCCGCGCATGCCGCGCCGCCGAAAGCAGCCGATACGGATCATCAAGGGTTTGCACCCTCGGGTGCCGGGTTCGACTCCCGGATGGTCCGCCTGGTAAAGCAGCCTCGAAAGAAGCTGCCGAAGGTTCGAATCCTTCGACATCGGTCGAAAGACCACGCCGGATGCGGATGCGGACACGAAGGTGCCGGCGGCCGGGCTTCGTGCCCGGCCGTACACACCCGAGGGCCCGCTCCGTCAGCGGTGGCAGCTCGTGCGCCGGCTCCGCCGGGCGCGCGCTCGCGACCAGCCGGGAGGCCGCCGATGCGGGGCCGTCCAGGCGCGTCGCGATGCCCGTGCCCGACCCACCGGCGTCCGCCGCCACCGCTGTAACGGCCCCTTTTCTCACACGAAGAACAAGAACAAGGACCCGCCCATGAAATTCAAACGTGTCGCCGTCAGGAAAAACGAACGCGCACTGCTGCTGCGCAACGGCGACTTCGAGCGTGTGCTCCACCCCGGCACCCACTGGCTGTTCGAGGGCCTGGATACCCTGCGCGTGGAACTCTTCGCCCTCGAGCAGGCCGCGTTCGTGCACGCCTTGTCCGACTACCTGATGGCGCGCGAACCCGCCGTGGTCGCCGCCGAATTCGTGCTCGCCGACCTCGGCGAAACGCAGGTCGGCCTGCGCAGCGAGAACGGCCGCCTGGTCGAGGTGCTGCCACCCGGCACGCGGCGCCTGTACTGGAAGGGCCTGACCGAGGTGACTCTGCAGGTGATCGACATCGCGGCCTCGGCCGAAGTGGCGCCCGCCGTGGCGGCCCGCCTCGCCCAGACGCCGCTGCGCCAGCGCGCGCTGCACGGCCTGGAAGGCGTGTTGCAGGTGCAGGTGCCCGAACACGGCTGCGGCATGCTGTCGATCGACGGCCGGCTCGAACGTCTGCTGCCGCCCGGCAGCCATGCCTTCTGGAAGTTCAACCGCACGGTGGCGGTGGAGCTGGTGGACCTGCGGCTGCAGTCGCTGGAGGTGACGGGCCAGGACATCCTGACCCGGGACAAGGTCGGCCTGCGGCTCAACCTGTCGGCCACCTGGCGCTACACCGATGCGCTGAAGGCCCACACGCAGCTGCACAAGCCGGCCGAGCACCTGTACCGCGAGCTGCAGTTCGGCCTGCGCGCGGCCGTGGGAACCCGCTCGCTCGACGAGCTGCTGGAGAACAAGAGCGCGATCGACGACATCGTGGCCGCCCGCGCGCGCGCCAAGCTGTCGGCCTACGGCGTGGAGCTGGACGGCGTGGGGGTGAAGGACATCGTGCTGCCGGGCGAGATGAAGAACATCCTCGCCCAGGTGGTCGAGGCCGGCAAGTCGGCCGAGGCCAACGTCATCCGCCGGCGGGAGGAAACGGCCGCCACCCGCTCGCTGCTCAACACCGCGAAGGTGATGGAGGACAACCCCGTCGCCCTGCGGCTCAAGGAGCTGGAGACGCTGGAGCGGGTCGCCGAACGCATCGACAGGATCTCGGTCTTCGGGGGCCTGGACCAGGTGCTGAACGGCCTGGTCAAGCTGCGCTGAGGCGCGGGCGGCGCGCAGCGCAGAGCTGCCCGGTCGTCC
>CBIHOH010000097.1:0-15735 GCA_966211755.1 uncultured Rhizobacter sp. | reverse complement strand
CCCCCCGCCCAGGCCATGCCGGTGGAGCCTCCAACGGCCGCATCCGTGCCGACACCCGCCGAACGCCCCCCGGAGCGCACTCCCCCGGTCGCCCCACCGCGCGAAGCCCCGGCCCCCGAGGCCCCGCCTGCCCCCGTGCCGCCTCCGGCACCGGTGCCCGCCCCGGTGCCCAAGCCACCACCCGAGCCGATGCCCCGCATCGAACCGGAGCTGCCGCGGCCCGTCGAACCGGCACCACGGGCACCGGCCGTGGAGCCGGCCCCCGCCCCGGTGCCGCCGAAACGCAGCGAAGCAGCCGACAAGCTGCCCCGGCCGTCCGACAGCGCGGCGCCCGCCGCGGATGCCGCGACCCCGGCGCCCCCCGCCCCGACGCGTGCCACGGTGCAGCCGTCGTCCGTCCCGGCGGCTCCCGACACGGGCCCGAGAACCGAACGTGAACCCGCGGCAACGGCCCCGCCACCGCCCCCTGGCGCGACGCCTCGCCTCAACCTGGACCTGCCGAGCACGCGTTATCGCGACATGGGCGGCAGTGGCTCGAAGGGGGCGCTGAACCTGCTGCCGCCGCCGCCGGAGCGCAAGTCCAAGCTGAGCCAGGACATGGAGAAATCCGCCAAGCCGGACTGCCGCACCGCCTACGCCAACATGGGCGTGCTGGGGGCCCTGCCGCTGGCCGCCGATGCGCTGAAGAAGGACCCGGGCTGCCGCTGGTGAGGCCGAGGCGGCGCGCTCCACCGCCCCGGCGCGAGCGCCTTTGTCTACACTCCCGTCCAAGGGCCAGCGGTCCCACCGCGCAGGCGGTGGCCGTCTCCCGGGCCAACCCATGCAAATCGAACACATCCGACAACGGCTGCGCGACCACGGCGCCAAACCCTGCCACGAACAGCGTGTGCTGAGGCAATGGTCGCGCGCCCTGCCCCAGGACGGCGGCCGGCGCCGCCCCGAGGACTTCCTGCCGCTCGAGCTGCGCCAGGCCCTGCCGGCCCTGCAGGCCGAGCTGCAAGGCCTGCTGCGCCTGCGTTCCGAGCACCCGGGCGAGGACGGCTCGGCACGCCTGCTGGTCGAGCTGGCCGACGGCCGGACGGTCGAGAGCGTGCTGCTGCCGCGCGACGGCCTGTGCGTCTCCACCCAGGTCGGCTGCGCCGTCGGCTGCGTCTTCTGCATGACCGGCCGGGACGGCCTGCTGCGCCAGCTGGGCAGCGCCGAGATCGTGGCGCAGGTGGCGCTGGCACGCAGCCGCCGCGAGGTGAAGAAGGTGGTCTTCATGGGCATGGGCGAGCCGGCCCACAACCTGGACAACGTGCTGGAAGCGATCGGGCTGCTGGGCACGGTGGGCGGCATCGGCCACAAGAACCTGGTGTTCTCGACGGTCGGCGACCACCGGGTGTTCGAGCGCCTGCCGCAGGGCGAGGTCAAGCCCGCGCTGGCCCTGTCGCTGCATTCGACCCGCGCCGAGCTGCGCGCCGAGCTCCTGCCCAGGGCGCCGCGCATCGCGCCCGAGGAGCTGGTCGAACTCGGCGAACGCTACGCCCGCGCCAGCGGCTATCCGGTGCAGTACCAGTGGACGCTGCTGGAAGGCGTCAACGACACCGAGGAGGAACTCGAGGGCATCGTGCGCCTGCTCAGCGGCAAGTACGCCATCATGAACATGATTCCCTACAACAGCATCGACGGGCTGCCCTTCCGGCGGCCCGAGCCCGGGCGCGCGGCGGCCATCGCCAGGTCGCTGCTGCAACGGCGCATCCTGACCAAGCTGCGCCAGTCCGCCGGGCAGGACATCGACGGCGGCTGCGGGCAGCTGCGCGCCCGCGAATCGGGCGCGGCGCGGCCGGTCGCGATCGTGCGCCGGCCGCCGCAGGCGATGCCGGCGGGTCTCTGACGCGCAAGCCCCCATGAGCCTGCCCACCGCCGCCGGCCCCCCCAGCCCCGCGCTCGCACCGGTCACCGCCTTCGGGCCGGACTTCCCCTTCGCCTACGACAGCTGGCTCGCCCATCCCGCGGGGCTGGGCTCGGTCCCGGCGGCGCGCCACGGCGCGGAAGTGGCCATCGTCGGCGCCGGCATGGCCGGGCTGGTCGCGGCCTACGAGCTGATGAAACTCGGCCTCAGGCCGGTCGTCTACGAGGCCTCCAAACTCGGCGGCCGCCTGCGCTCGCAGCGCTTCGACGGCGCCCACGGCGTGGTGGCCGAACTCGGCGGCATGCGTTTCCCCATCTCCTCGACGGCCTTCTACCACTACGTGGACAAGCTGGGACTGGCCTCCCTGCCCTTCCCCAATCCGCTGACGCCGGCCTCGGGCAGCACCGTCATCGACCTGGAGGGCGAGACCTGGTATGCGCGCACGCTGGACGACCTGCCGCCGCTGTTCCGCGAAGTGGCCGAGGCCTGGACCCGGGCGCTGGAAGACGAAGCCTGCTTCAGCGAGGTGCAGCAGGCCATCCGCAGCCGCGACGCGCTCGCGCTCAAGGCCTCGTGGAACCGGCTGGTGCCGCTCTGGGACGACCGCACCTTCTACGACTTCGTCGCCTCCTCGAAGGCGTTTTCCGGCCTGTCGTTCCGCCACCGCGAGGTCTTCGGCCAGGTGGGTTTCGGCACCGGCGGATGGGACTCCGATTTCCCCAACTCGATGCTGGAAATCCTGCGAGTGGTGCTGACCAACTTCGACAGCGACCAGCGCCTGATCGTCGGCGGGGTCGACCAGGTGCCGCACGGCCTGTGGCGGCACGCCCCCGGGCGCCTCGCCCACTGGCCGGCGGGCACCACGCTCGCCTCGCTGCACGGCGGCTCGCCCGGCCCGGGCGTGGCGCGCATCGCCCGCGAGCCCGGCGGACGCCTCGCGGTGACCGACTGCGACGGCGGCACGCGCTGCTTCGACGCGGTGCTCGCCACCTGCCAGAGCTGGCTGCTGACCACGCAGATCGCCTGCGAGGAATCGCTGTTCTCGCACAAGATGTGGATGGCGCTGGACCGCACCCGCTACATGCAGTCGTCCAAGACCTTCGTGATGGTGGACCGGCCATTCTGGAAGGACATCGACCCGGCCACCGGCCGCGACACCATGAGCACCACGCTCACCGACCGGCTCACCCGCGGCACCTACCTGTTCGACAACGGCCCGGACCGGCCGGGGGTGATCTGCCTGAGCTATTCGTGGATGGGCGATGCCTTGAAGATGCTGCCCCATCCGGTCGAGAAGCGGGTGCAGCTGGCGCTCGACGCGCTGACGAAGATCTACCCCGGGGTCGACATCCGCGGCCACGTGATCGGCGAGCCCATCACCGTGTCCTGGGAGGCCGACCCGCACTTCCTCGGCGCCTTCAAGGGGGCGCTGCCCGGCCACTACCGCTACAACCACCGCATGTACGGCCACTTCATGCAGGACGGGCTGCCGCCCGCGCAGCGCGGCATCTTCATCGCCGGCGACGACGTCTCGTGGACGCCGGCCTGGGTGGAGGGCGCGGTGCAGACGGCGCTCAATGCCGTCTGGGGCATCGTGCGCCACTTCGGCGGCCAGAGCCACGCCGCCAACCCGGGGCCAGGCGAGCTCTACCCCAGCCTCGGCCCCATGGCCCTGCCCGATTGAGCCCCGCCATGCAGGCCCTGCTGCGTCTCGCCCTGTGGCAGTGCCCGTCCCGGCCGCTGGACGTGGCCGGCAACCTGTCCCGGCTGGACGCCGCGGCAGGGCGCGCGCGCGCGGCCGGGGCCGACCTGCTCGCCTGCCCGGAGATGTTCCTCAGCGGCTACGACATCGGAGCCGCCGAGGTGGCCCGCCTGGCGCAGCGGCTCGACGGCCCGAACGTGTCGGCCTTGTCGGCGATCGCCGCCCGGCACGGCCTGGGGCTGGTGTGCGGCCTGCCCGAGCGCGACGACAAGGGCCGCGTCCACAACGCGGCGCTGCTGGTCGACACGGACGGCCGCGTGCTCGTCCACTACCGCAAGACGCACTTGTTCGGCGGGCTGGACCGCTCCATGTTCCGGGCCGGCGACCGCGACAGCCCGGTGGTGCGCTTCAAGGGCTGGCGGCTCGCCCTGCTCATCTGCTACGACGTGGAGTTCCCCGAACCGGCGCGGCGGCTCGCGCGGGCGGGCGCCGACCTGCTGGTGGTGCCCACCGCCAACATGCTCGACTACGACTTCGTGGCGCAGACCCTGGTGCCGGCGCGTGCCTACGAGAACCAGCTGTACCTGGCCTACGTCAACTACATGGGCGAGGAAGGCGGGCAACGCTACGGCGGGCTGAGCTGCCTGGCCACGCCGGACGGACAGGACCCCGCCGTGGCGGGACGCGACGAGACCCTGCTGGTCGTCACGCTCGACGCGGCACGCCTGGCCCAGGCGCGCCGCCGCCAGACGCACTTGAAGGACACGCGCGACGACCTGCTCCCGGGCGGCTGAGCCGCAGGCCCCCGCCCCGCAGCGTGCACGGGGCACGACAGCGCGCTCGTGCGCCGGCGAACCCGCCCGGGCCGGCGGGCCCGAGGTCCCGCTTCGTGGAGAAAGTCGCGAGGTCCGTCGGCCCTTCCGTCACGCTCGCCGTCTTCCGTGAATGCGTCACGCAGCCGGGCCGTGGGCATGCGGCCATCCTCGTTAAGCTCCAAGGCACACGCCCACCAGCCCGCGCCGCGGGGACCAGCATGCTGCTGACCATCGATTCGAGGCCGGCCCCCATGGCCGCGGCACTGCGCCTCTTGCAGGGCCTGCTCGCGCTGGTGCTGCTCAGCGTGGCGGCGGGCGCCTGGGCGCAGCGCAAGCCCTACGACATCGCCCCGGCGCCGGCCTGGGTGGAGCCGCTGGCGCCGGACCTCTCCATCGCCGCCCCCGCCGACCAGGTCACCCGGGGCGTCCACTACCTGCTCAGCGACATGCAAGTGCGCGTGGACGGCACCCAGCGGGTGAGCTACCGGCACATGGCCTCGCGCGCACTCGACGTGCAAGGGGTGGAGTCGATCGCCAACCTGGAGCTCCGCTTCGACCCGTCCTACCAGAGGCTCACCCTGCACAGCGTGCAGATACGGCGCGGCCGGCAGACGCTGTCCCGGCTGCACAGCGCCCAGGTGCGGGTGCTGCAGCGCGAGACCGAGCTGGAGGCGCTCATCTTCGACGGCAGCATGACCGCCAGCATCATCCTCGACGACGTGCGGGTGGGCGACGTGGTCGAGTACGCCTACAGCCTGGCCGGCCACAACCCGGTCTTCGGCAACCGGCACTTCGGCAACTTCGCGCTGCAATGGGGCGTGCCGGTGGCCCAGGTGCATGCGCGCCTGCTCTGGCCGCTGAACCGCGAGCTGCGGATGCGCCGGCTCAACCAGGCGCCCGAACCCGCGGTCAGCGAGGGCCCGACCCACCGGGACCACCGCTGGCACCTCTTCGGCGTCGCCGGCAAGCCCCTGGAAGAGGACGTGCCGGCCTGGTTCGAGCCCTACCCCGGCGTGCAATGGAGCGAATTCGGCGACTGGGCGGCGGTCGTGCAATGGGCGCTGCCGCTGTACCGTGTCCCGCCGCAGGCCACGCCGCGGGTGCAGGCCGAGATCGAGCGCATCGCCGCGTTGCACCCCGACGCCGAGCAACGCCTGCTGGCGGCCCTGCGCTTCGTCCAGCGCGAGGTGCGCTACCTGGGCATGGAGGTCGGCAGCGGCTCGCACGCGCCCAGCCCGCCGGACGTGGTGCTGGGCCGGCGCTTCGGCGACTGCAAGGACAAGGCCCTGCTCACCGTCGCCCTGATGCGCGGGCTAGGCATCGAGGCGCATCCGGCCCTGGTCAACACCTCGCAGCGACGCGCCATCCGGGACTGGCAGGCCTCGCCGGGCGCCTTCAACCACGTGGTCGTGCGCGCCCGCCTGCACGGCGCGGACATCTGGGTCGACCCGACCCGCTCGCCGCAGCAAAGCCGGCTGAGCGGCCTGGCCCAGGCCGACTACGGGCCCTCGCTGGTCATCGACGAAGGCAGCGACCGGCTGGTGACCATGGCCGGCGACGCGGCGCTGAAACACCGCCGCAGCATGCGCACGGTGCTGGACTCGCGCGACGGCTTCGACCGACCCGCCACCTACACCGTGACCACCGTGGCCGAAGGGCCGGCGGCCGACGCCCTGCGGGCGTCCATCGCCTCGCAGAGCCGCGACAAGCTGCAGCGCCAGTACCTGAATTTCTACGCCGGCTACTACGACGACCTGCGGATGGCGGCGCCGATCGACATCGTCGACGAACTCGAGGCCAACCGCCTGACCCTGACCGAGCACTACGTGATCGGCAAGTTCTGGGCGCGCTCCACGAAGAACCAGCGCCTGGAAACCCTGATCCGGGCGCCCGACATGCTCAGCCTGCTGGGCGAGCCGCAGGGCAAGCTGCGCGAGTCGCCCCTGTCGCTGGCTCATCCGGTGACGCTGTCGCACGTGACGGAGGTGCTGCTGCCGCAGTCCTGGGACGGCCGCAACGACCGGATGCGCGTGGACGACCCGGCCTTCGCCTTCGAACGCGTCGAGGAGTGGCAGGGCTCGACCTTGCGGCTCACGGACCGCTTCGAGACCCGGCTCGACCACATCGCGGCACGCGACATCGAACGTTATGTGGGCAACCTCGACAAGGCGCGCCGCAGCCTGAGGTACACGCTGTTCTACAACGACCTCCCGGTGGATGCCGCCCCCACGCCCACCCTGCACTGGCTGCCGGCCGTGACCTTCACGCTCGCCCTGGTCGGCCTGGGCGTGCTGGCCGGACGCCTGCACCGCTGGGATCCCGAACCCGGCGAGCCGGTCGCACTGGGCCCGCGCGATCGCGACGACTGGGTGATGCTGATACCGCTCGGCATCGCGCTGGCCATGCACGAGCTGGCCTGGCAGCTGTGGAAAGGACGGTCCGCCCTGAACACCGACACCTGGCTGTCCATCACCACCGCCGGCAACGCCGCCTACAACGCCTGGTGGGCACCGGCGCTGCTGTTCTCGATGGTGGCCAAGCTGGCCCTGCTCGCCGGCGGCCTGCTGGCCCTCTGGCTCTGCTTCACGCGCCGCAGCAGCCTGCCGCGCGTCTTCCAGGCACTGGTGCTGGCCACGCTGGCGGCCGCGGTGCTGGATGCGCTGTTGGTGGCGCGCATCCCGATACTGGCCAGGGCCATCTCCGCGCCGGAGACCTCTACGCTGCTGGGCGCCGGTATCGTGTGCGCGATGTGGATCCCGTACGCCCGGCACGCACCAGGGATCCAGGCGACGTTCGTCAGGCGACGGCGCGGCCCGCCACCGCAGGCACCGAAAGAAAGCCCGTCCCCACTTCCCTCCACCGCGGCGCCCCCGGCCTGATCCATCCCGATCGACGCGTCCGCGCTGGCCGACAAGCGTGCTGCAGTGCACAATGCACGCCATTGCAGCAGCTTTGGAGTGCGCCATGCGACGGGTCGTGTTCAATCAGAAGGGCGGGGTCGGCAAGTCCACCATCACGTGCAACCTGGCGGCCATCGCCGCGCACCAGGGCCAGCGCACCTTGGTGATCGATCTCGATTGCCAGGGGAATTCCAGCCGCTACCTGCTGGGCGACGCGGCCGACGAGCCGGCGGCCGGCGCGGCCGAGTTCTTCGAGACCACGCTGAAGTTCAGCGTGCGCACGCCCGAGACCAGCGAGTTCATCGTCGAGACCCCGTGGGAGAACCTGCACCTGATGCAGGCCAGCGCCCTGCTCGACGAGCTGCACGGCAAGCTCGAGAGCCGCTACAAGATCTACAAGCTGCGCGACGCGCTGCAGGAACTCGAAGAGAGCTACGACTCGGTCTGGATCGACACCCCGCCGGCGCTGAACTTCTACACCCGCTCGGCCCTGATCGCGGCGCAGAACTGCCTCATCCCCTTCGACTGCGACGACTTCTCGCGCCGCGCCCTGTACGGCCTGCTGGAGAGCGTCACCGAGATCCAGGCCGACCACAACCCGGGGCTGCAGGTCGAGGGCATCGTGGTCAACCAGTTCCAGCCGCGGGCGGCGCTGCCGCAGCGCACGGTCCAGGAACTGATCGACGAAGGCCTGCCCGTGTGCCAGCCCTTCCTCAGCGCCAGCGTGAAGGTCAAGGAATCGCACGAACTCTCGCGCCCCATGATCCACCTCGACCCGCGCCACAAGCTGACCCAGGAGTTCTCCGCCCTCTACGAGGCGCTGGCCTGAGCCGCGCGGGCCCCGTGGGGGCCCGTTCTCCGGCTCAGTTCGGCACCTTGTCGTTCGGGTACTTCCAGAAGTCCTTGTGGAGGTAGTTCATCGGCAGGTTCAACGACACCTTCTTGGGTGGGATGGGCTCCAGGAACCAGCGCTTGTAGATGGCATGCGCTTCCCTGGAATTGATCAGGCGCTTCATCTCCTCGTCGGCGATCTTCTTCAGCTCCGGATCGTTCTTGGGCAACATGATCGCCAACGCCTCGGTGGTCAGGAACTTGCCCACCACCTTCAGCTTGGTGGGATCCGGCCGGCCGGCGATCAGACCGAACAACAGCACATCGTCCATCACGAAACCGTCGGCTTCGCCCTTCTCGACCATCTCGACCCCTCGCGCATGATCGGGCGCCTCGAGGATCTGGATGCGCAGCAGGCGCTCCTGATTGAGCTGGGTGATGGTCTTGAGCGGTGTCGAGCCCTTGGTGGAGACCAGTTTCTTCCCGCCGAAATCGGTCAACTCGCCGAGCCGGCTGTCGGCGCGCACCATGATGCGGGCGCCGGCGATGTAATGCGGCACGGTGAACGCGACCTTCTCGCGCCGCTCCGCATTGTTGGTGGTCGAGCCGCACTCGAAATCGGCCTTGCCTTCGGCCACCACCGTCAAGCGGTCGGCCGAGGTCACCATGACGAACTTGGGCGTGATCGTCTTCAGCTGCAGGTTCTTGCGCACCGCCTCGGCCAGCTGCAGGCACAGGTCTATGGCATAGCCGACCGGCTTCTTGTCGGCGTCGTAGTAGGAGAACGGCACCGACGACTCGCGGTGCGCGATGATGATCTCCCCGGTCTGGCGGATGCGCTCCAGCGCCGGCCCGGCCCAGCTGGCCGGGGCCGCCAACACGCTGGCCGCGCCCGTCACGAGCACCAGCATGCGGCGCCATGGAAAACCTTCAAAGGACATGGAAACCCCCAGAGAAACGGAGTCGAGCCTCGTCGATTGCAGGGACGAGACGGCCTGCCATGCAACTGTGGATCAAAACGATCCCGGCGGGGACGCATTGTGGCGAAATGTCCCCAGGGAAAGCGGCAATTGTGCTCGGGCGCCGCGGCGTCATGGGATGCGAGGCGCGGTGAAGCGCCTTATCCTGCGGCTTCCGGAATCGGCCGGCGTCTCGTCCCTCATTTTTTCCGGAAGGCCTCGACAGGTTCGGCCAACAGGCGGACTTGGCGACCCAATGCCGCGAGGGCCTCACCCAGGGGAATACGCGTCTCCAGCTTGGGGCTGCGGAGGGAATCGCGCACTGTCAGCACCGCCCGGCTATCGAGATCCTGATCTTGGCTTTGGACCCGCTGCAGCGGCAAAAGCCAAGATCTCGAGATGCGAGGTGTGCCATCCGCCCAACCCGTCGATGGAGTGGAACTGAAAGAACCGTGCCACTCGGCCCGGGTTGGCAGGAACGCCTTGGACCACTACGATCACCATCGCCGCCGGCACCACACGTTCATCCTCATCATCAGCAATGAACAAACCCCTTCTCGCAGCGTATCGCTACACATCGAACAACTGGGCCATCATCCAGAAAAGCAAGATTTGTGGCTGCTGCAACTGCGTACGAACTTTCCCGCCCGAGGAGATCGTTGGTTGGAGTGGCCTGGACGTGAACAACATGGACGACCCTAAGGCCATAGACAACCAGACCGCCATGTGCCCGAGATGCGGAAGCGAAGCGGTGCTGGGAGACCGCGCAGGCTATCCCATCGATGTGCAATTCCTCAGCCTCATGAACGAGGCGTGGCTGCAGAAGACCGTCATTCACCGACCGAAGCCCAAGACTGGCGTGTGACGGCCAACGGGGTCAGATCAGGTCCGGGGCGATTCAGTACTGCCGGAGGGGCAGGTCACAGAGGTTCTGCGCGAATGCCATGACTGGAGGGGGCAGCGAGTGATCTTTCCCCTGCCCCGACCGAGAACCCCAGCATCATTCCGAGGTCCTCGTGCTCCAGGTTGTGACAATGGAACATGTAGCGTTGAGGGGCTGGGAACGGCATCGAGAAATCGATGCCGATGCGCACCGTCTCTCCTGGCCAGACCAGCACGGTGTCCGCACGGCCCAGGTCCTGCGCGGTGCGCCCTTGGGCATCGAGGACCAAAGGCCTCAGTTGCGAAGGACTGCCCCCGCGGGACAACACATCAAACGAGAAGCCGTGCAAATGCATGGCGTGCGGCATGCCCTCCGCCACATTGCGCACGGCCCAGACTTCCCGCGCGCCACGTTGCACGTGAAACGCATCTTGTGCGTCGTGAAAGACTTTGCCGTTGATGCACCATCGCCCTGCTTCATCGTGGTCGAGCACGAAGTCTCGCAGGCGACCATCGAATCGCGGCATCCCGGAGGAGCCTGCGATCTCATGCGGCAGCAGGCCTGCGAGGCCATCGTTCTCCTTGACATCGATTCGCAAGACTGGTTCTTCGGCCCCCTCGCCCCTCGGGCCGTGGACATGCCGCTGCGAAGAGAGGGACGAAACCGCCGCTTGCCGGCTGATCGAACGGGTGTCGTTGTGCATGGGATCGAAGGAAAGCGTCTTCAACCAGAGGTCTCCCACCTTGGCCCGCCGCAGGTCGATCGCCACATCCACACGCTGTGCGGCAGCGAGAAATACCTCGTTCACCTCGAGGGGCGCCTCAAGCAACCCTCCGTCGATGCCCAGCATCGAGAACGGGAGGGTCTGCCCCTCCTGCTGAAAGGCAAGCCGATAAATCCTGGCGTTGGAGGCATTCAAGATGCGGAATCGAACCCAGCGGCGAGGCGCCCGCACAAAGGGGAAGCGGGTCGCGTTGACCAGGATGTCGTCGCCTTGTGCCCCATGGAAAAGCGCACCTCCGCTGGTACACAGAGCCTCCAGCGACAAGCGGGCCACCTCGTCCATGCCGCTCGCAGCCCGTGACAAGCTGTTGTCGGCATACGGCATGTCACCGGAGCGGCCGATGGTGCGATCCTGAAGAATCAACGGGATGTCGGTCCTTCCAAATGAAACGCCCAGCGAGCGCGCCAACCTGTCCGAGGCATCGTCTTCAACGATGAACAAGCCACTCATGCCGCGCCACAGCTGCTCGCCTGATCTTTCGTGCGGATGCGGGTGATACCAGTTCAGGCCCGCCTCGTTGTGCACCGTCCAGTGGTAGTCATGGCTGCCGCCTGAGGCCGCCACTTCCATGCCACCACCATCGTTGCGCGCATCGTTGGCGAAACCATGCCAATGGATGATGGAAGGCTGTTCGATGCGGTTTTCAAACCGGAACGCCACCTGGTCTCCCGGGCGACCGACGAGCAGTGGGTTGACGAGGGTGCGCCCTTGAATCTCCGTTCGATAAACCCACAGCGAAGAGGCACGGTTTCCACGCAATGGATAAGCCCCAGGCACCGCCACCAGACGCGACAAGGTGTTGGCCCGCACGGGAGCGAACCAGCCGTCATCACCCGGCAGCCGCAAGGGGTTGCCGTAACGCCGATGCCACGATGCCTCCAACGCACGCATGCTTGTTGCAGGGCCACGCAAGCCGGGTAGGCCGTGGTACGCCGCCATTGGCATCAGCACCGCGCCTGCGCCCAGCAGAAGTCTTCGCCTGGACAGCTTCATGAAGGCTTGCCCATGTCCTGCAAGGCCCTGGCCTCACCCTCTCCGGGTGGGGACGGAGCGGGCCCAGGAAGCAGCAGCGACCCCGCCGACGACAGCGATCAGCGCTGCGACGACATCCAGCGAAACAAGCCACTGATCGACGGGTTTTCCTTGCAGGAAGTGCTTGGTCTGGTGCCCTGCCGGCAACAGGATCGTCATGAACAGGAGCTGGCAATTGAGCCATCGGAACCAGACCCGATCACAGATGCGCACGAGGACAGGCATCAGCGCATACAGGGGTGTCAAGGCACAGAAGAGCCGGAAGCCCCCTTCCCCGGGGTCATAGAGAAATTCCGTGAAATCGTCCTTGATGGCGGATTGCGTCAAGGACAGGCACAGCAGGCCTATCAGCAGCACCAGCTGGCTGGACCAGCACTGTGCAACGACTGAAGCAAGTTTGGAAGATCGGTTCATAGGAGATGGTTGCTGCATGAGGGACGGAGGCGACCAGTGCGTTGGCAAACCACGGACTGCCTCACCTTACGCCCCCTGCTGCGAACAAAAAGTACCCTGCCGACAATTTCCGGTACTTGGATGAAGATGGGCCGTCCATCCGGGATGGATGATCCCCTTCCGACAAGCGCACGTCCAGGGGGCAGTGCGGTAAAAACGATGAGGCGTCAGCGTGGAAGAACGATGGGTTCGATGACCGATGCCTCCGCTCGCGCCGCTGTCTTGAAGTTGACCAGCCCAGCTGAACCGTCAGGCATGGTCCCCTGGCAATAGTAGTTCAACCGAAGCGTGCGTGCAGCGGCCGGTAGCTGAATTCCGGTCCACTGCAGCCACGATCGACAGCGGCAGTTCGATGCAAGGTCCCGAGGCAAGCTCGTACGGCTGGCCAGGAGCATCCACCCGATCAAACCTCTACTGAAACCGCGCCAACATCTGCTCCAACGCCATCGTGAATGGCGACTGCATCATCGGCAAGGTCAACATCACCCCGATCAAGCCCACCGACAAGGTGATCGGGAACCCGATGGCGAAGATGTTCATCTGCTGCGACACCCGCGAGATCACGCCGAGCACCAGGTTGATGAACAGCAGCATGGCCACCATCGGCAGTGCGATCCACAGGCCCAGCTTGAAGATCTCGGCGCCCCACGCATGCGGCTGCAAGGCGCGCAGGAAGGCGAAGGGCTCCGGCCCGACGGGAAAGGCACGGAAGCTTTCGGTCAAGGCGGCGATCATCAGCAGATGGCCGTTGACGATGACGAACAGCCAGGCCACCACCGTGCCGAAGAAGCGGCTGACCGCGGTGGTCTGCCCCCCCGTGGCCGGATCGAAGAAGCCGGCGAAGTTGAGCCCCATCTGCAACCCCACCAGCTCGCCCGCGAACTCGATCGCGGCGAACACGATGCGCGCCGAGAAGCCGAGCGTCAAGCCGATCAGCACCTGCTGCACCACCACCAGCACGGCCAGGCCGGAGTCGAGCGCGACCACCTGCATCTCGGGCAGCGAGGCCTGGGCGCACACGGTGATCAGGAAGGCCAGGCCGACGCGCACGCGCAGCGGCACGCTGCGCTGCGACAGCACGGGAATGGCGCTGAACAAGGCCAGCGTGCGCAGGAAGGGCCACAGCAAGGGCGTGATCCACGCCAGCAGCTGGGCCTCGCTGAAGGTCAGCATAGCCCGCCGCCTAGCCGACGACGGTCGGAATCGAGGTCAGCATGCGCTGCAGGTATTCGACCAGCGAGGTCAGCATCCACGGGCCGGCGAAGCCCAGCACCGTCACCGCCGCGATCATCTTGGGCACGAAGGACAGGGTGGCCTCGTGGATCTGCGTGGCGGCCTGGAAGATGCTGACCAGCAGGCCGACGACCAGCACCGTGAGCAGCACCGGCGCGGACACCATCAGCAGCAGGTACAGGCCCTGCTGGCCGAAGGTGAAGACTTGTTGTGCATCCATGGCGGCGTCCCGGTCAGGTGGAGAAGCTGGCGGCGAGGGAACCGAGCAGCAGGTTCCAGCCGTCGGCCAGCACGAACAGCATCAGCTTGAAGGGCAAGGCCACCAGCACCGGGCTGAGCATCATCATGCCCAGGCTCATCAGCACGCTGGCGACGATCATGTCGATGACCAGGAAGGGGATGAAGATCAGGAAGCCGATCTGGAAGGCGCTCTTGAGTTCGCTGGTGACGAAGGCCGGCACCAGCACCTTGAACGGCACCTCGGTCGACTTCACCGACGGGTCGATCTTGGCCAGCCGGGCGAACAGCATCACGTCGGCCTGGCGGGTCTGCTTGAGCATGAAGGCGCGCATCGGCACCTCGCCGCGCTTGAGCGCCTCGTCGAAGGCGATCTTGTTCTCCGAATACGGCTGGTAGGCCTCGGCATAGACCTTGTCCAGGGTCGGGCTCATCACGAAGAAGGTGAGGAACAGGCTGAGGCCGATGATCACCTGGTTGGGCGGCGCGGACTGCGTGCCCATGGCCTGGCGCAGCAGGCTGAGCACGATGACGATGCGGGTGAAGCCGGTCATCAGCAGCAGCACCGCCGGCAGGAAGCTCAGCGCGGTGAAGAACAGCAGCGTCTGGATGGGCACGGCATAGCTGGTGCCCCCCGCCCCCTGGCCGATGACCAGCGGCAGGCTGGGCGCCGCGCCGGCAGCGGCCTGGGCTAAAGCGGCATCAGGAAGCGCCGATAACAGCGACAGGGCGACAAGCGTGCGGGCGCGCGGCAGGCGCGCTGGAAAAAACGGCATCACCGGCTGCCCCCCTGGTCGCGCCGCAGGCGCCCCAGCAATTGTGCGAACGGCGCCGGCGCCACACCGCCTTCGGGCAGCGTCGCCTCGGCACCCGGGACCATCACGTGCAAGGTGGTGATGTTCTGCGGCGTGACGCCGAGCACCAGCCAGCGGCGCTCCTCGCCCTGGCCCACCTCCACCGTGACCAGCCGCTGGTTGGGCGACAGCGGCAGCGAGGCCACGCTGCGCATCAGCCCGTGGGCGGCACCGCCGCCCAGCGGGCTGCGCTTGAGCAGCCACAGGGCCACCGGGATCATCGCCACGACGAAGATGAAACCGAGCAGTGAGGAAAATCCGGAGGACGGCATGGGGTCGGTCCGTTCAGGCGGCGCGGCTCAAGCGGCGCATGCGTTCGCTAGGCGTCACGATGTCGGTCAGGCGGATGCCGAACTTGTCGTTCACCACCACCACCTCGCCCTGGGCGATCAGGTAGCCGTTGACCAGCACGTCCATCGGCTCCCCGGCCAGCGCATCCAGCTCCACCACCGAGCCCTGCGCCAGCTGCAGGATGTGCTTGATCGGGATGCGGGTGCGCCCCAGCTCCACGGTGAGCTGCACCGGGATGTCGAGGATCATGTTGATGTCGTTGACCGCCGTCGGCCCTGCCGCCGCCGCGAAGTCGTTGAACGCCACCGGGGTCGCCTGGTCGGGCTGCACTTCGGAGGCCACGTCGGGCTTGGCTTCGGCCAGGGCGGCGGCCCACTCGGCCGCCATGTCGTCTTGTTCGGTGTTCTCAGCCATTGTTTTCTCCCAGCCAGCTCATGTTGGAGCTGGACAACATGTGATCGATCTTCAGTGCGTACTTGCCGTTGGAGGTGCCGTAGTGGCAGTCGAACAGCGGCACGCCCACCACCTTGGCCTGGATGCCGGCCGACAAATCGAGTTCGATGAAGTCCCCCGGCTTGAAAGCCAGCAGCTGCTCCACCGTGGCCGGGGCCTGCGCCAGCTCGGCCACGATCTCGACCTCGGCGGCCTGGATCTGCTGCTTCATCAGCGTCACCCAGCGCCGGTCGGGTTCGTTGCTGTCGCCCTGGATGGTCGAATACAGCACATCGCGGATCGGCTCCAGCGTCGCGTACGGGATGCAGAAGTGGATGGTGCCGGTGGTGTCGCCGATCTCCAGCGTGAAGCTGGTGGCCACGACGATCTCGCTGGGCGTGGCGATGTTGGCGAACTGCGGCTGCATCTCCGAGC
>CBIHOH010000096.1:0-15930 GCA_966211755.1 uncultured Rhizobacter sp. | reverse complement strand
TGGCTCAACTACGCGGCCTGGCTGCACATGCGGCTGATGAAGGGCCTGCGCGGCACCATGGCCGCCTGGTGGGCGCTGGTCGGCCTGGCCGTGACCACCTTCGCCTTCCTCGGGGTCAACATGTTCCTGTCGGGCCTGCACGCCTACGGAGAGTTGTGAGGCCGGGGCCGGGCTGGGCCGGCCCGCACCACGCGAGCCTGTGCGAACAGGCCCCGGAGGTCTATAGTGGGGGCCTTGCCCACTCGCAGGTCATGCCATGCCCTACGTTCGCCGCGGCCTCGATGGCCAGATCGAAAGTCTGCACCGCCACGGCAGTGCGGGCATGGAGTTCCTCCCCGAGGGGCATGCCGAGCTGATGAGCTTCATCGGCCACGACCGGGCCGATTCGGGCGATTTCGGCCGCCTCGACGCCGACTTCGTGCGCGTGATCGAGGACGTGATCGACACCTTGATCATCAAGAACGTCATCAACATCACCGACCTGCCGGGGGAAGCGCAGGCCAAGCTGTTCGCACGCAAGAGCTTCCGCGAGCGCAGCTCCCGCCATTCGCTGCGCCTGTTCGCCGACACTGGCGGCGCCGTGATCGACGATACGAATTTCGGCGAGTTCCGCTGAAGCGGCCGCCCCGGCAGGCCGACGGAACCCGAAGCGAGGCCCAGCCCTCCAACACAGCCCACGATCACGCCACCCGCCCTCCGAGGGCGCGCAGGAGCCCTTGCCATGCATCACCTCAAAGACCGCGGTTTCCAGCACGCCCATGCCAGCGAGATCACCCCGCGCGAGGTCTACGAACGACGGCGCGAGCTGCTGAAGATGCTGGCGGCGGGCGGCGCCGGCCTGGGCATGGCGGGCTGGGCCGGGCGGCAGGCGCTGGCCCAGGTCCCGAGGCCGGGCCGGCTGGGCCCCCTGGCCGGCACGCGCAGCGCCGTGGCCGGGGCCGGCACGATGGAAAAACCGACCCCGTACGAGGACGTCACCAGCTACAACAACTACTATGAGTTCGGCACCGACAAGGCCGCCCCGGCGCGCAGCGCGGGCGCCCTCAGGACGCGGCCCTGGACCGTGGCCGTCGAAGGCGCGGTCAGGAAGCCGAAGGTGTACGACCTCGACGAGCTGCTCAAGCTGAGCCCGATGGAGGAGCGGGTCTACCGGCTGCGTTGCGTCGAGGGCTGGTCGATGGTGATTCCGTGGGTGGGTTATTCCTTGTCCGAGCTGATCAAGCGGGTCGAGCCCACCGGCCAGGCGAAATACGTCGAGTTCATCAGCCTCGCCGACCCGAAGCAGATGCCGGGGCTGGGCTCGCGCGTGCTCGACTGGCCCTATGTGGAGGGCCTGCGCCTGGACGAAGCCATGCACCCGCTGACCCTGCTCGCCTTCGGCCTGTATGGCGAGGTGCTGCCCAACCAGAACGGGGCGCCGCTTCGCCTGGCGGTGCCCTGGAAATACGGCTTCAAGAGCGGCAAGTCCATCGTCAAGATCCGCTTCACCGACAAGCAGCCGATCACCTCCTGGAACCGCGCCGCGCCGTCGGAATACGGCTTCTATTCGAACGTGAACCCCGAGGTCGAACACCCGCGCTGGAGCCAGGCCAAGGAGCGGCGCATCGGCGAGGACGGCTTGTTCGCCAAGAAGCGCGCCACGCTGAAGTTCAACGGCTACGAGCCGCAGGTCGGCCAGCTGTATGCCGGCATGGACCTGACACGCTTCTTCTGAACCCGATGGACGCCCCTACGCCGCACGGCCGGGCAGCGCCCGTCCGGTCCTGGCTGCTGCACCCCGCGGCCAAGCCGCTGCTGTTCGTGCTGTGCCTGCTGCCCCTGGCCTGGCTGATCCAGGCCGCGTTCACCGACGGCCTGGGCCCCAACCCGGCCGAGGCGCTGATCCGCGCGACGGGCGACTGGACGCTGCGCTTTCTCTGCCTGACGCTGGCGATCACGCCGCTGCGCGTCTGGACCCACACGCCGGCGCTGCTGCGCCTGCGGCGCATGCTGGGCCTGTTCGCGTTCTTCTATGCCTGCCTGCACTTCCTCGGCTATGCCTGGCTGGACAAGGGCCTGGACTGGAACGACATCGCGCGCGACATCCTCAAGCGCCCCTTCATCCTGGTGGGCACCAGCGCCCTGCTGCTCATGCTGCCGCTGGCGCTCACCTCGTTCAACCGCGCCATCAAGGCGCTGGGCGGCCGGCGCTGGCAGCTGCTGCACCGCCTGGTCCATGCAGTGGTGCTGCTGGGCCTGCTGCACTTCTTCTGGATGCGTTCGGCCAAGAACGATTTCGCCGAGGTGGCGCTGTACGCGGGCCTCGTGGCCGTGCTGCTGGGCTGGCGCCTGTTGCGGCGCCTGCGTTCAGGCCCGGCGCTGCTGGGCCAGGGCGCGAAGCCGGGACAGCAGGCCGGCTGATCCGCCCGGCCTTGGATCGATCAGCCACTCCGCCGCGCCGCTCGCATGCAGCTTGGCGGCGAAGGCGTGGCAGCTGGCCAGCGGCACGCCGGTGCGGGCCGACAACTCGTCCACCGAACAAGGGCCGGCACCGAGCACGGTGGTGAGCTGCACGTAGTGCGGTTCATGGCGCAGCAGCGTCGCCTCCGGCCATTGCAGCAAGTGCAGGCGGCGGAATTCCTCGACCGCCGCCGGGCGCGGCCGCGGCGGACGGACGCGGAGCCGCAGCGATTCGCTCACCCGGTCCAGGCCGGCGCGCAGTTCGTCGGCGCGCAACGGCATCGACAGCGCATGTTCCCCGCAGCCGCCCCATTGCAGATGCGCCACGCCCCGGCCCGCCGCCGCGGCATCCCGGCTCACCAGCAGGTCGGTCTCCGACGGGTCGGAGGCGATCCAGTGGTCGCGTGTCTGGCCATCGAGCAGCCGCACCATGGAATGGAAGACCAGCACCTCGCGCGGCGACAGCCCGGACACGGCATAACGGCGCCGGCACGGTGTGCCGCCCGGACGGACAGGAGGGCAGGATGGATGCGACATGGCGGCGGGGCCGCCCGCAGCGCCGGCCCGGGTCGCACATCACCGCCGCGCGTCACCGGGCCGCGACGGCACGGGCTGTCGCGGGCGAGGCAACTCCGCTGTCATGGCCCGCAGGGCTTTAGACCGGTGGCTTTGCGACCCCGGCTTTCGCGCGGGTGTGCCTTTGTCTGGATGATGCCAAGTTAGCACCAAGCGCGGCCGCTGTGAAGCGCCGCGGGCCGGGCGGCGCGCCGTGCCCGCGGTTTCCGTGACAAACGCGGCAGCCTGGACACCGACCCTGCGGGAGTCGCGCGGGCCGTGACGACGCCGTCGTCGATGGAAAGCAGCGGCGCATCACGAGCTGCACGTGCGTCGTCGCGTCCTTCGGCCGACACGGCGCCTGCATCCATCGATGCACCGTCGCTTGCACGCGGGCGCCGAGGCCGCGTCCGCCCGCCCTTTCGAGATTTCACGCAGCCCGCAACGCCCAGCGGAATCCGGCCCGCCCGCACCGGCCGCGGACAAGGCCGTATCCATCGGCATTCGCCAAGGTTGTAGGCCGGGTCCGACAAGAGAACAGGACTTTCTGACACAGGACCGACCTGTATATTTGTCTCAATGTACTTGCGCTCCTGCTCCTGAGGAACCGACGGTCCGCGGGCACTGCACATCTCTTCAAGGACCGAATGAACACCCTTCGTCTGCAACTCCGATTTCTGCTGCCGCTGGTCGTGGCCCTGATCGCCGCTGCATACCTGGCCCTGCCGTTGATGGACAGGCTCACCCTGCGATGGTTCTCGCGCGACCTGAACCTGCGCGGCTCGCTGGTCGCCGCCGCGCTGTCCGACTCCATCGCCGAGACCCAGGGCGACGCCAAGAACACCCGCCTGCAGACCCTGCTCAACCGGGCCGCGCAGGACGAGCGCCTCGTGGCCATCGGCCTGTGCTCGGTCGACGGCACGGTGATCCGCAAGACGGTCGGCTTCCCGGCCCGGCTCACCTGCGACGAGGCGCGCAAGATCGCCTCGCTGGCCGAGCCCCAGCTGCGGCTCGAGGGCGGCTCGGTGCAGGTCGGCATGCACCCGGTGGACGGCGAGGCCGGCCACCTGGCCGACCTGGTCATCCTGCACGACCTGAGCTTCATCGAGCGGCGCAGCCAGGACACGCAGAAATACCTGATCGTGCTCATCGCCGGCCTCGGCCTCACCATGGCGATCATCACCGTCATCGTGGCGCAGCTCAGCTGGCGCGGCTGGGTCTCGGGCGCGCGCGCGCTGCTGCGCGGCGAGGGCCTGCTCAAGCCGATGTCGCAGACGCCCGAGCTCGCGCCCTTCGCCGCCGACCTGCGCGCACGCCTGCGCGACCTGGAGGACGAGTACCGGCGCGCCCAGGGCCCCGACGCCGAATGGAACCCCGAGCGGCTGCGCACCCTGCTGCGCACGCAGATGCGCGGCGACCAGGTGATCGTGGTCTCCAACCGCGAACCCTACATCCACGAGAAACGCGCCGAAGGCGTGGTCGTCAAGCGCCCGGCCAGCGGGCTGGTGACCGCCGTCGAGCCGGTGATGCGCGCCTGCTCGGGCACCTGGATCGCCCATGGCAGCGGCAGCGCCGACCGCGAGTCGGTCGACAGCCACGACCGCGTGCTGGTGCCGCCCGGGAGCAACGAATACACCTTGCGCCGGCTGTGGCTGAGCGAGGACGAGGAGAAGGGCTTCTACTACGGCTTCTCCAACGAAGGCATGTGGCCGCTGTGCCACGTGGCCCACGTGCGCCCGGTCTTCCGCGAAGCCGACTGGGAATGCTACCGCGCGGTCAACCAGCGCTTCGCCGACGCGGTGGTGGCCGAGGCCGTCAGCGAGGATCCGATCGTGCTGGTGCAGGACTACCATTTCGCCCTGCTGCCGGCCATGATCCGCAAGAAGCTGCCGCGCGCCACCATCCTCACCTTCTGGCACATCCCCTGGCCGAATCCCGAGTCCTTCGGCATCTGCCCGTGGCGCCGCGAGATCCTCGAAGGCCTGCTGGGCAGCACCATCCTCGGCTTCCACACCCGCTTCCATTGCAAGAACTTCATCGAGACCGTCGACCGCTATCTCGAGGCGCGCATCGAGCACGAGCATTCGACCATCTCCTTCCACGACGACGACACCCTGGTCGAGAGCTACCCGATCTCGATCGAATGGCCCTCCGACGCCACCATCGCCTCGTGGCCGCCGGTGCCCGATTGCCGCGGCAAGGTCTGGGCGCGGCTGGGGTTCACCAGCGAGCACCGGCTGGCGGTGGGGGTCGATCGCTTCGACTACACCAAGGGCATCCTGGAGCGGCTGCACGCGGTCGAGCGCTTGCTCGAGAAGCACCCGGAGTGGGTGGGCCGCTTCTCCTTCGTGCAGGTGGCCGCGCCCTCGCGCAGTTCGCTCGAGGAGTACCGCGCCTTCCAGGACCGCATCCAGCAGGTCACCCAGCGCATCAACCAGCGTTTCGGCCACGAGAGCTACCTGCCGGTCCACCTGCTGGCCGAGCACCATGAACACGACGCGCTGACCGAGCTCTACCGGGCCGCCGACGTGTGCGTGGTGACCAGCCTGCACGACGGCATGAACCTGGTGTGCAAGGAGTTCGTCGCCGCCCGCGACGACGAGCAAGGCGTGCTGATCCTCAGCCGCTTCGCCGGCGCGGCGCGCGACATGCCGGAAGCCCTGATCGTCAACCCGTACCACGTCGAGGAATGCGCCGATGCGCTGCACCAGGCCCTCACCATGCCCAGCGCCGAGCAGCGCGAGCGCATGGCCAGCCTGCGCAGCAATGTGCGCGAGTTCAACGTCTACCGCTGGGCCGGCCGCATGCTGGCCGACGGGGGCCGCTCGCGCCTGCGCGACCGCATCCAGGCGCGCCTGAGGCGGCATCAAGGCAGCGCCTGAGGCCGGCGGCATGGCGGGCCCGCCGCCAGCGCCGCGCCTTCATGTCAGCCTACGCCCGGAAAGACCTGCCGCCGACCCGCCACCGCACCGAAGGAGACCGCCACCGATGAGCTCGACCAAGGAACCCCGCCCCCAGCCATGGCCCCCACGCGGCGCGCACCGATGATCGCATCGCGCCCCCGCCCATGAGACATTTGTTCACCCCCGGCGGCGAGCACGCCCTGGCCGCGGTCATGAAGCTGCAGCCCATGCTCGCCTTCGATTTCGACGGCACGCTCGCGCCCATCGTCGCCCGCCCCGACGACGCCAAGGTGTCCTCGGCCATCGCCCAGCAGCTCAAGCAGCTGTGCCTGCTGCGGCCGGTCGCCATCATCACCGGGCGCGCGATCGCCGACGTGGCGCCGCGCCTGGGCTTCGAGCCGCACTTCATCATCGGCAACCACGGCGCGGAGGACCCGGCCCGCCCTCTCCCGCCGCAAAGCATGGTCTCGCTCGATGCGCTGCGCGCGCGCATCGCACTGATGAGCGACGAACTCGCCGCCGCCGGCGTGGTCGTGGAGGACAAGATCTATTCGATGGCCTTGCATTACCGGCTGGCACGCGACCGCGAAGCGGCCCTGGCCTGCATCGACACCTTGCTCGGCCACATCGACCCGCACCTGGCCACCTTCGGCGGCAAATGCGTCGTCAACGTGGTCGTGGCCGAGGCGCCCGACAAAGGCGATGCGCTGAACAGCCTGGTGCAGCGCTGCGGCGTGCAGGCGGCGGTGTTCGTGGGCGACGACCTGAACGACGAAGCGGTGTTCGAGTCGGCTCCGCCCCATTGGCTGACGGTGCGCATCGGGCGCGACGACCCGCGCTCACGGGCCACCTATTTTCTCGACGGCCATGCGGAAGTGGCCTTGTTCCTCGGCATGATGCTCAACCACCTCGGCCCCTCCCGATCTTGACACCGCATCATGCCGCCCCCGCGCACCTCCCGAGCCCGGTCCGCCCCCGTCCCCGCCGCTGCCGAGGAGGCTCCCCACCCCGAGGCCGCCGAGGTCCTGCGCCATTTCCGGTCGGTGTTCACCGCGGCGCGCACCCATTTCCGCGAGGTCGAGAAAAAGACCGGCGTGGGTGGCGCGCAGGTCTGGGCGCTGAGTGTCATCCAGGCGCATCCCGGCATAGGCGTGGGCGCCCTGGCCCGGCAGATGGACCTCCACCAGTCCACCACCAGCAACCTGGTCAAGCTGCTGATGGAACGCGGCATGGTCGAGGCGCTCAAAGAAGGCAGCGACCGGCGTGCCGTCCAGCTGCGCATCCTGCCCGCGGGCGCGCGGCTCCTGCGCCGCGCGCCGCAGCCCTTTGCCGGCGTGCTGCCCGAGGCCCTGGCCACGCTGGACCGCGCCACGCTGAGGCGCCTGCAAAAGGACCTCGCCGGCCTGGTCCTGGCGCTGGGCATGGACCCCGACGCCAGGCAGACCCCGCTGGCCCCTCTCTGATCCACAGGTGACTGCCATGTCCGACACATCCTCTTCCTCGCCGGGTTTCCCGTGGCTGGTCGCCGACATCGGCGGCACCAACGCCCGCTTCGGCCTGGTGCATGAGCCGGACGGAGAGGTCACCCAGGTGCGCACGCTCAAGGGCCGCGACCACGCCTCCCCGCAGGCCGCGGCCCAGGCCTATCTCGACAGCGAGCTGCCGGCCGGCCAGCGCATCGGACGCGCCGCGCTGGCGGTGGCGGCGCCGGTCGACGACGCCCCCATCCGGCTGACCAACAGCCACTGGCTGGTCTCGCAGGCCGACATCGCCCTTGCCTTGAAGCTGCCCCGGGTGCGCCTGCTGAACGATTTCGAGGCCCTGGCGCTGTCGCTGCCGCGGCTGCAGGCCCCGCGCGATATCCTCCCCTTCGGCGGCGGGACCGCCCATCCCGGCCGGCCCAAGGCGATCATCGGCCCGGGCACCGGCCTGGGCGTGGCCAGCTGCGTGCCGCTGGGCGACGGGCGCTGGATGGCGCTGGCGGCCGAAGGCGGCCACGTCAGCGTGGCGGCGGCCGACGACTTCGAGGCCGAACTCATCCGCCTGCTGCGGCGCGAATTTCCGCATGTGTCGGCCGAGCGCCTGCTGTCGGGCACCGGGCTCCCGTATCTGCACCGCGCGGTGTGCGAGCTGCGGGGCGAGCCGGCCGAGCGGCTGGAGCCGGCCGAGATCACCCGGCGCGCCCTGGACGGCCTGCATCCCGGCGCCGGCGTGACCGTCGACACCTTCTGCGCGATGCTGGGCGGTTTCGCCGGCAATGTCGCCTTGACGGTCGGCGCACGCGGCGGCGTCTGCGTGGCCGGGGGCATCGCGCAGATCCTGGGCGAGCGGCTGATCGACTCGCGCTTCCGCGAGCGCTTCGAGGCCAAGGGCCGGATGTCGCCCTACCTCGCGCAGATCGAGACCAGCCTGCTCATCGCGCCGCACGCGGCGCTGTCCGGGGCGGCCGCGGCCCTGGCCTGAGGCCGCGGGCGCGAAAGCCCGCGCCGCGCCTGCTCAGGGCTTGCAGCCGCGCGGCAGGAACTTGGGCGGCAGCGTGGTCTCGTCGCTGCCCTGCACCCGCATGTTGGCCGGCACCGCCACGCCGCCGCAGAGCCAGCTGATCGGGACCTGCGGATACCCGTCGACATAGGCCGGGCGGATCGACAGCCGGGCACCGGCCACGCCGCCCATCGCCTGGTTGCCGAAGGTCATCAGCAGCGCGCCGTCGCGTACCAGCACCGAGCTGACATGCCGGCTGACGATGCGGTCGGCCGGCGGCAGCCCGGCCTCGGCGTTGTCGGCCGGGAAGGCGGCGCTCGCGGCGTACTGGGCCGCCACCGCCTTCTTCGCGAAGTCGACGAGAGGGATCGCCTCGGCCACCTGCCGCCGCGCCATGCCGTCGCGCAGCGAGGGCAGGGTCATCAAGGCGAGGATGGCGATGACGGCCACGACCACCATCAGTTCGACCAGGGTGAAGCCGGAGGACGGGGGTCTGCATGGTTTCATGCGGGCATTATTCATCAGGCGCAGAATCGGCCGGCAGGCAGGCCGCCTCCGGCCCTGCCTCGGCCTTGTCCACCTCCAGGAGCCCTCCCATGCCCCCCACCTCCGCCCCGCCGCTGACGCTCGACGAGCTGCAGGTCGGCCAGCGTTTCAGCAGCGGCGAACACCTGCTGGACGAAGCGCAGATCATCGCCTTCGCCACGCAGTTCGACCCGCAGCCCTTCCACCTCGACGACGGCGCGGCACGCGAGACGCTGTTCGGCGGGCTCGCCGCCAGCGGCTGGCACACCGCCGCCATCACCATGCGCCTGCTGGTCGGCGGCGACATGCAGGTGGCCGGCGGCCTGATCGGCGCCGGCGTCGAGCTGAGCTGGCCCAGCCCGACCCGGGCCGGCGACCTGCTGAGGGTCGACAGCGAGGTGCTGGAACTCACGCCCTCGCGTTCGCGCCCCGATCGCGGCACCCTCACCCTGCGCAGCGAGACCCGCAACCAGCACGGCGAGCTGCGACAGCGCATGGTGACCAAGATCGTCGTGCCGAGGCGAATGGCCGCGGGCGGCTGAGCACCGCGGCGGCAGCGGCCCCGCCTGGCGCCGCGACAGCGCTCGCGGGCCGCGGCCGTGCTCAGGCACCGTGGCCGAAACGCGGCATCGACTTGCGCTGGATGCCATCCTTCAGGAAAAACAGGATGCTCAACGAGCCGATCACCAGCCCCTGCAGCGGCCCCAGCCAGATGTTGGACGATTCCAGCAGGGAGATGCGATCGTGGGTGTCGCCGTCGGTGCCGGCCTGCAGCTGCTGGAAAAGGGTCTGCAGCACGATGGCCAGCAGCATGGCCCCCAGGTAGAACAGCGACAGCCCCATCGCCAGCATGTAGAAGTTGCGGCGCACGAAGTGCTGCTCGGCGTCGTACGGGTTGAGCGCCTCGGTCGCCAGCACGCTGATCATGAAGGCCAGCGTGGGCAGGAAGTTGGGCAGCGCCCAGCCCCACACGCGCGGCAACTCGTTGCCGTAGAGCCCGCCGACACTTTGTGCGATGAGGATCACGACGATCAGGCCGCACAGGGAAAACCAGACCTGGGCCAGCCGCCAGCGTACGGTTTCAAGGGAAGAAAGACCGGCTAATTTGGAGTTCTTTGCCATGGTGTCCTCCTGATCTCCTGCGTTCGCGGCAGGTCCGCGAACGAACCCGGGGGCCCCGCCCGTGCGGGACACCCCGTGCCCGAATGGACGCACCGGGAGAAGCCACCCCTCGAAAAGGCCTGAGCCCCGCCACCCCGGGCGACGCTGGACACGCCTCGATTAGCCGCCGATCCGGCGCGTTTGTCCATCCTGTCGATGCAAGAGCAAACGACGCACCCCCGATTCGGGCGGGACGGGCCCCTTGCCCACCCACCCCGCTCCTGGCTAGACTCCGCGGCGTGCCCACGCAGCCGCGTGCGGCCACCGTCCCGGCTCACCGAGCCCTACCCTTCCAGCGACCCCGTCGCTTCATGGAGCGCCCAAGTGCCCTGCTTCGCCGTCACCCCCCTCTGACGCCGACGACATGCCCTTTGCCAGGCAATGTCCGGTGCGCGTCGCGCCAGGTCATTGCCGAGCTCCCGCCACGCGCTGCGCTGCGCACGCCTTTCGCTGAAGTCGCCGCCCTGCCGCGGCGGCGCGCCACCGGTCCGTCGGTCCCGGGTCTGTCCATGGGCTCGCCCCATGCGGACAGACCGTGTTCCTGTTCCAGGAGACGACCGTGTCCATCCATTCCATTCCCATCCTCAAGTACCCGCGCACCGGCCACCTCGAAGGCTCGCGCCTGCAAGAAGGCGACGACACCGGTGACCAGACCCCGCTGGCGGCCCTGGCCGGCCAGCACCTGGTGATCGAAGAAAAACTCGACGGCGCGAATGTCGCCATCTCGTTCACCCCCGGCGGCGAGCTGCTGCTGCAGTCGCGCGGGCACTACCTGGCCGGCGGCGCGAGCGAGCGGCAGTTCAACCTGTTCAAGCGCTGGGCCGAGGCCCACGAGGCCAGCCTGCTCGGCCTGCTGGAGGACCGTTACGTGATGTACGGCGAATGGATGTTCGCCAAACACAGCGTCTGGTACGACCGGCTGCCGCACTGGTTCTGCGAGTTCGACATCTACGACCGGCAGGCGCGCCACTTCCTGTCGACGCCACGCCGCCGCGCGCTGCTGGCCGGCAGCCCGGTGCTGTCGGTGCCGGTGCTGTACGAAGGGCCGGCGCCGGCCAGCCTGAAGGCCTTGCGCTCGCTGCTGCGGCCCTCGCTGGCCAAGAGCCCGGCCTGGCGCGAGCACTTCGACGCCGCCGTGCGGCAGGAGGGGCAGCCGCTGGAGCTGGCCTGGTTGCAGACCGACAAGTCGGACCTGAGCGAGGGGCTCTACCTCAAGCAGGAGGCGGACGGCATCGTCGACGCCCGCTTCAAATGGGTGCGCCAGGACTTCGTGCAGACCATCCTCGACTCGGGCTCGCACCACAGCCGCCGCCCGCTGCTGCCGAACCGGCTGGCGCCGGGAGTGGACATCTACGCACCCCAGCCCACCCTCGGCTGGCCGTCCAAGGAACAAGCATGAACCACGCCCTTTTCCAAAGCCTGGTGCCCGCGGGCGCCGGCGACGCCTATGACTGGCAGGCCTGCCTGGAGGCGATCCCCCGGCTGGCCGCCCTCGACACCACGCCGCAGGACCCGGTCTTCCATGCCGAGGGCAATGTCGGCATCCACACCCGGATGGTGCTGGACGCACTGATGCAGGACGACTGCTTCCGGCAGGGCGACAGCGAGCGGCGCTTCGTGCTGTTCATCGCCGCGCTGCTGCATGACATCGCCAAGCCGGAGACCACCGTCATCGACGGGATCAGCGGCCGCATCGGGCAGCCGGGCCATTCGCGCCGCGGAGCGATCGACACCCGGGTGATGCTGTGGAAGGCACGGGTACCGTTCGCCCTGCGCGAGCGCATCTGCCGCATCATCAGCGTGCACCAGCTGCCGTTCTTCGCCCTCTCGCCCAAGTCGGGCGAGGACCCGGTGCGGCTGGTCCACAAGCTGTCGTGGGAGTTGAACCTGGCCGAGCTGGCCTGCATGGCACGCTGCGACATGCGCGGGCGGGTGTACGAAGGCCGGGCCGGATGCCTGCAGGACATCGACCTGTTCGAACAGCTCGCCCGCGAGGAAGGCTGCTGGGACGCGCCGCGCCCCTTCGTCGACGCCCACACCCGGCTCGCCTATGCGCGGGGCGCCAACGCACACCCGGATTTCCCGCTGTTCCAGAACGCCGGGTCGGCCGTCACCGTCATGTGCGGCCTGCCGGCCTCGGGCAAGGACACCTGGGTCGCACGGCACCGGCGCGGGCAGGAGGTGGTGTCCTTCGACGATGCGCGCGCCGAGCTGGGCCTGCGCCACGGCGAGAACGACGGGCGGGCCGCCCACTTCGCGGTGGACAAGGCCAAGGCGCTGCTGCGCGAGCACCAGCCCTTCGTGTGGAACGCCACCCACCTCAGCCGGCAGATGCGCGACAAGAGCATCGACCTGCTGTGGGCGTACCATGCGCGGATCGAGCTGGTCTACCTCGAACAGCCGTTCGAGGTGATCATGCAGCGCAACGCCCGGCGCGACACCTCGCTCACCAACGCCGGCATCGAGCGCATGCTGCACCGCTGGGAACTGCCGTTGCCGACCGAGGCCCACGAGACACGCTACGAGGTGGATTGGGGAACGGGTGGCAGCTTCAGGACTTGACGCGCGCGAAGGAGAACCATCCCAGGAGGCGAGCGAGGAGGACGCGCGGCCGGCGGTCGCGCTCCCGGCGCCGCGCGGGCGAACGAAAGACGATCTCGGCCCGCCCCTGGGCCGACAGGATGATCCAGCCCGTGCGGTCGATGGACAGTGCCTCGCCCGTGCGCAGACGATGGCGGGGGCGCAACAGGGTCTCGCCCTGCCACAAAGGCGACTCGGTCACCGTCACCGGCGCGCCCCGCGCCGTCAGCACCGTGCCCCGGGCGACCTCGATCAACCGTGTGCCGCCCGCCTCGAGACCCAAGCACTTGTCCACTGCATCCCGCTCCATCATCGCTCCTTCGCTTCGATGGCTCCAGCGTAGGCAAACGCAGCGGAGCGGAACAGGCACAAGGGCCGGCGCTGTCTGCCGCAACAGCAGAAACATGGCGACGCTGTTCCGGTGTCCTCGAACGGCATCTGTTCCTCCCGGCCGGGGGCGAAATCTTGCATGATCTGCGCATGGACACACCGAAGCTGTACCTGCAGATCGCCGAGCACTACCGGTCGGCCATGCAGGCCGGGGCGCTGCCGCCCGGCAGCCGCATGCCCTCGGTGCGCACCCTGATGCGCGTGCATCAGGTGAGCCTGTCGACCGCGCTGCACGCCTGCCGCAACCTGGAGGACGATGGCTGGGTGCAGGCCCGCCCGCGGGCAGGCTATTTCGTGCGGCCGCTGGCCGGCGCACGCCTGCCCAAGGCCAACGAACCCGACCCCCGCCGCCTGCCCGACCCGGCCCACTACGTCGGCATCCACAAACGGGTGTCGCATTTCGTGACCAGCTGCGAACGCCACCCGTTGACCAGAGACCTGGCCTCGGCCTACGCGTCGGCGGACGCCTATCCCGTCGGGCTGTTGAACCGGGCCACCCAGCGCGCCCTGCGCCTGGACCCGTCCCTGCTGGGCACCCCCCCCGTGGCCGCCAAAGGCCATCCGGCGCTGCGGGAGGTGCTGGCGCGACGGGCGCTGGAGGCCGGCATGCACCTGTCGCCAGAAGACATCACCATCACCCAGGGCTGCGTGGAGGCCCTTAACATCTCGCTGCGGGCGGTGACCTGGCCGGGCGACGTGGTCGCGGTCGAATCGCCCACGTTCTACGGCCTGCTGCAGGTTCTCGAGAGCCTCGGGCTGCGCGCGCTGGAAATCCCCACCAGCCCGCGGACCGGCATGTCGCTCGATGCACTCGAGCTGGCCTTGCGCACCCAGCCGGACATCAAGGCGGTGGTGGTGGTCCCCAACCTGCAAAGCCCGCTGAGTTGCGTCATGCCCGACCTGGCCAAGGCCCGCCTGGTCGATCTGTGCAGGGCCGCCGATGTCGCCCTGATCGAGGACGACTCCTACAGCGCCTTGCACGAGGGGCTTGCGCCGCTGCAGGCGGTGAAGGCCTGGGACCGCGACGACGGGGTCATCCACTGCGCCTCGCTGCGCAAGATCGTCGCGCCCGGCCTGCGGATCGGCTGGGTCGCCGGAGGCCGCTGGCACGAGCGCATCCAGATGCTCAAACATACGCAGAGCCGCGCCAACGACGCGCTGGGGCAGATCGCCGTCGCCGAGGTGATGGGGTCGCCCGCCTATGACCGGCACCTGGTCCGCCTGCGCCAGCGGCTGGGCAGGCAGCGGCGCGAGACCGCCGCCGCCATCGCCAGCTTCTTCCCGCCCGGCACCCGGCTCAGCGTGCCCGACGGCAGCATGCTGCTGTGGGTCGAACTGCCCCAGGGCATTTCGGCGCAGGCGGTGTTCGAGCGGGTGCTGCCGCTGGGCATCCGCTTCGTGCCGGGTTCGCTGTTTTCGAATTCAAGCCGGTTCGATCACTTCCTGCGCATCAGCTGCGGCGCCAGCTTCGACCAGGGCACCGAGGATGCCTTGCGGACCATCGGCGAAATGGCGGCGCGCTGTGGCTGAGCGGCGGCGAGGTCAGCGCGGCTTCTGGAAACCGCCATCGATCCAGGCCTCGGCGCTGGCGGCCGTCAGGCGGAACGCCGGCGCCACGCGCACCTGAGCCAGTTCGTCGCCCGACTCGTCGCGCGCGCTCAGCAGCGCGTAGGCATCGTCTTCATCGGGCACGATGTCGAGCGCCACCTTGTAGCGCCGGCCGCCCGCCGTGACCGACACCTCCTTGTGCAGGGCCGCCTGCAACTGCTGCTCGTGGCGGCGCAAGACCTCGGAGGCCGTTTTCACCAGGGTGGAAAATGCCGGGCCGTCGAGCGGCTTCGGGTTCTTCTTGTCGCGGCCCATGGTCCACGGCCCCACCAGCGCCGGCTCGGATTCGCCCTGGCGGATCATCTCGACCGCCCAGCCGTCGTCGTCCTCGTTCTTGATCACGCGTGCCGTCCAGATGCCTTCGCGCCAGAGGCGGGCGTCCTGGATCTTGCCCCCGTCGTCTTCGGCGGCGGGGTCGGAAGAATCGGGCATGGCGGTCGGCATGGGGAACGGGGAATGGTGAAGGAGCGCAGGCGCGGTCCGGGATCTTACTGCGGGCCGGGCGCGGGGCCGACCTAGGGGTGTGAAAGCCCCCGGCGATTCGCCAAACTCACGAGGTCAGTCACCGGCTTGGCTGTACCCCCGAGGGCTGCTGCAGTGGGCGAACTTCCATCTTCCGGAGACAAGCACATGAAGAAGATCCCTTCCCTGCTGGCCGCCACGGCCCTCGCGGCCGCGGCTGCCCTCGCGTCCTTCCCCGCGGCCGCCGCGGTCACCCTGTACAGCGCCCCGCTCACCGGCCCCGCCGAAGCGCCGCCGAACACCTCGCCCGGCATCGGCGCGGCCCTGGTCACGGTCGACGACACCAACCTCAGCCTGCGGCTCGAAGTCGGCTTCTACGGCCTGCTCGGCGAGACCACCGCCGCCCACATCCACTGCTGCGTCGAGCCCCCCGGCACCGCACCGGTCGCGACCCCCGTGCCCAACCTCCCCGGCTTCCCCGTCGGTGTCACCACCGGCTACTACGACCAGACCTTCGACATGAGCCTCGCCTCGAGCTACAACCCCGCCTTCCTCAGCGCCAACGGCGGCACGCCCGGCAGCGCCTTCGCCTCGCTGCTGAGCGGGCTCAATGCCGGCGACGCCTACCTGAACATCCACACCGACCAGTTCCCGAACGGCGAGATCCGGGGCTTCCTGCAGCCCGTGCCCGAGCCGGCGACCTATGCCATGTTCGGCTCCGCGCTGGGCCTGGTGGCGTTCGCCAAGCGACGCAAGGACTCCAAGGATTGAGGACTGAGTAACCGTCTTTCGAGTCAAGCGCCGTGAAGCGATTTGTCCCAAGGTT
>CBIHOH010000095.1:0-15995 GCA_966211755.1 uncultured Rhizobacter sp. | reverse complement strand
GATGTTGCGCGCGAAACGCTCGTTGATGATCTCCATCGTGGGCATGCGCCCACGCACGATCCGCTCCTGGCTGGCCAGGTCGTAGTCGCGGATGCCGCCGGTCTGGACCTCTTCCTGTTCGAGCTTCTGGCTCTCGCCCGTGATGCCCTGCAGCAGGGCGTCGACTTCGTCCTGGGAAAGAATCTGCTGGCTCATGCCGTGCTCCCTTCAGCGCACCGGTCCACGCGGGAGGTGCCCATCATTGGATGATGAAGTTCGAGAAATGCACATGGGTGACCGGGTTCTGCACGGCGGCCTTCTTCTTCTTTTTCTTCTTCTTGGGCGCGTCCTCGTCCTCGTCCTCGGACTCTTCCTCCGTCTGTGCCGCGGCCTTCTCCTCGGCGGCCGGGTCGATGCCCAGCGGCAGCACCGCCTCGCGCATGATCTCCTTGGCCAGCGCGAGCTTGCCTTCGCGCGCCAGCAGCTGCTGCGAGGTCTTGTGGGCGAGCACCATCAGGATGCCGTTGCGGATGGCCGGCATGTAGGCGCGCAGTTCGTCGGCGAACTTCGGGTCGTCGACCTCGAGAATGACGCCGATCTGGGCGAAGCGGTCGACTTCCTTGTCCGCGAGGTTGACCACGAAGGGATCGAGCGTCACGAAGGTCGGCACATGGCCTTTTTCGTGTTTTCTCCTTTCCGGCTGCGCGGCCGCGGCGCTCTCGCCCGCGTGCTCGCCCTCTTCCGCCTCCAGCGCCTCGGCCTCGGCGGCGCGTTTCTTGACGAAATAAATCGTCGCGCCGCCGCCGAGCAGGAACAACAACAGCGCAGCCGCCAGCAGGATGATCAGCTTCTTCTTGCCCCGCTTGGGCTGGGGGTTGGCATCGTCCGAAGGGACGACGTCGGCGCTCGCACTCGACATGAACACTCCTTCAAGCTTCGACCCGCAGGGCGCAACGGGTCGGCATGAGGGAAATCATAGAAAAACGAGGCCCGGTCAATGGGCGAAAAAGCGGTAGGAAAGCCTCTCTTCCGCAACCTGTGGAGGGCGGCGGCACGCCCCTTCGCCGCGGCGACCGCCCGCCGGCGCCCGGACGCACGCGACCGCGCCCGCCCGCGATCGCGGGCCGGACCGCCGCGGCCTGGGCACGGCCCCGGCTCAGGCGTACAGGTCGACCCCGCCGGCGGACACGCGTGCCCGGCTGCGCACCGGCGCCGGGGCCTCGGGCTCGTCGGCCTGGCGGCCGCGGCCACCCGGCCGGCCGGCCGGTGCCTCGTCGCGCCGGCCCTGCTGCGCCTGCTGGTGCACCCCGCCCCCGGACAGCGTGAAGCCGGCCTCGCGCAAGGCGGCGGCCAGCTCGGGCAGGCCGTTCTGGATGATGTCGCGGGTGGCCGCCGAGTCGGCGCCGAAGTCGACCTGGGCCTGGTTGCCGTTGAGTTCGATCTGCACCGAGATCGGTCCCATGTCCGCCGGGTTGAGATGGAGTTCGGCCTGTTGGACTCCGTCGCGGGCCAGCATGCTGAGCTGGGTCCCCAGGGCCTGCGGGAATTCGGGGGAATCGACCGGCGTGGGCAGGCTGGCCTGTACCGGCGCGGGCGGCGGGGCCTCGGCGGCGCGGCCGGTGACGGGCGCGGCGGCGCCCAGGCCGGCCAGCGCCTGCGGTGGCTCCAGCGGGGCGCGCGGCGGCGGGACCGCGGCCTCGCCGCTCACCCGGGCGCTCTCCTGCTGCCAGGCGGCCGCCTGGCTTTCGGCGCTCTCGCGGCCCAGGGCCAAGGTGGCGCCTGCGTCCTCCGGCGGGCTCGCCTTGCCGCGTCCGCCAGCCCAGCCCACGCCGCCGCCGCTGCCGGCGCCCGAGGCGCGGCCCCGCGAATCGGCGCCGTTCGCCGGCGGAGCGCTGTCGTCCGCCGCCTGCGCAACCGCGCTCGCCGCGGCGTCGGCAGCCGCCTCGGCCGGCAGGCCGGATGCGGCGCCGCCCCCCCCCTGGGGGGCCGCCTCGGGAGGCAGGTTCAGGTGCGCCATCCAGTCGGCCAGCGCGGGGTCGACCGCGGCGGCCTCGTCGGTCTCGTTCCGCGCGGCCACGTCCAGCGCCTTCGCATCGCTGCCATCCGCCGCGACACTGCTGTCCGCCTCGCGCCCGCCGCCGGCCGGAGGCTTGCCCGCGGTCTCGGCGTGGACACGGGCCGGTTGGCGCTGGACGGCACGCGGGCCCGGCGCCGACGGACGCTGCGGCGCCTCGGCCTCCGGGCTGTCCTCGGGCGGCGCGGCCTCGGATTCGGACTGGTTCGCCTTCAGCATCTGCGCGAATCCGGACGGGTTCGGCGCCGGGGCGGCATTCGCCGCCGGGGACGGTGTCGGCACGAACGGCAAGGAAGAGGAAACGGCAGCGGTCATGGGCGTTCGGCTCGGTCGGTCAAAGGGGACGGCGGGGCTCAGGCGGACGGCGCCAGGCGCTGTTCATCCAGGCGGTTCCAGGCGGCACGGCTGGCGAATTCGTCGGTCTGCTTCTGGTCGCGCCGCTCGGCCACCTGGCGCAGCTCGACCAGGCGGCGCTCCAGCAGCTTGCGCACCGAGGCCACCCGCAGTTCCTGCTCGCGCAGCAGGTCGCGCGCGGCCTGCACCCGGCGCCCCGCATGCAGCACCACCTGGTGCTGCTGGTCCACCGCCTGCGTCAACCGGGCCATGAAGGCCTGGTAGGACTGGTAGACATCGATGGCGCTCTGGCGGCTGAAGCGTTCGCGGTAGCGGCTTTCATAGTCCTGCCGGTAGGCGAGCAGCTGCTCGGACTGGTTCTGCGCCGCCTGCTCGGCCTGCAGCGCACGCTGCAGGTTGGCCAACCCTTCGTCGCGTTCGCGTTCGGCCTGGGCCAGCAAGGTCGTCAAGGGGTTCAGGGACGGGTCGGTGGTGCTCATGGCTCAGCGTCCTTCAAGAAATCATTGGCCGACGAGCGCGCGCAGGTCGCGCACGCTGTGCGCCAGGGTCGCGGGCTTGTGCATGCCTTGCTGCAACAGCTCGTTCATCCTCGGGTTCAGGCGCACGGCGGCGTCGAGCTCGGGGTCGTTGCCCGGGGTGTAGGCCCCGAGCTGGATCAGGTCGCGGGCCTTGTTGTGCTTCGCGTACAACTGGCGGAAGCGCCGCGCGGCCTCGATGTGCTCCACCGGGCTGACATTGGTCATCACCCGCGAGATGGAGCGTTCGACGTCGATGGCCGGGTAGTGGCCGGCTTCGGCCAGCTCGCGCGACAGCACGATGTGGCCGTCGAGGATGCCTCGCGCCGCATCGGCGATCGGGTCCTGCTGGTCGTCGCCCTCGCTGAGCACGGTGTAGAAGGCGGTGATCGAACCGACCCCGTGGATGCCGTTGCCGCTGCGCTCCACCAGCTGCGGCAGCTTGGCGAAGCAGCTCGGCGGATAGCCCTTGGTGGCGGGCGGCTCGCCGATGGCTAGCGCGATCTCGCGCTGGGCCATCGCGTAGCGGGTGAGCGAATCCATCAGCAGCAGCACGTGCTGGCCGCGGTCGCGGAAATGTTCGGCGATGGCGGTGGCGTAGTTGGCGCCCTGCATGCGGGTCAGCGGCGGCGAGTCGGCCGGGGCCGCCACCACCACCGAGCGGGCGATGCCCTCCTCGCCGAGGATGTCCTCGATGAACTCCTTGACCTCGCGGCCGCGTTCGCCGATCAGGCCGACCACGATCACGTCGGCCGCGGTGTAGCGGGCCATCATGCCCAGCAGCACCGACTTGCCGACGCCGGTGCCGGCGAACAGGCCGATGCGCTGGCCGCGGCCGACGGTGAGCATGGCGTTGATCGCCCGCACGCCGGTGTCCAGGGGCTGGCGGATGGGGTCGCGGTCCATGGCGTTGATCGGGCGGCGGATCAGCGGCTCGTTGTGCACATCGCCCAGCGGGCCCTTGCGGTCCATCGGATGGCCGTGCGAGTCGATCACCCGTCCCAGCAGGCCGTCGCCGACGGGCAGGTGCAGCGTGCGGTCCTCGCCGCGGCGCCAGGGATGGTGCGGCGCGCCGAGCCGCATCGGCACGATGGGCGAAGGCCGGGGCACCACGCGCGCGCCGCTGGCCAGGCCGTGGGTCTCGCCGGTCGGCATCAGGTAGGCGCGGTCGCCGGAAAACCCCACCACCTCGGCCAGCACCGGCGGCTGCCCGTCGTCGCGTTTGCCTTCCATGTAGATCTGGCAGACCGAGCCCACCGGCACGCGGATGCCCGAGGCCTCCAGCACCAGGCCGGCCACCCGCACCAGGGTGCCCTGGGTCTCCAGCGGCAGGGGCTCGGCCGAGAAGGTCTGCAGGTCCTCCAGGTAGCGCCGCCACTTGTCCGCCGTGGCCAGGGCCTGGTTTTCGGAGGGGGAGTGTTTCATTCGTCGCCTTCCTGCACGGCCGGCGGAGCCGCGGGTGCTTCCTTCCAGCTTTCGTCGCAGCCCAGGGTGGCCGCGGCGCGGCGCCAGCGGGTCTCCAGGGTGGCGTCGATGACGCCGATGTCCGACTCCACCAGGCAGCCGCCGCGCGACAGGCCGGCATCGGCCAGCACGCGGGCGCCGCGCGCGGCGAGCACCTCGGCCGCCCCTTGCGACACCAGCGCATGGTCGTCGGGATGCACCCGCACGGTGATGTGGTGGGCGCTCAGCAGCAAGGTGTCGACCGCCTCCTGCGCCACCGCCACCACCAGCTCGGGCCGCAGCTCCAGCTCGCTGCGCACCACCTGGCGGGCCAGGTGGGTGGCCGAGACCGCCAGCGCGCGCGCCATGTCCTGCTGCAGCGCGTCGAGCTGGTCCATGTAGGACTGGCTCAGCGTGCCGAGCTGGGCGGTGATCTGCGAGGCGAAGCTCTGCTTGAAACCTTCGAGGGCGACCAGCCCGTCGCGGTAGCCGTCCTGGTAGCCCGCCAGACGCGCCACGCGCACATGCTCGGCCAGCTCCTCGGCCGGCGAAGGCGGGGGCGGCGCGGGCGGCTCGGGGCGCTGCACATTGAGATTCACCGGAGGCTCGTCGCCGCCCGACAAGGCCCCGGGGGTCCAGGCGGCGAAGGACGACAACTCCTCGCGCGGGATGAAGCGCCCGTAGCTCGCCGGCTTGGCGCCGCCCGCGGGCGGCGGGGCCGGACGGGAGGGCGGCTTTTTAGAGGAACTGGTCATCACCGCCGCCTCCCAGGAAGATCTGGCCTTCGTCGGCCAGGCGACGCACCACCTTCAGCATTTCCTTCTGCTCGGCCTCGACCTCGCTGACACGCACCGGGCCGCGGCCTTCCAGGTCCTCGCGCAGCGTTTCGGCGGCGCGGGTGGACATGTTGCGGAACACCTTGTCGCGCATCTCCGGCGTGGCGCCCTTGAGGGCGATGACGAGCGATTCCGACTGCACTTCCTTGAGCAGCATCTGGATGCCCTTGTCGTCGATCTTCTCCAGGTCGTCGAAGGTGAACATGTTGTCCATGATCTTCTGCGCCAGCTCGTTGTCGGCTTCGCGGATGTAGTCGAGCACCGAGGTCTCGATGCTCGCGCCCATCAGGTTGATCATTTCGGCGGCGGTCTTCACGCCGCCCAGCGAGGCCTTGCGCAGCTTGTCGCCGCCGGCCAGCACACGGCTCATCACTTCGTTCAAGTCCTTCAGGGCCGACGGCTGGATGCCGTCCAGCGTGGCGATGCGCACCAGCACCTCGTTGCGCTGGCGCTCGGTGAAACACTTCAGGATCGAGGACGACTGGTCGTAGTCGAGGTGCACCAGGATGGCGGCCACGATCTGCGGATGTTCGTTGCGCAGCAGCTCGGCCACCGAGCCGGCGTCCATCCACTTCAGGCTTTCGATGCCGCTGATGTCGCCGCCCTGCAGGATGCGGTCGATCAGCAGGTTGGCCTTGTCCTCGCCCAGCGCCTTGCGCAGCACCGCCTTCACGTATTCGTCGGTGTCGCTCACGAGCATGCTCTGCTCGGAGGCCACGACGGCGAAGCGCTCGAGCACCTGGTCGACCCGCTCGCGCGGGATGCTCTTCATCTTGGCGATGGTCTCGCCCAGGCCCTGCACCTCCTTCGGGGTCAGGTGCTTGAACACTTCCGAGGCCTCCTCCTCGCCGAGCGACATCAGCAGGATGGCGGAATCTTCGAGTCCCTTGGGGTCCATCAGGCGGCCCCCCGAAGGAGCTGGACAATGGCGGCGGCTTGGTACTTCATGGTCGGTTCATCCGCTTCAGACGACATCGCCGCTCACCCAGCCGCGCACGATGCTCGCCACGGCCGCGGGGTTTTCCTTGGCGAAGTGGCGGGCTCCGTCGAGATGGCCGCTGGCGCGCGGGCCTTCGATCTTGGGCATGACCGAGGGCATGCCCACCTGCGGCAGTTCCTCCTCGTCCGCGACCACCGCGTCGAGCTTGTTGCCGCGCTCCTCGCGTGCCGGCGGGGGCATGCGCAAGGCCGGCCGGATGAGGCCGAACACCACCGCCAGGGCCACGATCGCCAGGGCCGCCGGCACGGCCGCGGCACGCAGCAGGTCGAGCAGCTGCGGCTGCTTCCACAGCGGGGTGTTGTCGGTGACGACCGGCTCGACCTTGAACGGGGCGTTGATCACCTTGACCGAGTCGCCCCGGTCCTGCTTGAAGCCGATGCTTTCGCGCACCAGGGCATTCAGCTTGTCGAGTTCTTCCGGCGTCAGCGGCACGCTGGTGGTCTTGCCCTTGGCGTCGGTCACGCTGCGGTGGTTGACCACCACGGCGGCATTCAGGCGCTTGACCGAACCGGTCGCGTTGCGGGTCACCCGCACCGTCTTGTCGACCTCGTAGTTGGTGACGGCGTCGCGCCGGCTGCTGCTGTTGGCGTTGGCGCCGCCCTGGGCCGTCTGCAGCGGCTGCGAGGCACCGGTCAGCGGCGCGGTGGCGGCCTGCGGCGGCTGGTTGGACGTGGCCCCCGGGATGCCGGTGGCGCCGCTGGCCGTGCTGCCGGTCTGCTCGCTGCTCTGCATGCTGCGCACGGCGGCGCTGGCGTCCTTGCCCTGGTTGGGCTGGAACTCCTCCGAGGTCGATTCGGTCTGCGAGAAGTCGATCTCGGCGGTCACCTGGGCGCGCAGGTTGTCGCGCCCGACCACCGGCTCCAGGATGTCGAGGATGCGCTTGCCGTAGCTGGCTTCGATCTGGTTCACATACTGCAGCTGCTGCGCGTCCAGGCCGGCGCCGTTGTTGTCCGGCGGGCTGGAGATCAGCGCGCCGGTCTGGTCGAGCACGCTCACCGCCTTCGGGTTCATGTCGGGCACGCTGCTGGAGACCAGGTGCACGATGCCCGCCACCTGGCTGCGGTCCAGGCTGCGGCCGGCGTGCAAGGTGAGCATCACCGAGGCGCTGGGCTTTTGCTGCTCGCGGAAGAAGCCGTTCTGGTTCGGCAATGCCAGGTGCACGCGCGCGCTCTGCACCGCGGCCATGGCGGTGATCGACCGGGTCAGTTCGCCCTCGAGCCCGCGCTGGAAGGTCAGCCGCTCCTGGAACTGGGTCTGGCCGAAGCGCGCGCCGTCCATCAGCTCGTAGCCCACCACCGAACCCTTGGGCAGGCCCGCGGAGGCGAGTTTCAGGCGCAGGTCGTGTACCTGGGCCGCAGGCACGAGGATGGCGGCACCGCCGTCCGAATGCTTGTACGGCACGTTCATCTGCGACAGCTGGGCGATGATGGCCCCGCCGTCCTTGTCGGACAGGTTGGCATACAGCACCCTGTAGTCGCCCTGGCTGCTCCACATGGTGATGGCCACCACCACGGCCACCAGCATCGCCACGCCGACGCCCAGGTTCACCCGGCTCTTCATCGGCAGGGCCGCCAGGCGCGCCCCCAACCCTGCAGGGGTTGCAAGAGGAGTCTGGGCGGGCAGTGAAAGCGCGTTGTCCATGGTTCTCGTGTCGAAACCGGGCAGACACACGCCGCCCGAATGGAACCATTATTTGGAAACTTAAGGGCCGGGAATGCGAGGAACAAGCTGTCAAAGAGTGCTCAGTTCCCTCCATTCCGCCGGATAAAAAAACCTAAAGTTCCCTCCATCGTGCAAGCCATCACGCGCTGCGCCGGAGAAGTCCATGGATGTCACCCTCAAACCGTTCAATTTCGCACAGGCCGCGGCCCGCGCGGGTCTGGGAACCGACGGGCGGCCTCTGGTGGGCAACAGCAAGCCGGTCGACGGCCCTGGTTTCCAGCAGGTGATGACCCAGGCCCTGCGGGCGGTCAGCGACTCGCACAACCAGGCGACGGAGATGCAGAAGCAGGTGCAGATGGGCAACCCCACCGTCAGCCTCGAGGAGACCATGGTGGCGATGCAGAAGTCGCAGATCGGCTTCCAGGCCACGCTGCAAGTGCGCAACAAGCTGGTCCAGGCCTATTCCGAGATCATGAACATGCAGGTGTGACCCGGGCTGGCCGAGGCCACCCGTCCCGGTGTAGGCTGGGGTCCTGTCGCCGACGGCAGGCCCCCGCCTCCCCCATGACCGACCCGAAGCTCCCCACGCCCAACCTCGCCTGCCCGCTGTGCGGCGGGCCGAACGCCTGCACCCCCGCGAGCTGCGGCAGCTTCGACACGCCCTGCTGGTGCCGCGACGCCGACTTCCCCGACACCCTGCTCGCGCGCATCCCGCCGCAGCAGCGCGGCACCGCCTGTGTCTGCCCGGCCTGTGTGCAGGCGGCCAACCCACCCCGCGTCACGGGCTGATCGCCGCCGTTTGTCAAGCCCTCTCGGAAACAAACAACACCCGCAAAGCAGGGAGTCTCAAGGGGGACGGAGGAAGCAGACACTTACGTTTGTCGGTTGTTATCTGTTTCTTCGGCTTTCCGAAAAGGCGGTTGCAACAGAGGGGGGCAACCGGCAATCAACTCACTTCGCATCAGCTGAACCCGGGAATACCAACATGAAGATCCGTCTGCGCCGCGTACTGCACACCATTCTCGCCACCGCCGCCCTGGCACTGGCCTCCACCTCCCACGCCGAGGTCACCCGCTGGCGGGTGGACCTCGACTTCCCTTACAGCAGCGAAAGCGCCGACGCCAGCGGCAACGGCCTGGGCTTGGGGATCTTCGATTACGACGACAGCCTCAACAGGATCACCAACTGGAACATCACCACCTTCTCCGACTGGTCCAAGCCCATTCCAGGAGCAGATATCGGCGGTTACAACTACACCCAAGCCAGTTCCACGCTCGACCTGAGCAACGGCAGCTTCCGCTTTCTGCGCAATGACCAGCCGCAAGACCTGGGGAACTACATGGGCAACTTCCTTGAGTTGTACATCCCGTCGGTCAACAGCGATGGCTCCTTCACGGGTTATGCGGAGGAACATGTCCTCTCGGAAACGGACTATTCCAAGCGCCAGTACGGCTTCGCCAGCTACACCTGGCTTGGAAACGTGGGTGGGGGCTTGAGCGGTGCCGGCATGACGCCGGTCGCGGCCCCGGTCCCTGAGCCCGAGACCGTCGGCATGCTCTTGCTGGGCCTGGGCCTGGTGGGCGTGGCAGCCCGGCGCAAGCAGCGCGCCGGCTGAACCTCGCTGACGGTCCGCCTTCGACGGCGGGCCGGCGCGCCTCCCGGGTCCGGTTCATCGGTCCCGGAGTTCCCCTCGATTGCCCTCTGGCCCCTCCGGGCCTGCTTGCCCTGCCGCGGCTCAGTGTGGCCGCGGCGTTCGCCTCCGCCTCGTAGCCATCGCCGCCCGGCCTGTAGGCCGGCGACAAGTCCATTCCGCGCCAGGGGCCGATCGCCGCCGCCTGTCAAGCCCCCCTAGAATCGAACAACACCCGCAAAGCGGGGGGTCTCAAGCGGGGCCAGGAAGTAGACACTTACGTTTGTCGGTTGTTTATCTGTTTCTTCGGCTTACCGAAAAGGCGGCTGCAACAGAGGGGGGCAACCGGCGATCAACTCACTTCGCATCAGTCGAACCCGGGAATACCAACATGAAGATCCGTCTCCGCCGCGCACTGCACACCGTCCTGGCCACCGCCGCCCTGGCGCTGGCCTCCACCTCCCACGCCGCGGCATTCCGCTGGGAGGTCGACATCGACTTCGTCTACGGTGGCGGCCAGGGCAAGGGCGTGTTCTATTCCGACGGGCAGAACATCACCGGCTGGGACATCACCACCTTCCGCGACTGGTCCAAGCCCATCTATGAAGAAGTCGTCTTCGGTTACCACTACACCAGCGAAACCTCCACGCTGGACCTGAGCAACAACTCCTTCCGCCTGTTGCGCAACGGCGCTCCGCAGGACGGGTACATGGGCAACTACCTCGAACTGCTGAGCCTCGCGTCGATCGGCAACGGCGTGTGGTCCACCGATACCGCCCTCGAACACACCCTGTCCGAGGGCGGCTCGTCCCTCAGCCAGAGCGGCTGGGCCTCCTACACCACGACTCCCATCATCGGCGCAGGCGCGGGATCGGTCACGCCCCCGGTGCCGGAACCCGAGACCGTCGGCATGCTCCTGCTGGGCCTGGGCCTGGTGGGCGTGGCCGCCCGGCGCAAGCAGCGCACGGCTTGAAACCCGCCGGTGGCCCGCCTGGAATGGCGGGCCTTCCTGGCCACCCGGGTCCGATTCGTCGGTCCCGGGTTTTCTCGTTTCTGGGCGCTGTGCCGGACCAGCCCGTCCGATATGCAGGCCCCTGCGGGCTCGAGTCCCGGCCAGGACGACGGATCGCCTCCGGCGAGGGCGCCCCTCGGCACCCGACGATGTGATTTTCCTCACGATCTGGCAGACTGCCGGGCGGAACAAAGGCGGCAGGAGCTCCGCTCCGGACACGGCATGCCCGGGGGCCCTGCCGCCGGAACGGCCCGCCCGATGATCCACCCCCATGCCGATACGATGATGACCCGCCACGCCGCCGTGCCGCACGCCGACCCGAAGCACATCGCGCCCCCCTTTGACACGCCACGCCCTGCTCGACCTAGCGCCTGAACCCCGCATGCGCCCCCTCCGATTCGCCCTCTGGCCCCTGCTGGCCCTGCTCGCCCTGCCGCTGCTCTATGTGGCCGCGGCCTTCGCCTTCGCGTTGTGGCCGTCCGACGCCGAGCCCGCGCGCGACGAGGCCCGCGTGGACGCCTATGTGATGTCCGACGGCGTGCACACCGACCTGGTGTTCCCGCTGGTCGGGCACGGCCGGGACTGGACCAAGGTGTTTCCCGCGGCGCATTTCAAGGCCATGCCGCCGGACGCCGCCTACGTGGCCATCGGCTGGGGCGACCGCGAGTTCTACCTGAACACCCCGCGCTGGCGCGACCTCACCGCCCGCCGCGCCTTGCAGGCGCTGTCGGGCAGCGGGAGCGCACTGGCCCACGTGAGCTTCCTGCGCGCCGCCGACCTGCGCCACGGCAGCTACCGCGTCCCCTTGTCGCCCGAGCAGTACACCTCGCTCACCCAGTACGTGCTGGGCAGCCTGGTGCTGGCCGAGCAGCAGGCGGTGGCCGTGCCGGGCCGGCACTACGGCAGCAGCGACGCCTTTTTCGAGGCGCGGGGCTCCTACAACCTGTTCAACACCTGCAACACCTGGACCGGCCGGGGCCTGCGCTGGGCCGGCGTGCGCATCGGCGCCTGGACCCCGTTCGGCGCGAACGTCACCTGGCACCTGCAGCCCGGCACGCCCCAGGCCGAAGCGATGCAACCCTGAGCTCCATCCCCCCATGGCCGTCCCCAAGCTCGTCATCTGGATGTTCTGCGGCATCGGCGCCGGCCAGCTCGGCGCCGCGGCCTTCCTGTACCAGGACCGGCACGAGTTCGTCCGTCACACCGAGCAGGCCGACGGCACGGTCATCGACCTGCTGCCCTCGCGTTCCGAGCGGGGCGGGAAGGTCTCCATCAGCTACAGCCCGGTGATCGAGTTCCGCACCGCGACCGGGCAGACGATCGAGTTCCGCTCGTCCATCGGCTCGAGCCCACCAAGTTACCGAGAGGGGGAGAAGGTGGCGGTGCTCTACCGGCCCGACAGCCCGTACCAGGCCGAGATCGACGACTTCTTCTTCCTGTGGGGCGGAGTCGCCATCCTGGGCGGAGTGGGCACGGCCTTCAGCGCGCTGGGAGCCGCCCTGGCCCTGGCCGACCGCCGGCAGCGCCCACGCTAGCGGCGGGGCGCAAGGCTGCCGGACGGAAGGCCCGTTCCAGCCCGGCCCGGAGCGGAACGGCGAACCGCGGCGGATCAGGCCGGACGCGACACACGCCGCCTGAACGGCTGCTGGTACAGCCACACCGGGCGGCCGTCCGGGCAGTGGTGCACCGCGCTGGGCTCCAGGCCCTCGGCCTCGAATTCGAGGCTCGCCAGCCAGTGGCCGGGCCGCAGCTCGGCGGCCGCCTTGTCCAGCGCCCGGTGCATGCTTTCGGGACGCTGGAACAGGTACACCATCGCATAAGGCGACCAGTCGGTGGCCCAGATGTCGGCCCGGCGCACCAGCGCCGGCACCAGCAGCCAACGGCAACGCCAGGCGCACAGCAGGCTCAGCGGACGGCTCCACTCCAGCCCTTCGAGCTGGACATGGGGGTACTCGGCGTGCAACTCGCGCAGGCCGTCGCCCAGGCCGCAGCCCGCGTCGACCACCCGCGCGCCGGGCGCCAGCGGCACCAGCTCGGCCAGTCCCCGCAAGGCGCCGCGCGGGGTGGGAAAGACCGGCGCGTCGGCCCAGGTATGAGGGGGATACACCGCCAGCAAGGCCAGCAGGGGGAGCAGCCACACCCAGCCCGGCAAGGGCCCGCCCAGGCCGGACAACAGCAGCGAAACCGGAAACCCGAGAGCGATGAAGGCCTGGCGCCAGCGGGTGGCGGCCAGGGCGGCCAGCAGGGCCGCGCCGGCCGAGCACAGCAGCAGGCCGGCCCAGCCCGGCGTGCCCAGGCTGCGCAAGCCGATGAACACGCCCCAGGCTCCGGCCCACACCAGCAGGGCGGGCAGCGGCCAGATCATCCCGGCCTCAAGGAAACGAAGGGCCGCTCCCGAGTGTCCTGGTCCCCCCTCGGGGGGACCTGCCGCGTGGCGGCAGGTTCGGAGGCTCTCGGAAATCGAAGGGAAGACATGCGGCACCTCGCGGCAACAGGGAGCACCCGCCGGCCGCGCGGGACGGGAGCGCCCGGCCGGCGCCTGTACGCGGACATGGCGCGGACATGGCGCGGACGATGGCCTCGTGGACGACACCGGGAACCGGGTCCGGTGTTTTTACCACTCCCTGAGCTTGACCCGCAAGCGGGCAATCGACTGGCTGTGCAGCTGGCAGACGCGCGATTCGGTCACCTTCAGCACGGTCGCGATCTCCTTCAGGTTCATGTCGTGCTCGTAGTACATGCTCATCACGTACTGCTCGCGCTCGGGCAGGGTCTTGATGCCTTCGATCAAGGCCTCGCGCATGCGGTGGTCCTGCAGCTGGGCCAGCGGGTTGACCCCTTCGTCGGCCACGTGCCGGTCGAGGAAGTCGTTGTCGCCGTCGTCGCCCGACATGTCCTCCAGATAGACCAGCTGCGTGCCGCGGACCTTGCCGAGCAGCTCCTGGTACTCGACCAGGCTGACCCCCATCTCGCGGGCGATTTCGCTTTCGGCCGGGGCGCGGCCGAGCTTTTGCTCCAGCTTGTGCACCGCCGTCTCGATGCTGCGCTGCTGCTTGCGCACGCCGCGGGAGAGGTAGTCGTTGCCGCGCAGCTCGTCGAGCATGGCGCCGCGGATGCGCTGCGTGGCGAAGGTCTCGAACTGCACGCCTTGCGCGGCGTCGAAGCGGCTGAGGGCATCGGTCAGGCCGATCATGCCGACCTGGATGAGATCGTCGAGTTCCACATTGGCCGGCAGCTTGGCGATCATCTGGTGCGCCAGGCGGCGCACCAGCGGGCTGTACTGCTTGAGCATCGTGTTGACGTCGAGTTGGCCTTTGGCGGTGTACATGGGCGTCTCCGAAAGGTCAATTCAAGGCGTACTGGGAATGGTCGCGCTGCGCGGGCATGCCGGCCCCCAGCGGCAGCCGGCCGGCCGGCTGCAGGATCTCGCGTGCCCAGCGGCGCAGCTCGGGCGTGGGGGGATCGCGCGCATCGCAGGCCGGGTCCACGTGCAGCCACTCGCGCAGCACCGCCCCCAGGAAGTCGTCGGCACAGGTGGCGAGCTGGGCCGCGATGCGCTCGACACGCGGCGACGTGGGCGCCGCGCACAACAGCAGGTCGTGCACCATCAGCCCGCCGCGCTGCGTCAGCAGCTTCATGGCGGCGTAGGCATAGGTCACGCTGGTCGGCCGGTCGTCGGCCAGCAGCAGCGGGCGCGCCTGGCTGCGCATGAAAAGGCGGCACAGGTCGGATTCGGTCGCATGCACCAGCATCACGTCGACCTGGGGTGCCGTGTCGACCACCGCCTGCAGGAAGCCGGCGGTGGAGCCCTGCGGGTCGACGAAGCGCAGCGGCAGGCCGCGCGCGGCGAGGTAGGAGACCTGGGGCGACAGCGTCTCGATGCATTCGCCCAGATCCATCACGGCGATCTCTGCCGGGGCCGGCGCGCGGTCCGAGGCATCGACCACCAGCACCTGGGCCCCCTGCTCGCTGAAGGCGGTGCACAGCCGCTCGAGCATCAGGCCGCCGAAAGCCATGTGCGGGTTGGCCACCACCGGCACCATGCGCACCCGGGCATGGGCGAACATCTGGCGCAGACCGTGAGCCTGGTCTTGGGGAAAGGAAGAATCGTAGTCGTCGTACATGGCGGCGCGAGGGGTTGTCGGCTCGGGTGGACAGCTCAGACGTGGATCGCCGGACGGGCCCTCTGGGCCTGCTGGCGCGCGGTGAAGATGAGGTTCACGTCGTCGGCGTCGATGCGGTAGGCGGGGTTGACGTTGGCGCGCATGGCGCGGTGCACCAGGGCATGCGCCGACAGCCGGTGCCAGTCCTCCGGCACCCGCTGGCCGTTGGCCACGCCGACCACCTTCAGCTTGTGGCGGATGACGGCGTCGAGCGCGGGGGCGAGCTTGACCGCCTCGTCCATCTTCGACAGCACGATGCCCTTGCAGGCCGAGGCGCGGTAGGACAGCATCACGTCCTCGATGGTCTCGCCCTGCGCCGAGGCGTTGACCACCAGCAGCTTCTGGATCGAGCGGTGGGCCAGCATGTCCAGCAGTTCGCGGGTGCGGCTGTCGCGCTGCGCCATGCCGGCGGTGTCGATCAGCACCATCTTCTTGGAGGCCAGCAGCTCGAGCAGGTCTTCCAGCGAAGCGCGGTCGTGGGCGGTGTGCACCGGCACGCCGAGGATGCGGCCGTAGGCGCGCAGCTGTTCGTGGGCGGCGACCCGGTAGGCGTCGAGGGTGATCAGGCCGAGGTTGGCCGCGCCGTACTTGGCGGCGAAGGCGGCGGCGATCTTGGCCGCGCTGGTGGTCTTGCCGACACCGGTCGAGCCGATCAGGGCGAACACCCCGCCCTGGTCCTCCAGGGCCGCCTCGGCCTCGCCGGTCAGCAGATTGCGCTCGAGCACGTTCGAGGCCCAGGCGGTTTCATCGCTGACGTCGGTCGGCAGGCTCTCGGTGAGCTTGCGCACCAGGGCCGGCGAGAAGCCGCAATCGAGCAGCTTCTGGATCAGCTGGGCCTGGGCCGGATGGCGCTGCAGCTTCTCCATGAAGGCCAGGGCACCGAAGCGGTCCTCGATCAGGCCCTTCATCGAGCGCAGCTCGTTCATCATGTCCTGCTGCTCGCGGCGTGCGCTGGCCAGGCTGGCCACCGCGGCCGTGTCGGCCAGCGAAGGGATCGCGGCCGAGGCCGCCGCCGCGCGCACTTCCTCGTGCAGGACGGGCGGCTCGCGCAGGGCCGGCGCGCGGGCGATGGGTGCCGCCGGCGGCGGGGTCATCTCGGCCACCGGCGGACGGGCGGGCATGGCGACCACGTTGCGCGCGGCCAGGCGCTGCTCGAGCGCCACCGGCAGTTGCTCCGGCTCGGCGGCGAAGGTCGGTTCGGCCGGGCGTTCGGCACGCAGCGCGGCCTGGCGGCGCTTGAGCATGCGTTCGCGCACATAGTCCTGGAACGACAAGGTGCTCATCGACAGCTTGGCCACGTCGTCGCTGACCTCCTCGTTGTACACCG
>CBIHOH010000094.1:0-16099 GCA_966211755.1 uncultured Rhizobacter sp. | reverse complement strand
AGTACCTAAAATCTGTTCAGCAACCCGGTGTTGCGACGACCGGTTGAATCCGCCCTGCGAGCCTCTGTCCGAGTGGCAGACCAGGGAGCCATCGCGTTCGGGCTGTCTTGCATAGAGCGCCTGCTCCAGGGCATCGAGCACGAAGTCGGTCCGCATCGATCTGCTCACCCGCCAGCCCACGATGCGCCGGGCAAAGACGTCGACCACGAAGGCCACATACAGCCAGCCTTGCCAGGTGGAAGCGTATGTGAAATCGCTGACCCACAGTTCGTTCGGGCGCTGCGCGCTGAACTGCCGGTTGACCAGGTCCAGCGGGCACGGCGCCTTGGCATCGCTGACCGTGGTTCGCACGATTTTGCCGCGCATCACGCCTCGCAGTCCAAGACGTCGCATCAAGCGCTCAACGGTGCAGCGGGCCACCGCCGTGCCTTCGCGGGCCAGTTGCCGCCAGACCTTGTCAGCGCGGTAGACCTGCATATTGCACTGCCAGACTCGATCGATCTCGGGCATCAATGCTTCGTCGCGTTTGGCGCGATTGCACCGGTGCTGCGGGGCGCGCGCAAGTGCCGCATGTCGTCGATAGCCCGAAGGGGCGATCTGCAAGACCTTGCAGATCGGCTCAACCCCGAAATTGCCTAGGTGCTCGTCGACGAAGTCCCTCAGGACTTGAGTCGGCGGTCGAGCTCCGCCTGGGCGAAAAACGCGCCGGCCAGCTTGAGGATCTCATTGGCCCGGCGCAGCTCCTTGACCTCCCGCTCCAAGGCCTTGATCTGGTCGCGCTCGGCCGTCGTGATTCCCTCCCTGGTGCCGTCGTCGATCTCCGAACGCTTGACCCAGTCGTGCAAGGTCTGCGGTACACAACCGATTTTTGGCGCGATGGACTCAATGGCAGTCCACAGCGACGGGTATTCCCCTCGGTGCTCTTGCACCATCCGCACTGCACGCTCCCGGACCTCGGGGGAAAACTTGTTCGACTTCTTGTTCATGGCTCAATCCTCTCAGAGAGTTGAGCCTCCTCAAAACCCGGGGCGATCAAAGGGTTCGGACCGCCCTCGTGCCAAGCGTCAGCGCAGGTGAGGAACACGCCCGCCCTCGGCAGCTGCCGACGTCCCTGGGGGGCGCCCGCAAGCGGCGCCGCGGATTTCGCCGGAACGCAATATCGCATCGGGCATGAGGCTCTGCGTCTGCCACCGACCGGGACACCCCCTAGGGAAATCACCAACAAAAATCCAAAGCGCATTGGATACATTCAAACCGCTTTGGAATGGTTCCAAAACGATTTGAAGAAGGGGTGAAGATGAGCAAGTTGGTGATGAGGGGCATTGCAGGCGCCGTTCTGGCCGCCTGTGCGGGCAGTGCGGCCGCGGGTCCGCTCGACTTCAGCGGTTACTTCCGCAGCGGTGCCGGGACCAGCAGCAAGGGAGGCAAGGAAGTCTGCTTCCGCCTGCCGGGAGCCGACATCGGCTTCTTCCGCCTGGGCAACGAATGCGACACCTACGCGGCCTTGAACCTTGGCGCAGCCATCGGCGAGGTCGATGGCACCTCGTTCAAGGCCGTCTTCACCATGGCCTATGGCACGCAGCAGCTGGCCAACTGGGAGCAGAGCACGCCCGCCTGGCGCCAGGCCTACGTGGAGGCGAGCGACATCGGGGCGAGCATGGGCATGCCCTCGCTGAAAGGCGCTTCCCTGTGGGTGGGCAAGCGGTTCTACAAGAATCCCGACATCCACATGCTCGACTACACCTACCTCGAGCCGGCCCAGGGGCCGGGAGGCGGCATCGACGGCATCGACATCGGTTTCGGGAAAGCCTCCTATGCGATGTTCCGCATCGGCGATTTCGATGGCTACGGTGCCGAGACGAACCTGGGCGGATACAACCCCGGCATCGTCAATGGCGGAGACCAGACGGCGACCGTGCATGACTTCCGGGTGTCCGACATGCCGGTGAACGCCGGCGGTACCCTGACGGCCGTGCTCGACCTGGTCAACAAGAACAACCATGAGGGCGCTGCCGGCCGCAACGGCTGGAGTGCCACCCTCAGCCACACCCAGGCCAAGCCGTTCGGCCTGGCCGGGGCCAACAACGCAGTGTTCCAGCTGGCCAACAACGCGGCCACCCTGAAGGGCTTCGGCCTGGCCGGCAGTACCGCCGACCGCAAGGAGTGGATGCTTTTCGACCACTGGACCATCGACGACAAGTCGCTGCCGGTCAGCGCCGCCCTCGTCGCCGGCTTCCATCACAAGGATGTGAATGGCCTGAAGACCAAGACCCTGTTCGTCGGCGCACGGCCCCAGTACCACTTCAACAACGTGCTGAGCCTGGCCACGGAAGCGGGCTACCAGCAGGTCAAGCCGGACGACGGCGCGACCCGCAAGCTGGCGAAGTTCACCATCGCACCCCAGTTCTCGATGGGGCGCAGCCTGTGGTCGCGGCCGGCGTTGAGGGCGTACTACACCTACGCCAAGTGGAACGACGCGGCGAATGCGGCGGGCGGCGTGGTCTGCACCGGGCGCGACTGCGCCACCCCGGTGCCGGCATTCGGCGGCGCCAACAACGGCGGGTCGTACGGGGTCCAGGTGGAGGCGTGGTTCTGATGCATTGAATGCCTGCACGGCATGCCGAAGCCGGGGGCTTCACATGCCGGGTGCCGGGCGACTCGGCGGGGCGGCCCCGTGCCGCTCCCGTTCTTCCATCCAACCAGATTCAGCATGACGACTCTCACACACGGCAGCACCATCGACACCGCGTCGAGCAGCGACTGGTGGCGCGGTGCCGTGATCTACCAGGTCTATCCTCGCAGCTTCCAGGACAGCGATGGCGACGGCTGTGGGGACCTGGCGGGCATCACCGGCCGGCTCGACCACATCGCGTCGCTCGGCGTGGATGCGCTGTGGATCTGCCCGTTCTATCCTTCGCCGATGAAGGACTTCGGCTATGACGTCTCCGAGCATTGCGATGTCGATCCGCGCTTCGGCACGCTGGCCGATTTCGATGCACTGGTCGCGCGCGCGCACCAGCTCGGGCTGAAGGTCCTGATCGACCTGGTCCTCAGTCATACCTCCGACCGGCATCCCTGGTTCGAGCAGAGCCGTTCCGGCCGCAACCATCCGAAGGCCGACTGGTACGTCTGGGCCGACGGCGTGGGCGAGCCGCCGCGGCCGCCCAACAACTGGATCTCGCTGTTCGGCGGACCCGCCTGGGAGTGGGACGCCGGGCGGGAGCAGTATTACCAGCACAACTTCCTCGCCAGCCAGCCGGACCTGAACTTCCACCAGCCGCAGGTGCAGCAGGCGGCCCTGGACATCGCCCGGTTCTGGCTGGAGCGCGGTGTCGATGGTTTCCGTCTCGATACCGCCAACTACTATTTCCACGATATCCGGCTGCGCGACAATCCGCCGGCACAGGACATTCTCGGCCGTGCCGACGGCTTGCCCGAGGGCACGCCCTACGCCAGCCAGCAGCACGTGTACGACAAGTCCCGGCCGGAGAACCTGGCCTTCGTCGAGCGGCTGCGCGCCCTGGTGGACGCCTACCCCGGCCGCACCTTGCTGGCCGAGATCGGCGACGACGATGCGCTGGGCCGGATGGCCGAGTACACCGCAGGTTCCCGGCGTCTGCACATGGCCTATTCGTTCCACCTGCTCGGGCCGCGTTTCGGCACCGACCTGATCGTCGACACCCTGCGCCAGTTCGAGCGGCGCCTGGATGGCGGCTGGCCCTGCTGGTCGATCGGCAACCACGATGTGCCGCGGGTGGCCAGCCGCTGGCCGCTGGCGGACGAGGGCGACGCCGCGCAGCGGCTGTTGATGGCCATGCTGCTCAGCATGCGGGGCAGCGCCTGCATCTACCAGGGCGAAGAGCTGGGCCTGCCGGAGGCCGACATCGGCCAGGAGGACCTGCAGGACCCGTTCGGCATCGCGCACTGGCCCTTGTTCAAGGGGCGCGATGGCTGCCGCACGCCCATGCCCTGGTCGCAGGACGGGCCGGGCGCCGGATTCACCAGCGCCGCACGTCCCTGGCTTCCCGTGCCCGCCTCGCATGTGGAGAAGGCGGTGTCGGTCCAGGAAGCCGCGAAGGACTCGTTGCTGAAGGCCTATCGCCGGTTTCTCGGCTGGCGGCGTCGACAGCCCGCGCTGGTGGCGGGGGAGCTGGAGATCTGCCTGTCGGGCGCCGAGGTGCTGGCCTGGGTGCGTCGCCACGAGCGCCAGCAGATGCTGGTGGTCCTGAATTTCACCGACCTGCCGCAGCGCGTGCTGTGGCAGGTCCTGGGCCGGAGGGCGCTGCCGCTGTCCGGCCATGGTTTTGCCGCGACTCTCGACGATCAGGGGCTCGCCCTGCCGCCATGGGGCGCGTTTTTCGGCACGGTGGCGGCGCTCTGAGGCGTCGCGCCGGAGATGGACACCGGATTTCAACGAGGAAGGAAACAAGCTATGAACCGTCATCTTTTCAGCCGGGGTGCCCTGGCCGCCGCCGCGCTCATGGGCGGCACCGCTGCGACCGCGGAGACCATCAGCATGTGGGTCCATGCGGGCCCGGGCCCCGAGCGCGATGCGTATGTCGCCTCGGTGAAAGCTTTCAATGAGGCCAGCAAGGACCACAGGATCGAACTGATCACCCTGCCCGAGGGCAGCTACAGCGACCAGGTCAATGCCGCCGCGCTGGCCAAGAAGCTGCCCTGCGTGCTCGACTTCGATGGCCCCAGCGTCTACAACTATGCCTGGAGCGGCAAGATCATCCCGCTCGACGGCCTGCCGATCGGCCAGGCGGTCAAGCAGGAGATGCTGCCCACCCTGGTGCGCCAGGGCACCTACAACGCCAAGCTCTACAGCGTCGGCCAGTACGACTCGGGCCTGGCGATCTGGGGCAACAAGAAGCTGCTGGACAAGGCCGGCATGCGCATTCCGTCCAAGCTCGAGGAGGCCTGGACCCTGGCCGAGTTCGAGGACGGCCTGAAGAAGCTGAAGGCCGCCGGCGTGCCCGCGCCGCTGGACATGAAGTTCAACTACGGCATCGGCGAGTGGATCACCTATGGCTTCTCGCCCATCGTGCAGAGCTTCGGCGGCGACCTGATCGAGCGCAAGGGCTACAAGAGCGCCGAGGGCGTCCTGAACGGCCCGGGCGCCGTCAAGGCCCTGGGCATCGTCCAGAACTGGGCCAGGAACGGCTGGGTCAACCCGGCGACCCGCGACGGCGGCGACTTCGAGAGCGGCCGTTCCGCGCTGTCCTATGTCGGTCACTGGGTCTACAACGATTACCGCAAGGCCCTGGGCAACGACCTGGTGCTGATCCCCATGCCGAGGTTTGGCGACAAGCCTGTCACCGGTGCGGGGTCGTGGAATTTCGGCATTTCGTCGGACTGCAAGAACCCGCAGGCAGCCGCCAAGGTGCTGGAGCACCTGATGTCCCAGGCGGAGATCGAGCGGGTCACGGCCCTGAACGGCGCGGTGCCCGGCACCCGCACGGCGCTGGTGAAGAGCAAGAACTACAGCGAGGGCGGGCCGCTGCGCCTGTATGTCGACCAGATCCTGAAGGGCGTGGCCCTGGTGCGTCCGCAGACGCCGGCCTATCCGGCCATCACCACGGCCTTCGCCGAGGCGGTGAACAACATCGTCAACGGCCGCGACGTGAAGAAGGAACTCGACCGGGCGGTCAAGAAGATCGACCAGACGATCGAGGACAACAAGGGCTATCCGGTCCGGTGAACGGAACCCAAGGGGAGATGCCATGATGAGCCGTGGACTTGCGCTGCGTTCGATCACCGCCTTGGGCGCGTGCGCCTTGGCCACGACCCTGGCCCTGGCCCAGGCGCCGGTCGAGATCACCATGTGGGTGCACGCCGGGCCCGGCCCCGAGCGCAAGGTGTACGAGGAGTCGGTCGCGGCCTTCCATGCCGGCCAGCGCGGGGTGCGGGTGCGCCTGGTGGCGCAGCCCGAAGGGGCCTATGCCGCGCAGGTGGCGAAGGCGGCGCAGGACGGGCGCCTGCCTTGCCTGCTCGACCTCGACGGCCCTTTGGTGTCCTACCATGCCTGGGCCGGGCACCTGCGCCCGCTCGACGACTTGCCCTTCGTGCCGGCGGTGCGCAAGCAGCTGCTGCGCACCCTGGAGCGCCAGGGCAGCTACGGCGGCAAGCTCTACAGCCTGGCCCAGTACGACTCCGGCCTCGCCATCTGGGGCAACCGCAGGCTGCTGGCCAAGGCGGGGGTGCGCATTCCCGCCACGACCCGCGGCGCCTGGACGCTGGAGGAGTTCGAATCGGCCCTGCAGCGGTTGAAGGCGCAAGGCCTGGAGACACCGCTGGACATGAAGTTCAACTACGGCATCGGCGAGTGGTTCACCTATGGGTTCTCGCCGATCGTGCAGAGCTTCGGCGGCGACCTGATCGACCGCGGCACCATGAGCAGCGCCCGTGGCGCGCTCGACTCGCCAGCCGCGCTCAAGGCGCTCCAGTCCATGCAGCGCTGGGTCAAGGCGGGCTATGTGAACCCGAAGAGCCGCAGCGACACCGACTTCACCGAGGGACGCGCGGCCCTGTCCTATGTGGGCCACTGGGTCTACCAGGACTACCTGAAGGCGCTGGGCGAGGACCTGGTGCTGATCCCGATGCCGAAGTTCGGTGCCCGGGCGGTGACCGGGGCGGGGTCCTGGAACTGGGCGATCTCCACGACCTGCCCCCATCCCGAGGCGGCCGCCCTGGCGCTGCAGCACCTCATGACCACGGCCGAGATCGTGCGCGTGACCGAGGTGAACGGGGCGGTGCCGGCGACGGTCAACGGCATCGCGTTCTCGCCGCGCTACACCCTCGGCGGGCGGTTGCGCCTGTATGTCGACCAGATCATGGACGGCACCGCCCGGGTCCGTCCCCAGACGCCGGCCTATCCGGTCATCACCGCGGCCTTCGCTACCGCGGTGAGGAACATCCTCGTGGCCGGCGGTGACCCGCAGAGGGAACTCGACCTGGCGGTGTCGACGATCGATGCCGATATCCAGAAGAACCGCGGCTACCCGCCCGTGCACTGACATCCCCCCAATCTTCCTGCGACCACTACCATGCTCCAAGCCCAACTGAAACCACCGCGACCCGCGCTGCTCGCCGCGCCGGTCGCGCGACAACGAAGCCGCTCCGTCATGCCATCCCCCCGACTCCGCGACTCCCTCACCGCGTGGGCCTTCGCCGCGCCGGCGGTGATCCTGCTGGCGGCTTTCCTCGTGCTGCCGTTCCTGCTCGCCCTCGGCCTGTCGTTCACCGACCAGCGCCTGGTCAGCAGCGAGAACATGGCCACCGACTTCATCGGGCTGCGCAACTACCTGCGCCTGTTCGACGACGAGTCGTTCTGGGCCGCCCTGCGCAACAACTTCTACTTCGTGCTGGTGGTGGCGCCGTTGCAATCGGCCTTCGCGCTGGGCCTGGCGGTGCTGGTCAACCGCAAGATGGCCGGCGCGAGGTTCTTCCGCACGGTCTACTTCATGCCGGTGGCCACCACCATGGCGGTGGTGGCGGTGGTCTGGTCGCTGATGTACAGCGCCGACCAGGGGGTGATCAATCGCATGCTGGCCCTGCTCACCCTGGGCCAGGTGGGGCCCCAGGACTGGCTGCGCGATCCGGACCTGGTGCTGCCGGCGATCATGCTGCTGTCGGTGTGGCAGGGCGTGGGCTTCCAGATGCTGGTGTTCCTGGCCGGCCTGCAGGCCATCCCGGAGGACCTGTACGAAGCCGCCCGCCTCGACGGCGCGAGCCCCTGGGCGCAGTTCCGCCACATCACGCTGCCCATGCTCAGGAACACCACCATCTTCGTCATGGTGACCACCACCATCTACGCCTTCCAGCTCTATACCCAGGCGCAGATCATCGCCAGCAACGGATCGTCCGCCCCCATCGATCATTTCCGCACGGTGGTGATGCTGATGGTCCACGAGGGTTTCCGCAACGGCAAGATCGGCTATGCCGCCGCGCTGTCCAGCGTGTTCTTCGTCATCGTGCTCGTCATCTCGCTGCTGCAGCGGGTCTTGCTGAAGGAAGAAAGGAGCGTGCCATGAGCGCTGTCTCGTCCCCCCGTGCCCGCCTGGCCGGCGCGGCACTCCACTATGGCGTCAACACGCTGCTGGTGCTGTTCTTCCTGCTGCCGCTGGTCTTCATGTTCGCGTCGGCCTTCAAGGGCGACGAGGCGCAGCTGCTGCGCGACATGGCCGGCCTGGCGGCGTTCCTGCCCTACGGCGAGCTGTCGCTGCAGAACTTCCGGGACGTCTTCGAGCGCACGCACTTCCTGGGCGCGCTGTCCAATTCGCTGTTCACCGTCAGCGTCACCGTGCTGCTGGGCCTGCTGGTCAACAGCATGCTGGCCTATGCGCTGGCCCGATTCCGCTTCCGCGGGCGGGGGCTACTGCTGTCGGTGGTGGTGGCGCTGATCATCATTCCCTTCGAGGCCATCGCCGTGCCCTTGCTGCTGCTGGTCAATGAACTGCCCTGGTGGGACGGCACGACCGGCTGGCTCGACAGCTACCGGGTGCAGATCATCCCGTTCATCGCCAACGCCTTCTCGGTGTACCTGTTCTACCAGTTCTTCGTGGCCCTGCCCAAGGACCTGGAGGAGGCCGCCCTGATGGACGGCGCGGGCCGGTTCCGCATCTACTGGAGCATCGTGCTGCCGCTGTCCAAGCCGGTCATCGCGACCGTGGCCGTGCTGCAGTTCCTGGCCCGCTGGGGCGACCTGCTGTGGCCGGTGATGACGGTGCGCGGCCCCGAGTTCGCGACCCTGCCGCTGGAGATGCAGACCTTCTTCGGGCAGTTCCCGCGCCAGTGGGGCGACGTGATGGCCTTCGCCGCGATGGCCACCCTGCCGACGCTGGCGCTGTTCATCGCCTTCCAGCGCTGGTTCGTGCGCAGCGCCATCTCCAGCGCGATCAAGGGCTGAACGAATCCATTCATCGAGGAGCCATCATGGCCAATGTACAACTGAAAGAAATCCGCAAGTCCTACGAGGGTGGGGTCGAGGTGATCCGCGGGGTCGACCTGGACATCCACGATGGGGAGTTCATGGTGTTCGTCGGGCCGTCGGGCTGCGGCAAGTCGACCATGATGCGCATGATCGCCGGCCTGGAGGACATCACCGGCGGCGAGCTGCGCATCGGCGGCCGGCTGGTCAACGAGGTGCCTCCGGCCAGGCGCGGCGTGGCCATGGTGTTCCAGAGCTATGCGCTTTATCCGCACATGACGGTGGGCGAGAACATGGGTTTCGCCCTCAAGCTGGCCGGGGCCTCCCGCGCCGAGATCGGCGCGGCGGTGGGGCGGGCGGCCGAGATCCTGCAGATCACCCACCTGCTGGACCGCAAGCCCAAGGCCTTGTCGGGCGGCCAGCGGCAGCGGGTCGCGATCGGGCGCGCCATCGTGCGCAAGCCGGCGGTGTTCCTGTTCGACGAGCCGCTGTCCAACCTCGACGCCTCGCTGCGGGTGCAGATGCGGGTCGAGCTGACCCGCCTGCACCGGGAGCTGGGCAGCACCATGATCTACGTCACCCACGACCAGACCGAGGCCATGACCATGGGTGACCGCATCGCCGTCTTCCAGGGAGGGCGCATCGAGCAGGTGGGCGAGCCGATGTCGCTTTACCGCGCGCCCGCGAACCGCTTCGTCGCCGGCTTCCTGGGGTCGCCGGCCATGAATTTCCTGCCCGGCGACGTGGCGCTGCCCGGCGTGTACAGCCGCGGCCCGGTGGCCAGCTGGGGCGTGCGGCCCGAAAGCTGGGACCGGGTCCAGGAGGGGCAGGGACTGCCGGTGCGCGTCGAGCTGCTGGAACATCTCGGCGACCACAGCGTGCTGCATGCCAGCCTGCCCGGCCGCGACCTGAGCCTGAGCGCAAAGCTGAGCCAAGACGTTGCGGACGCCCGGCCGGGCCAGATGCTGTCCCTGCGTCCGAGGGCGGCCGAAGTGCATGCCTTCGATGCGCAGGGAGTCCGCATCACGACCGAGTGGCGCCAGGCCGCGTGAGCGTCCAGGCGCGCCGTATCGCGGGGGCCTGCCGGATGGAGCGCGACGTCGTTCCACGAAAAGGGGACAATGAAATCCGCCCGGCGCCGCTCCACAGGCGGCGCCGGCTCCCGACACTCCTTTGCCGCCTCGCCCATGGACCTCAAGCAGTTCTCCGCCCGCCTCGGCCTGTCTCCCACCACGGTGAGCCGTGCGCTCAACGGGTACTCGGACGTCAGCGAGCGAACCCGCCAGCGGGTGATCGAGGCGGCCCGCGAGTACGACTACCGTCCCAACCTGGCGGCCAGGCGGCTGGCCCTCGGCAAGGCCGATGCCATCGGCATCGTCCACCCGACCGGTTCGGGCGGGCTCGACGATCCTCACTTCCTCGAAGTGGTGGCCGGGCTCACCGAGCGTTTCGCCGCGGCCAACATCGACTTGCTCATCGCCTCGGCGCGCCCGGAAGACGAGCTGAAGACCTATGAACGCCTGTTGCAGGGGCACCGGGTGGACGGGTTCATCGTTCCCCATACCCGGGTCGACGATCCGCGCATCGACTACCTGAAGGAGCTGCGGGCGACCTTCGTGGCCTACGGACGCACGGGTTCTCCGCAGGGCTATGCCTGGTTCGATTTCGACAACGAGGCGGGCACGGTGCTGGCGGTCGAGCGCCTGGTCGGCCTGGGGCACCGGCAGCTCGCGTACGTCCATGCGCCGCTCGACCTGACCTTCGCCTGGCAACGGCACCGGGGGTTCCTGCGCGGGCTGCGCGAGGCAGGCCTCGATGCCGCCCGGCAGCGGATCGTGGCCGCCGGTTTCGGCCGCCGCGGCGGCTACGAGGCGATGCAGTCGCTGCTGGGGCTGCAGGCGCGGCCCTCGGCCGTCGTGGTGGACAACCACCTGTGCGGCGTCGGCGTGGTGCGCTGCCTGCTGGATGCGGGCCTGGAGCTGGGCCGCGACATCTCCGTCATCGTCTACGATGGCGCGCCGGCCGATTCGATCTTCGGTTCCTTGTCGGTGACGGCCATCGAGCAGCCGACCCCGGTCGACGCGGGCCATCAGCTGGCCGAGCTGATGCTGGGCGTGATCGAAGGCAAGCCGGTCGAGGCGCTGCAGGTGCTGTGGCATCCTAAGCTGTCGGTGGGTGGCTCGGACGGGCCTGCAGGCTGACGAGCCCGGCGTGGCGGGTCGTGCCACCGGCGTCGTGGGTCGGGCGTCCGTGCCATCGGCGGCCGGGGGCATCTCCATGCGGTCCCGGTCCTGACGGCCACGCTGCTCCCTCCGCAGGCGCCCGTGCCGTGCGCCGGCAGGCTCCGGAGCGATGCCATACTGTCCGGTGCGTCCATCAGCCTTGATCCGTTTTCCTTCCAATCCCCTCTCATCCGGAGACTTGAGATGACTGCCACGACTCCTTCGCTTCACCGCCTCCACCGCCGTCACCTGCTGGCCGGCTCCGCCGGTGCCCTGGCGGCGGCCGGCCTCGGGTCCTGGACCGGGCCGGCGGCAGCCCAGGCCAAGCCGCTTCCGGAGTACGCGGCCTGGAAGGATCCGGTCAGCCTGATCGTGCACAGCGGCAGCACCATCGAGACCCGGCGCAGCGCCTTCGGCAGCAGCCTGATCACGCCGGTGGAGCAGCTCTACGTGCGCAACAACCTGCCGGCGCCCCCGGCCTCCATCCTGGCCGACCGCCAGGCCTGGCAGCTGGCGGTCGAAGGCGTGCGCAAGCCGCGCAGCCTCAGCCTGGGCGAGTTGAAATCGATGGGTTTGCAGACGGTGGCCACCGTGCTGCAGTGTTCCGGCAACGGGCGCGGTTTCTTTCCGCACAAGCCGAGCGGCACGCCGTGGACGGTGGGGGCGGCCGGCTGCGTGCTCTGGAGCGGCGTGCCGGTGCGCGCCGTGGTCGAGGCGCTGGGCGGCGTGGCCGAGGCGTCGCTGCTCTACATGACCGGCACCGGCGGCGAAGTGCTGCCCGAGGGCGTCGACCCCAAGAGCGTGGTCGTCGAGCGCTCGGTGCCGCTGAAGGCCATGGAGGACGCGATCCTGGCCTGGGAACTGAACGGCGCGCCGCTCTCGCTCGCGCATGGCGGGCCGCTGCGCCTGGTGGTGCCCGGCTACAACGGCGTGAACAACATCAAGTACATCAAGCGGCTCGCCTTCACCGCCGCGGAATCCGATGCGAAGATCATGCAGCACGGCTACCGCATCACCCCGATCGGCGGCAAGGCCGATGCCAGCCAGCCCTCGGTGCTGGAGATGAACGTCAAGTCCTGGATCAACGCCCCGCACCCGGAGAGCGGGACCATGAAGGCGGGCCTGTTGCAGATCCACGGCGTGGCCTTCAGCGGCACCCGGCCGGTCACCCGGGTGGAGGTGTCGGTGGATGGCGGGAAGACCTGGCAGGACGCCAGTTTCATCGGCCCCGATCTCGGCCGCTTCGCCTGGCGCCAGTTCGTGCTGCAGGCGAAGCTGGCGCCTGGCCGCTATCTGCTGGCCAGCCGCGCCACCGATGCCGCGGGCAATGTGCAGCCGCAGCTTCGCCAGGAGAACCTCAGCGGCTACAGCAACAACAGCTGGGCCGACCATGCGGTCGACGTGACGGTGGCCTGATGCGAGGTGCCATGCTGGCCGGACTGCTGCTGGCCGCCGGGCCGGGCCTGTGCTTCGGCGCGGACGATGCGGCCGGGCTGGCCGAGGGGAGGGCGCTCTTCACCCAGGGGGCCGTGCCCGCCTGCGCGGTGTGCCACACGCTGAAGGACGCCGGCAGCAGCGGCCAGATCGGTCCGCTGCTGGACGAACTCAAGCCGTCGGCCGACCGGGTGGCCACTGCGCTGCGCAACGGCATCGGGGTGATGCCGTCCTATCGGGAGACGCTGACCGAGGAGCAGATCCTCGCGCTGGCGCGCTACGTGTCTACCGTCACCCACAAAGCGACACGCTGAACCGGTCGGGCCGGGCGGCATCAGCCGGCCTCGGCTTCCAGCTGCGTGATCGGGAAGGTGTAAACGATGTCGATCAGGCTGTCCGCGGAATAGTCGACGGCGATGCTGGCGACGCCCGCGGCCACGCTGAAGGTGATCGCATTGCCGGGCATCGTGATGGACCAGCTGCCGCTGGTCGGTGTGCCGCTGCCGTCGTGGCCCACCGCGCCCTGCGTGGCCAGGGTGAGGCTGAAACTGGCATTCGGCACGCCGGCCGTCAGCGTGAGCGTGCCGGTGGTGCTGACCGCGGTCACCTGCCCGTTGCTCTCCGTCACGGTGCGGGTGAGGTCGACGTCGCTGAGGCTGAAGGTGCTGGTCCAGCTCAGGCCTGCCGTCACGGCGCTGTAGCTCGGGCTGGTCCAGCGGTCGACCGTGGTGGTGGTGCCGCCGGCGGCGGTGACGGTATGGGCCAGCCTCGACGAGCCATCGAGGGTGAGGGTGCGTTGGGGCAGGGCGACCACCACATGCGTCGTGGCGGTGTCGACGGTGTAGTCGCTGCCGGCGGCGCTGACCACCGTCAGTGTCATCGGGCCGGTCACGCTGGCGCTGCCGGTGCTGCTGCGGCAGCCGGAGAAGACCAGGCTGTAGTGCTCCCCCGTGTCGAGCCGGCCGTTGAGCAGTTGCAGCAAGCCGCTTCCGGAGACGGTGTAGGCCGCCGTTCCACCACCGGCGCAAGCGATGGTCGCGCCCATCTGTCCGGCGCCGACCACCCATTCCGCGGTGGACAAGGTGGCCGACACCGCGGCGGTCGAGTCTGTCGGAATGACGGCCGTGTTGGCGCTGGCCAGCCGCGCCACCTCGGCCGAGACGGGCGACCCGGGGGCCGGCTCGCTGTCGCTGCTGCTACCGCCGCCGCCGCATGCCGCAAGCGAGGTCAGCAGGGCTGCGGCGAGAGGGCGGGCGAGGCCCGCGGCGTGGAAGGGAGTGGTCATCGTGCGTTCCTTGTCTGGCGAGGGGATCGGAGGGCCGTCGGGGCGGCCCTTCGATGCATGCTGCAAGATCGATTCCGCCGACAGTATCGTCCTGCATCCGGGCGCTGCCTGCTTCGGAGGAACCCTCGCTTGTCGACCGGACCTTGTGCGCGCGGCCCTTGGCCGGGCACGCCATCGCATTGCATTCGATCCGCGAGCGCTGGTACCGGTCTTGGGACGATGCGAGGGGGATGGACACTGTCGAGCGGCAGATTGCCGGACTTGTCCATGGTCGACGCGCCCAGCGAATCCGGACCGTGCAATTGGTCACGGCGGCATTGTTTTTTCCTGATCGAGCTGCGGAAACACAGCTTCGGCGGGGCTGAGAAACAGCCGTGAAAAATGTCTGGTTTCTTTAGATTTCGACATGTCCCCCCCGCTTCGAAGGGGCCCTGGATAAAGGCCATCTGCCGACAATGTGGGGCGAACGACAACCATGCGGCCAGTTGGGGCTAAGCAGGTGGCGACCGGTATCTACGAGGGTCGTAGTGCCCTTTCGGATTTCGGGAGTTTTTTCATGTCGAAGAAGTCGTCGCGCACCCGCGCGAGTGCAGCCCTGCGTCAAAATGCTGCGGTCTGCCGCACCAGGCTGAAGTCTGTGGTCAGGGCTGCCAGGCGCGTCGCGACTTCTGTCCGTGGTACCGGAACCCAGCCTGCCGCGGAGCGGCCCGCCGCGAATTGGCGCATCGAAACGCTTGAACCCAGACTTTTGCTGTCGGCCGATCTCGCCCCCGGGGCGCAGGACAACGATGGCGACGCTGGATACGAACTGGTGGTTCAAGATGCGGGGCAGGCGACGGCCGAGGGCGCCGAAGCTCCGTCCGCCGCCAGCCTGCCGCCGCTCATCAGCGGGGGGCCCGGGAACGACAACCTGGCCGGCACCAGCGGGGACGACGCCCTGGACGGTGGAACCGGGAACGACAGCCTCAACGGCGGGCTCGGCAACAACACCTACTTGTTCGGCCTGGGCGATGGACAGGACATCATCACCCACGCCTACGACACGACCCCGGGCAAGCTCAACACGATCCAGTTCAAGGCGGGGGTGGCTCCTGCGGACGTGCTGGTGCGCCGGGCCCAGGACAGCCAGAGCGGCAATGCGACGGCGCTTGAATTGAGCATCGTCGGCTCCGCCGACAGGATCACCGTCAACTTCTTTTTTTACGGCGACGATCCGGCCAATTTCTACAACCCGGTCCAGCAGGTGAAGTTCGCTGACGGGACGACCTGGGATATCGCGGCGCTCTGTGTCCGGGCGATGACTGGAACGGCTGCCGCCGAGACGATCTACGGGGCGGTCGGCAACGACAGCATCGATGCTGGTGCAGGCAACGACCTGGTGGTGGCGCGTGCGGGCCACGACACGGTGGATGGCGGAGAAGGCGACGACCGGCTGTACGGCGAGGCGGGCAACGACAGCCTGCAGGGCGGGGCCGGCAGCGACGTGCTCTACGGCAGGGGCGACAACTCTTCTGGCAACCAGGGCCCGGGCAACAGCGACACCTATGACGGTGGCGCGGGCGACGATGCCTTGCGCGACTACGAGGTCAGCGATGGCGACGTGTACCGGCTGGGCATCGGCTCGGGCGCGGACACGGTGATCGACGACGGTGGCGCGGGCGACCGCATCGAGATCGCCGCGGGGATCGCACCGTCGCAGGTGACGGTGCGCAACAGCGGCCAGGACCTGGTGGTGAGCCTGAACGCCAGTGATCGCATCACGGTGGGCAATGCGTTCGACAACAGCGGCAACGAGCGCGTCTATGCGATCGAGGAGATCCGTTTCGCCGATGGCACGGTGTGGGACGCGGCAGCCATCCGTGCGCGGGCGCGGCAGGGAAGCGAAGCGGCCGACACGATATATGGCTTCGGTGTCGATGACGGCATCGACGCCGGGGCCGGCAATGACCTGGTGGTGGCGCGTGCGGGCCACGACACGGTGGATGGCGGAGAAGGCGACGACCGGCTGTACGGCGAGGCGGGCAACGACAGCCTGCAGGGCGGGGCCGGCAGCGACGTGCTCTACGGCAGGGGCGACAACTCTTCTGGCAACCAGGGCCCGGGCAACAGCGACACCTATGACGGTGGCGCGGGCGACGATGCCTTGCGCGACTACGAGGTCAGCGATGGCGACGTGTACCGGCTGGGCATCGGCTCGGGCGCGGACACGGTGATCGACGACGGTGG
>CBIHOH010000093.1:0-17000 GCA_966211755.1 uncultured Rhizobacter sp. | reverse complement strand
TGTTGCGCAAGCCCTCGCCGCGCCCGGTCATGTCCCAGGTGCGGCCATCGTGACCGCCGTCGTTGTGGCAAGAGGCACAGCTCAGGTAGCCGTCGCGCGCCAGCCGGGCATCGGCCGCGTCGTAGAAGAGCTGCTTGCCCTTGAGCACCGCGGCATCGAGTTTCTCGACGCCGACGGTGGACAGCGTCGCCACCAGCGGCAGGTTCATCTGCCCATAGTCCAGCAGGCTGGATAGGTCATAGACACCGACACTGCGGTCCATGAAATTGGCCACGAACAGCGTGCGGCCGTCGGCCGACACGGAAACGCCCTGCGGGGCGCGGCCCGTGCCCACGCGGAACAGCTCGCGGTGCCCCACGGGGTCGACCACCACCAGATGGCGGCTGGCCTCCAGCACGGTGAAGAGATAGGCCCCGCTGGGGTGGAACACCCCGGCGCTGGCCACGCCGGCATTGTCGAAGTCGATGCGCGCCGAGGGGCTCTCGGCCAGGGCGCCCAGGTCGATGCGCGAGCTGATCGCGCGCACCGTGTTCTGGAAATCGAGCTGGAGCCCATCGCGCAGCTGCCCGCGCTTGATGTTGTCCTGCTTCGAAGGCACCCACGCCGAAAGCCCGTCCGGTGCGATCTGCGCCGCCCCGAGGTAGTTCGGGATGCCGCGGCCCTGCACGGTGCTGTCGGCCTTGTCACTGTGCCGAAGCACGATGCTGCCGCGCAACGCCAACGGCGCCGTGTTCACCGCCAGCACCTCGCCACCGCGGTAGACCCCGTTGGTGACGGTCTGCACGGCCGCCGTGCCCTCGCCCGGCAGCGGCGGGGTGATGAAGCGCGAGACCAGCGCCAGCGCCCCGGTCGAATCGACCGACATGTGGCGAGGGTTGGGACCCACGAACAGGTCGGCCACCATGGCGCCCTTGGCATCGAGCTGCAGCAGCCGCCCCGTGGCCTCGAGGGTGACATACAGCCGGTCGCCGGCAGGCGAGGCGACGATGCCGTGGGGCTGCGAGGCATACGGCATCTTCACCGTCCTGAGCACCGTACGGGTGGCCGCATCGATCACCGACAGGCTGGCGTCGTCGCGGTTGGCGACCCAGACCTCGCGGCGAGCCCCCACGAAGGTCAGCGTGCGCGGTGCCTTGCCCACGGCGATCTCCCGAAGCTTGGCGCGTGTCGCGGCATCGAACACGCTGACGGTGTCGGCATCGGGATTCACGACCCACAGGCGTTCGCCATAGGAAGCGCCGGCGGGCTCGACGAGCACGCTGCTCGATGCGCCGGGCTTGCCGGCCGTGGTGCCGCCGACGACCGCCTGGTTGAAGCGGTGCGTGGTGAGCTGGCCCTGGGCCCCCTTGACCAGCAGGGTCACGGTGTACACGCCGGGCGCGGCATAGACATGGTTGTTCGCAGGCGTGGCGGCATAGGCCGTCGCAGGCGTGCCGTCGCCGAAATCCCAGGCGTAGCTCACGCCACTGCCTGCACCTGCCATCGACACCGTGTAGGCGGTGGCCGCGCCTACACTCAGGATGGGTGCCGGTACCAGGGGATGCGAATCGATGACCTGCCAGCTGAAGCTTGCCGTGGACGAAGCGCCCAGGGGGTCGGTCACGCTCAGCTTGACGGTGTGGAGGCCGACGGCGGCCGGCTTGCCGCTGATGTGGCCGGTCGCCGCGTTGATCGCCAACCCGGGCGGCAAGCCGGTGGCCGCGTAGGTCAGCGATTCAGATTCGTCGGAGGCGATGATGTTCAGCGTCACCAGCTGGCCCGGGTTGCTCACCTGGTCGGCCGGCGTGTTGACGACCGGCGGGCGGTTGGCCAACGGAAGACCCACGTTCAACGGCACTGTCTTCTCGGCGCTGTTGCTTGCACTGACCTGGCGGAAGTCACCCTCGGCGACGGGGTTGCCCCAGTGGATGCCGTCCGCGCTCACATAGACGCGGAACCTCGCGATGGTGCCGTTGCTGCCCCCGTCCTGCCGCGGCAGGTAGCGCAGGCCGGTCAGACGCCTGGTGCCGCCCAGGTCCACGATGAAGCTGTGCGGCGGAGGCGGGTCCGCAGCCATCCATTGGGTGTGCCAGATCGTCGACGGGTTGCCATCGATGGCGTTGGCGGCGGCACCGACCCCGCCGGTCTGCTCCTGGCTGTCAGCGCTGACCTTCCAATTGGTGCGTGGCAGGACGGCGCCATTGCCGTCCAGCAGCTTGAGTTCGGCCATCGATGCCCAGGGGTTCCCATTCACCTCGGTGACTTGTTCGAGCTTCAAAAAACCCACGGCCTGCGGGTTGAGGATGCGCCATTGGAAATCGGTGCTGACCGTTCCGCTGGCGTTGCTCGCCGAGACGGTCACGTTGTACAGCCCTTCCGCGGAGGGCGTGCCCGTGAGCACACCGGTGGCGGTGTTCAGGCTGATGCCCGGCGGCAGCCCGGTGGCCGCATGGCTGGACGCGTTCGTCGCGCCCAGTGCGACGCCAGTGATGGGCGTCCCCGCGATGGCCGACAGTTCGGCCAGCGGCGCCAGCACGGGTGCGGCGCCGGGGCCGATGCGCACGATCTTCGCGATCGACGGCACGCCCTGGGCGTTCATCGCGAACAGCATGTAGTTGCCCGGAATGGCCCATCCCGGGTTGCTCGGGATCGACACCGCGTAGCTGTTGCTGCCCGTCGCCAGGAACCGCAGCGCCAGTCTGCGCTGGTCGTTGTTCACCGTGTGCGTCGCGGAAGACAGGCGCACCAGCGAGAAAGCGGTGATCGCGCTGTCGGTCTTGACCGTCATCGACGTGCCGTAGACCGCCGAGGCAGGCGCCTCGCTGATGACGGGACGCACGGCGGGGCTGCCGTCGGCATTCAGCAGGTAGTGCGGCGTGAGGATCTGCAGGTCGGCGTGGTTGGCGGCGCAGTCATTGCCGCACAGGCCGCCGCCGGCCGACACCACGCGCGCATCGGGCATCAGCAAGGCCACGCTGTGGTAGTTGCGCGGCACCGACATCGGCGGCAGCGTGCTGAAGGTCTCGGTGGCCGGGTCCCAGAGTTCGGGCACCAGCACCGAGGTGCTGTCGGTGAATGGCACCGGATAGCTCTGCCCCCCGATCACGATCACCTGCCCGTTGGGCAACACCACGCTGTTGTGGAACGCCCGCGCATACGCCGGGGACACCAGCTTGCGCACCTTGGCGCCGGCCTGGATGTCGATCACGTAGCTGTTCGCCGTGGCGTTGCTGTTCTGATAGGCCGGCGAGCCCCCCACCTTCAGGATCTTGCCGGTGTCGTACATGACGGCCGTGCCGCTCATGCTGTCGCCGTCGTCACCGCGGGTGCCGGCCGGCCGGGAGCTGCCGTTGCCTGCGGTGTCGATCCAGTTCATGTTCCGGCTGGGCCCGGCGTGGAACACCTGTCCGTTGCCCGCCGGAATCAACCACATGTGGTTGTCGGAGCGGAACACCCCGGCCGGGTCCGAAGTCTGGAACGGCTGGACGAGCAAGCCCGGCAGCTTCTTCCAGCCGCCCGCCTCGGTCCAGACTTCGCCGTGCTTGTTCCCGCCGTAGTCCGCCCAGGACCCGCCCAGGGTCAGCACGGAACCGTCGCGGAGCAAGGTGTTGGCCTGGTAGGCGCGCTGGATGTTCATCTGCGCGCCGACACTCCAGTTGCCGCTGACCGGGTCGTACAGGCTGGTCCTGGGCGCTTGCGAACCGCCGCTGACCAGGATGCGGCCGTCGGCCAGGTTGGTCGTGCCCGGACAGAACAGGTTCTGCCCGGTGTGGTTGACGAACTTCTCGCTGATCTGGCCGCTGAGGGGGTCGAAGATCGCGGTGTACGCCTGATCGACATAGCTGAAGGAGAAGCGTTCGTTGGCCGACCAGAACAGCAGCCGGCCGTCCGGCAGGTTCGCCGCCGATGCCGGCACCAGCGGCAACGGGGTCACCGCCCCCCACTGGGCCTGCCCGGGGCTTGCCATCCCGGAGGGCACCGCGGCCGCCTGGGCCGTGCGCAGGCCATCGTCCGCGGCAGCCGCCGCGGTGGAACTGCCCGGGCCGTCGTCGTCACCGCCGCAGCCCGCCATCCCCAGGCTGATGGCGACCAGTGCGCCCGCCACCGCGACCCGGCAGGACGACGCGGGCGGAGAGGCAAGACGCGGCGAAGCCTGGAACAAGGATGCCGGCAAGGGGCCGAACAAGGGGCGTACGGTCATGGGAAATGGTTTTTTTTGGGAGACTGGATACGACCCAGAGGAGACCGGGATTGTAGAAATTGCAGCCTGCCGGCTCTACCCCAAGATCAGGGTTCTTGAGCCCCATCGCGCCGGCGCGACAGCATGCCTGCCGTCGCAGCGGTCGCTTTGGATCCGTCACGATGAAAACGCCGGCGCCGGCGAGCCTGTGCCGGCTTGTCCGGGGAGGGTGGATCGGCTTCGCGGCCTCAGGCGCGAGATCGAGCAAGCACCTGTGGCAAGAGTGGCCTGTGTCGTACGCTCAACGCGGCTTGAAAGGCGCTTCGTCATCGAGCACGAAGTCCACGCCCGAATGCCCAGGGGATTCGCCCCCCAGATCCGGATGGCCGGTCGAAATGTCCAGGTCCAGCGACAAGGGTTCCTCGACCAGGGGCATGCCGGTCGCGGCGGCGGCGGCCCGGAAACGCGCCACGAACTCGTCTTCGCCCAGGGGCAGCAGCAGGTCGACACCCCCGTTCGGCGACTCGCGCTCGCACAGGTCGCGTGCGATGCCGTAGAGGAACAGCAGCTCGCGGTAGGCCGGCACCGCGAAGGGCCGCCCGCTGTCGCGATGGAACAGCATCTCGTCGAGCAGGTCCATCAGCTTCGACGGAGCAGCCCACTGCGCCTGCAGGGAAGCGAGCGCCTCGGGATGGCCCTCCAGCCCGTCGCCACTGTCCAGCTCGGTGTCCCAGGCAGGTACATGGCCGTTGAAACGGCGATTGAAGCGGTCGCGGAGGCGCTCGTAGGGCTCTTGTTCGTTGCGCCGTCGGTAGATTTCCAGCAGCTTGAGGTAGGGCAAGGGGCTCACCCCGCCGGTGCTGCGCACGTGGCCCATCAGCAGATCGATGGCGGCATCGTCCTGGCCCAGTACCACGAAGAACTCGACCTGCTGTTCGAGATCGATGAGTTCCTCGGCCGTCATCGGCCGCCTCGGCTCGGCGGGCGCGGGGCCGGGCAGCGGCTCGGGGTCGCCGGCCTGCGCCATGGCCACGGCCGGCAGCGGTGCGGGCGGCACGGCCGTGGCCTGCTGCGTCAGCGGGGCGACGGCGGCGCCGGGCCCGGCCGCCCCGGAGGCTTGCAGCGTGCCGGGCACGGACCGCGGCGACGCCCCGGCGGCATGACGGTCCGTGACCGGGCCGAAGGAGACCTCGGAACCGGGCGGTGGGGCGATCTGCTCCGCCACTTCCGCCGCGGCAGCCGCCCACCAGCCGGCACGCCGGCGCTCCAGCCGGCGCGACCACAGCACCCCCACCAAGGCGACGGACAACAAGCCGCACAGGCCGAGCAAGGCATACACCACCGAGGAGTCGGGGCGAGAGGCGGCCGTCACACGCAGCCGCGATTGCAGCTCGGCCAGCGAGCGGTCCTTGCGGGAGGACTCCTCGCGCAGTTGGGCGAGCGCCAGTTCCAGGGCCTGCAGGCGATCCGGCTCGGCCAGCCCGGCGGGCGGCGCGAGGAGCGGCCCCTCGACCGCGGCGGCGGATGCCCCGCCCGCCGGGCGGGGGGCCGACAAGCGGGTGGCCATGCGCAGCGGCGGGTCGACCATCGCATCGGCCTCGACCGGATCGAGCTGCAGCACCGGCCGCGCCCCGCCCCGGCCCGACGGCATACGCTGGCGTGTCCTGGCGGGAGCGGACGAAGCGGCAGCAGGCTCGGGCGCGGCCGCCACCATCGCCCTCGCGGCGGAGGGCCGCCTGACGACCGGCGGTGAGGATTCGCCGCTCCGGTTGCCCGGCCCCGCCGCGGCAAGAAAAGGGTTCGCGGAGGATGATGGCGGCTCCGCCGCCTCGGGCAGGGACTCGCCCTCGCCACCCCGCGCGAGCGCCGAGGGCGGATCGGCCAGGACGGTGAAGGCGCGCATCAGCCTGGGAGGACAGCCGACCCGCAGGCTCACCTGCACCACCGGTTCGTCGATCGCCATGCCGGTGCTCACGCGGATGCGGAAACCGCCCGTGCCCAGACGCTCGAGCCGGGCCCGCACCTCATGGGCGGGCAGGACATGGTCGCCCGAGGCGACCTCCGCGTTCACACAAGCGGGCTCGAGGGACTCGTCTCCATCGAGCCGCAGGCCGATCGAAAAATTCAAGGGCTGGCCGAGGGCGGTCCCCCCCGTCGGCCTGCCGAAACCCATCGCCCATGCCGGCGACGAAACCAGACCGGCAACGACCAGCAAGGGGGCGAGAATCTGGAGTCTCTGCATTCGGACCGGCCATGGAGATACCGTTGGAGCCGTTTGACTCTAGCACGAGGTTACACAATGAACCATATCGGCCGCCATGAGTCCGCTGCCGCGGTGGCACATGACACAATCGGCCACCGCCCCGTGGCCTGCCGACGACACCATGCCCTCTGAACTCCACGCCGAACGACGCGAACACACCTTGGTGCTGACCCTCAGCGACCCGGCTTCGCGCAACAGCCTGTCCGAGCAGATCTTCAGCGCCGGGGTCGAAGCCCTGGACGTCGCCGAGTCCGATGCCGGGGTACGCTGCATCGTGCTGCAAGGCGAAGGTGCGCATTTCTGTGCCGGTGCCGACCTGCGGCGGCTGCAGGCGGGCCGGCAGGCGCAGCGCGAGGCACAGCACACCCTGCTCGACCACTTCCACGATTTCGTCGAGGCCCTGCGCGTCTTTCCCAAACCGGTGATCGCGGCGGTAGAGGGCACGGCCGCGGGCGGCGGTTTTTCGCTCGCCCTCGCCTGCGACCTCATCGTCGCCGCGGCCGACGCGCGCTTCATCCTGTCGAACGGCCGCGTCGGCCTGTCACCCGACGGCGGTGCCACCTGGCAGCTGATGCAACGGCTGCCCAGGGCGCAGGTGCTGCAATGGCTGTGGCTGGGCGAGCCGGTCAGCGCGCAGCAATTGCAGGCCTGCGGCCTGGTCAACTGGATCGCCGACTCTGGCCAGGCGCTGCCCCGTGCGCTCGAGGTGGCCGAGCGCCTCGCCGGCTGCGCGCCGAATGCCCTGGCCAGCGCCAAGGAGCTGGTGAACCAATGGCCGCAGCGCAGCCTGGCTCAGCAGATGGATGCCGAGCAGGCGCATTTCCTGGACAACCTGTACCACGCCAACGCCGCCGAGGGCCTGGCCGCCCAGGCGGACCAGCGCACGCCGCGTTTCGGTTGACGACACCCCGGACCGGCCGGCCGATGGGCAAGCGGCAGCCCCGGCCAGGAACCCTGGATCGCCTGGGGCCCCGAAAGCCCCATCCGCGTCAGCCTTTGGGATCGTCTTCCAGTCCGAGCTGGGTCTGCCAGGCCGTCGAGGTGTCGTCGCTCGGCTGCCAGCCCGGCGTGCCGTCGGCGAGATTGCCGGCGGTGCGCACGGCCTGCAGCACGGCCGTCTCGAACAGGCTCACCGCCTGCGCCAGCGTGCCCGCCGTCGGTTCGGCGAGCTGCATGCGAAGGTAGACCCGGCCCCGCAGCACCATCAGCAGAAAAGGCGGCTGGTCCTTCAGGAAACGGTTCAGCGCGACTTCCAGCTGTTGCGCCAGCGGGCCCTCGACCCAGCTGGTGGCCTCTGCCGCCGTGCTGCCCAGCGCCTGGAAGGCCAGGCGCACCGGCTTGGGGCCCTGCCAGGTGGCACGAGGAAACATCACCAGCCAGCGCATTTCTTCCGGGGTGTCGTGGTCGATCACCGTCTGCGTGCTCTCGGTGAAGCTCTCGAAGGTCGCACGCTCCAGCATCTCGGCCAGGGGCTTGGACAACAGCAGCATCTGCAGGTTGGGCGACAGGCCGAGCTCCATGCGCAGGCGCAGCTCATGGCCATCGATGTATTGGCGCTGCGGCTCGCCCCATTCGAGCCGCCAGGGCTTGCTGTCCATGCCGCCGTCGATGACAAAACCGCCCCCGTCGTCACGCACCCGCTTGAACGAGAGCTTCTGGTCGTGCGCCCATTGCACCACGTCCGGCCACTCGGGCTCGCTGCGGCGGGAGAACAGGCGGCGGATCGCATCAAGCATGAAATGAGAGCATCAACTAGAGTGTGGAACCACGACGGTTGTCGAGGCTGACAAAGGACTGAGAATGATCGAAGTGTATTCGTGGCCCACCCCCAACGGGCACAAGGTTCACATCATGCTGGAGGAGTGCGGCCTGCCCTACCGGGCCATCCCGGTGAACATCGGCAGCGGCGAGCAGTTCGATCCGAAGTTCCTGGACATCAGTCCCAACAACAAGATTCCCGCCATCGTAGACCCGCAGGGGCCGGAAGGCCAGCCCGTTTCGATGTTCGAGTCGGGGGCGATCCTGCTGTACCTCGCCGGCAAGACGGGGCGGTTCCTGCCCGCGGGCACGGGCGCCCGCTACGAGGTGCTGCAATGGCTGATGTTCCAGATGGGCGGGGTGGGCCCGATGCTGGGCCAGGCGCATCACTTCCGCCTGTACGCCCCCGAGAAGATCCCCTATGCCATCGAGCGCTACACCAACGAGGCCAAACGCCTGTACGGCGTGATGGACAGGCGCTTGGCCAAGAGCACCTACATCGGCGGGGCCGAGTACAGCATCGCCGACATCGCGATCTTCCCCTGGCTGCGCTCCTGGAAGAACCAGGGCATAGACTGGAACGACTACCCGCACCTGAAGGGCTGGTTCGACGAGATCGAGGCCCGGCCCGCCGTGCAGCGCGGCGTGCAGGTGCTGGCGGATCTTCAGCGCCCCATCACCGATGCCCAGGCCCGCGAGGCGCTGTTCGGGCGCCAACAGTACGAGCGCCGCTGAAGCGGCGGGCCGCCGGGCTCAGCCGCGCCTGACCAGGGCCATGCCCCGCGCGGTCAGCGACAGCTCGCCCGCCGCATTCTTGGCGATGTAGCCGAGCTCGTACAGGCGCTGCGGCAAGTGGTCGTGGACGGCCGTGCTCACCGTGACCGGCCCGAGCTCGAGCCGCTTGAGTGCCCGCAGTTCATCGATGGTGGGATGGAAGGTGTCGGTGTCGGGCTGCATGCTGTCGGCCTCCAGGAAGAGGTGGATTAAGACCCGTCATGACCGGTTTCGCCTGCCAGGGGCCCGCGTACAGGGCCCGCCTGCCGCGAAGCTCCCGTTCAACGGGTGTCGAACTCCGGGCGCCGGCCCTCGATGGGGTTGTTGCCATGCTGGCCGTCCTGCGCCTTCAATCTCAGTTGCTCGGCCTCCAGCGCCTCGATGAGTGCATCGATGGCAGCCATGTCCGGGATCGGCTGCGCGTACTGGCGCTCGAGCTCTTCGCGCAGGCACCGGTAGCGCTCGGAGGCACGGGTGAGGTCCATGGGAGGAGGCTCCTGGGCGGGATTCACGCGGACGCGGATTCTTCGGCACCTGGTGAGCCCGGGATGTCCGGCTCGTCGGCCAGCTCCGGCTCCTCGCGGTCCAGGATGGGGGAACGCGGCATGGGGCTCACCAGCGGCACGTCTTGCGGACGCACCGGACGTTGCAGGGGATCGGCTGGTGTCATGGAACCTCCCAGGTGGCCGTGGTGGACGGGTCGCTGTCAGTCGGGCTCGGAGGGGGGATGAGCGCCGGCGCTCAAGGCCAGCTCGGTCTGGAGGATCTCGTCGGCGATGCGATCGATCATCCGGGCATTCCAGACCGGCGCCGTGTAGGCTTCGTCCAACTCGCCCAGGAGGCGCCGGTATTTTCCGTTCAACTCGTCTTGGCCCATCTGCTGCTCCAAGGGTTTTTACTTAGGGGGCAGTATGAAGCAAAAGCCCGAGCCGTGCTGTAGGACGCCAACCCAGCGGCCAGTGAGGCATTTCTGCCAGGGGACGGCCTCTTGGGGGATTGGGCCGACACCGCACCCGCCCCATACTGGAGAGCCCGTCACCAGGTGCCTGCATGCAGACCTTCCAAGGATCCCATATCCACGCCCCCAGCAACACGGTGTTCCACTATGCCGGCGACTTCGATGCCCGCGGCGAGGACGTGAGCTGGAGCGCCACGCTGAGCCTCGATGGCCGCACCGTGGACACGCTGAAGGGCACCACGGGCTATGGGCTGCCGTCGGTGGAGGCCATCCACGCCGTGCTCAAGGAGCTGCACGCCCGCATCGATGCCTGGGACTTCGGCCCGGCACCGCTGCGCCCCGCTGACCGCCGGGCCTGAGGCGGCCAGCCGATGCCGGGAACTCCCCATGCTCCATGAAGTAGAACCAGGACCGTTCGCCTTCAGAGACGCCGCAGGGCGACCCGGTCTCCATCAACACCGCTCGATGAGTGGACAGTCAGGCGGTCCACTCGCGGGACTTTCGAGCGGAGCGGCGGAACGACATTCCGGCTTTCTGCCACCGTGACATCGGGCTGGCCGGATTCCAACGACGGCCGGCCTCATCATCGTGGTTCCGGCCCCGTCCGACATCGAAGGACTACCAGGTGGAGACCGGCACCACCGGCGGCAGCGTCGTGGCGGCGGTGTTCGGTTTCACGATGGACGCCATGACCTTGTTGCGTATGAGTTCCTGCGTCTGCGGCTCGATCCTGGAAAAGCGCAGGCCCACGTTGAACTGGCCGCGCGACAGGAACAGGTAGCGCACCTCCCCCCGGACCGGATCGCGGCGGTACTGGCCCGGCGCGTCCGGCAGCGGCAAGGCCACGTACAAATCGATTTCCTGGCCGACGGTGAACGGGTCGTCGGAAACGAGGCCGAGGCCGGTCTCGGAAATGTCGAACACCTTGAGCGTCTTCCTGGTCTGGCCGACCACCATCTCCGCGCGCCAGGAAACGGTCACACGCGCGGCAGCCCGTAGTTCCTTCATGCGGCGCTCACCTCCGGGCGGAGGGAATGCGGGGGTGTCGAGAGTGGTGCTGCTACCCGGGTGAGTGTGTGCATCTTGGTCCTCGTTCCTTCATGCCGAACCCCGCTGGCCCTCTCCGTCCCGGCACCGGATGCCCGGCGCCCGCACCGAAGAGAACAGCCACGGGACTTGTACCGCCTGCCGGGTGCCGCCCACCCGCAAGGGTTAACCCGGTCAGCGGAAATTACCAGAGACGCTGAAGTTTTGGTTCATCGAACCAGGTAACTCGATGTACTCGCGGGATGAAACGAGAAATCGTTCACTGTCGGCAGGACGAGGGAATGCGGAGCCTCCATGGCGGCTCGGCACGGCGCCGCCTTGAACGGGCGGCGGCAGCGGCACGAGCCGATCGCGCCACATGACACGACACGGTCCGCCACGGCGGACGAAGCGCCCGCCTTCGGGCGGCAGATCGAAGCTCCGTCTGCGAGGGATGGGAGACAAGGAGAGGGGAAGGAGGATCGACGGCCAGCGGATGGTGGCCTGCCCCGCAGGGATCGAACCTGCAACCTACGCCTTAGAAGGGCGTTGCTCTATCCAGTTGAGCTAGGGGCAGCATTGGACAGAACACTGGGTGGCGCATCATGCATCACCACCGGGAACACAACTGCTCCATCCGGTCGAACTCCGGGCAGCGAGGGCCTGGAACCCTGGGCCACCCGATTCCATGGGACCTCGAAGAGGGCCTTGCAAGGGAAGAATATGGTCGGGGCGGTGGGATTCGAACTCACGACCACCTGGTCCCAAACCAGGTGCGCTACCAGGCTGCGCTACGCCCCGAAAGCTGGCATTCTACTCATGTTTTGGAGCCTCCAGCTTCAGTGTTCCAAAATAATCAGCTGACGAGAAACCTCCATGCACTGGCGGATGTGTTGTTCGCACACGAAGCTCAGGGCACCGAACGTCAGGACGGCCGACACCAGTTGCCCGGCCAGCGGCACGTACTTGACGGCCTGTTGCGCGCTCAGCCGCACACCGACCAGGCGCAGTGCGCGCAGCACCAGGCCGCGCGTCACCAGCTTGCCGATCAGCAGGCTGCCGCCGGCCGAGATCGCCTTGTAGAGCACCAGCCGCCGGTCGGGCGCGAGGCGTGCCACCTGCTCCGGCGTCAGGCCGAAGGCCCGGTTGATGTCGGGAAGGAGCTTGAGCAGGGTGGCGACATCGGCCATCCAGTCCAGCCCCGGCAGCGGAACGACGGACACCCCCGCCGCCAGCAGGGCACGCTGCCTGACGAGGCGACGGCAGCGTCGCGCCACCTCGTCGATGCCTTGCAAGCTGTCGGGCGCGACCCGCCCTTCGCGAAGGTGGCTCATGGGACTCCTTTCGGCGCGGTGCAGCCCCGCGGTGCCATGATGCCTCTTTTCGGGCCGCCCTGCCCGCGCCCCTTTCGCCGGCCCGGGTTCAGGCGCTGAGCTGGGCCCAGGTCTTTTCGAGCCGCTTCACGCTCACCGGTTGGGGTGTGCGCAACTCCTGCGCGAACAGGCTCACCCGCAGCTCTTCGAGCAGCCAGCGGAACTCTTCCAGCCGCGTGTCGTGCACGCCCTTGCGTTCGGCCAGCAGGCGCAGGTAGCGCTGCTCCAGCGGCCGCAGTTCGGCCAGCCGCGCGCTGTCGCGCGCCGGGTCGCTGCGCCACTTCTCCAGCCGCAGCGCGACGGCCTTGAGGTAACGCGGCAGATGGGCCAGCTGGGCCCAGGGCGTCTGCATCACGAAACGTTTCGGGCACAGGCGGGCCAGCTGGGCCTGCACGTCGTCCTGCAGCTCCTTGGGCGCGCGCGAGTCCTTGAGCTTGCGCACCGCCGCGGCATGCTCGGTCAGCACCAGCAGCACACTGCGCGCGACCTCGTTGGCGATGAGCGTCAGCCGCCCCCTGCCCTCCTCGATGCGGCGACGGAAGGCCTGGTCGTCGGCGGGCAGCGGATCGGCCAGGAAGGCGCGGTCGAGCGCCAGGTCGACGATCTGCTCACGCAGTTCGTCGACCGTGCAGACGGCCATGAACAGGGCGGCCATCTTCTGCAGCTCGGGAATGTTCTTTTCGAGGTATTTGAGCGCATCCCTGATCTGCAGGGCGACCAGGCGGCGCAGGCCGGCGCGGTGCCGCGCCGAGGCGACGTCGGGTTCGTCGAAGACCTCGATGACCACATGGGTGCCGCGATCGATCAGCGCCGGGAAACCCACCAGGGTCTGCTGGCCGCGCCGCACTTCCATCAGCTCGGGCAGTTCGCCGAAGGTCCAATCGGTGTAGCGGATTTCGGCCGCCGGAGCCGCCGCCGGCGCGGCAGGGGCCGCCGGCCCGGCCCTGCCCGCGGCACGGGCGGCCACCGGTGCGGCAGGCGCCGGTGCCGCCGCGCCCGCCGAGGCCACGCCGGGCAGCAAGGCGGCCAGGGCCTGGAAGGCCGAGCGCGCCTGCCCGCCCAGCTCGGCCTTCAGGCCGGCCAGGTTGCGCCCGATGCCCAGCTGGCGCCCGTGTTCGTCGACGACGCGGAAGTTCATGAACAGGTGCTGCGGCAGCTGCTCGAGCTTGAAGTCGGCTCGCTTGACGTCGATCTGCGTCCTGTCGCGCACGCTCTTGAGCAAGGCGTCGACCAGCGGCCCGGCACCGAAGCCGTTGCGCCCGTTCACCTCGGCGATGAAGCTGTCCACATAGTCGGGCAAGGGCACCAGGCGCGAGCGCGGCCGCTGGTGCAGGCTCTTGACCAGCGCCAGCACCTTGTCCTTGAGCATGCCCGGCACCAGCCATTCGCAGCGCTCGTCGTTCACCTGGTTGAGGGCGAACAAGGGCACCGAGACGGTGATGCCGTCCCTCGGGTCGCCGGGCTCGTGCAGATAGCTAGCAGTGCAGTCGACCCCGCCCAGGCGCAAGGTCTTGGGAAAGGCGGCGGTGGTGATGCCGGCCGCCTCGTGGCGCATCAGCTCCTCGCGGCTCAGGTGCAGCAGCCGCGGGTTGTTCCGGCTCTCCTCGCGGTACCAGCGCTCCAGGCCGGGGCCGCTGCAGACCTCGGCCGGCAGCTGCTGGTCGTAGAAGGCATAGATGAGCTCGTCGTCGACCAGCACGTCCTGGCGGCGCGACTTGTGCTCGAGCTCTTCCACCTGCGCGATCAGCTTGCGGTTGGCGGCCAGGAAGGGCAGCCGGGTGTCCCACTCGTTGGCGACCAGGGCCTCGCGGATGAAGATCTCGCGCGCGGCCGCCGGGTCGACCAGGCCGAAATTGACCCGGCGGTTGCTGTAGATGACGATGCCGTAGAGCGTGGCGCGTTCGAGCGCGATCACCTCGCCCGCCTTCTTCTCCCAGTGCGGCTCGAGCAGCTGGGTCTTGATCAGGTGGCCCGCGATGCCGGGCAGCCACTGCGGCTCGATGGCCGCGATGCCGCGGCCGAACAACCGGGTCGTCTCGACCAGCTCGGCGGCCACGATCCAGCGGCCCGGCTTCTTGCTGAGGTGGGCTCCCGGGTGCCGGTGGAACTTGATGCCGCGCGCGCCCAGGTACCAGTCCTCGTCCTCGCTCTTGAGGCCGATGTTGCCGAGCAGGCCGGCGAGCATGGCCAGGTGCAGCTGCTCGTAGGTGGCGGGCGATCCGTTGAGCCGCCAGCCGTGCTCGGCCACGACCGTGTGCAGTTGCGAATGGATGTCGCGCCATTCGCGCACGCGGCGCGGCGAGATGAAGTTCTCGCGCAGCAGCTGCTCCTGCTTGCGGTGCGAGAGCTTGTGCTCGCCCTGTGCGCCGCGGCCCTCCTCCAGCCACTTCCAGAGCTTGAGGGTGCCCATGAACTCCGACTTCTCGTCGTCGAACTTCTTGTGCGCGGCATCGGCCGCCTGCTGGTGCTCGAGCGGCCGGTCACGCACGTCCTGCACGCTGAGCGCCGAGGCGATGACCAGCACCTCGGCCAAGGCCTGGCGGTTGCGCGCCTCGAGGATCATCCGGCCCACCCGCGGGTCGAGCGGCAGCCGCGCCAGTTCGCGCCCGATCGGGGTGAGTTCGTTCTGCTCGTCGACCGCGCCGAGTTCGTTCAGCAGCTGGTAGCCGTCGGCGATCGCCCGCTTGGGCGGCGGCTCGAGGAAGGGGAAGTCCTCGACCAGGCCGAGCCCCAGCGACTTCATGCGCAGGATGACGCCGGCCAGCGAGGAGCGCAGGATCTCCGGGTCGGTGAAACGCGGCCGGCCGGCGAAGTCCTTCTCGTCGTAGAGGCGCACGCAGATGCCGTTGCTGACGCGCCCGCAGCGGCCAGCGCGCTGGTTGGCCGCGGCCTGGCTGACCGGCTCGATCTGCAGCTGCTCGACCTTGTTGCGGTAGCTGTAGCGCTTGACCCGCGCCGTGCCCGCGTCGATGACGTACTGGATGCCCGGCACCGTCAGCGAGGTCTCGGCCACGTTGGTCGCCAGCACGATGCGACGCGCGCTGTGCGGCTCGAACACCATGTCCTGCTCCTGCTGGCTGAGCCGGGCGAACAGCGGCACCACCTCGACGCCGGGCGGGTGGTGGCGGCGCAGGTGCTCGGCCGCCTCGCGGATCTCGCGCTCGCCGGGCAGGAACACCAGCACGTCGCCGGCTCCCTGCTGCCAGAGCTCGGTCACCGCGTCGCCGATGGCGTCGTTGAGGCCGTATTCGCGCGACTCCTCGAACGGCCGCCAGCGCTGCTCGACCGGGAACAGCCGCCCCGACACCTGGATGACCGGCGCCGGACCGTGGCGCGAGGCGAAATGGTTGGCGAACCGCTCGGCGTCGATGGTGGCCGAGGTGACGATGATCTTCAGGTCCGGCCGCCGCGGCAGGATCTGCCGCAGGTAGCCGAGCAGGAAATCGATGTTGAGGCTGCGTTCGTGGGCCTCGTCGATGATGAGGGTGTCGTAGGCCTTGAGCAGCGGATCCGACTGCGTCTCGGCCAGCAGGATGCCGTCGGTCATCAGCTTGACCGAGGCGCCAGGCTGCAGCCGGTCCTGGAAGCGCACCCGGTAGCCGACCACCTCGCCCAGCGGCGAGCCCAGCTCCTGGGCGATGCGCTTGGCCACGCTCGAGGCGGCGATGCGCCGCGGCTGGGTGTGGCCGATCAGGCCCTGGCCGCCGGCACCGATGCCGCGCCCCATGGCGAGGGCGATCTTGGGCAGCTGGGTGGTCTTGCCGGAGCCGGTCTCGCCGCAGACGATGACGACCTGGTGCTCGGTGAGCGCGCGGGTGATCTCGTCGCGCCGGCCGGAGACGGGCAGCGACTCCGGGAACTCGATGGGCGGCACCGGGTTGGCCGGCCGCGGCGCGCGCTCGGCGCTGCGCGGCGGCCGCTCGGCGGCGCGTGGGGGACGGGCCGCTCGGGGCGGGCGTGGGGGGTGGGAGATGGGCTGATTCACTGGAAGCGGATTATCGGCCAGTCGCCCGGCTCGTGCCGCGCTACCTGAGGCTACTACCGATATGGCCCCGGGAATGCCGAAGGTACAGTGGGTCGATCCGGGCCTGCGCTCCGTGATGTCGTTCCGGCCAGGCCTTGCGCCTCTAATTCACCCCTGGAGACTCCATGACTCAGTTCAAACAGCATGCCTGCGTGATCGCCCTCGCCTCGATGACCACCTGGAGCATGGCTGCGGACCCCATCAAGATCGGTGTCTCCGGCCCGTTCACCGGGGGTTCCTCGTCGATGGGCGTCAGCATGCGCGACGGCGTGCGCCTGGCGGCCGAGGAGATCAACAAGGCCGGCGGCGTGCTGGGCCGGCCGATCCTGCTGGTCGAGCGCGACGACGAGGCGAAGAACGAACGCGGCGTGCAGATCGCCCAGGAGATGATCAACAAGGAGCGGGTGACGGCGCAGGTCGGCTACATCAACACCGGCGTGGCGCTGGCATCCCAGCGCTTTTTCCAGGACGCCAAGATCCCGGTGCTCAACAACGTGGCGACGGGCTCGGCCATCACGGGCCAGTTCGCGGCCCAGCCCGAGAACTATGTGTTCCGCGTCTCGGCGAGCGACAACATCCAGGCCCCGATGATCGTCGAGGAAGCCCTCGCCCGCCGCGGCTTCAAGAAGGTCGCCATCCTGGCCGACTCGACCAACTACGGCCAG
>CBIHOH010000092.1:0-17016 GCA_966211755.1 uncultured Rhizobacter sp. | reverse complement strand
TGATGTGCCCGGCCGACCTGATGCTGCTCGACGAACCCACCAACCACCTGGACCTCGACGCCCTGGTCTGGCTCGAAGCCTGGCTGCAGCGCTACGAAGGCACGCTGGTGGTGATCAGCCACGACCGCGAATTCCTCGACGCCATCACCAAGGTCACGCTGCACCTGGACGAGACCCGGCTCACCCGCTACACCGGCAACTACACCGCCTTCGAGGAAATGCGCGCCGAGCGCCTGCTGCAGGCGCAGCAGAGCTTCGAGAAGCAGCGCGAGCGCATGGCCCACCTGCAGAAGTTCATCGACCGCTTCAAGGCCAAGGCCAGCAAGGCCAAGCAGGCGCAGAGCCGGGTCAAGGCGCTGGCGCGCATGGAGAAGCTCGGTCCGGTGCTCACCAGCAGCGAGTTCCAGTTCGAGTTCCGCGAGCCGCTCAGCCTGCCCAACCCGATGCTGGCCTTCTCGGGCGTCTGCTGCGGCTATGGCGGCGTGCCCATCGTCAACAACATCAACCGCTCGGTGCTGGCCGGCCAGCGCATCGGCATCCTGGGCGCCAACGGCCAGGGCAAGTCGACCCTGGTCAAGACCATCGCCAAGGAGATCCCGATGGTGGCCGGCGAGGTCACCGAGGGCAAGGGCTTGTCGATCGGCTACTTCGCCCAGCAGGAGCTGGACGTGCTGCAGCTCGACGACGGCCCGCTGATGCACATGGTGCGCCTCGCCCGCGACGTCGGCCCGGCGGCTCGCGAGCAGGAGCTGCGCGACTTCCTCGGCTCGTTCCGCTTCGTCGGCGACATGGTCACCCAGTCGGTCGGCAGCCTCAGCGGCGGCGAGAAGGCCCGGCTGGTGCTGGCGATGCTGGTCTGGCAGCGCCCCAACCTGCTGCTGCTCGACGAACCGACCAACCACCTGGACCTCAGCACCCGCGAAGCCCTCAGCATGGCGCTCAACGAGTTCGAAGGCACGGTGATGCTGGTCAGCCACGACCGGGCCCTGCTGCGCGAGGTGTGCGACGAGTTCTGGCTGGTCACCGAAGGCGCGGTCAAACCCTTCGACGGCGACCTCGACGACTACCAGAAGTGGCTGCTCGAGACCTCGCGCGAGATGGCCAGGCTGGCGCGCGATGCCGGCAACGCCAAGGTCAAGGCGCAGAAGGCCGCCGCCGCGGCCGCGGCGCAGCCCGCGGGCAAGGACAACCGCAAGGCCTCGGCACAAAGCCGCCAGAAGCTCGCGGAGCAGGCCAAGCCGCTGCGCTCGGAGCTGGCCGCGCTGGAGAAGCGCATCGAGGCGCTGACCCAGGAGAAGAACAACATCGAGACCGCCATGGCAGCGGCCTCGGTGAGCACCGCGCAGCGGGTCGAGCAAGGCAAGCGGCTCAAGCAGATCGTCGACGAGACCGAGAAGTCCGAAGGGCGCTGGCTGGAGCTGACCACGCAGATCGACGAGTTGATGGCTTCGGCGGGCTGAACTTCAGGCGCGTGGCAGGTCAGGCACTTCAGCGGCGCAGGGCCGCGGCGAGCGCCCCCCAGCGTGCCCGACGCCGCCGGCCGGGGCCTTGGTGGATGTCAATAGCCGCCGTGGCCAGCACTCTTGCTGCCGTTGGCCTTGTAGCTGTCGATCGACTTCTTCAACGCGGTCCGTTCGGCGCAGGACGAGCCGCAGAGGCGATCCAGCGCCGCCAGGCGCTTTTCGGCCGCCGCCAGGTCCCCCTTCGTCAGGTACAGCTCGCCCGAATAGGCCAGCGCGCCGCGATGCCGCGGATCGATGCGCAAGGCTTCGTCGTAGTACTTCTCCGCACCGGCCAGGTCCGCGACCCGGGCCTTGCGCAGGCTGTAGCCCATCAGGTTGTTCCAGTCGGCGCTGCCGCTGTCGTTCACCCGCTTGAGTTCCGCGATCGCTTCCGTCCACTGGCCGGCGTCGATGCGTGCCCTGGCCGCGGCCAGCGGATCCGATGGTGCCGACGGGACGTCGGCCGCGCCGGCATGGCCCAGGGACAGCGCCAGCAGGCAGCCGGCCAGCAGGCGAGTCAGTGGCTTGTTCATGGTGTCTCTCCTTTGGAACTCGCCTGCGCCTGACCCCGCGCCCCGGACGGGATCGCGAAGCAGCCTGTGGCCGCGAACGCAGCAAGACGGGAATGATACGACCGCGGCCCGCTCCCGGGCAGCTTGCCCGCCCGCCACGAACCACCCTGCCGGGCGCAGGGTTTTATATTTACAACAATTAAATTGCACACAATTTTGTTAAAGTCCGCCGCATGCCTTCCAGCCCGCGCCCAGCCAAGCCCCTTGCCGCCGACCCGTTGCAGTCGCTCGACAAGCAGCTGTGTTTCGCGCTGTACTCGTCGTCGCTGGCGATGACCAAGCTGTACAAGCCCTTGCTCGCGCCGCTGGGCCTGACCTATCCGCAATACCTCGCGCTGCTGGTGCTGTGGGAGCGCGACCACCAAGGCGTGGGCGAACTGGGCGAGCGGCTGTTCCTCGACTCCGGCACCCTCACCCCCTTGCTCAAGCGCATGGAAAGCGCCGGCTGGCTGCGCCGCGAGCGCGCGGCCGACGACGAGCGCCGCGTGGTCGTCAGCCTCACCCCGGAGGGCCTGGCGCTGCGCCAGAAAGCCCGTTCGGTGCCGCGCGCGCTGGCCGCCGCCACCGGCTGCCAGGCCAGCGAGCTGGCCGAACTCACCCGACGCCTTCAGCAGTTGCGCTCGCAGCTGCTGAGCGAAGCAGTACCGAATCTCTGATTCGTTCACCCACCCTCCACCACTCCACAAGGAAAAAAGCATGAGCCTCGAAAAAGTCCTGTACACCGCCACCGCCACCTCCACCGGCGGCCGCGAAGGCAGCTCCAAGTCGTCCGACGGCGTCCTCGAAGTGAAGCTGACCACGCCGAAGGAACTGGGCGGCAACGGCGCCACGGGCACCAACCCCGAGCAGCTCTTCGCCGCCGGCTATTCGGCCTGTTTCATCGGCGCGATGAAGGTGGTGGCCGCCAAGATGAAGGTCGAGCTGCCGGCCGACCTGTCGGTCAAGGGCGAGGTCGGCATCGGCCCCATCCCCACCGGCTTCAACATCCAGGCCACGCTGACGATCAACGCCCCCGGCCTGGACCGCGCCGTGGTGGAAGAAGTCGTCCAGGCCGCGCACGTCGTCTGCCCCTACTCGAACGCCACCCGTGGCAACATCGACGTCACCTTGAAGGTGGCCTGAGGCCTTCGGCCGAGGCGGCCAGGCCGGAGCGCATCGCCCGGCCTGGCACCGTCATGACATCCCTGGGCGCATCAGCTCCAGCATCAGGGCGATGCGCGCCTTCAACGGAGTCAGCCCCCCGGCGCCCGGGAACTCGTCGTCCGGCCGCGCCTGCAGCGGACCCTCGCCGCACTGGGTGCTGCGCCAGACCGTGACCCCGGCCGCCCTGGCCTCGCGCAGGGCGGCCTCCAGGTCGCGGTGCATGCTGCCGTTGCCGGTGCAGGCGACCACCAGGCCGCGCACCCCTGCCGCGCACAGCGCGCGCACCACCGTGCCGTCGGCACCCGCATGGCTGAACACGATCTCCACACGCGGCCAGCCGGCCGGATCGCGCTCGAACACGGCGGCCGGCGCGTCGGCGCCGCCTTCCGGCCAGGGCCGCAACGGCCTGGGCCAGCCCTCCTCGACCCGCGCGACGGGCCCCGCTTCGCCTGCGCCGAAGGCGTCCAGCCGCGTGGGATGCACCTTGCGCAGCTCGAGCGCGCCGAACACGCTGCCCGCCGCCACGGCCAGCACGCCGCGGGCGCCCTCGTGCCGGGCCAGCGCCACCGCGTCGGCCAGGTTGCGCGGCCCGTCCGCCTCGGCCGAGGTGGCCGGACGCATGGCGGCGGTGAGGACCACCGGCTTGGCAGGTCCCAACAGGCGGTGCAGCACGTACGCCGTCTCTTCCAGCGTGTCGGTGCCGTGGGTGACGACCACCCCCGCCACCTCCGGCCGGGCGAGGTGGAACGCGACCCGCCGCGCCAGCCGGACCCAGACCTCGAAACCCATGTCCTTGCTGTCGAGCTGGGCCACCTGCTCGCACTCGATCGGGGCAGCCAGGCCGGGCAACGCCTGCAGCAGTTGCGCCACGTCGAGCTGCGCGGCACGGTAGCTGCCGTCGGCCGCCCCCGGCGCCGCCGTGCCGGCGATGGTGCCGCCGGTGCCCAGGACCACCACGGTGGAATTTGTCTTTTGCATTTTTTCACAGGCTGGATGAAAATACAGCCACTGGATGAATTGTCAGCCTTCGGCGGCGGGCGGGCTTTCCTGCCCACCCCGAAGTCCCTCACGAAAGACCGCGATGCACGACGCGCCGAAGCTCACCGACCGACAGCAGCAGATCCTCGACCTGGTGCGCAGCGCCATCGAGCGCACCGGGGCGCCGCCCACGCGCGCGGAGATCGCCGCCGAGCTCGGCTTCAAGTCGGCCAACGCGGCGGAAGAGCACCTCCAGGCCCTGGCCCGCAAGGGGGTCATCGAACTGGTCAGCGGCACCTCGCGCGGCATCCGCCTGAAGTCTGACACATTGCGTGCGCTGCACCAGCAGCGCGACACCCAGTACAGCCTGCCCGGCCTGGCCCAGCTGTCGCTGCCGCTGGTCGGGCGCGTGGCCGCCGGCCACCCCATCCTGGCCCAGGAGCACATCGAGCACACCTACCAGTTCGAGGCCGGCATGTTCGCGAAGAAGCCCGACTACCTGCTGAAGGTCAAGGGCATGAGCATGCGCGACGCCGGCATCCTCGACGGCGACCTGCTCGCGGTGCAGAAGGCCAAGGAGGCCAAGAACGGCCAGATCGTCGTCGCCCGCCTGGGCGACGAGGTCACCGTCAAGCGTTTCCGGCGCACCCGCGGCCACATCGAGCTGCTGCCCGAGAACCCCGATTTCGAACCCATCGTCGTCTCGCCCGGCGACGCCGATTTCGAACTCGAAGGCCTGGCGGTCGGCCTCATCCGCAACACCCCGCTGATGTGACATGGCTGCCGCCATCAAAGCCCCCAAGGCCCGCCACGCCGACGACTGCGAGCGGCTGGAGCAGCTGCCCAACATCGGTCCCGCCATCGCGGACGACCTGCGCCTGATCGGCATCCGGCATCCGAAAGAGCTGCGCGGCAAGGACGCCTACACCCTCTACAAGACGCTGTGCGAGGTCACCGGCCAGCGCCACGACCCCTGCGTGCTCGACACCTTCATGGCCGCCACCGACTTCATGGGCGGCGCGGCGCCCGCCCCCTGGTGGGCCTACACCCAGCAGCGCAAGGCCCGGTTCGGGCAGGTGTGAGGGGTGCGGCGGCCGGGGCGGCTCCGTCCCGTCCCGTCGTGTCGGCCAGGCCCGCCGAGCCGGCCGTGGCACCCGAGCACCTGCCGGGGGCCCTCCGGCGACGGCATGATGTAGCTCACTTCAACCCATTTGAAGCCCCGCCCATCCGGACTGGCGGAGATATCAACAGCGCCTGTGGGTAAGCTTGTGCATGAATGGTGGATGCTCCGCGACAGGCCGCATCGCCACTGGTTTTCCCTTGGACTGCCAGCGAATGTGGCAGCGGTGTGACAAATGTGGGCGGTGCGGCTGCTTTTTAGCAAAACGACACCATGGCCTAGTCGGGTGAGCGCCTTGCCGCCCGCGATAGGCCACTTGGGGTGCACCCGCACCAGGGTGTGTCTGACAAACGCGGGAACACCTGAAGAACAGCGTCGGAGGCGCCATGCCTATTGCAAGGGCACCCCGGCCCGCCCGGGTACATCGCCTCAACGGCGTGAGGCCTTCGCCACGTCCCAGGTCCCCTGCCGCCCATCCGCAGTACTTGCCATGCAGACGCTCGCGCCCACGGCGCCATTCATTGTTGCGTCATGCGACGAACTGGTGGGACCAGCCGAATGCCCTCAGGGTAGGATGCGAGTCGGAAGCGTCCGGATCGTCATGTTCGAAATGAAGCTCGATGCCCCCGGCTGTCTTCACTTTCCATGCATACGGTTGGCAATAGGGCGTCCTCGATGGAATGGCCAGCCCACGCGCCTTGGCCAGGCTCAAGAAGTCCTCCATCGTCCTTCCGTAACGCAGCAAAGCGGCGTCGGTCAGCTTCAGGGGCCCGCCCACTGGAAGCCCCGAGAAGAAGGTGTCAGAGAAAAGGGCATACAGGGTCGAAGGCGAGTCGAAGTGAAACTCGACGACCCCATACGACACGATGACCGGAAAACAACCGGGATCGCCCGCCGTGTAAGGGGCACCCGCCCTGCCCGTCGCGCAGACCTCGATCCGGTCCGGTTGTCCAAACTCCGCGATGACCTGCTCGGGCGAGCAGTCCCGGCGGGGCGTGAAGGGGCCGAAACGTCCTGTTTTCAGGAATTCGAAGAGAGAGATTCTTGGCTTTCGAGATTTCATATGGCTGCACCGCGCGCATGACGCTACAAGTAACTCGAACGGTGACGGACACGTCGAACGCATGTATCCGCCGGTCCCCGCTCGCCCCTCTTGTAGAGAAGCTATTCAGATGCCTTCGCCTCGATCCAGATCGTTTGTCCAGGATGATGCTCTTCGATGGTCGCTATCGCATCGTCGATCAACTTTCGATCAGCCAGTTCGTAGATGAAACGGCTGAGGTCTCGTGCACTCGACGCCTCATATTCCGTTTCGGAGATCGCGTCACTACCGCACCAGACTGCGTCGGCTGTGCCGGCAATACGAAGTGCGTCAGCCAGTCCAGAAGGCGTAATGGCAAGGAAGATCATCTGAATGCGTCCATTCCGTAGGCATTGACAAAAAAGCAACTCACGGCCAAGTCCCCAACGCCTGCGCATCCATCGGACTTTGGCCGCCGGCATTCGACTCGAAGAACTTGCACCGCGCCTGGGCCGCACATCCGATCTCGACGATGCCTTTGGCAAAAGTGGCCTTGTAGCCTGCGTAGCCATCGCAGACCAGCTTGTGAACCGGCCCCGCCGACGACCGATCACGGCCAGCCAGATCAACGCCTCGAGGGCTGCGCCTGCAGCGCAGTTCTTCACCGCGGCTCGCATGCAAAGCCCCGGCCCTCAACCCGAGACATCCTCCCCACGCAAACCCTGCAGCAGGATGCGCTGCGGCCCCGGGAACTCGACCTTCTCGGCCGTGAGCGCATCCAGCACCGCCAGGTTGACCTCGGACTTCACCTGGTCCTGCCCGTTGTTCGGGTCGCTCAGCCAGTAGCGGATGGTGAGTTCCATGCCGTTGGGCACGAAGCTCGTGAGCTGCACGAAGGGAGCGGGGTTGCTCAGCACGCGCGGGATGCCGGCGAGCACCGCTTCCAGGCGCGGCTGCAGGGCACGCACGTCGGTACCGTGGGCGACCTGCACGCTGATGCTGATCTGCACGTTGGACTCCGCGGTGATGAGCGAGGCGTTCTCGACCCGCTGGGTGATCAGCATCTCGTTCGGCACGATGGCCTCGCGCCCGCTGGTGGCGCGGATGACGGTGTAGCGGGTGCGGATGTCGGTGATGCGGCCTTCGAAGTTGTCCACCTTCACCATGTCGCCGATGCGCAGGCTGCGCTCGGCGAGGATGACGAAGCCGCTGACATAGTTGGCGGCGATCTTCTGCAGGCCGAAACCCAGGCCGACGCCGAGGGCGCCGCCCAGCACGCTGAGCGCGGTGAGGTCGATGCCCACCGCCGACATGGCCACCAGCAGGCCCACGAACAGCAGCACCGCGCGCACGATGTTGGCGACCATCTTGCGCATCGACAAGTCGTTGCCGGTGCCCTTGGTGATCCTCCTCTCGATGCCGGCGGAAATCCACAGCGCCAACACCATCACCACGGCCGCGGTGAGCGAACCTTCGATGAGGGTGCGCAAGGACACCTGCGCGCTGCCGATCTTCCAGCGCACGCCTTCGAGTTCGTCCATGAGGGCGGGCAGCAGGCCGGTGATCCACATCACCACCGCGATCCAGGCGAGCCACGAGACGGTGCGTTCGATCGCCCGGATGTGGTCGGAGTTCGGGAAGGCCGTGGTCAGCACCCGAACGGTCAGGCGGATGACCACCAGCGACAGCAGGATGGGAATGGCCAGCTTGAACACCGTCACCTTGACCACCCCGACGAGCAGGTAGCGCGCCAGCAAGGCCAGCAGCAGGGCCAGGACCGGGAACAGCACGCCTTCGACCACCCGCCTGCCGAACATGACCGTGCTGCCCTCGGTGCGCAGCATGCGGCGCAGCAGCGTGCACAGCAGCCAGGAGCCCCCCAGGCAGCTCAGCATCACGCCGGCTTCGGTCAGCACATGCATGCTGGTCAAGGACTGCAGCAGCTCCTCGAGTTCTTTCAGGTTCGTGTCGAGATTCATGAGGCTAGAAGGAATGCGGCCGGCCCGGCCGGGCCGACGTAGGCGCAAGGCACGGACTTTACAGGCCGGCCAGCACCCTCAGGTGGCGGGCCACGCTGCGCGCCAGAGCGTCGAGGGCGTAGCCGCCTTCGAGGCAGGACACGATGCGCCCCCCGGCATGGCGCCCGGCCACCTCCTTGAGGCGCCGGGTGATCCACTCGTAGTCGGCATCGACCAGCCCGAGCTGCCCCAGCCCGTCCTCGCGGTGGGCGTCGAAGCCGGCCGAGATGAAGAGCATCTGTGGCCTGAAGGCCTCGAGCCGCGGCATCCACAGGGAGTCGACCAGCTCGCGGACCTCCTCGCCGCCGCTGTAGGGCGGCAGCGGCACGTTGAGCATGTTCGTGCCCTTGGGCACGGCGCCGCTGTGCGGGTACAGCGGATGCTGGAAGAAGCTGACCATCAGGATGCGCTCGTCACCCGCCACGATGTCTTCGGTGCCGTTGCCGTGGTGCACGTCGAAATCGACGATGGCCACCCGCTCCAGTCCGCGCACCTCGAGCGCATGGCGCGCGGCCACCGCCACGTTGTTGAAGAAGCAGAAGCCCATGCTCGCGTCGCGGGTCGCATGGTGCCCCGGCGGACGCACCGCGCAGAAGGCGTTCTCGACCTCGCCGTCGATGACCGCGTCGGTGGCCGCCACCGCGGCACCGGCGGCCCGCTGCACGGCCTGCCAGGTCCCGGGCCCGGCCCGGGTGTCGGGGTCGAGCACACAGGGCTCGCCGCTGGCCTCGACCTGCAGCAGCAGCTCGCGCAGCCGGTCGACATAGCCGCCGGCATGGGCCCGCTCGACATCGCGCAGGTCGACCAGCGGCGCGTCGCGCCGCTCGAGGGAGTCGCCGAGGCCGCAACCCAGCAGATGGTCGGCGATGGCGTGCAGGCGCTGCGGGCATTCGGGATGGCCGCGGCCCATGTCGTGGGCGGTGCAATCCGGATGGCTGTAGAAGGCGGTGGGCATGGGCGGACGAGGCTTCGGGGTGGGCGGGCGCTGCGGCACGACAACGACAACGACAACAACGACAGCGATCAAGCGGCAACGGCATGACCGCAGCGCCACAGGGCGGCCGCACGCAAAGTGTACCCATGCCCGGCCAGCCGGATACCGCGATCGGCATGCCGAAATGCGCGGCGCGGCATGGCCCGGCCGGGCCGCGATCGGTTATGGTGCGGGCATGAGCCCAGACATCGCCGCCCAACTCACCCGCCTCATCGACCAGATCAGCACCATCATCGTCGGCAAGCGTGCGCAGATCCGCGACAGCGTCGCCTGCCTGCTCGCCGGTGGCCACCTGCTGATCGAGGACGTCCCCGGCGTGGGCAAGACCACCCTCGCCCACGCCCTGTCGGCCTCGCTCGGCCTGCGTTTCCTGCGCACGCAGTTCACGGCCGACCTGATGCCCTCCGACCTGATCGGCGTCAGCGTCTACGAGCGCAGCAAGGAGGCCTTCGTGTTCCATCCCGGGCCGGTCTTCGCCCAGGTGCTGCTGGCCGACGAGATCAACCGCGCCGGCCCCAAGACGCAGAGCGCCCTGCTCGAGGCGATGGAAGAGCACCAGGTGACGGTCGAGGGCCAGACCCGCGCCCTGCCCGAGCCGTTCTTCGTCATCGCCACCCAGAACCCGACCGACCAGCTCGGCACGTATCCGCTACCCGAGTCCCAGCTCGACCGCTTCCTGATGTGCCTGACGCTGGGCTACCCCGACCATGCCAGCGAACGCGCCCTGCTCGCCGGCATCGACCGGCGCGAGGCCATCGGCGCGCTGCAGACGGTGATGACCCCCGCGCAGCTCCTCCTGGCCCAGGCCGAGGTGCTCAAGGTGCGCGCCTCCGACGCCCTGCTCGACTATCTGCAGGCGCTGATCGCGGCCACCCGCAGCGGCAAGTGGTTCGTCGACGGCCTCAGCCCGCGTGCCGGCATCGCCGTGCTGCGCGCCGCCAAGGCCCACGCCCTGCTCGACCAGCGCGACTACGTCGCGCCCGACGACGTGCAGGCCATCCTGCCGCAGACCGTGGCCCATCGCCTCGTGCCGGTGGCCGGTGCGGGGCGCGGCGCCCGCGAACAAGTGCGCGCCCTGCTCGAGGCCGTGCCCGTGCCCTGAGCCGCGGGCGCCGCCGGAACGATGGATCCGAAGCGGTGAAATCGTTCCCGGGCGCCGCCCGCCCGGCGCCCTCCGCTGCGCCGGCAGCCGGCCCGTCCCCTACAATCCGCGCCCCATCGGAGCCATTCGCATGTTCAAGAACGTCCTTCTCTACCGCATCAGCCAGTGGGACACCGCCGCGCTGGAAACCATCGAAGAACGCCTCGCCCCGGCGCGTTTCGCCGAGTGCGGCGCCACCCAGCTCGAATCAGCCGGCTGGGTCGAACCGCGCGGCGACAAACACACCAGCCTCATCGAATCGGTCGGCGGCCAGCTCATCATGCGCCTGTGCGTCGAGCGCAAGGGGGTGCCCGGCTCGGTCGTCAAGAGCAAGCTCGAGGAACGGCTGGACAAGATCGAGCTCGAGACCGGCCGCCGTCCCAAGGGCAAGCAGGCCAAGGAACTGAAGGAGGAGATCGTCCAGGACCTGCTGCCGCGCGCCTTCCCCAAGCGTTCCAGCAACCTGGTCTGGATCGACCCGAAGGCGGGTTTCGTCATCGTCAATGCGGGCAGCGTGAAAAGCGCCGACCGCATCATCACCCTGCTGGTCGAGGCCCTGGGCGGCGGCATCATGCTGCGCCTGGTGCAGACACGCACCGCCCCCGCCACCGCCATGGCCGAGTGGCTGAAATCGAAGGAGGCCCCGGGCGGCTTCAGCATCGACCGCGAGTGCGAGCTCAAGCAGCCCGACAGCGAGAAATCGACGGTGCGCTACGCACGCCACACGCTGGACATCGACGAGGTGGCCGAACACATCACCCAGGGCAAGCTGCCCACCCAGCTCGCCATGACCTGGCTCGGCCGGGTCTCCTTCGTGCTGACCGAAGGGCTGTCGATCAAGAAGATCAAGCTGCTGGATGTCGTGCTCGAGGGCGGTAACTCGCCCGCCGGCAAGGATGACGGCGGTTTCGACGCCGACGTGGCCATCAGCACCGGCGAGCTGCGCCAGCTGATCCCCGACCTGATCGAAGCCCTGGGCGGAGAGCTGCCGCCCGGCGAACTGGCGTCAGGCACCCCAGCGACCGCACGGCCCGAACCCGAGGCGGCGGTGGCCTGAGGCCGGCAGCGCCCCGGGAGGGGCGAGCGCCCGGGCTGCCGCGTCGGCCGCCCGGCATGAAGGGTGAGGCGCCCGGGCCGCCCCCGGGGCAGCGCCCGTCGCCGGCCCATCGCTCAAGAGTCCGCACCGGCCGGCCCCGAAACGCATACGATCGGGCCCATGGCCGCAGTCTCCCCCTCTTCCGACCCCAGCCCATCGCGCTTCGAAGCGATCAACCCCGCCCGCGCGGTGCGACGCCGCTTCCGCGCCTGGTGGATCAAGCGCCTGCCCAACAGCGACACCTTGCTGCTGACCCAGCGCAACGTGTACATCCTGCCCACCCGGGCGGGCCTGATGTTCGGCGTGACCCTGGTCGTGCTGCTGGTGGCGTCCATCAACTACCAGCTCAACCTGGGTTATGTGCTGACCTTCCTGCTGGCCGGCAGCGGCGCGGTCTCCATGCACCTCACCCACAACACGCTGCGCGGCCTGACCCTGCACCTGCGACCGCCCACGCCGGTGTTCGCCGGGACGCCGGCGATCCTCGACATCACCCTCAGCTCGCCCGGCCCGGCGCGCTTCGGCATCGGGCTGAAGATGGAGGGCAGTCCCGCCGCCGCCCTCACCTGGACCGACGTGCCGGCCGGCGGCCAGACCCATGCCCAGGTGAGCTTCGTGGCGGAGCGCCGCGGCCGTCATGCGGTGCAGGCGATCAGCGCCGAGACGCGGTTTCCGCTCGGCCTGTTCCGCGCCTGGGCGGTGTGGCGCCCGGCGGCCGAGTTGCTGGTCTACCCGCGCCCCGAGCATCCGCCGGCCCCGCTGCCCCCCACCCACGCGAGCGCCGGCGGCCCCACCGCCGTGCGCCGCGCCGATGGCGGCGAGGTCGAGGGCATCCGCGCCTACCGCCGCGGCGATCCGCTCAAGCTGGTGGTCTGGAAGAAAGCCGCGCGCAGCCTGGAGACCGGCGGCGGTCTGGTCAGCCGCGACACCAGCGCCTCGGTCCAGCAGGAGCTCTGGCTCGACTGGCAGCACGCCACAGGGCTGGCGCCCGAGGAGCGGCTGTCGCGCCTGAGCGCCTGGGTGCTGATGGCCGACGGCCTGAACGCCGACCACGGCCTGCGGCTGCCCGGCCTGGAGCTGCCGCCCGCCCACGGAGAGGCGCAGCGGCAGCGCGCGCTGGAGGCCCTGGCACTATGGCAATGAACCTGCCCGGCGGACGTGTTTCGCTGCTGCCGCACTGGCCGGGCTGGCGCCACCTGCCCCGGGAGACACGCGACACCCTGTTCCTGCTCGGGGTGATCGCCTGGACGATCCTGCCCCATCTGCCTCACCTGCCGCTGTGGTGCAGCGGCCTGGCCGCCGTGGTGCTGCTGTGGCGCACCCGCCTGGCGCTGACCCAGGACGCGCTGCCGCGCCGCTGGCTGGTCACGGCCGGGCTGGCCCTGGCGGTCGGCCTGACCTGGCTGAGCTTCGACACGCTGCTGGGCAAACAACCCGGCGTCACCCTGGCGGTGGTGCTGATGGCCTTGAAGACACTCGAACTGCGCGCCAGGCGCGACGCCTTCGTGGTGTTTTTCCTGGGTTTCTTCGTCGTGCTGACGAATTTCCTGTACTCGCAATCGCTGCCGGTGGCGGTGGCCATGCTGGTGTCGGTGTGGGGGCTGCTGACGGCCCTGGTGCTGGCCCACATGCCGGTCGGCCAGCCCAGCCTCAGGCAGGCCGGCCGCCTGGCGCTGCGCACCGCACTGCTGGGCGCGCCCATCATGGTGCTGCTGTTCGTGCTGTTCCCGCGCATCGGCCCGCTGTGGGGCGTGCCGCAGGACGCTGCCGGCTCGACCGGCCTGTCCGGCACCATGCGCATGGGCTCGATGGCCGAGATCGCGCTCGACGACAGCATCGCCCTGCGGGTGAAGTTCATGCGCACCGGACCGCCCCCGGAAACGCTGTATTTCCGCGGCCCGGTGCTGTCGCATTTCGACGGCAGCGACTGGCGTGCGACGCCCGCCGCGCTGGAAGTCGAGGCCAAGCCGGAGCTGCGCCTGCAGGGGCCGGCGACGGCCTACGAAGTCACCATGGAGCCTTCGCGCCTGGCGGTGCTGCCGCTGCTCGAGGCCACCACCGAGATCGCGCCCATCGACGGCTTCAGGCTGCGCCGCCGGGACGACCTGTCCTGGAGTTCCAGCCGGGTGGTCAACGAACGCCTGCGCTTCGACGCCAGCGCCCACCTCGGCTTCAGCCATGGGCCGCTGGCCGCCACCTCGGCGCTGGACGGCGAGCTGCAACTGCCGCCCGGCTACAACCCGGCCACGCGCGCCTGGGCCGAAGCGCTGCGCAGGCGGGTGGGGGCCGACGCCGGCGCGCTGGCCGCGGCCGTGCTGGACCATGTGCGACGCGCCGGCTTCAGCTACACCCTCGTCCCCGGACGCTACGGCGAGGCCGATCCGCGGACCGCGATCGACGAATTCTGGCTCGGGCGGCGCGAGGGATTCTGCGAACACTTCGCCGCCAGCTTCGTGGTCATCATGCGCTCGATGGACGTCCCGGCGCGGGTGGTCACCGGCTACCAGGGGGCCGATCCCCTGCCGGTCGACGGCTACTACATCGTGCGCCAGAGCCATGCCCATGCCTGGGCCGAGTACTGGCAGGCCGGACGCGGCTGGGTGCGGGCCGACCCGACCGCCGCCGTGGCGCCCGAGCGGATCGGACGCAGCCGCAACCTGGTACCGGTCGCGACGGGCGTCGGCGCGACCCTGCGCACGCTCAACCCGCAACTGATCGCCGGACTGCGCGCGTTCTGGGAGCGGGTGGACAACCGTTGGAACCAGTGGGTCCTGAACTACGCCCGCGGGCAGCAGCTGGACCTGATGAAAAAGATCGGCTTCGCCTCGCCCAGCTGGGAAGACCTGGCGCTGCTGTTGATCGGCCTGCTCAGCAGCCTCAGCCTCGGCGCCGCGGGCTGGGCCTGGTGGGAGCGGAACCGGCTGGACCCGTGGCAGCGCCAGTCGCAGGCCCTGCGCCGGCTGCTGCAGCATCTCGGCCTGGAGGCCCCCGTCCACCATACCCCGCGGGGGCTGGCCGAGCAGGTGCGGCAACGTTTCGGCGCGGCCGGCCACGAACTGGCAGGCCTGCTCGCGAACCTGGAGCTGCAGCGCTACGGCCCCACGCCCGCCGCCCGGCCCTCGGCCACTTGGCTGCGCGCCGTGCGCAAGGAAGTCCGCCGCCTCGGGCGGTGACACGCGAGGCGGCGCGGGTCACGGCAGGAAGCCGGCCGCACCGCTGTCGAGTCCCCCTGCGCCGGCGGTCTCCCGTCTCGGTGGAGGGTCCCTAGCGTGCGGTCGTCACCGGCGGCTGGCCGAAGAGAGGCGAACGCGGCCCGGGCAGGACCCCGTTGGGCCGCGGAGCCCCCAGCAGACGTGCATTCGCGATGCCGGCGTACTTGAAGGCGGCATCCGTCGAGGTGCCGACGATCTGCTTGACCAGCGCGGTGATCAGCATGCCTGCCAGGCCGCCCTGGTTCTGCTGCTGCTCCTCTGCCGAGGACGCGACTGCCTTGCCGTCCCACAGCAGGGTGCCGGTGCGCAGATCGACGATACGTCCCTCGACCGCCACGCGGGTCTCGCTGCTGAGAACGGCATATTGGGTACCGTAGGACCTGATGCGCATGTAGAGAGCGGCATCGGCACCGAAGTAGTCGCGCAACTTCTGCACCGGAAGCTCTTGCACATCGTTGGCGACGCCGAGCCCGTTCTGCCGGAAGGTTTCGTCCACCAACGTGACCGGCAGGACATAGTAGCCCGCTTCGGACAGCGGCCTGGTGGCATGTGCCCACACGCCGGGGGTCGCTTTCACATCGGGCGAATCGTTCACCGGCGGCAAGACCAGCAACGAAGCCGGCGTGGCCTGGACGAAGGCTGTGTAGTCGTACGGCGGCGGCGTGGCGCAGCCGGCCAGCGTCAGGACCACGGCGGCCATGGCCGCCGTCTTCACGATCTGCATGGAATTGGAAAAACGTTTCATGATGATGCCTTGCCGCCGTTGCCTGGTCCATCGAGCCGCTTCAGCAGCTGGTCCATGTAGGGGGTCGACTCCGGGAAGGCCAGCTTTTCCGCCTGCCAAAGCTGGCGCGCTTCGTCGGCGTTGCCGGCCCGCAGATGAAGCATCCCCAGGTGGGCACGAAAGCCGGGCGGCAGGGCCGTACCGGTGGCCCGTGCCTTTTCGGCTTGTGCCTGCAAGGCCGCGACCTGCGCCGCGTCGGGTCCGCTGTCGGTACGCAACAAGGTTTGGTATTGCTGGCGTGGGAAGTCCTCCCACAGGTACAGCGGCGGAGCGGGAGGTTTCGCGCACCCGGTCAATGCCGCGGCCAAGAGGCCGGCGCTCAGCCATGCATGGGGCGCCGTCACGGACGCACGCCCCATTGGCCCGCATCCATGCCGGCCACCAGATGGTTGACCGCCTCTCGCATGGCCAGGTCGAGCACTTTGCCGTTCAGCGTCGAGTCGTAGCTCGCGGAGCCGCCGAAGCCGAGCACCTCGCGGTTCGAGAGCGCGTATTCCCCGGCCCCCCGGGCGGAGAACACCACCTCGGAGGTGAGCGTGTTGACCACGTTCAGGGTGATCTTCGCGTAGGCGATCTGGGACTTGCCACGCCCCACGATGCCGAAGAGTTGCGTGTCGCCGACTTCCTTGCGGCCGAATTCGGAGATGTCGCCCGTCACGACGAACGCCGCCCCCTTCAAGGCCTGTGCCCGGCCCTGCAGCTGGGCTTCCTGAAGCGTCTCCGCCATGTTCTCGCGGTCGAGCACATTGAAACGCTGCGACTGCTGCAGATGCGCGATCAAGGTGGTCTTGGCCTGGCCTCCCAGACGGTCCACGCCATCGGAGAACACGCCACGCATGAAGCCCGACCGGTTGTCGAACTTGCCGACCGACATGGGCAGACGCACACCCGTATAAGCGCTACCGGCGGACTGGACCTTTTCCACGGCGACCGTGCGTGAACTTTCGGTGGCACAGCCCGACAACCCCATCGCGCTCACCAGCGCCACACCCAACCAACAACGACTCCACATGACTTATCCCTCGACGTGACGAACTCTCCGACCGGAATGGCCGGATGAAAATGCTGCGGGATGTTATCTCTGATCGGCGAGGTGTTCGACGAGGCGCTAGTCGCCGGAGCACCCACCGGCGCGAGCCCATCCCATGCGGTCGCCAGGGAGGGAACACAGCCGTTCGCCCGGACGCGGTGTCAGCCATCGACATGTCGCACGAGCAACGCCGCACGAGCAGGCAAACAGGCACTGGATAATGCACTCCTTTCCGACCCGAACACCTTCGTCCCCATGCGTTCAAACCGCCCCCTGACCGCCCTCCGCCCGCTGTGGATCGCCGCCCTAGGCGCGCTGTCGGCGGCCGCTCCCCTGCATGCCGCCCCCGGCGGCGAACGCCCGGCCCGTGCGGTGGAAGTGCGCGACGACAAGGCGCCCGACATC
>CBIHOH010000091.1:0-17378 GCA_966211755.1 uncultured Rhizobacter sp. | reverse complement strand
CCACGTTGGCCTTGTCGCTCTCCTCGATCGCGCCGCCTTCCTCGATGCGGTAGCCCGCCGGCAGGCTGTCGATGATCGGCTTGAGCGAGGGCCGGATGTGCGCCGTGGCGTCGGGTCCCTGCACGCCATCGACCACGTCGCTGCGCACGGTGAGCGCCATGTCGCGGTTGCGTCGCCACAGCACCGGCTCCTCGAAGCTCGGCTCGATGCGGGCCAGCTGCGACAGCGGCACGGTGACGCCGGTGCGCGAGAACACCTGCAGGTCGCCGAGCTGGCCGATGCTCTTGCGCTCCTCGGGCGTGGCCCGAACGACCACGTCGATGAGTTCCTCACCGCGGCGGATCTGCGTCACCGGCGCACCGTCCAGCGTGGTCTGCACCAGGCCCTGGACGTCGGCACTGGACAGGCCGAGCAGCCGCGCCTTGTCCTGGTCGACATGGACCTGCACCGAACGCACCTGCTCGTTCCAGTCCAGCTGCGTATCGCGGACCAGGGGGCTCTTGCGCACTGCATCGCGCACGCGGTAGGCGATCTCGCGCACCTGCCCCTTGTCCGGACCAATCACGCGGAATTGCACAGGAAAGCCCACCGGCGGGCCGAACTCCATGCGCGTGACCCGCGCGTTGACGTCGGGGAAGGCCTCGTCCTTGGCGAACAGCTCCATCAGGCGGGCGCGCACGCGTTCGCGCTGCTCGATGCCGGCGGTCTTGATGACGAACTGGGCGAAGCCGGGGTTCGGCAATTCCGGCTGGATCGACAGGTAGAAGCGCGGCGTGCCGCCGCCCGTGTAGGCGGTGAAGAACTCGATGTCCGGGTCCTTCGCCAGCCGTGCCTCCAGCCGCTTCACCTGGATGGACGTGGCGGCAAACGACGCGCCCTCGCGCAGCCGCAGGTCCACCAGCAGTTCGGGCCGGGATGCGGTGGGAAAGAACTGCTGCTGAACCGCCAGCATGCCGGCACCGGACATGGCGAAGACCAGCACCGTGATGGCGAGCACCCAGGCCCGGCGATGCACTGCCCAGTCGACGATGCCGCGCAGCCGGCGGTAGACGGGCCGGTCGTAGGGGTCGTGGTGGGTGCCGCGGCCGTTTCGGGTGGCCAGGTTCTTCGGCAGCAGCAACACGCCCAGGTAAGGCGTGAAGATCACGGCCACCAGCCAGGACAGGATCAGCGCCGTTCCCACCACCCAGAAGATGCCGCCCGCGTACTGGCCGGCAATCGACTTGGCGAAGCCCACCGGCATGAAGCCCGCGGCCGTGACCAGCGTGCCGGTCAGCATCGGAAACGCGGTGGACGTGTAGGCGTAGGTGGCCGCGCGCAGCCGGTCCCAGCCTTCCTCCAGCTTCACCACCATCATCTCGACGGCGATGATGGCGTCGTCCACCAGCAGGCCGAGTGCGATGATCAGCGCCCCGAGCGAAATGCGATCGAGGTTCCAGCCGGAGGCATACATCACCGTCGCGACCAGCGCCAGCACCAGCGGCACTGACGCCGCCACAACGATGCCGGTGCGCCAGCCCAGGAACAGGAAGGACACGGCCAGCACGATCGCCAGTGCTTCCAGGAACGAGCGCTCGAACTCCCAGACCGAGTCCGCCACCACGCGCGGCTGGTCGGCGTATTGCTGGATCTCGATCCCGGCCGGGATTTCCTGCCGGATCTGGGCCATCCGCTGCTCCAGCGCCTTGCCGAAGTCCAGCACGTTGCCGTTTTGCCGCATGGTCACGCCGATGGCCAGGACCGGCTCGCCGTTGTGACGGATGCTGAAGCTGGGCGGGTCCTCATAGCCGGTGCGCACGGTGGCGATGTCGGCCAGTCGCAGCAACTGACCACCGACTTCCAGCGTCACGTTGGCGACGTCCGCGGCGCTCTTGAGCCCGCCGTCCACGCGCACCTGCACACGGTCGTGCGTGGCGTCGGCCGAACCGGCGGGCGTCACCAGGTTCTGGCGCGCCAGCGCGTCGAACACCGCCGTCGGCGCGATGCCGAGCGATGCCAGGCGCCGGGTCGACAACTCCACATAGACACGCTCGGCCTGCTTGCCCAGCACGTCCACCTTGGCGGCACCGGGCACGCTCTGGAGGCGGCGCTTCACGTCCTCGGTGAGCGTCAGCAGTTCGGCCATCGACAGGTCGGGTGCTCTCAACGCATACAGCACGCTGTAGCGGTCGTTGTACTCGTCGTTGAAGAACGGCCCGCGCACGCCCTCGGGAAACTCCTGGCGCATGTCGCCGATCTTCTTGCGCGCCTGGTACCAGGCGTTCTCCAGCTCCTCCTTGCTGCTACCGCCCTTCATCCACAGCGTGATGCCGCCGTAGCCCTGGCGCGAGAAGCTGCGCACGTACTCGAAGTGGTCCAGCTCCTGGAGGCGGCGCTCGATGCGGTTGAGCACCTGGTCCTGCACATCCTGCGCCGTGGCACCGGGCCACACGACGATGGCCGTCATCTGCGGCACGTCGAAATTCGGGTCTTCCAGGCGGCCGAGGCGGGCGAAGGACAGGCTACCGACGACGAGCGTCGCGATGATCAGGAACAGCACCATGGGCCGATGCGTGACGGCCCATTCGGAGAGATTGAAGCGTTTCATGAGCGGCCCTTCGCGACAGTGGCCGTTGCGGAATCGGGAGCGCGCTCGATGGCGCGCACGGCAGTGCCCGCATCGAGCTTCTGAGCGCCCACGCTGACGACCTTGCTGCCCGTGGTCAGGCCCGTGACCTGAACCGTGGCGTCGTCGATGGCCACCACCTGGACCGGTGTGAACACCAGGCCCGAACCCTTGGCGTTCACAGTCCACACGCCGGCGGGGCCGCTGCCCTTGACCAAGGCACTCACGGGCAGCACCGCGGTCGCGGGACCCGCCTGCGGTGCCGACAGCGTCAACTGCATCGTGCTGCCCAGCGGCAGCGCAGCCACGGTCTCGCGCGATTCGGGGGCGGCCGAATAGCGCGCGCGGTAGGTCCGGCCTTGCACGCTGGCCTGCGGCGAGAGCTCACGCAGCACGAGACGGACCTGCGATTTCGGATCGTTCCAGGGGGCCGCCTTGGCGGCCAGGCTTCGCGCCCGGCCGACCCAATCCTCGGGCAGCTCGGCGACGATCTCGCGTTCGCCGTCACGGGCCAGCGACAGCACGGGCTGGCCTTCCGCGACCACCTGGCCGCGCTCGAAGCGCAGCGTCGTGACGACGCCTGCGTAGGGTGCGACCAGCGTGGCGTAGGCCTCGCGATTGCGCGCAAGCTCGAGCTGGCGATTCGCTTGGCCCAGGCGCGCTGCGGCGGCGTCGGCACGCGCCTTCTGCCGCTCGTGGTCGGCGGCGCCTACCGATCCGTCCGCCAGCAGCCGGCGAAAGCGCGCCTCGTCGGAAGCGGCCTGCTGCGCGTCCACCGACGCGGCCTGCACCTGGTCTGCTGCCGCCTTCACGGCCAGCTGGTAGTCGGCCGGATCCAGACGGGCCAGAACCTGGCCTGCCTTGACGCTGCCACCGACTTCGACGAGCCGCTCGACCACCTTGCCTCCGGTCCGAAATCCGAGCTCCGTCTCCACGCGGGCACGGATCACCGAAGTGAAGCTGCGACTCTGTGCGGAGTTGGCCGTTGTCACGGTCGTCACGAAGACCGGCTTCACGATGGCGGCCGGCGCAGGCGGTTCGCTGCAGGCTGTCAGCAGCAGGCTGGCGACCGCGATGCTCGAGAGCGAGAGGACGGGGAAGATGCTGTTCAACGAGTCGTTCATCGCGGTGTCCTTGCGGCAAGTGAAGTCATGTCGGTGCTGGGCGGCGTCATGGGAAACCCACCGCCCAGGGCTTTGTAGAGCTGCACGTCGGCCAGCGCCTGCTGCAGGCGGCTTTCCGACAAGGCCAGTTCGCTGGCCAGCACGGAGCGCTGCACGTCCAGCAGCACCAGCAGGTCGATCTGTCCTTCGCGTTGCAGCGACTCGGCGCGCTGCAGCGAACGGCGGCGGTGCTCGACGGTGAGCGCGAGGGCCGCGTTGCGCTCGGCCTCCTGCGAGCGCACGAGCAGGCTGTCCTCGACTTCCTGGACTGCCACCAGCACGGCCTTCTGCCACGCGAGCAAGGCCTCATCGGCGCGCGCGGACTGCACGCGAACGCCGGCATCGATCCGGCCGGCGTTGAAGATCGGCATCGCAAAGGCCAGCGCGACGTTGGAGAGGTGAACCGGCGCGAGATCGAGCGCGTTCAGCCGCAAGTCCTCGCGACCCAACAATGCGCTCAGGAACAGTTTGGGCCACCACTGGGCCCGGGCTTCGGCAGTGCGCAGCGCCTCGGCACCGACGCGCGCCTCGGCGGCGACCAGGTCCGGGCGGCGCCTTAGCAGCTCGCTGGGCTGGCCCGCCGCGATGGCGCGCGCCGCCGGCCACGCGAAGCCGTTGTCGGCGTCGACAGCGCGCGCCGACGGGTTGCGGCCGAGCAGCACGGCCAGCTTGGTCTGCGTGGTGCCGACCAGCATCCGCAGCGCCGGCACCTGGGCATCCAGCGCGTCGGCTTCGGCGCGCGCGCGGTCGTGGTCGAACGCACTGGCCTGGCCTTCGCGCAGGCGGCTTTCCACGCGGCTGGCGGTGTCCCGTTGCGCCTTCGCCAGGGCCTGCACGATGCGCAGCCTCTCATGGGCGCTGCGCAGCATGAAGTACTGGCGCGCGACCTCGCTGGCGACCAGCAGGCGGGCGCCTTGCACTCCTGCAGCCGCCGCGGTGGTGTCGGCCTGCGCTGCGTCGCGCGCAGCCCGCACGCCCCCCGCCAGGTCGATCTCCCAGGCCACGTCGATTCCGGCGCGCAGCGCGCGCGTGTCGGGCATCCCTTGCTTCACCGGCGCAGGCAAGCCACTGTTGCTGCGCGATGCGGAAGCCTGCACGCCCACCGCCGGCCACAGGCGGGAGGCCGGGGCATCCGCGCCCGCACGGGCCTGGGCGACGCGCTGGAGCGCGATGGCGATGTCCTGGTTGGCGCCCAGCGCTTCCTCAACCAGCGCGGCGAGAGTGGAATCCCCCAAGGCGGCCCACCACGCAACGCCCTCGGCCGTGCCTTCCGCCTGTGCCGCATGGCTGTGGGCAAAGGCGGCCGCGAGGGGCACCGAGGGCGCGGGAGCCTGCACGGGGGGTGTCGAGCACGCCGACAGCACGGCCCATGCCGCGAGAGACAGGAGGCGGGTTGCCCGGGGGGGCGGACCGCGGCTGCGCCAGGAGGAGGAAGTCATGGGTCGATTGTTTATTGGACGACAAGTTCAGTAATGTGCGCCTGATATAGTGGACTGTCAAGTTCACTTAATATTCCACGAGTCCGCCATGCTTGATGGCCCGCTGCTGCAACTGCTCGCGCGGCTCGCCCTGACGATCGGTCCAGTCATCGTCTGTTGCGTCATGGGGGCTCCTCGGGTCGCCGTAACTTAATGGACTACAAGTCCAATAATTTGAGTGGGCTATAGTGAACTGTCGAATCCACTAAATCTGCCCATGGCCCGCCCCCCAGCTCCAGCTCCAGCTCCCAAGCCCCAACGAGGGCGGCCACGCGATCCCGAGCGCGGCCGGCGCATCCTGGAAGCGGCGCAAAGGCACTTCAACGAGCATGGCCTGGAGCGTGCCAGCGTGGATGCCATCGCCGCGGACGCCGGTGTGTCCAAGACGACCGTGTACAACAATTTCGGCTCCAAGGAGAGGCTGTTCCAGGCGGTCGTGCGCGACAGGACGGAGACGGTGGTGCCTGGCGTCCCGGGCGCCGGGGCGCTGGACCCGGACCAGCCCGAGAAGGCGCTGCTGGCGATCGGCGGCCGGTTTCTCGCACTGGCGCGCGGGGACGACGCCCTGGGCGCGATGCGCGCTGTCTACGGCGTCGCGGGGGCGCAGCCGGAAGTCTGCCGTGCGTTCTACAAGGACGGCCCGGAGCGTGTGAACGGCGAGCTGGCCGCATACCTGCGCCGTGCCGACTCGGCGGGCACGCTGAACGTGCGGAACCCGCTTCAGGCAGCGGACCTGTTCCTGTCGATATTCCTGGGCTCCGGGCACATCCGCGGACTGCTGAAGCTCGAGATGCCGGATTCCCGGGAAAACAAGGCTCTTGTGCGCGAGGCCGTACGGGTCTTCATGGCGGCCTACGGCGCGTAGGCTCCACAATGCGGTCCGAGGTCGCGCTGGCGCTGAGCGCGGCAGTCCCCGTGCTCGGGCGGAGGCGACGGGTGGCCGCATTGGCGGCACGTACATCCGCGCCATCCAGCCGTTCAGCGAAGAGACGGGTTGGCACTGGCACGACATGAACGCACACTTCGTTCACGCCTTGATGGGGTGGATCAGGTTCCGGTTCGACGGCTCCTGCCTGAGCCAGCCCGGCGGCGTCGCGCACAACGTGAGTTGCTCCCCGCCCGCGCCGTGGCCGCGCGGTATCAGGCCTTCAGCGGGTGCTTTCCCGGGTGATGAGCCATTGCCCGCCGGTCTGCTGCCAGGTCTGCAGCTTGTTCACTTCGTCCTTGTACCCGTCCGACCGGTAGACCTGCCTGAAGCGGGCTTCCACCGTGCCGGCATTCAACGGCCGGATCTGCAGGTCCTCGATCTTCACGCTGATGTTCCTGGCCTGGGCGATGCGCGCCGCACGCGCGGCCTTCCAGCTGTCGGCCGTGCCTTGGCCGGGCACGAAGGCGGGCGCATAGAACCCGAGGTAACGCGCGCTGTCCCTGGCTGCCCAGGCCGCACTCCAGTCGGCCAGGCGCTGTCGCACGGCCTCGCCCGGGGCCGTCGCGGCAGCGGGCTGCGCGCTGGTGACGGGGGCGGGCGCGGGAGCCGGCGCGGCCGCAGGCAGTGTGCCGGCAGACAGGGCGGCGGCGCGTGCCACGAGGGCGCTGGTGTCGACCGCGACGGGCTCCACCGGGGCGGCCGGGCAGCGCGTGGGGAGGTCGTCGCCGATCTGCCATTGCGCGGCTTCCGCGGGCATCTCGCTGCCTTGGGCGAGGCCGAGCTGCGCGCTCAGCTGGTGCAGCGCGGCGTGGGTGCGGAGATAGGCGATGTGCAGGTCGAACTCGGCGTTCGCGTAGGAGCGCTGGGCGGTGTACACCTCGTTCTCGGCGTTCAACAGGTCGAGCAGGCTGCGCTGGCCGATGTCGAATTGCTGGCGGTAGGCGTCGCGCGCCTTGGTGATGGCCAGGGTGTTGCGGTCGAGGTGGAGCAGTTGGTCGGCGAGCTTGCGGGTGTCGTTGTAGGCGATTGAGACGGTCTGGCGCACGTCGCGGCAGGCTTTGTCGCGCAGGTCGGCTGCCTGGCCGATGGTGCGCGACTGCTGGCGCACGCGCGCCTGGTCGGAGCCGCCGTTGAAAAGGTTCCAGTTGAGGACGAGCTCGGCCGAGGTGTCGCGCGTCTGGTCGCGCACGCCGTCGAAGTTCTTGCCTGCGCCCGAGCGCAGGCGGGCTTCGAGCTTGGGCTGGTAGGCGCTCTCGCGGATGGCGCCGAGGGCGCGCGCCGATCGCAGGTTCTCGACGCTGGCGCTGATGGCGGGGCTGCGCTGGATGGCCTGGTTGGAAGCCTCGGCCGGCTGCCCCGGGATCGCCCGGTTGAACGAGCTGGGCTGGGGCATGTCGGCGGGGGGGGCTTCGCCGACCACCCGCTGGTAGCGCACCGAGACATCGTGCAGGTTGGAGATCTCGGTGTTCAGGTTCGACTCGGCCAGGGCCAGCCGGGCGCCGGCCTGCTCGAGGTCGACCCCGCGCCCGACGCCGGCCTTGAAGCGCGACTGGATCTGGTTGAAGGCGCTGCGGTGCTGCACGAAGTTGTCTTCGGCCAGTTGCACCAGCCGGCGGTAGCGCAGCACGTCGTAGTAGGCGCGGGCGGCTTCCAGGGCGGTTTGTTCCGCGCTGTCCAGCACCTCGAAATAGCGCGCCAGCTTGTCGTGGCCCAGGCGGCCGACGTCGTTGCGGGTGGCCAGGCCGTCCCACAGCAACTGGGTCAGGCTGAGCGCCGCGCCGTGGCGGTTGAGCGACTGGTCTTCGGGCTGGCGCCCGCCAATGCGGTCGCGGTCGCGGCCGACGCCCGCGCTCAGGTCCAGCCGGGGATAGAACCCCCCGCGGGCCACGTCGACGGCATCCGCGGCCGCCCGGTAGGCATTGAATTTGGCGCTGAGCTCGGGATTCGAGGCGACCGCCTTTTGCACCGCGGTTTTCAAGGGCAGGTCGGGATCGGCCTGGGCGGTGGCGGCGCTGCCCCAGCACAGCGCGGCCAAGGCCAGCAAGGCCGGATGGTTCAAGCGCATCGGTTTCCTGGAATCATGTCTCATATCGGTGGGGCGCACCACGCCCGGACCCTAAGATGGAGCGTCCGAGTTTAAGCCGAGGAGATTGCCTGAATATTCCCGCGACCCGAGGGGTCGGGTGGCAGTATTTCACGCTGGGAGGGTTTGGCGAGGGGTATTCGGGCGCCGTGGCGGATATTCGCTCCCCCGGAGGGCTCAAGACCGGCGCGGTTTGGACGACAACAAGGCCTGGGGGTGCAATACCCGATGGATATCTGTGCACACTGTCTGTCCACCTGTCGCCGCAGATGACTGCCGCGGGTTCGGGTCTCCGAACCCGGGCGGGATGCCATGGTTTCGCGGCCTGCGGCCGGCGGCGGTGTGGTGCCGTGTCTTCCTGGGCCTGCTGGCCGGCCTGCTGGCGGCCGGGCCCGCGGCGCTGGCCTGGGATGCCGACCGCATGCTGGCCGCGGCGCGCAAGATCGGCCCGCGCGCGGTCGCCGGGGCCCGCGCGCTGCAACCGGTCCTGGTCTCGGCCGCCGAGCTCGACGAGCCGGCCAGGCTGCAGGCGATCAACCAGTTTTTCAACCGCAACGTGCAGTTCCGCGACGACCGCGAGGTCTGGGGACAGGTGGATCATTGGGCCAGCCCGCTGGAGACGCTGGGCCAGGGACAGGGCGATTGCGAGGACTATGCGATCGCCAAGTATTTCGGCCTGCTGGCGCTGGGTCTTCCCGCCGCCAAGCTGCGGCTGGTGTATGTGCGGGCGCAGCTGGGCGGGCCGCAGGGGGCGGTGCAGGCGCACATGGTGCTGGCCTATTACGCGGTGCCGAGCGCGGAGCCGCTGATTCTCGATAACCTCATCGCCGACATCCGTCCTGCGTCAAGACGGCCGGATCTGGTGCCTGTTTTCAGCTTCAACGGCGAAGGCCTGTGGCAAGGTGTGGGGGCGCAGGCTGCGGGCGACCCGGTGGCCCGCTTGTCGCGCTGGCGCGAAGTGCTTGCGAAAGCCGGGGCCGAGGGGTTTCAATGAGGCATCTCAACAGGGAGCGTGAATGTCGCTGATCCGTCAGATCTGGTTGTTGATGCTGGGCACGGTGTTGCTGGCTTTCGTGGGCAGCGTCACCGTGGCGGTGGATTCGGCGCGGGCCTACCTGCAGACCCAGCTGCAGCTCAAGAATTCGGACAATGCGACCACCATGGCGCTGGTGCTGTCGCAGCAAAAGGGCGACCGCGACCTGATGGCGTTGTTGATGTCGGCCCAGTTCGACACCGGGTACTACCGTTCCATCCGCTTCGTGGCGGCGGACGGGAGCGTGCCGTTCGCCCGCGAGGCGGCCACCGGCCCGGCCAAGGCGCCGGCCTGGTTCGTCCGGCTGGTCTCCATCGAGTCCGTGCCCGGCCAGGCCCAGGTGTCGGACGGCTGGCGCGCGCTAGGTCGGGTCGAAGTGGTCAGCCATGCGGCCTACGCCCATGACGAGCTGTGGTCGAACAGCCTGCACTCGGCCTATGCGCTGGGCCTGGTCGGCCTGCTGGCCGGTGCCGTCGGCACGCTGGTGGTGGGGCGCATCCGCAGGCCGATCGACGGCACGGTCGGCCAGGCCGAGGCGCTGGTCCGGGGTGAGTTCATCACCGTGGCCGAGCCCAGGGTGCCGGAGCTGCAGCGCCTGACCCGTGCCATGAACACCATGGTGGAGCGCCTGCGGGTGGCGTTCCAGACCCAGGCGGCACAGCTCGATGTGCTGCACCGCCAGGCCAATTGCGACTCGCTGACCGGCCTGTCGAACCGGGTCCATTTCCTCGGCCAGCTGTCGGCCGCCCTGCAACGCGAGGACGGCACGGCGGAGGGGGGGCTGGTGCTGTTGCGCGTGCTCGACCTCGCTGGCATCAACCGCAGCCAGGGCCACCAGGTGGCCGACCGCGTCATCACGACCATCGCCCAGGCCCTGCGGCCTTATGCCGAGCGGGTCCCGGGTTGTTTCCTGGGCCGCTTGAACGGCTCCGACTTCGCCTTGTGCCTGCCCGTCGCCGGGGTGGCACGGGAAACCGCCCAGTCGATGGCGGACGCCCTGCGCCAGGTGCTGCCGACCCTGGCGGCCGGGGCGGCGGTGAGCGTGGGGGCCATCGAGCTGCGGCGCGACGCGCAACTGGCCCGGGTGATGAGCGCGGCCGATGCGGCGCTGGCCCGGGCCGAGAGCCTGGGACCCTTCGCGGTCGAGCTGGCCGGCGAAGGCGGCCCGGGCGTGACCCTGCTGGGCGAAGGCGCCTGGCGCCAGCGCATCCGCGAGGCCCTGGTCCATCAGCGGATCCGGTTGGTCGGTTTCCCCGTGGTCGACGCACGCCTCGGCCTGATCCATCTGGAATGCCCGCTGCGCCTGCAGCTGGAGGAGAACGGCGAGTTCGAGGCCGCCGCCCGGTGGCTGCCGCTGGCCATGCGTAGCCGCCTCACCGCCGATGTGGACGAGCGGGCCCTGGCCCTGGCGCTGGCCGAGTCGGCGCAGGACAACCAGGCGCGTTGCGTGAACCTGTCGCCGGCCTCGCTGACCGATAGCGCGTTTTCCGCCCGCCTGCGTGCCTTGCTATGGGGGGCTCCGAGGGTGGCGCGGCTGATTTCGCTGGAGGTGGCGGAAATCGCCGCCGTCGAGCATTTCCAGCTGCTGCAGGAGCTGAGCCGCCAATTGCGCCCCACCGGCGTTCGCATCGGCATCGAACACGCGGGCGAGCGACTGGGCCTGATCCCGCGCCTGTTCGAGGCCGGGCTGGACTACGTGAAGCTCGATGCCTCGGTCATCCGCGGGGTCGGCCAGGACGAGCACCGCGCGACCTTCGTGCGCGGCACGGTCACGCTCCTGCACGGCCTGTCCTTGCAGGTGATCGCCGAGGGCGTGGCCGACGAGGAGGATGCCGAGCGCCTGTGGGAATGCGGCATCGACGGGGCCACCGGGCCCTGGATCAGCCAGCGGTACGAGGCGCGGCGCGGCTGAGGAAGGCCTTCGGCGGCTGGCCGGGCGTGTCGCCTGGTCGCCCCGTGGCTTCGGGCGGGCAGCTTGTCGAGGTCGGGTCCCAGGCACCGGGAACTGCCGCCGTGAAGCCGGCTTGGCGGTGGATCGGACCGACAAGGGGGCGACGCCACGTCCGCGTTCCATTGATCGCCACCGCGGACGTCGGCCGGCTCCTGCCGGGGCCCGGGGGCTCCGTCGCCTGCCCGGCCATCCCGCCGAGGGATCGGACGGGACGGCTGAGTGCCCGGCGGGCCGTCCTCAGATCCCGCCGTCGACCACCAGTTTGGACTTGTTCAGCAGGTCCTGGATGATCTGCTGGTCGGTGCTGAGGGTGCCGGCCGAACTGAGGTCCACCCCGGTGAGGGTGATGGACTGGTCGACCGCGCCGGCATTGAACCCGCCCGAGAAGCCGCCGTTGCTGCTGATCTGGATGGTGGTGTCGCCGCCCGACACGGCGAAGTGCAGGTAGCTCGTCAGGTTGCCGCTGGCGGCCCCCGACAGGGTCTCGCCCTGCAGCAGGTCGCGCAGGTCGAGCACGTCGCCGCCCGAGGCCGCCGCCGCGTTGTTGAAGTCGGTGACGGTGTCGCTCGCCGGCGCGCCGTTGGCCCCCTGGTCGGCGAATTCCCAGCGGAACACATCGGAGCCCGCGCCGCCGCTCAGCAAGTCGTTGCCCTTGCCGCCGGCCAGCAGGTCGTTGCCCAGGCCGCCGTCCAGCGTGTCGTTGCCCGCGCCGCCGCGCAGGATGTCGTCGCCCAGGCCACCGTTCAGCTGGTCGGCACCGAGGCCGCCTTCGAGGATGTCGTGCCCATCGGCGCCCGACAGCACGTCGTTGCCTTCGTCGCCCAGGATGCGGTCGTTGGCGCTGGTGCCGGTCAAGGTGTTGCCGGCGGTGTCGCCGTAGATGTTGTTGGAGATGATCTTCAGCGACAGGCTGGAACTGCTGGTGCTGCCATCGTCGTCGGTGAGCGTGTAGCCGACCTCCACCGGCGCCACCGCCGGCGCGCTGCTGTCGAGCTGCACGCTGGAGAAGGAGACGCTGGTGACGCGGGCCGAGGCCGGGCTGTTGGCCTCGATCTCGATCGAACCGATGTTGTTCAGGTAGGAGGGCAGGGTGACGGTGTTCTCGGCGCTGCTGTAGAACTGCCCGATCTTGCTGCCGGCCACGTCGTAGACGGTGTAGGTGAGGGCGCTCACGATGCCGCCGCTGGCACCCAGGTCGCTGGCCCCGCTGGCGATGACGAAGCTCACGCCCTGCACGCCGTAGGGGTTGGCCGCGCGGGAGAAGCTGACCACCAGCCGTTCGAGGTTGTCGAGCATGCTGCTCGAGTCGCCGCCGTTGACCCCGACGCCGCGCTGGCTGGCGTTTCCGCTGCTGGTGTACTCCAGCGTGCGTGTGCTGCCGGTGCGCGAATAGCCGCTCAGCACCACGCCGTTGGCGCTGGCACCTGCCTCGGTCGTGAAGGAGGTGGTGACGGCCGAGGCGGTCGGGGTGGCGGTGAGCGCGGCCGTCGGCGGGGTGTAGTCGTAGTAGCCGGCGGTGGTGAACACCAGCCTGGCGCCGGCATTGGCGCCCGAGCCGGTCCAGGTGAGCTGGCCGTTGCTGATGACGTAGCTGTACCCGGTGCCCGATCCCGAGCCGTCGACCAGGAGGTTGAAGCTCTGGTTCTGGAAGCTGACGGAGGTGACCTTCGCGTTGTCGACGGCGGTATCGACACCGCTGCCCTGGGCCGAGAACGTGGTCACCTGGCTGCCGAGCGCCAGGCCGCCATCGGTGCCGATGCCGCTGATCACGTTGCCGCTCAGGTGGGTTTCGTTCAGCTGCAGCGTGTCGGTGTCGGGGCGGGCCACCGGCGCGCCGTTGGCGATCTCGAAACGCAGCGAGGTGCTGGGGGTGACGTCGCCGTCGCCGTCGCGTGCCACGAAGCGCAGCAGGAAGCTGTCGCCCTCGGTCGCCGTGCCGTTGGCGTAGTAGGTGTAGCTGCCGGTGGTGAAGTTGAAGGTCAGTGTGCCGAGCGAGAAGCCCGAGGACGGGCCGACGGTGATCAGGTCGGTCCCGGTCTTCGGATAGCCGGTGAGGAAGCTGCTGTTCTGCGTGATGGTGTTGGTGGCCTGGTTGTAGGTGAAGGTCACGTCCTGGTCGGCGACACCGTCGCTGTTGCTGTCCAGGCGCAAGCTCATGGTCTGCACGTAGCCGCCATCGGCGCCCAGCACGCTGTCGGAGACCCCCGAGCTCACGACGTTGCCGCCATAGGCCGGCGGCACGGTGGACAGCAGCGCCGAGCCGAGTTCGTTCACGTCGGGCACGATGATGGCGCTGTCCTTCACTCCGCTGCCGTCGCCGTCCACGTTGTGGATGTTGTCGAGGTAGCTGGTGTTGGCGATGCCGGTGCCGATGCCCACTGCATAGGTGTCGATCCCGTTGGTCGATGCGAAGTTGTTGTAGGTCGTCGTGCCGGTGCTCGTGTTGCCGGAGGACGGCTCCCCGTCCGACACGAAATAGGTGGCGTTGTTCTTGCTCGCGTCCACCGTGCCGTAGGCGGTGCGCGCGGCGTTCAGGCCGGCCTCGTAGTTGGTGCCGCCGCCGGAGCCGTTGATGCCGTTGATGGCCGCGATGGTGGCCGCCTTGTCGGTATAGGCCGCCCCGCCGTTGAGGATGGTGGCGGACTCCGAGAAGGTGACGATCTTCACCGACACGTTCTGCGCCTGGTTGTAGTACTCCTGCACCAGCTGGACCAGCGCTTCCTTGGCCATGGCCAGGCGGGTGGTGATGGTGGTGCTGCCGTCGTCGTTGAGTTGCCTGACGCCGCCGCCGGAGCTGCTCACCGTCATGCTGCCGGAGACGTCCAGCACCAGCACCAGGTTGTACGAGGGCAGGGCCACCTGCGAGACCTGGATCTCGCGGTCGTAGACCATCGGCCGGTCGTCGACCACGCTCACCCGCAGGGCCGCGGAGGTCGCGTTGGACACATAGGTGAAGGACTCGGTCGTCGCCAGGTCGTTCGCCGCCGTGTTGTTGCTGGCCGCACTGTCGAGGGTGTAGGTGTAGTCGCCGGCACCCGTGCCGCTGCTGTCGACGACCAGCTTGCCCAGGCCGGTGGTGACACCGATGTAGCCCGCGCGGCTGTCGGCATCGCTCGCCGAGCCATCGGTGACGCCGTTCACGCTGGTGATCGAGCTGCCGGCCCCGTCGTTCGTCATCAGGTTGCCGGTGGCCACGGCCGAGCCGCCGCCCGTGCCGCTGCCCAGGGCGCTTTCGTACACCGTGGCCAGGTCGTCGGTGGCGGCGACGGTGGTCACGGTGACGGTGGCCGTGCTGGTCCCGGTGTCGTCGTCGCTCAGGGTGTAGGTGAAGCTGGCATCGCCGACCGCGGTCGGGGTGTAGGTGTAGGTGCCGTTGCCGTTGTCGACCAGCCTGCCGCCCGCTGTCGTGACGCTGGTGATGCGGGCATGGTCGCGCAGGGAATCGTTGGCGAGCAGCTGGGCCTGCGTGATGACCAGCGGCGTGCCGAGTGTGGCCTGGAAGGCATCGTTGAGGGCCTGCGGGTCGCCGTCGCTGACCGGTGTCACGTTGACGGTCACCGTGTTCGGCGCGGTGTCGAAGCCGCCGTTGGCGTCACCCACGCTGAAGCTCAGGCTGGCGTAGGCATTGCCGCTTTCGTTCAGGTTCGGCACGAAGCTGAGCTGGCCGCCAGAGATCTGCGCGGCACTGACGACCTGGCCGGCCGAGACGAGCACGCCGTTCAGGTACAGCGAGCCGGTGGAGGGCGGGCTGTCGATGCGAACGAAATTGGGGCTGAGGTTGTTGCCCTGTTCCGCGTCGTTCATCAGGAAATGGGCCAGCCCGAAGACGAGCGGGGTGTCTTCCGCCGTGCTGACGCTGAGGTCCCGGCCCAGCGGCAGGTCGTTCACCGGAACCACGTTGACGGTGGTGGTGGCGGTGTTGCTGGTGTTGGTGCCGTCGGTCAGCTGGATGGTGATCAGCCTCGGCGTGGCGCTCGGGTTTTCGTCGCTGTTGGTGAAGCTGATGTTCTGCAGGCGCTGCATGTAGCTGGCCAGCGTGGCCGTGCCGCTCAGCGTCAGGGTCACGCTGCCGGCGGTGTTCAGCGCGTTGATCGTGATCCCCGGCACGTCCAGGCCCAGGTTCAGGGCGTCGCCGCCCTGGCGGTTGGTCAGCACGACGGTGGCACCGGTCAGGTGGGTGCTGTCGACATCGGTGATGCTGATGTCGCTGTCGACGATGGGCACGCCCGCGCCGGCGAGGCCTTCGGTGAAGGTGACGCTGTAGTTGGCGCCGCCGGCCCCGCTGGAGTTGTTGCCGTCGAGGTCGACGACCGGAGGCGAGTCGTTGTCGATGATGGTGCCGACGCCGAGGTTGTCCGAAATGCTCGCGTTCACCGGCTGGACCAGATTGACGTTGAAGCTCTCGGTGCTCTCGACCGTGGCGTTGTTGAGGATGGGCACCGTGATCGTCTGGCTGGTCGTGCCCGACGCGAAGGTGACGGTGCCGCTGGAAGCGGTGTAGTCCGAGCCTGCGCTGGCCGTGCCATTGCTGGTGTTGTAGCCCACGCTGACCGTCTGGCCGCTGGCCGCCGAAAGGGTGACGGTGAAGGTCGCGGTGCCCGCGCCTTCGTTGACGGTGACGTCGCCTATGGACAGCGACGGGATGGGGTCGTTGTCCGCGATCGAGGTGGTGACGCTGTTGCTGGCCGGATGGGCCGCGATGGATTCGAAACCGCCGCCGCTGACACCACCGATCGTGACCGTCAGCGTTTCCGCGGCCTCGTCCAGGTTGTCGTCGATGGTGGCCAGGTTGAAGCTGGCGCTGCTGGCGCCGGCCGCGATGGTGACGCTGGCCGTGCCGGTGTAGTCGGTCCCGTTGCTCGCGGTGCCGCTGTAGTTCAGGTTCACCGTGACCGCCGTCGCCGCCGGGCTGCTGAGCGTCAGCGTGTAGGCGGCGTTGCCTCCTTCGGTGACGCCGGCCGCGCCGCTGAGGCTGACGGTGGTCAGGTCGGTGTCGTCCGTCACGGTGCTGGAGACCGTGCTGGTGGTGGTCAGGCTTTCGAAGTTGCCGCCCGCGCTGCCGGCGATCCCCACGGTCAATGTCTGGTTGCCCTGGACATAGACATCGTCGGCGCGCACGGTGAAGGCGGCGCTGCTGGCCGAACTCTGGCCGACCGGGATGGTGATGGTCTGGCCATTGGTCAGTGTCAGCACCAAGGGAGTGCCGGTGACCGGGTTGTTGACGGTGGCGGTGTAGACGATGCTGCCGCCTTCGGTCACGGCATCGGCGGACCGGGTCAGGGTGACGACGGTGGCATCCGCATCGTCGGTGACGGTGGAGCTGACGGTCGAGCTGGTGCTCAGCGCCTCGTAGCTGCCGCCGGAGTGGCTGCCGATGCCGACGGTCAGGGTCTGGGTTCCCTGCGCATAGGCATCGTCGGCGCGCACGGCGAAGGCGCTGCTGCTGGCCGAACTCTGGCCGACCGGGATGGTGATGGTCTGGCCGTTGGTCAGTGTCAGCACCAAGGGGGTGCCGGTGACGGGATTGTTGACGGTGGCGGTGTAGACGATGCTGCCGCCTTCAGTCACCGAGGCGGCGGATCGGGTCAGCGTGACCACGCTGGCATCGGCGTCGTCGGTGACGCTCGTGCTGGCGGTGGAGGACGTGCTCAGCGCCTCGTAGTTGCCGCCTGAGCGGCTGCTGATGCCGACGCTCAGGGTCTGGGTTCCCTGCGCATAGACATCGTCGGCGCGCACGGCGAAGGCGCTGCTGCTGGCCGAAGTCTGGCCGACGGGGATGGTGATGGCCTGGCCATTCGATAGGGTCAACACCAGCGGAGTACCGGTCACAGCGTTGTCGACGGTGGCGGTGTAGACGATGCTGCCGCCTTCGGTGACGGTGGCGGCCGAGGCGGTGAGCGTCACGACGCTCGGATCGGCATCGTCGACGACCGAGGTGGAGGTCGTCGAGCTGGTGATGAGGGCCTCGAAGTTGCCGCCGCTGGTGCTGCTGATGCCGACGCTGAGGGTCTCGCTGCCCTGCACATAGGCATCGTCGGAACGCACCCTGAACATGCTGCTGGCGGCGCTGCTTTGCCCGACGGGGATGGTGATGGTCTGGCCGTTGTTCAGGGTGAGTACGAGCGGGGAACCGGTGA
>CBIHOH010000090.1:0-17727 GCA_966211755.1 uncultured Rhizobacter sp. | reverse complement strand
CACCGGCCACGCCCGGCACCAGGGTGGTGGCGCGGCCGGCCAGGCCGCCGCCGCCGGTGTCACGGCTGTAGCCGGCCGTGTTGATGCCGCCGCTGCCGCCGGCCGCGTTGGAGGTGATGAGCGCGCGCGACGGCACCCCCGGCTCGGTGCCGGCGCCCACGCCCACTCCGGTGCTGGTGCCCACGCCGCGACCGGGTTTGATGTCGGTCTTCAACTGCACCGCCGCCGGGGCGCCGTGCAGTTCCTTGAGTTCGTCCTTCAGGGCCAGCAGACCCGCACCGGAGGCCTTGCGGCGCGCCGCATCCAGGGCTTCGCCCGGCGGCTTGTCCGGCTGCGGATTGCGCGCCTCGGTCACCGGCGCGGCCTTGGAGGGCGACGGCACGGGCTGCGGCCTCGCAGGGCTGGGCACGGCACGCGGCGTCGCCTCGGCCGCCGGCGGCGCGGCCGTGCGCGGGGCCGCGGTGACGGGCGCAGGCACAGGCGGCGGCGGTGGCGGCGTCTTGTCGTCCAGCACCAGCTTGACCAGGGGCGCGGGGCCCGGCGCGGGGGCGGCGGATTTTTCAGGCGCCGTCACCGGCAGCCAGGGCAGCGCGATGCACAACAGCAGCGCCGTGACGAGGACCCGGCCCGAGATGCGGCGGAAGCGTTGCTCGTCCTCGAGCGAGCCGGCCCAGGGCAGCACCGGGGCGCGGAACGACACCAGGGTGGCCGCGCTCATGTGCCCGCCCTCTGCCGCACGGCGAAGGACACGTCGGCATAGCCGGCGCGCGAACAGCTGAGCATGATCTTGCGCAGCAGGTGATAGGGGATGTCCTTGTCGGCCATCAGCGTGACCGCCCTGGCCACCGGCGTGGCGGCTCCCTGGGCGGGCGGCAGGCCCGCGAGGCGCTGCAGTTCGGCCTGCAGGGGGGCGATGACCTCCACGTCGGCGCCGGCCACCTCGGCGACCGAGGCCAGCCGGCGGCCGTCCAGCAGGATCTCGTCCGCACCGACCACCACCACCCGGGTCTCGCGCGGGGTCTTGTCGGACACCGACTCGGGCAGCCGCACCTCCTTCGGGCTGGGCAGCAGCTCCACCCCGCCGGCGCTGGAGAGCAGGAAGAAGATCAGGATGGTGAAGACATCGATCAGCGAGACCAGGTTCATGTCCAGCGAACTCTGGTTGCGGGCGCGCCGTTGGGCGCGGCGCTGCAGCGGGCTCAGTTTCATGGCGGGCCTTGTCTCTAGCGCTGGCGCACCGGCGCGTCGCCGACGGAGATGCGGGTGAACAGGTCCGCACGCACGAGCTTCGTGCCCTGCGCGGTGATGGCCGTGCGCATGGTGTCCATCACCTGCACCAGGGTGTCGTAGGAGGTGTCGGGCTCGGCCAGCACGGTCGCCTCGGTCTTGTCGGGGAAGCGGCTCTTGAGCTGCACCATCACGCCCGACAGTCCCTGCAGGTCGCGGCCGGAGGAGATGTCGGGGATGCGCTGGATGAGGCCGCCGACGCGGTCGCCCACCTCGATCGCGCCCGGCCTGATCACCACCTCGAGCTGCAGGTTGCCGGCCTTGACCTGCTCCAGGCCCGAGGACGGCGCCGGCAGCGTGAGGTCGATCACCGACAGCCGGGTGAACACCGCCGTGGCGAGCAGGAAGGGCACCAGCACCACGATCAGGTTGATGAAGGCGGTGATCTCGAGGTGCGCCGGGTCCTTGCGCAGACGTCTCACTCGCATGGTCGTGGCTCCTGCAATGGGGACAAGCAAAAGGGCGGGTGCATCAGCGCGATCCGGAGGACTGTTCGGCCTTGACCCGGTGGGTGAGGTTCAGGAAGCTGATCTTGGCGGCTTCGAGGCCGTCGACGATCTCGCCGGTCCGGGCCTGCAGGAAGGCATGGATCAGCAGGAAGGGAATGGCCACCATCAGCGCGAAGGCGGTGTTGTTCATCGCGATGGAGATGCTGGCCGACAGCAGCTCGGCCTTCTCGGCCGGGTTGACCTGTGCCACGGCCGTGAAGCCCTTGATCAGGCCGATGATGGTGCCCAGCAGGCCCACCAGCGTGACCACGTTGGCGAAGGTGGCGATGTAGTGGGTGCGCTTCTCCAGGCGCGGCACGATCTCCATCATGCCCTCTTCCATGGCCGCGTCGAAGTCTTCGCGGCGGCCGGGGCTTTGCATGCGGGTCAGGCCGTAGCTGACGATCTTGCCGATGGCCGCGTCGGACTGGGTGGTCAGGCTGTGCACTTCCTTGAACTGGCCCTTCTGCAGCAGCGGCAACACCTTGGCCCAGACCTCGCGGTTCTCGCTGCGCGCGCGGTTCAGCACGATGAAGCGTTCGATGGCGATGGCCAGGCCGGCGGCCATGATCAGGATGGTCGGGTAGATGAACAAGCCGCAGTCCTGGAAGAACTTCACCGCCGTACTCAATGCATTCATTTTTCAATCTCCGACAAAAACTGGGGGCTCGATAAAGAGGGGGTCGTTCACTTGGGCGCGGGCGCGGCCGGGGGCGGCCGCAGCAGTGCGTGGTACTGCACGGCCCGGCGGAACTCGTCGCGGTCGATCGGCGCCAGGGTGTCGTCCAGCACGCTGGCCACCGGCCGCCCGGAAAGCTCGCCGGGCAGCGCCTTCTTCCAGGGCACGATGTAGATCACCTTGGGCAGCTCGCGGTTGCCGATGATCTGGGTGCGGTCGATGTCGGCGCGGTCCTGGGCCGCGGCCGGGGCGGCGCACAGCAGGGCGAGCGAGAGGCAGGCCAGTGCGGGCTTCATTCCTTCTCCTTGCGCTCGGCCGGGGCGGCCGGCGCCTTGCGGTTCTTGAGGTCGGCGATCCACTTGCCCACGGCCGCGTCCCCGGCCGGGGTCAGGGCCAGGTAGCGGGTGTACAGCGCCAGCGCGCGGGGACCGTCTCCCAGGTACAGGTCGCTGAGCACGCCCAGGTTCAGGACCGCGGCGGCATAGCCGGCGTCGAGCGCGATGGCCTTCTCGTAGGCCTCGCCGGCCTGGGCGAAGCGGCCCAACTGGCGGTAGACGATGCCGAGCTGGTTGTGGAACTGCGGTTGCGCGGGGCTGGCCTTGACGGCCAGCTCCAGCTCGGCGGCGGCCTCGGCCAGCCTGCCGGCCTGGCGATGGATCAGCCCCAGGTTGGCATGCGGGCCGCCGAGTCCGGGGTGGGCCTGTGCCAGCGCGTGGAAACCCCGCTCGGCCTCGGCCACGCGCCCGGCCCGCAAGGCACGCACCGCGTCGTCGAAGGCCTTGCGCACGGCGGGGGCCGGCGCCTCCTGCGTGGCGGCTTCGGGCCGCGGGGCGCCGGCCTCGGGTGCGACGGCGGCAGCCGAGGCCGGCGCGCTGGTCGATCCGGTCGTCGTCGTTGCCCCGGTCGTCCCCGTGGACGTCGTCCCGGACAGCGAAGCGCAGCCGCCCAGTCCCGCGCAAAGCACGGCCGCCACGGCCAGGCGGACGAGGTGTTCAGCGGATCGCATCGATCGCTCCTTCGCTGCGTTCGCTCTTGCCATAACGCACCGGCCGCAGTTCGCGCAGGGCCGCGAAGCTGCGCTGCACCCAGGTGTCGTAGAGGCCGTCCTGCGCGCGGCGCGCGTTGAGCTCGTGCAGCTCGATGGCTTTTTCCTCGAAGGGGAAGGCCTGTTCTTCCAGCAGCACGTTGTACTGTTCCAGCTCGGAGGCCGACAGCTTCTTCGGGCGCTGCGACCCGAGCAAGGCCTTGCCGAAGTCCTGGTACAGCGCGGCCACGTGATAGGTGGACGCGGTGACGATCTCGGCCACGCCGTAGTCAGACGCCACGGCGTAGGCCTTCAGGGCTTCCTCCATCTTGCCTTTCTTGAGCTTGAGCTGCCGGGCCAGCGGCTCCGTCAGCGTGACCTTGCGATAGGCCTCGAAGGCGGGCTCGGCCAGGGCGAGCGCGGCGCTGGCCCCCAGGTAGCGCGTGCGCGGCGTGCGGGCCGCGCCGCCGGCCTGCTCGAGCTGGAAGATGTCCTTCATCCAGGCCAGGTGGCGCGCGACCTGGCCGTCGGCGCGGGCCAGGGCCGCCAGGCGCGAGCGCGCTTCCAGCGCACGCTCGAACGGCTGCGGGTTCTGCGCCAGGTAGCGCTCGAAGGCCTTGGTCGCCTGCGGGCGGGCGGCCGCCTTGTCGTAGAGCTCGGCCGCCTGCCACAGGGCCTCGCGCGCCAGCGGCGTGTCCTTGCTGGCCAGCGACAGGCGCTCGAACTCGGCCGCGGCCCGGGCCCACTGCGACTTGCCGCTGTACACCGCGGCCAGCTTGGCCGTCACCTCGTCCGCCAGCGCATGCCGGGGATATCGCTGGCGGAAGTCCTCGAGCAGGCCGGCCGCGCCGTCCCAGTCCTTCAGGCCGATGAGTGCCGCCGCCGCGTCGTATTGCGCCGTCGCCCGCACGGCCGATTGCGGCGCCAGCGCGGCCACCCGCTCGAAGTGGGAGACCGCTCCGCGCGCCTGGCCGGCGTCGCGGGCCTGCTCGCCCTGCTTGTAGACGGCTGCGGCCAGCCGCTCCGTCAGCTCGCCACGGGCCGGGTCCTTGGCCGCCGTCAGGGCCAGCACCTCGGTGTAGGCGCGTTCGGCACGCTCGAATTCCTGGCGCTCGAAGGCGCTGTGGGCCATGACGGTCCAGGCCAGGCGGCGCTGCGCCGCGTTCGCAGGCGGCTGCAGGGCCAGCAGCCTGGCGGCCACCGCCACCGCCTGCTCGGCGTCGCGCAGGCCGTGCAAGGTGTCGGCCGCATCGGCCAGCACCGCGCCCGTGCGCGGGTCGCCGGGGAAGGCGTCCGCGAAACGCAGCGCACTGGCCACCCCCTTGCGCCGCAAGCCAGGCAGTTCCGCCGGCGCCGAGCGTTTCTGCTGGCCGGCGTAGCCCAGGAGCGCGGCATAGCCCGCATCCGCGCTGCGTGCATGCACCGGGTAGCCGTAGGCCGTGTGCTCGTACTCGGTGACGGCCTCGGCGAAACGCTGGTCCTCGGACAGCAGTTCGGCCAGCAGGAAACGGGTCTGCCCGGCATCCGCGTCGTCGGGGAAGGACTCGAGGTGGCTGCGGTACCAGCGCACCGCCTCCTGGTAGTCGGCCGACGCCTTGCCCTGCTGGGCGCGGGCGTGGTAGTGGCGCGCCAGCTCGGCCAGGTGGGTCTTGACCAGGGGCTGCGCGCGCTCCCAGCCCTCCGCATTGGCCTGGCGGAAGCGGCTGCCCGCGCCGTAGCGCTCGACATATTCCTTCTTCGCCTCCAGGGCCAGCGTGTCGAACCCGGCCTTCTGGTAGATGGCGATCACCTCGGCCTGCAGCTGGGGCGCCTGCGCATGCAGCGGCTGGCGGCGTGCGAAGGCGCCGAAGGTGTCGGCCGCATCCTTCACGCGCTCCTGGCGCAGATAGAGCTCGCCGAGCTTGCGGTACACGCGGAACTCGTAGCCGCGGCGCAGCTCGGTGGTGACGAAGCCGGCGATCGATTCCGCGCCGCGCAGGTTCTCCAGCGACAGGCTCATCACCCGCAGGGTGTCCTCGACCAGTTCGCGGTCGGCGTTGCTCAGGCTGGTCACCTCGGCCAGGTCCTCGTCCCCGACATCGGCGAGCCCCAGGTCGAGCACCTCGAAGAACGAGGCCAGCGCGTCTTCCAGCCGCCCCAGCTTGAACAGCGACCAGCCCTGCATGTAGAGGGCGCGTTCCCGGTACGGATTGTCCTCGTCGCCTTCCAGCACGGTGGCGTAGGCGCGCTCCGCGCCCACATAGTCGCGCGCCGTGAACAGCAGCTCGCCGCGGCGGAAATGGGCCTCGTCGCGGTAGCGGGTATCGGGGAAGTCGCGCACCAGCCGGTCGAGCGTGGCCAGGGCGGTGTCGAGCCGGCCGCCCTGCTCGTGGGCGCGTGCCAGCTGGTACAGCACCCGGTCGTTGCCCGGGTCCTTGGGATAGGCCTTGAGGTTTTCCTCGTAGTGGGCGATGGCGGCGCGGTAGTCCGCGTCGCCGGACTCACCGCCGCTGCGGGCGGCGAGCCGGCTTTCGGCGCTGTCCATTTCCAGGTCGCCGAGCCGGCGCAGGGCTTCGGCGCGTTGCGCGTCGAGCGTCGTCGCCCGGAGGAAGTCCTTGTAGGCCGCGATGGCTTTTTCGTCGTCGCGGGGGATGCCCGGGTCCTTGTCGATCACGACCTGCCGGCCGGCCAGGCTTTTCAGCGTGGGCTCGTTGTCGGGCGTGCCCGTGCGCTTGCCCGCGCAGGCGCAGAGCAGGCAGCTGAGCAGCAGGGAGAGGCTACGGCTTGGCCGCATGGTCGCCCTCCTTCGGCAGCTGCGCGCGGTCGTAGAGCTGCGCCATCGCGAAGCGCGCCTGGGCGGTGTAGACGGCAAGGCGTTCCTTCTGGCGTGCCAGTTCGGCGATGGCGAGGTCCTGCATGTGTTCGCGCTGCTCGCGGCCCAGGGCGGCCACGCGCGGCATCAGCGCCTGCACCTGCCGCTCCAGCGCCGCGCCGCGTTCGGCGAAGCGCTCGAACCGGGCCGGTTCCTCGCGCTCGGCGGCGGCCAGCGCGGCGTCGCGCTGCTGCGCCCGGGCGAGCTCGGACTCGACGCTGCGCAAGCCCTTCTTCGCCTGCCACAGCCGCGCCGGATGCTGCTGGGCGAGCTGCCATTCGAGAGCGCCCGCGGCCAGCCGAGCCCGCTCGCGCGCGCTGGCGTACTCGGCCTGCTCGGGCAGCCCCGCCAGGATGGCCTGCACACGCCCGAGGCGGGCGAGCAGATCGCGCTGGGTGGCATCGGCGAAGGCCTTGCCGTCGGCGGCGGCCTCGGCCGCACCGAGTTCGACGGAGAGCGTGTCCCGGGTCCGCTCCAGGGCGGCCAGCCCGATCTGGCCGGCCTGCGCGCGCACGGCCGGCAAGCGCTCGGCGAAGGCCTGCCGGCGCGTGGCCAGCATGTCGCCGAAGACGGCGAGCTTGTCGGCGCCCTCGCGCAGGTTGCGGCCCATGAAGACCAGGTCACGGTGGTTCTTGAGCGCCTCCTGGAACTCGTGGCTGGCCAGCAGCCCGGTCAGGTGCACGGCATGGGGCAGTGCGCCGGGGAGTTTGTCGACGCGCCAGAACCAGCCCATCTCCTCGCCCGGGTTCTGCTCGACGATGTCGTCCAGCCAGCGGCCGCTGCGCAGGGCCGCCACCGATTCGTCCAGGGCCTTGTCCTCCTGCTCGAAGGCCGCGACGGCCTGCCGGTAGCGCTCCAGGGCCTGGCCGTCGGCGCCCAGCTCGGCGTAGGCGTAGGCCGCGGCGATGCGGGCTTCGAGTGCCGCCGGGTCGTTGGTTTCACGCTGCCCGAGTTCGAGCCAGGGCACCAGGGCCAGCTTGGGATCCTTCAAGGCCACGGCGGCCCAGCCGAAGCCGAGCAAGGCCTTGTTGGCGTGCAGGCCCGTCAGGCGCACCCGGTCCAGGTAGCGGCGGGCGGCCTGCGGCTCGGAGGCCTGCAGCGCGGCGAAGCCCAGCGCCACATTGGCCTGGTCCCGCAGGCTGCGGGTTTCCTCGTCAGGGGCGCCGGCACGGCCGATGTCGTCCAGCCAGACGGTGCCGCCGGCCCGGTCGCCGCTCGCGATCAGGGCCACGCCCAGGTTGTAGCGTGCATAACGCGCGGCGCTGGACTTGCCGCCCGTCATGCCGCCCAGGACCCGGGCCGCCCCGGCGTAGTCCTTGCGGCCGATGAGCAGCTGGGCCAGCAGCAGGCCTCGGTCCTCCTCGAGCTCGGCGGGCAGCCGGCCCTCGATGCGTTCGATGGCGCTCAGCGCCTCGGCCGGCAGGCCGCGCTGGTGGCGGATCTTGGCCAGGTAGAACCAGGCGCGGTCGCGCACCGCGGGCTTGGCGCCCTGCTCGATCAGCCGCGTGAACACGGCCCCGGCCTCGCGGTGCAGCCCGTAGGACAGCAGCAGGCCGCCGCGCAGGATCTCCGCCTCGTCGGCATGCTGCGGCACGCGATCGAAGTGCTGCGAGGCCATCAGACCCGTCACCGAGCTGAAGTAGCGGCCCTGGAAGAACTGGAACAAGGTGTCGCCGTAGTGCGGGTCGCGGACCAGGCGCGGCGCTTCGGCCGCCGCCGCGGCGCCGGCCAGCCAGGCCATGGCCGCGCCCGCGGCCAGCTGCCGCAGGAGGTGGACGGTTCGAGGGCGGGATCGACGCATCACGGTGTCACTGCCAGACCTTGACCTTGAACTCGGGCTGCAGCTTGCCGAGCGAGTCCTTGATCTGCAGCTCGATGTACTTCGGGTCGGTGCCCTTGTCGAACTTGATGGTCGCGCCGCGTTTGTAGTCGCGATCGTGCGGGCCCTTGCCGGTGAAGAAGGCCACGATCTCGTGCTCGCCGGCCTTCAGGTTGCCCAGGTACAGGCGCTGCACGCCGCCCCGGTGCAGGGCCGCCACCTCGAGCGGGGTGTAGAGGTAGTTGCTCACCACCTTGTTGTCCAGCGTGAGCTGCACCGAATCGAGCGAGAACATCGCCCCCACGTCCATCGAGACGAACACGGCCACCTGGGTGTTGGCGGGAAAGAGCAGTTCCTCCTCGAGCACCAGCAGGTCGCGGTTGAGGCGGATGAGTTCGCCCTTGGTGTCCTGGATGCGATCGTCGAGGCTGGCCGTCGGGGCTGCGGGTGCTGATACGGGTGCTGATGCGGATGCCGGCGCCGCGGCTGCGCTGGCCGCCGCCGCAGGGGCCGCGGCCTCCTGGGCCCAGGCCGCGCCCAGCATGGCCGCGCCGAGCGCCAGGCCGGCCAGACCCCGGGTGAAGAATCGATGGAACATGGGAACCCGCCCTCTCTCAATAGTTGCTCGAGACGAATATCTGGAACACGTTGGCCCGGAACTCGTAGAGATCGCCGCTGCGCACGTCGGTGAAATTCTTGAACTTGAAGCTCACCAGCTCGTAGGCGCCGTTGAGCTTGACCTCGTACCGGCCCGGCACCTTCTTCAGGGTGTAGGCCAGCTTGGCGCCCAGGCCGAGGCTGTCGAAATCGCTGAGCTGCCGGTTGCGCGAGACGTACAGCGTCTCGACCGGTGCGTTGTCGCTGTAGAACAGCGCCCCCTGCTGCGAGTTGAAACGCAGGGAGGCGTCGGCCAGCCACGGGTCGCCGAAGCGGTGGCTGGCCCCGAGCTCGAAGGTGTGCGCCTTGATGGCCCAGGTGTCCCAGAAGTAGCGGTAGCTGGCGTTGACCGCACTCGCCGAGCCGACGGCAGCCACGGACTGGAGCTTGAGCGCCCGGCTGGTGCGGGTGCGCGGGTTGCGCTCGGGCACCGCGGCACCGAACACGCGCGCCACCCGGTAGGGGCTGCCGAGGAAGCCGTTGTCGGCCACCACCTCCATGTTGGCGCTCACCAGCCAGCGCGGGCTGAGGATCTGCGTCACGCCCAGGCGGTACTTCCAGTTCTGGGCGATGTCGGAGAACTGCGGATCGTAGCGTTTGCCGACCTTGTCTGAGCCGCGCGAGAAGCCCAGGCTCAGGGTGCTCATGCCGCCGAAGAAGTTCTGCGCGACGTCGAGGTTGACGCTTCTCGAGCGGTAGTCGGGTTCGCTGCTGCCGCTGGTCGACAAGGTGATGAGCGCATCGCGGTGGACGTAGTCGAGCCCCAGGCCGAACTCGTTGCGCGTTTCCTTGAAGGGGCTGGCGGTGGTCACCACGTCGATCGACGCGTTGCTGACCATGTCCACGTAGTACGAGCCGCTCAGGGCGAGCTTGTCGGCGACGCTGCGGCGCACCAGCAGGGCCGGGCCGCTGGCGCGCACGCCGCCGCCGTCGAACACGTGCACCAGGGCCTCGGCGTTGTTGGCCGGCAGGTCGACCGCACGCGCCGGCGCCGCGGGCAGCACCCCGCCCAGCAGGCCGGCCAGGGCCTGCAGTGCAGCGCGCCACCAGCGCGCCCAGGCCAGCCACCGGCTAGTTGCAGCCACAGCCGCCTCCTTGCACGCCGGTGGCGCCACGGGCACCTTCGCGCACGTTGCGCACGTGGGCGAAGTGCTTGTCGGACAGGGAGCCGCGCGAGCCGCTCATGAGGGGATCGGCCAGGCGCTCGCGCTCGTAGGGCTTGACCCAGGGTTCCACGGCGCACCCGCCCAGCAGCAGGCTGCAGGCGAGCAGGCCGGCAGACAGGGGCAAGGGGCGCGGACACGGGCGTGGCCGTTGCAGTGGCAGGGACAAGGTTCTCGGCATGTTCGTCATTCCTTCAGCAGGGCCCGGATCTGCTTCTCGTAGAGATCGGCATAGCCGTCCTGGTAGCCCAGGTGCAGGTGCCTCACCTGGCCGTCGCGGTCGATCAGCACGGTCGTGGGCATGGCCTTCAGGTTGTACAACTGGCTCACCTTCTTGCCGGCATCGAAAAGCACGGGGAAAGTGACCCCCAGCTTGCCGGCCAGGCCGGCGGCGTTGCGCGGGTCCTCGTCGACATTGACCCCCAGCAGCACGAAGCCCGCGCCGCGGTACTTCTCGTGCAACCTGTTGAGCAGCGGCATCTCCTGGCGGCAGGGGCCGCACCAGGTGGCCCAGAAGTTGATCAGCACCACCTGGCCGCGCTGCTCCTGCAGGCGCAGGTTGCTGCCGTCCAGCGTACGCAGCGTGAAATCGGGGGCGGCGTTGCCGCCCGGTGCCGCAGCCGCCGCGGCCGCGGCCAGGGCCAGCGCCACCCCCAGCAGCCCGCGGCGCAGCGGCGACGGACGGACATCGAACAACGCATGCTTCACGGCAAGGCCCTCAGAAGAAAAACATCAGGCCGGCACTCATCTCGATGTTGTGCGTGCTCTGGCGCTTGCCGAGCAGGTCCATCGAGAACATGTGGTCGCGCATGTCCACCTGCAGCGCGGCCCAGTCGGCCAGCATCAGGCGCGAGCCGAAGCCGAAGTTGAAGGTCTGCCGCGTCTGCGCGTTGAACTTGGTGCTGCCCACGCCGCCGATGAGGTAGAAGGCCGAGGCCTTGGCCCGGTTGCCGCCGAGGAAGACCTCGCCGGGCAGCAGGTTGTAGCCGATCGACAGGTTGTAGTAGCTCAGGATTTCCTTCGGGTCGCTGAAGACGCCGCCGGGCAGGACCTGGCGGAACGACTCGTCGCTCACCTCGGTGCGGCCATAGCTGCCTTCGACGAAGAAATCCTCGGTGATGTGATAGCCGAGGCGCAGGCCGCTCACCATGCTGGAGCCGAAGTTCTCCGTCGCGTAAGTGCCGATGAAGGCGCCGAGCGCGAAATCGTTGGAGGGAATGCGCGGCCGCTTCACCTCGCGCCGGTCGACCTCGGGCACCACCACCTGGTCGACGGAAGGCGCGGGCTCGGCGGCAGCGGCCAGCCAGGGTGCCGCGCCCAGGACCGTCGTCAGCAGCGGAAGGGCAATGTCTTGTAGGCGCATGGGTCGCTCGTCGGCCGTTGGTTAGAAGAAGAAGGAGATGCCCAGGGTGAAGGCGCGGTACTCGGTCGTCTGCGTGTCCCCGAGGAAGGCGGTGTAGAAGCTGTAGTCGCCGCGCAGCATGAAGCGGTCGCTCAGGTGATAGCGCAGCCCGAGGGTGGCATCGGCCAGCCGGGCCTTGGTGTCGACGGCGCTGACCAGGCTCTGGTTCGGGACGTTCTTCAGGTGGCCCAGGCCGACGCCGAAGAACGGCGACAGCCTCCGCTCCGACCACGGCTCGACATGGATGCCGATGTGCCAGAAGTCGGTGCCCGAGAACACGCCCTGCACCTGGCCCAGGGCGGCTTCGACCGACAAGGTGTCGCTGAAGCGGTATCCGGTCCAGATCTTCAGCATGGGCTCGGACTCGAACAGCCCCCAGGCCGCGCCCATCTCGACACGCCGGCGCAGGTAGTCGTCGAGCAGCACATCGCGGAAGGGCTTCTGGTTGCCGGCTTCGGTGAGGGTGCTCTCGAGCTGCTGGCGGTTCACCCAGCCCAGCTTGCCCTCCTGCGTGCGCACCTTGTACCAGTCGGTGCGGCGCAGCAGCAGCTCGACCCACTGCTCGCGGGCGGCCACGAAGAACACCGGATAGCCCCGGCCGGGACCGGTGCGCAGTTCGATGTAGGGGTCGGTCACCTGGACCCGCTGCACCGCGGCATCCGCCGCATGGGCCGGCAGGACGGCCAGCGCCCCGAGCCAGATGCCGATCGACGCGATGACGCGCCTGCACGCTGCGATGGACGGACTCATTGGGTGTTGCAAGCGCCAGTGACAGGGTCGGCGGGAGTGAACATGCTGTTGGACGCGCTGCTGAACTCGTCCTGCCCCTGCGGCACCGGATGCGTGATCCAGTACTGCATGAGCTTGACGTTGGGATCCTGGTCGCCGGCGAAGATCAGCCCGCCGCCGTGCAGCACGTTCATCAGCAAGGGCTTGGTGAGCAGGCGGCTGTGGGTGGTGGAGCCGAGCACGACCGCGGCCTGGGCCGAATAGAAGTTCCGGTACATCTCGGTCCCGCGCACCACCTCGGGGGTGTTGGCCGGGTCGGCCATGTCGACCGGCTGCGCCGACTCGAGCACGCGGAATGCACCGCCGGTGCCGGTCGCGCTGGCATGGCAACCCGAGCCGGCACAGGTGTTGGTGGAGACCACGCCGTTCTGGTTGATCTGCAGCTGCGCCAGGAAGATCGGGTTGATGCACTTCTGGAAATAGGCGAAGGACAGCTTCTGGCCCGACACCCCGGGCGGGTTGGACACCTCGTCGGGGTTGCCCAGCGGGTTGGAGCCGCCGCCGCAGCCGGCCAGGGCCAGGGCGGCGAGGCACAGCGCCGCCGCCCTCGCGGCCGACCGTGCGCCTTCGAACGGGATCGTCGACATCATTGGCATCCGCTGGAGATCCAGGTGGAGATGGCGTTGTAGCCCGCGCTGCCGGGCGCCAGCACGGGCGCGCCCTGGCCCACCGCACCGATCGGATGGGGCACGGTGGAAGGCTTGCTCAACAGGAAATTGGCCGCCGGCGAGCAGGTGTCGGAGATCATCGACAGGGTGACGTTGAAGTCGCCCTCGGCGTCCCCGGTGAGCACGAAGCGGTTGTTGCGGAACGAGGTGCCGGGCGGCACGGTCGAGGTGTCGCTGCCGATCGCCTGGTGGCAGGCCGCCGCGCAGGTGGAACGCAGCACCGGGAACACCTGCGAGGTGAAGCTCGCCTGGCTCAGGGCCGGGACCGAGCGCACCCCGCTCCCGGTGTCGAAGGGGTTGTTGTAGTACTTGCTGCCGAGATCGATCCACTCCACGACCAGGCGCTTCTCGGCCGCGTTCAGGATGGCGCCGTGGTCGGGGGCCGTGCCCGGCGGGCTGGGATGGGCGGCGCGCACCGCGGCGCTGGCCATCAGGTTCTCGCCGAAGAGGATTTCCACCAGCCGGCTCTTGCGTCCCAGGCCCAGGGCCTCGCCTTCGCTGGCCGCGGTGTCGACCAGGGCGGGCTCGCGCTGGATGACGGTCACCCCCTCCTCCACCCGGGTCACCGGCCGGCCGTTGGCGTCGATCAAGGGGTCGCCCAGCATCAGCTTGTCGTACGAGGTCAGGCGTCCGCTGCCGCCGATGGTGGCGCGCAGGTCGAGTGCGGCCGGGTTGCTGTGGCAACCGGTACAGGTGTTGGCGCCCCGGTTGCGCGTCCACAGGGGCTGGATGTGCTCGGGGTAGTTGATGACCCCGTTGGTCGGGACCGTGGTCGCCAGGTCGTCGGCCGCGTTGGGGTTGCCGGTGTACCTGATCGAGATGGGCGGCCGCGCCGTCACCCCGGTCCGGCTGGTATCGGCCCAGACGTCGGTGAAGACCATGTCGGCCTGCAGGTTCAGCAGCGCGGGGTCCAGCCGGGTGCGTGTGGCGGCCATGGTCTCGCCCGACTGGTGGGCATTGGCCAGCAGCGCCTGCAGGGCCGACGGCACGTTGTTGACCACGGCGCCGGAGTTGAGCGCACCGCCGCGGCGCGGGCTGTGGCAACCGTCGCAGGTGCGGCGCTCGCCGGGGCGCACCTGGATCCAGTTGGTATGGGTCTGGAAGGCCCGGCCCTTGGCATCGACGACGGCGAGTGCGATGGGCACGTCGGCCGGCACGGCCAGCTTGAACGAACCGTCCGGCTCGATCGGCGCGTAGCCGAGGATCTGCTGCGGCTCGAACTCGGTCTCGCCGATCGCGCTGCGCAGGCCCATCATGCTGGCCGGCGGGGCCACGGCACGCACGGCCCGCACGAAGCGCGCCGGCGAACACCCGTAGGCCGGGTCGGCGGGGTCCTTCATGCGCACCAGGTCGGCGACCAGGGGACGCGTGTCATGGGGATCGGTGGGCGCGATCTTCGGGATGGCGGTGGTGCAGCCGGCGGGCAGGTCGGCGGCCGTCAGCACCGGATCGCCCATGCGGCCCAGGCCGTCGGTGTCGTAGACGCTGCGCACCTCGAGCAGGCCCAGGCCCTGCGCGGCCAGGGTGGCGTCGACATCGGCCGGATCGGTGGTGTCGGGCTCATCGCGCGCCTGCAGCGCCACCGGGTCGGTGTACATGAAGCCGGGCGGCGGCGTGGCCACGTTCAGCCAGGTCTGCTTGGCGGGGTTGAACATGTAGATCGCATAGGCCGGCGGCACGTTCAGCTGCAGCGGATCGGACTGCTCGTCGGCGACCATGCGGTCGCGCTCGCTCAGGCGTGCCACTTCGGCCGCGGTCAGGGTGGCGCAGGAGACCACCACCCCCTCGCGCCGCACCTGGCAGGGCGCGTAGCCGAGCAGCACGCGGTCGGTGCCGTCCCACAGCGGATACGGCGTGGTGATCCGGCCGTAGCGCGACAGGCCTCCGCCGAAATTCAGGGTCTGTTCGGTCGGCTGGACCTGTCCGCCCTGGGCCGGCACGGACTTGTTGGCCGGCGTGTTCAGTTCGGAATAGTTGGCGGCGTCGACGAACACCAGCGCCCCGCCCTCGTGGGTGCGCGACAGCGGCATCAGGTCGGAGGACACGAAGCCCTTGTAGCGGCCGCGCGGGTCCATCTCGCGCGGGTGCAGGAAGCTGTTGCCAGGGCTGTGCGCGCCGTACAGCACGAACATGTCGGTGCCGTCCGGCTTGACACGGAAGATCTTGAAGTGGTTGCGCCCGCCGACATGGTCCCAGCGCGAGAACATGATGTCGCCGTTGGGCCGCACCACCGGGTTGCGGTCGTGGCTCTGGTTGTACGAGATCTGCACGATGTTGCCGCCGGCGGCGTCCATGGTGTGCAGGTTGAACACCCGCTCGCGCTCGTATTCGTCGAGCGCGTAGTAGGACCGGCCCAGGGCCTGGTCGGCCTGGGACTTGGTCTGGCGGTTGGAGGAGAACACGAAGCCCTTGCCGGCCGGCAGGTAGGCCGGATCGACGTCGTCGTGGTCGGTGGAGCTGGTCAGCCGGCGGAAGCTCCCACCGGTGAACCCGCCCGAGCTCATGTCGTACTCCCAGATGTTCCAGCGCCCCGTGCAGGCCGGCAGGCCGTTGATGGTCGAGGTGTTGCTGGTCGGGCAGCGCAGCGAGAAGATGATCTTCTTGCCGTCGTAGGAGACCTCGGGGTCCGAGGCGTCGCCATGGCCCTGGGTGATGCCCGCGGTGAGGTTGTGCTCGGCGGCGCTGGGCGAGGATTTCTCGCGCAGCATCAGGTCGCCGCCGGGCGCGGTGGGGGCTCCGTTGGTGGGGTTCAGGCCCACGCTGTCGGCGCGCTTGACGTAGGTGATGGGCACATCGCCCTCCACGACGACGCCGTCCTCGCGGCCGTTGCCGCAGCCGGCCAGCAGGGCGGCCCCCGACACGCCCAAGATCAGAAGATGTTTCATCGCGCTCTCCTGCCCCTTCAAGACGGATGGTGTGGAAGTCATTGCATTGCGGCGCTGGCGCCGTCCATCAAGCCGGAAGATGCGTGCAGCACGCCGGCGGCATCGATCACCACGGCGTCGACGCCGTGCCGGGATTCGATCAGCCGCATGCCGCGTTCGAGCCCCAGCACGAACAGGCTCTTGGACAGGGCCTCGCTGGTCAACCCGTCCTCGGCGAGGATGGTGACGCTGTGGATGCTGTCCGGGGACTTGCCGCTGCGCGGATCGAGGATGTGGTGGCAGCGCACGCCATCCTGCTCGAAGTAGCGTTCGTAGTCGCCCGAGGTGGAGATGGCCACGTCCTCCAGGGGCAGCACGGCCACCACCTCGCCCGGCCGGCGCGGATCGCGGATCGCGATGCTCCAGGGGCGGCCGCGCCGGTCGCCCAGCACGCGGCTGTCGCCGCCCGCGCTGACCAGGGCGTTCTCGATGCCGTGGCGGCGCAGGATGGCCACGCTGGTGTCCACCGCGTGGCCCTTGGCGAAACCTCCAAGGTCGATGCGCATGCCGGGCAAGGCGAAGCGCAGCGTGCCGGCGCGCGGATCCAGCTGCAGATGCTGGTAGCCGACCGCGGCACAGGCCCGGGCCAGGAGGTCCTCGCTCGGCCGGATGCGCCGACGGTAGTCGTACAGCTGGCCGGCACTGGCATAGGTGATGTCGAAGGCCCCACCCGACAGGCGCGAGAACTCGACCGAGCGCGCGATCAGGCCGAACATCTCCTCGCTCAAGCGCACCTCGCCGGCCGCGGCCTCGCGGTTGATGCGCGAGAGTTCGGAATCGGGCTTGACGGGACTCATCGCCCGGTCGATGCGGTGCATTTCCGCCATCACGGCGGCGATGGCTGCCTCGGCATGGGCGCGTTTCGCGCTCCATAGTTCCACCCGCACCGACGTGCCCATGATCGCTTCCTCGCGAACATGCCAGTCGCCACAGGTCCACTTGCGAACTTCGGGTAAACCCGCACCGATCAACTCCACCTCATCCCCCGATCCTCGAACTTGTATCTTTATGGGTGTGCATCGAGGCACACTCGAACGGTTGATGCAGGTCGCATGCCCGGGCTGGGACATGCAAGCAGGTACCTAAAACGCTGAAACCCGTCAATTTCTGGCGATTCCGGGCAAGCGTAGCCGTTGATTACGACAAATTGCGTGAGTAATTTCGCGGTGAACGTAACAAAAGCGGTCCAGTTATGTCCGGGTGTCGATCAGGACGAGGGGCAGGCGGCCGGTCGGGAAGGTCGGGGCACAATGGCGGCCTCACCGACGGGCGCCAGCCTGCATGCGCGCACCTGCCTCGCATCAGCATCCATTCGACCATGCTCAAGATCCATGCACTGTTCTTTTCGCTCGCTCTAGGCACCGGGATGTGTTCCGCGGCCGCACAAGGCAAGGAGGTGGCCTGTTCCGCAGTCCAGAAGAATCACGTCGCCTGGGCCAACCAAAGAGCGAAGGAAGTCAGAAGCGATGACGAACTGTTCCGTCGCCTGTCGCGCAGCCAGGGACAGCCGGCCCAGTGCAGCGTTCTGGATGTCGTTCGCTACGAAGGCCAGTACTTCGGGAAGATCCAATTCAGATGGCCGTCCGGCCTGGCCTACACGGTGGCATCGGCCCCTCCCGAATCGGGTGAGGTCTCCATCGACATCCCTGCCGCCGCCAGCGACGGAAAAGATCTGGTCGACCATCTGCGCAACGACGTCAAGCAACGAGGGTTCTCGCTGAACTGGGACAGACCGGTCATCACCTCGGAAGGCAACGGGACCGTCACCGAATACTCGGGGAACGACTCGGGCGACAACGTCTTCTTCCGTGTCCGGCACAACAAGCAGAAGAAGCTGATCGGGGTGTCCTTCAGCTATGCGCTTTGATCGGCGAGCCGAGGTTCCTGCGCGCAACCGAGCTGCAGGTGTCGGCCGGATGACCGTAAGCCGTCAATAAAACACGCCCTTGCGCGTGGTGTCGGAACCGACGTGCGCA
>CBIHOH010000089.1:0-18479 GCA_966211755.1 uncultured Rhizobacter sp. | reverse complement strand
GGCAGGATGGTGCCGCCGTAGACGTAGATGGCCGGCACGTTGGCGCGCAGCATGCCCATCATGCCGCCCGGCATGTTCTTGTCGCAGCCGCCGACCACCAGTACGCCGTCCATCCACTGCCCGCCGACGCAGGTCTCGATGCAGTCGGAGATGACTTCGCGCGACACCAGGCTGTATTTCATGCCCTCGGTGCCCATGGCCATGCCGTCGCTGATGGTCGGAGTGCCGAAGATCTGGGCGTTGCCGCCGGCCGCCTCGATGCCGGCCACCGCGGCGTCGGCCAGCTTCTGCAGGCCCGAGTTGCAGGGGGTGATGGTCGAGTGGCCGTTCGCCACGCCGATCATCGGCTTCTTGAAGTCGCCTTCTTCGTAGCCCAGGGCGTAGTACATGGACCGGTTGGGGGCGCGGGCGACGCCTTCGGTGATGTTCTTGGAACGGCGGTTGATGCTCATCGGAAGGCTCCTGGCGTGGCGGGTGGCATAAAACCGCAAGTATCCGGCCTGTCCCAGCTTGCTGTCCAATATATCCAGCAGGCTTCATTGATATGCTGCGCATATGAGCCAGCCCGACCTGTCCCCGCCGATCGAGCTACGCGCCTGGCGCCAGTTCCTCGTGCTCAGCGAAACCCTGCATTTCGGCCGCGCGGCGCAGCGCCTGCACATCACCCAGCCGCCCTTGACCCTGGCCATCCAGCAGCTGGAGGCGCGCCTGGGCGTGGACCTGTTCGAGCGTTCGCGCCGCGGGGTCGCCCTGACCGCCTCGGGCAAGGCCCTGGTCGAGCCGGTGCGGCAATTGCTGCAGCAGGCGGCCGCCTTGCCTGAGGTGGCGCTGGCCGCCGGCAGCGGCGCGGTGGGACGGCTGCGCCTGGGTTTCGTCTCGACCGTGGGCTTCGGGCCCTTGCCGGCCTGGCTGCGCGGCTTTCGCGAGGCCGAACCCGGCATCCGCGTGGTGCTGCGCGAGTCGACCGCCGATGTGCAGATGCAGGCCTTCGAGCAGGGCGAGGCCGACGCCGGCTTCGTGCTGCATGCGCCGGGCATGGCGCCGCGGCTGGCGCATGTGTCGGTGGGGGTCGAGCCGATGGTGCTGGCCCTGCCCGACGCGCTGCCGCTGGCGGGCGCCCGGCGGCTGCCCATGGAGCAGGTGCTGGCGCAGCCGCTCATCATCTTCCCGCGCGCCATCGCGCCCTCGCTGTACGACGCGGTGCTGGCCTTCTATCACCGGCACGGCGCCTCGCCGGTCATCGCCCAGGAGGCCATCCAGATGCAGACCATCGTCAACCTGGTGTCGGCCGGCCTGGGCCTGGCCTGGGTGCCGCATTCCATGACCCAGTTGCAGCGTCCCGGGGTCGTGTACCGCGGCTTGCCGTCGTCGCTCTCCCCGGTGGCGCCGCGCTGCGAGACCAGCCTCGTCTGGCCGCCGCAGGCCGGGCCGGTGGTCGAGCGTTTCGTCGGCTTCATCCAGCGGGCGATCGGCGCGGCCGGCAGCGCGCCGTCCGGAGCCGGCTAGGCGCCTGGGTTATCGTTCGGGTCTGTTCCAGAATCCGGCGCGCCGCCGCGCCCGCTTCATCCATGCTTGTTCATCCTCAGTTCGATCCCGTGGCGCTGCAGCTCGGCCCGGTCGGTATCCATTGGTACGGCATCAGCTACCTGGTGGCCTTCGGCCTGTTCATGTTCCTCGGCGCGCGCCGCGTGCGCCGCCCGCCGTTCGCCGAGCTGGGCTGGACCCGGCGCGATGTGGAGGACATCCTCTTCTACGGCGTCATCGGCGTGGTGCTGGGCGGGCGCCTGGGTTTCGTGCTGTTCTACAACCTGAGCCGCTACATCGAGCACCCGTTGGAGATCTTCGCGGTCTGGAAGGGCGGCATGTCGTTCCACGGCGGCATGCTGGGCGTGGCCGCGGCGATGCTGGTGTACGCCTGGCAGAAGAAGCGCCCGGTGCTCGAGGTGCTGGACCTGATCGCGCCCTGCGTGCCGACCGGCCTGGCCTCGGGGCGCATCGGCAACTTCATCAACGGCGAGCTGTACGGGCGGCTGGCCGACCCCGGCCTGCCTTGGGCGATGGTGTTCCCGCAGTCGGGCAGCGACGCGCCCCGGCATCCCTCGCAGCTGTACCAGTTCGGGCTCGAGGGCATGCTGCTGTTCGTGCTGCTGTGGTTCTATGCCCGCAAGCCGCGGGCCGCCGGCCGCGTGACGGCGGCCTTCGTCTTCGGCTATGGCGTGTGCCGTTTCGTGGTCGAATACTTCCGCCAGCCCGACAAGGGCCTCGAGCACCTGCCGCTGGGCCTGAGCATGGGCCAGTGGCTGTGCGTGCCGATGATCGCCGCCGGCGCCTTGTGGTGGCTGTGGGCCGGACGGCGCGCGGCCGCCTCGGCCCCTCCCGTTTCCGCTGCTTGAACCCGACATGAGACAGATCTTTCTCGATACCGAAACCACCGGCCTGAGTCCCGAGTCGGGCGACCGCATCATCGAGGTCGGCTGCGTGGAGATGCTGAACCGGCGCCTCACCGGCGACAACCGGCATTTCTATCTCAACCCCGAGCGCTCCAGCCACGAGGACGCGGTCAAGATCCACGGCCTGACCGACGAGTTCCTGGCCGACAAGCCGCTGTTCGCCCATATCGCCGACGAGCTGCTGGAGTACCTCGCGGGCGCCGAGATCATCATCCACAACGCGGCCTTCGACGTCGGCTTCCTGAACGAGGAGCTGCGCCGCCTGGGGCGTCCGAAGTTCGCGACCCTGGTCGGCGGCATCACCGACAGCCTGACCCTGGCGCGCGAGATATTCCCCGGCAAGTCGAACTCGCTCGATGCCTTGTGCAAGCGGCTGGAGGTCGACAACTCGAACCGCAGCCTGCACGGCGCCTTGCTCGACGCGGGCCTGCTGGCCGAGGTCTACATCCGCATGACACGGGGCCAGAACTCGCTGGTCATCGATGCCGGCGAGTCGAGCTCGGGCGGGCCGGTGCTCGAGGCGATCGACTTCTCGCAATTCGACCTGCCGGTGCCGGCCGCGAGCGAGGCCGAGCTGCTGGCGCACGATGCCGTGTTGGCCGAAATCGATAAATCATCGAATGGAAAGACAACATGGCGTTTACTTGTGGCATAATCTGAGGCTCGGCTGCAGCCAACAAGTGGCAGCGGTCGAAACCACAGGCAGACCGGTGGCGGGCGACTGGCAACAGCGCTGCAGGCACGGTCCGCCAACAGGATAGGGCGGTTAACTCAGTGGTAGAGTGCCACCTTCACACGGTGGAAGTCGCAGGTTCGAACCCTGCACCGCCCACCACCCTACCCGGCAAAAGGCATCGTCGTCACGATGCCTTTTTGCATTGGAGCGCCGCATTTCTCGATGGGCTCTTCGATGGGCTCCGTGGTGGGCCTGCGGTCCTTTTTCGAGCGCCGTCCTTCCCTCTGCGGCGTCTGATCCCCCAGTTTCTCCCGGCTTGTTTTTCCCGCCTCGTGGTGGCGCCCGGGCCTGCGCTGCGCCCTTGCCGGCAGCCTGTTCCAGGCCCGGGTACGCGCATGTTCGCGCCATGGGGAAAGGGCATCGATGCAGGCACGCATGTTGGCAGCTGCTCGCGCCGAAGGCTGCGCCAACACTGGCGCGACCAGGTTGTCAAGGCAATCCGCATGCCGCCAAATTGCATGCGGAAGTTACCCGCAGGTGTCCATTCCTTGCCTAGAATTGCCCGATGCCTGATTCTCCAGACCCCCGCATCGAACACGAGTCCGAATTGGTTCCCAGCACTCTGAACTTTCCGGTGGTGGGTATCGGCGCTTCTGCCGGGGGCCTGGCTGCGGTGATGAATTTCTTCGAGCACATGCCTGTCGACAGCGGCATGGCTTTCGTGGTCGTGCTGCATCTTTCGCCCAAGCACCACAGCGACCTGGACCAGCTGCTGCGGCGCGCCACGAAGATGCCGGTCCTGCAGCCCCAGGGGGCGGTCTCCCTCGAGAAGAACCACGTCTACGTCGTTCCGCCCACCCGGCAGTTGGCTATGAACGACAGCTTCCTGCAGTCCACCGCCCTGCAGCGCCCGCGCGGCCGCCACGTGGCGATCGACCTGTTCTTCCGCTCGCTGGCCCGGGTGCACCGCAGCCGTGCGGTCGGCATCGTGCTGAGCGGCATCGGAGCCGACGGCGCCATGGGCCTGAAGCGGATCAAGGAGGAGGGCGGCATCACCTTCAGCCAACTGCCGGAGGAGGCCGAGTTCGGCGACATGCCGCGCGCGGCCGTCGCCACCGGCGCGGTGGACTGGGTGCTCCCCGTCGCCGACATGCCCCGCAAGCTGGTCGAGCTGTGGTCCAACGCGCAGCAGATCCTGCTGCCACAGGCCTCCCCGGGGCAGCCGGCACCGGGTCTCCAGGACGCGGAGCGCAGCTTCGAGGAGGCCTTGCGCGACATCATGGTGTTGCTGCGGGCGCGCACCGGCCACGACTTCATCCACTACAAGCGCGCGACCGTGCTGCGCCGGCTGGCGCGTCGCCTGCAGGTCACCGGGGTGCCCGATCTGTTCAGCTACCTGACCTACCTGCACGCCCATCCCGACGAGGCCCAGGCGCTGCTGAAAGACCTGCTGATCGGCGTCACCAATTTCTTTCGCGACCGCGAGACCTTCGAGGCGCTGGAGCGCGACGTGATCCCCCGGCTGTTCGATGCCCCGGGCGTGCGCACCGAGCCGGTCCGCGTCTGGGCGCCGGGCTGTGCCACCGGCGAGGAGGCCTATTCGCTCAGCATCCTGCTGTGCGAACACGCCAAGACCCTGGCCTCGCCGCCGGAGATCCAGGTCTTCGCGACCGACATCGACGCCACCGCCATCGCGGTCGGCCGGGCCGGGGCGTTTCCGGAGTCCATCGTGGCCGATGTCCCGGCGGCCCGGCTGCTCACGTATTTCGAACACGATGCGCATCAGTACCTGGTGCGCAAGGAAGTGCGCGAGAAAGTCCTGTTCGCGCCGCACAACCTGTTGCGCGACCCGCCTTTCTCGAAGCTGGACCTCATCTGCTGCCGCAATCTGCTCATCTATGTCGAGCGTGGCATCCAGCAGGACGTGCTGGAGATGTTCCATTTCGCGCTGCGGCCGGGGGGCTACCTCTTTCTCGGCAGTTCCGAGTCGGCCGATTCGGCGGCCAAGTATTTCTCGGTCGTCGACAAGCGCAACCGCATCTACCGCGCCAACGTGGTCCCCCATTCGGGGCGTTATCTCAACATGCCCCTGGGCAATTCGCATGGCCGCATGGGCAGCGCGGCCGACGGGCGGGTGGCGCGGCAGCAGGCCTCGTACGGCGAGATCCACCGGCGCTTGCTCGACCAGCTCGCGCCGGCCAGCGTGCTCATCGACGCCGATGCCAACATCATCCACCTGTCCGAGAAGGCAGGCCGCTACCTGCGCTATTCGGCGGGCGTGCCCTCGCATCACCTGGTCAACCTGGCCTTGCCCGAACTCCGGCCCGAGCTGCGGACCGCCATCTTCCAGGTGGGGCAGACCGGCGCCGCGCTGAACACCGGCCCCATCCGGGTGCAGCGCGACGAGACCTTCTCGAACGTCACGATCACCGTGCAGCCGGTGCAGGACACCCTGGCCGCCGGCCAGCTTCTGCTGGTGCTGTTCGACGAGCAGCCGCTGCCGGGCGACGGCGCCAGGGAGCCGGGCAGCGCGGCGTCGGGCGGCGCGGCCGAGCCGCTGGTGAGGCAGCTGGAGGAGGAACTCAAGCGCACGCGCGACCAGCTGCAGGCCACCATCGAGCAGTCGCAGACCTCCACCGAGGAGCTGCGCGCCTCGAACGAGGAGCTGCAGGCGATCAACGAGGAGTTGCGCTCGACCACCGAGGAGCTCGAGACCAGCAAGGAGGAGCTGCAGTCGATCAACGAGGAGCTGATCACCGTCAACCACGAGCTCAAGATGAAGGTCGAGGAGACCGGCCGCATCAACGACGACCTGCAGAACCTGATGTCCTCCACCGACATCGCGACGGTCTTCGTCGACCGCAGCCTGAGCATCAAGCGCTTCACACCCGCCGCGACGCAGATCTTCAGCATCATCCCCGGCGATGTCGGCCGCTCGCTGCTCGACATCACCCACCGCCTCGGCTACCCGGAGCTGGCCGGCGACGCCCAGGAGGCCTTCCTGTCGCTGCGCTCCATCGAACGCGAGGTGTCGGGCCCGGAGCAGCGCTGGTTCCTCGCGCGCATCCTGCCCTACCGCACCAGCGACGACCGCATCGACGGCGCGGTGCTGACCTTCGTCGACGTCACCAGCCGCCGCCAGGCCGAGGAGCGGCTGCGCCAGGGCGAGGAGCGCATGCGGCTGGTGGCGGAGAGCACGCGCGACTATGCCATCGTGACGCTCGATCTCGACGGCGCGGTGCTGAGCTGGAACCAGGGCGCCGAGCGCTTGTTCGGCCATGCCGAGGCCGACATGGTCGGCAAGTCGGGCTCGCTGCTGTTCCTGCCCGAGGACGTCGAGGCCGGGGCCCCCTATGAAGCCTTGCGTGTCGCCCGCGAGGAGGGGCGCTGCGACGAGGAGCGCTGGCAAGTGCGCAAGGACGGCAGCCGGGTCTTCTGCAGCGCCATCACCACGCCGCTGGTGCGCCATGGCGTGCTGCAGGGCTATGCGCGCATCTCGCGCGACCTCACCACCACGCGCCGTGCCGAGAAGGAGCGCGAGCGCCTGCTCAAGCAGGCGGCCGAGAGCCGGGCCGAGGCGCAGGCCGCGGCCGCGTTGAAGGACGAGTTCCTGGCCATCATGTCGCACGAGCTCAAGAACCCGCTCAACCTGATCCAGCTCAACGCCGAGCTGTTGTCGCGCATGCCCCAGGCGCGTACCGTGCCGGCCATGGCGCGGGCGGCCGACGTCATCCGCCGCACGGTGCTGAGCCAGGCCAAGATCATCGACGACCTGCTCGACCTGTCGCGGGTGAAAACCGGCAAGATGACGCTCAACATCGAGCCGGTCGACTGGGGCGGCGTGGTGCGGCCGATCGCCAGCGCACTCGCCTCCGATACCGCCGCCAAGGAGATCACCGTGACGCTGGACGTGCCGGTCGAGCCGGTCATGGTGGCGGCGGACGCCGTGCGTGTCGAGCAGATCGTCTGGAACCTGCTGAGCAATGCCACCAAGTTCACCAGCGCGGGCGGTTCGGTCACCGTGCGCCTGCGTGCGGTGGGCGGTTTCGGCATGATGGAGGTGAGCGACACCGGCCGCGGCATCCAGCCCGAATTCCTGACCAAGGTGTTCGACATGTTCCAGCAGGCCAACATGGGCAGCACCCGCCAGGAAGGTGGGCTGGGCATCGGGCTGGCCCTGGTGAAGAACCTGTCGGAGCTGCACGGCGGCAAGGTGTCGGTGCGTTCCGAGGGCGTGGGCAAGGGGACGACCTTCACCGTGAGCCTGCCGCTCGTCGTGCCGGGGCTGTCCGACGGCGCGGCGGCGGAGCCGCCCGAGACGACGCATGGCTTCGGCGGCCACAAGGTGCTGGTGGTCGAGGACGACGCGCAGAGTGCCGAGACGCTGCGCCAGCTGCTCGAGATCGAGCACCTGCAGGTCACCGTGGCCGTCTCCGGCCAGCAGGCGCTGGAGGCGGTCGACAACGAGCGCTTCGACATCATCATCTCCGACGTGGCCATGCCCGAGATGGACGGCTACCAGCTGGCGGAGGCCCTGCGCAGGCATCCACGCGCACACGCGACGCCGCTGATCGCGCTCACCGGGTTGGGACGCCCCGCCGATGTGCGGCGCGCGCTGGCCGCCGGGTTCAATGCCCACCTGAGCAAGCCCTTGTCGGTCAACGAACTGACCGCGGTGCTGGCCGAGGTGCTGCCGCAGTCGGCCGGAGAGATGCTGGGCTGAGCCAGGCGTGCGGCCGACCGGCAGGCATGCTGCTTGCCGCCGGGCCGCCATGACATCTCGTGCGAGCCGGCAGCAGGTGCTGGCCCAGATCTGGGCCGTCGCCTGGCGTCACCGCAGCCCTGCCGTGGCCGCGCTGCTGCTGCTGCTTCTGGCCAAGCTGGCGGGGGTGGCGGTGCCGCTGGTGCTCAAGGCCATCGTCGACCGCTTCAGCCGGCCCGGCAGCCTGGTCGAGCAGATCGCCGCGACCGGCGTGGCGCCGCCGCCCCTGATCCTGGTGCTGCCGGTGTTCCTGCTGCTGGGCTACGCCTTGCTGCGCTTTTGCGGCACGCTTTTCACCGAGCTGCGCGATCTGCTGTTCGCACCCGTCATCCAGCGCACCATCGTGCATTTCTCGCAGCTCAGTTTCGCCCGGCTGCTGGCCCTGGGGCCGCGCTTCCATGTGCAGCGCCACACCGGCGCCCTGCTGCGGGACGTCGAACGGGGCACCGGCGGCGTGGGCTTCCTGCTCGGCGCCATGCTGTTCACCGTGCTGCCCACGCTGGTGGAGATCGGCGCGGTGCTGGCCGTGATGGCGTTCGGCTACAGCGGCTGGTTCGCCGTGGTCATCGTGCTCACCTTCCTGGTGTACGCCGGCCTCACCGCCGCCCTGGTCCGCAAGCGCGAGCTGCACCAGCGTCGGGTCAACGAGATGGATTCCTCGGCGCACGGCCGCCTGGCCGACAGCCTGCTCAACTACGAGACGGTGAAGACCTTCGCCCGCGAGGAGTTCGAGCGGACCCGCTATGCCGCCCTTTGCGAACAATGGGTCGCCAGCACCATCAGCAACCAGCGCACGCTGTCGGCCCTGCACATCGGCCAGAGCGCCACCATCGCCGCCGGCGTGGCGGCGGTCATGCTGCTGGCGGGCCAGCAGACGGTGCACGGCGAGATGACGGTCGGCGACCTGGTGCTGGTCAATGCCTATGTGATCCAGGTCTGCCTGCCGCTGAATGCGCTGGGCTTCGTCTTCCGCGAGGCGCGGGACGCGCTGGTCAACGTCGAGAAGCTGTTCGAGCTGCTGGCCTGCCGGCCCGAGTTCGAGGACCGCCCCGACAGCCGCCCCCTGGTGCTGAAGGGCGGGGCTGTGCGTTTCGAACATGTCGATTTTTCCTACGAACCCGGCCGGCAGGTCCTGTTCGACCTGAACCTGGAGCTGCCCGCCGGCGCCACCGTGGCGGTGGTGGGCGGCAGCGGCTCCGGCAAGTCGACCCTCGCCCGCCTGCTGCTGCGCCTGTACGAGGTGCAGGCCGGGCACATCCGCATCGACGGGCAGGATCTGCGCGAGCTGCGCCTGGACAGCCTGCGCGAGGCCATCGGGGTGGTGCCGCAGGACAGCGTGCTCTTCAACGACAGCATCGGCTTCAACATCGCCTATGGCCGGGCCGGCGCGGGGATGGCCGAGGTGATCGAGGCGGCCAAGGCGGCGCAGGTGCACGAGTTCATCCTCTCGCTGCCGCAGCAGTACGACACGCTGGTCGGCGAGCGCGGGCTGAAGCTGTCGGGCGGCGAAAGACAGCGCATCGCCATCGCCCGCGCCTTCCTCAAGAACCCGCCGATCATGATCTTCGACGAGGCCACGTCGGCGCTCGACACCCGCGCCGAGCGGGCCATCCAGAGCGAGCTCGACCGTGTCGCGCAGGGACGTTCGACCCTGGTCATCGCTCACCGCCTGTCGACCGTCGTCGACGCCGACGAGATCGTGGTGCTGGACAAGGGGCGCATCGTCGAACGCGGCCGCCATGAACAGCTGCTGCAGGCGGACGGGCTGTACGCCCAGCTATGGGCTTTGCAGCGGCAGGCGCAGCAGGTGGCGCACCTGGAGGACCGGATGGCGAAACGGCCGGTCCACCTGGCGGCCTTGCTGGCCGAAGCGGTGGACGGGTTGCGTCCGCTGTTCGACGCCCACCGCATCCGGCTCGGCACCGACATCGACCTGGAAAGCGGCAGCGTGGTGGTCGACCCGGGCGCCGTCGGCCAGGCCTTGCGCGAACTCAGCCTGTGGGCCATCCGCTCGACCCCGAGGGGAGGGCGCATCACCTGGACGCTGGACAGGCACGGGCCCAACGCCCGCCTGAGCGTGACGGATGCGCGCGCGGCCGGTGCGGGCCCGGCGCCCGAGGCCGCTGAGGACCAGGAGGAGGGCCCCCCGTTCGATCCGCTGGCGCTGCGCTCGGCGATCGAGGCGCAGGGCGGCAGCTTCGAGGTCGAGCCGCCATCCGCCGGCCGCGGCATGCGCTGCGTGATCGAACTGCCGCTGCGTGCCGTCAAGGCCTTGCCCGGCGAGGGCCCGGACCCGGCTGTGCCCGGGCCCGTGCCGCCGCTGGCCGGCCTGGCGGTGATGGTGGTCGAGGACAACCCCGACGCCCTCGAGACACTCCAGTTGCTGCTCGAGGGCGAGGGCGCGCGGGTCATGCCCTTCGGGGGCGGCCCGCAGGCCCTGGCCTGGCTGCGTTCGCATCCGGCCAGCCTCTGGCCCCGCCTGCTGGTGTGCGACCTGCTGCTCGGCGAGCTTGACGGCTTCGAGCTGATCGGCCGGCTGAGGCAGATCGAGGACGCGCGCGCCACCTCGGCGCCACACCGGGTGTGCGCACTCGCGCTGTCCGGGCTGGCGCAGCCCGGCGACCGCGACCGGGCGCTGGCCGCCGGCTTCCAGCTGCACCTGGGCAAGCCGGTGGACGCCGGCGAACTGGTGGCCGCGCTGGGCCGGCTCGCGGGCCGCGCCGGGCCGCCCGAACCATCCACCACTTCCGGAGGAGCTCCATGATGTCGCCTACCCTCTCCACGCAACGCAGCTGCTACGCCAATGCCGAGGCCGCCGCCCAGGCCGTCGAGCTGGCACTGCCCATGATCGAGGCGGCGATGCGGGACCCCGCGATCTGCGGCAGCGGCTTTCTCTACATCGTCGTCATGGATCCGGCCCTGCGGCCGGGCGGGCCGGCCGCCTTCGGCGAGGCGGTGCTGTTCGAACATGCCATCGGCGACTGCCGCCGCTGGGATGCCGACTACGCGGGCTTTGCCCGGGCCAAGGCCCGGCTGAGCTGGGAAGCGGGGGCCGACAGCCACCTGCTGCAGCAGTCGCGGCCCCATGGCCTGCGCGAGGGCGACAGCCTGTTGTGGGGCAGCGTGCACCTGGACGGCATCGTGGTGGCCGTCAGCGGCGCCGAAGCCTGTTTCGACGAGGCCTTCGCCACCTGCATCGCGGCCAACCTGCGCGCGCTGGCCAAGCAGCGCCATGCGGCCGACACCCGGGCCGGGCTGCCGACCGCCCGCGCCGGCCATTGATCGACGGCCTGCCTCGCACGGCCGGGGAAAGGCATGTCGATTGCCTTCCTGCCGGTACACGGCCGGTGGCGGCCGCCTCTCGACAAGGATCACCGCATGGACACAACGAGCGCATCGAGCCCGACCGACCCGCAGGGCAGGGTCCCGCCACCGACGGGCGGCGCGCTGGACGGACAGGCCATCATCGTGACCGGCGGTTCGCGCGGGCTGGGCGCGGCGATCGCGCAGGTGCTGGCGGCCGAGGGGGCGCACCTCGTCCTCGCCGATGTGGCGCTCGAGCGCGCCCAGGCTTGCGTCGACCGGCTGGCGGGGCAGGGCCTGAAGGCCAGCGCCCTGGCGCTCGACGTCGGCGACGAGCGCCAGGTCGAGCGTGTGGTGGGCCAGGTGCGCGAGCAGTTCGGCCGGCTCGACGCGGTCGTCAACAACGCGGCCATCGACGTCACCCTGCCCATCGGCGAACTCTCGGGTGCCGAATGGGAGCGCATCGTGCGCACCAACCTCAACGGCCCGTTCTTCATGGCCAAGCATGCGGCCGAGGCCATGGGGCCGCGGGTCGGGCGGCGCGGCGGCGGGCACATCGTCAACATCACCTCCACCGCCTCCAAGCGCGCCTGGCCCAACGCGGCCGCCTACCACGCCACGAAGTGGGGGCTGCTGGGCCTGTCGCATGCCTTGCACGCCGAGCTCAGGAGCCAGGGCATCAAGGTGTCGGCGGTGGTGGCCGGCGGCATGCGCACGCCCTTCCTGCTCGAGCGCTTCCCCGACATCGACACGGGCTTGCTGCAAGACCCGGTGAACGTCGCCCGCGCGGTCCGCTTCGTCCTGCTGCAGCCCGAGGAGACCGTCATCCCGGAGGTGATGGTGCTGCCGATGCGCGAATCCTCCTGGCCATGAAGGCGCGGCCGCCCCGTCGTCCGCCGACACGCGCCGGCGCCGGCGACACCGCGCTGCCCAAGAGCCCCCAGGCGCTGGTGCTGGTGGATTTCATCAATCCCCTCGACTTTCCCGGCGGCAGCGAGCTGGCCCCGGCGGCGCTGCGTGCGGCCAAGGCCACCCTCGGCCTGCGCCGCCGCCTCGGCGCGCAGGTGCCCGTCATCTACGCCAACGACAACTACGGCGTGTGGCGCTCCGATTTCAAGCAGACCCTGGCCCGCTGCCAGGCCTTGCAGGGCGAGGCCGGCGAGATGTCGCGGCTGCTCGCCCCGCGCCGGCGCGACCTGGCCCTGCTCAAGCCGCGCCACTCCGCCTTCTTCAGCACCCCGCTCGACCTGCTGCTGGGCCAGATGGAGGTGCGCGAGATCGTGCTCGCCGGGCTGGCGACCGACCTGTGCGTGCAGATGACGGCGATGGACGCCTTCCTGCACGGCTACAAGCTGTGGGTGCCCGGCGACTGCAGCGCCGCCGAGACGCCCGAGGCCGGGCAGGCCGCGCTGCGCTACATGGCCTCGGCCCTGAAGGCCGATGTGCGTGCCAGCACCGCGCGTTGACCCCGGGGCCCGCAGCCGATGGGAATGCGGCTTGCCAGACCGGCGCCTGGAGGCGATCCACCAGCCTTCGTTCCAAGGAGAAACCATCATGCGACTGCGTCAACTCATCAGTCTCTCCGCCCTGGCCGTCATGGCCTACCGCAGCTACGGGAAGATGCGCAAGGCGAGAACCGCGGCGGGCGGGGCCTCCGGGCTCGGCCTGCGGCGCGAGGGCCCGGCCGTCCCGCTCGGCGGCTCGAACGTGGCCAGCCCGCGCTGGCCGTCGTCGCGCGACGTTCCGCTCGAGCGTCCCTCCGCGGCCTCGGCCGACGACATCCGATGATCACGCTCGGACTGAATGCCGCCTTCCACGACTCCGCCGCGGCGCTGGTGATCGACGGCGTGACCGTGGCCGCGGCCGAAGAGGAACGTTTCACCCGCATCCGCCACGCCAAGCGGCCGGTGCCGTTCTCGGCCTGGGAGCTGCCCTTTCACGCCATCGACGCCTGTCTCGCCCAGGTGAACATCAGTCTGCGCGACGTCGACCACGTGGCCTACAGCTTCGATCCGGCCGCGTTCGCCGGCGACGCGGCACTCGAGGCGGACACCATCAGCCTGCCGCTGCAGGCGTCGACGCGAGACCCCGGGCCCTGGCGCAACCCCTGGGACCCGCTGTTCCTCGCCTACACGCTGAACGCGCCGAGGCAGCTGGCCGACGGCGCCCCCCATCACCTGCGCAAGCGCCTGGGCGGCATCTGCCCCGGCAACGAGCCCTACCGCTGGCACTTCGTCAACCACCATACCGCGCACCAGGCGAGCGCCTTCCTCGCCTCGCCTTTCCCCCACTGCGCGGTGATGACCCTGGACGGCCGCGGCGAGCGCGCCACGACCACGTACGGGGTCTATCGCGAGGGGCGCTACGAGCCGCTGGGCGCGGTCGAGATGCCGCATTCGCTCGGCCTGCTGTACGAGCAGGTCACGACGCATCTCGGGTTCCTGCACTCGAGCGACGAGTACAAGGTGATGGCCCTGGCGGCGCTGGGCACCCCGCATTTCCGCGACACCCTGCGCGCCCACCTCGAGCTGCTGCCGAAGGGCCGCTTCAGGCTGAAGCCGATCGACCTCCCGGGGCTGTTCGGGCCGGCACGCGCCCCCGGCGCCCCCATGGAGGAGCACCACCTCGACCTGGCCGCGTCCCTGCAGGACGTGCTCGAGGACACGGTGCTGCAGCTGGCCGCCTGGTTGCGCGAGGTCAGCGCGCAGCGCTGCCTCGCCATGGCCGGCGGCGTGGCCCTGAACTGCGTGATGAATTCGCGCCTGCGCGACAGCGGCATCTTCGACGCCATCTGGGTGCAGCCGGCCGCCGGCGACGCGGGCACCGCGCTCGGTGCGGCGCTGTGGGTCGACGCGCGCGAGCGTGCCGGGCCGGCACCGGCGGCGCTGACCGCCCCGGCCTCGGCCGAGCGGCCGCTGGCCGGGCGATGCTGGGAGATGACCCATGCCTGCCTCGGGCCCGCCTATGCCGACGAACAGATCGAATCCCTGCTGCGCCGGTCGAAGCTGTCCTACCGCAGGCTGGACGACATCGCCGGCGAGACCGCGGCCTTGCTGGCCGCCGACAAGATCGTCGGCTGGTTCCAGGGCCGCATGGAGTTCGGCCCGCGCGCGCTGGGGTCCCGCTCCATCCTCGCTTCGCCTCTCCAGCCCGGCATGCAGGCGCGCCTGAACGAACTCAAGGACCGTGAGGATTTCCGCCCCGTGGCGCCCTCGGTGCCGGTGGAGGAGCTCGGCCACTGGTTCGCCCCGCCCGACGCCAACGGCGGCGCCTCGCCCTTCATGTTGTTCGTCTACGACGTCGTGCCGGGGCGCGACCAGCGCATTCCCGCGGCCTGTCACATCGACCGCACCGCGCGCGTGCAGACCGTCGATCCGCGGCTGCACCCGCGCTTCCATGCCCTGCTCGGCGCCTTCGGCCGGCTGACGGGGGTGCCGGTGCTGGTCAACACGTCCTTCAACGTGCGTGGCGAGCCCATCGTCTGCACGCCGCGGGATGCGCTCGACGCGTTCTTCAGCACCCCGCTGGACGCCTTGGTGATCGGCTCCTTCCTGATCGAGAAGACCGGCGACGGCGGTCGGCCCGCCCCATGATGCCGCGCCTGTCGGTGGTCGTGCCCACCTTCCGGCGGCCGGCGCTGCTGAGGCGCTGCGTCGCCGCCTTGCTGGGCCAGACCTTCCCCTGGCGGGCGTACGAGATCATCGTCGTCGACGATGGCCGCGACAACATCACCCGCGAGCTGGTGTACGGCCTGTCGCGCAGCGCGCCGCCCGAGGCGCCGGCCGTGCGCTACCTGCGTGCGCTGTCCGGCCATGGTCCGGCCTCGGCACGCAACGCCGGCTGGCGATCGGCGCAAGGCGAGCTCATCGCCTTCACCGACGATGACACCGTGCCCCGGCCCGACTGGCTGGCGCAGGGCGAGCGGGCGCTGCTGCTGCACGACGGCTGGTCGGCCTTGTGCGGCCGGGTGGAGGTGCCGCCCCCGGCCGAGGCGCGGCCGACCGACCATCACCGCATGACCGAGGGCCTGCAGTCGGCCGAGTTCGTCACCGCGAATGCCTTCGTGCGCCGCAGCGCCCTGGCCCGCATAGGCGGCTTCGACGAACGTTTCACCCGGGCCTGGCGCGAGGATTCCGACCTGCAGTTCAGGCTGATGCGCGACGTGGGCCCGGTCGGGCGCTGCGACGAGGCCGTGGTGGTCCATCCGGTGCGGGCCGAGCGCTGGGGCGTGTCACTGCGCCAGCAGCGCAACACCTTCTTCGATGCCTTGCTCTACAAGAAACATCCGCGCCTGTACCGCGAGCGCATCCGCCGCGTCCCGCCTTGGAGCTACTACCTCATCGTGGTGTCGACCCTGGCCGCGCCGCTGCTGGCGCTGGCCGGGGCAGGCGGGGCGGCCGCCGCCTGCGCCCTGCTGGCCGGGGGCCTGATGCTGCAGCTGACGGCGCGGCGCCTGCGCGACACCACCCGCGCGCCGGCCCACGTGGCCGAGATGCTGCTCACCTCGGTGCTGATTCCCTTCCTGTCGGTCTACTGGCGGCTTGCCGGTGCCTGGCATTTCCGTGTGCTGTTCCTCTGAGTGCTCCCGAACCTGCCGCGACGCGTCAGCCCCCGAGGGGGTCGAGGAAACCCGGGAGCGGCCCTTCGTGTCCTTGAGAGATCCGCGATGAACACACTCAACCTGGCGCCGGCCCAGCGCCGGCTGCGCATCCTGACCTGGCATGTGCACGGCAACTACCTCTACAACCTGACCCAGGTGCCGCACGACTTCTTCCTGGTCACCGACAGCGCCCGCTCGCCCAACCACGGCGGCCGCAGCGGCACGCTGCCCTGGGGCGACAACGTGTACGAGGCCCATGTCGATGCGGTCGGCAAGATGTCCTTCGACGTGCTGCTGTTCCAGCACCGGCCGGCCTGGGACGAAGAGCAGCATCGCCTGCTGAGCCGCGCGCAGCGCCGCCTGCCGCGCATCTACCTCGAACACGATCCGCCGCAGGAGCACCCCACCAACACGCTGCACTGGGTGGACGATCCCGAGGTGCTGCTGGTCCATGTGACCGGCTTCAATGCGCTGATGTGGGATGCGGGGGGCATCCCCACGCGCATCGTCGAACACGGCGTGAAGCCGCTGGCGCAGGCCCACTACACCGGCGAGCGCCGCAGCGGCATCGTGGTGGTGAACCACATCGAGCGGCGTGGACGCCGCCTCGGGCACGACATCTTCCGCAAGGTGGCGCAGCAGGTGCCCTTGTGCCTGGTGGGCATGGGCAGCGAGCGCTCCGGAGGCGAGGGCGAGATCCCCAGTGCCGACCTGCCGCGGCGCCTGGCCACCCACCGCTTCTTCTTCAACCCGATCCGCTACACCAGCCTCGGGCTGGCCTTGATCGAGGCCATGATGGTCGGGGTGCCGGTGGTCGGGCTGGCCACGACCGAACTGGCCACGGTCATCCGCTCGGGCGAGAACGGGCTGGCGGACACCCGGGTCGACCGGCTCGTGGACGGCATGCGCCGGCTGCTCGACGACCCGGCCGAGGCACGCCGCCTGGGCGAGGCCGGCCGGCGCACCGCGATGTCGCGTTTCCATATCGAACGGTTCAAGAAGGACTGGCTGGACGTCTTCCGCGAGGTCGCCGGTTGAGCGGCCTCAAGCCGCCATCTCGCGGCGGAAGTACTCGATGGTGCGGCGCAGGCCGTCCTCCAGGCCCACCTGCGGCTCCCAGTGCAGTTGCTGGCGCGCGCGCGCGATGTCGGGACGGCGCCGCTGCGGGTCGTCGGGCGGCAGCGGGCGGCTGACCAGGGTCGAGCGGCTTCCGGTGAGCCGCAGCACCAGTTCGGCCAGCTCGAGCACGGTGTGTTCGGTCGGGTTGCCGATGTTGAGCGGGCCCTCGGTGTCGGCTTCCATCATGCGCAGCAGGCCCTCGATCGTGTCGTCCACGTAGCAGAAGCTGCGTGTCTGCTGGCCGTCCCCGTAGATGGTGAGCGCGTCGCCGCGCAGGGCCTGGGTGATGAAGTTGCTGACCACGCGGCCGTCGCCGGGGCGCAGCCGGGGGCCGTAGGTGTTGAACAGCCGCGCGACGCGGACCTGCACGTGGCGTTCGCGGTGGTAGGCGAAGCACAGGGCCTCCGCGCAGCGCTTGCCCTCGTCGTAGCAGGAGCGCGGGCCGACCGGGTCGACATGCCCCGCATAGCTTTCGCTCTGCGGATGCACCTGCGGGTCGCCGTAGACCTCGCTGGTGGAGGCCTGCAGCAGCCGCGCGCCGGTGTGCTGCGCCAGCTCGAGCAGGCGCCAGATGCCCAAAGCGCTGGTGAGCGTGGTCTGCACCGGCACGCCCTGGTAGTAGGCCGGGCTGGCCGGACTGGCCAGGTTGAAGATGCGGGCGATGCCGTAGAGGTCCTCGGGCAGTTCGAGGGTGATGTCGTGGCGGGTCAGCTCGAAATCGGGATGGCGCTCGAGGTGGGCCACGTTGCGCAGGTCTCCCGTCGACAAGTCGTCGAGCGCGCGCACGCGGTGGCCTCTCTCCAGCAGCCGGTCGCACAGGTGGCTGCCGAGGAAACCGGCGCCGCCGGGCACCACAACCAGTGGATCCATGGATTCGTGTCCTTTCTCGGAAACTGCCGCCCGGCAAAACAGCAAGCCGCGTGCCGCAGCCTTGGGAGGCCGGGCACGGGACTTGCCGCAAGAGGCTGCGTCGTCCGGACGTCCGATCCACTTCCTTTTTTCTGCCAAGGAGTTTCATGGCCTCGCGCAAACCCGCTTCTCCTTCCGCCGCTTCCGGCAAACCCGTTCCATCGGTTCCGATGGAGTCCGTGGGCAGCGTGCTCGGCAGCGTGTCCGGGCCGTCCACCACCAGGCTGAGCCCGGCCGATGCCGCTCGTTTCGACACCGATGCGCAGGCGCGTCTGGCGCGCAAGATGGCCGGCACCCAGGCCCTGGCCGAGGCGATGCCGGCCAATCCGCTGAAGGCGGGCGAACATGGGCTGGCCAATGCCCATCGGCCGCCCGCGGGCAGGCCGGTCGAGCCGCTGGACGAGAGCGCCACGGCCAGCACCGTCACCGAGGACACCTCCTCGCCGAAGCTGGGCGAGGGCGTGCCGCGCCCGGGCCTGAACCCGACCAACGCGGCGCTGGACCGCGTGCGCGTCGATTCCTCCGGGCGCATCCTCACCACCAACCAGGGCGTGCCTGTCGGGGACAACCAGAACTCGCTCAAGGCCGGGCTGCGCGGGCCCACCCTGCTGGAAGACTTCATCCTGCGCGAGAAGATCACCCACTTCGACCACGAGCGCA
>CBIHOH010000088.1:0-19080 GCA_966211755.1 uncultured Rhizobacter sp. | reverse complement strand
GTCGACCTGATCTATGAAGGCGGCATCGCCAACATGAACTACTCGATCTCCAACAACGCCGAGTACGGCGAGTACGTCACCGGTCCTCGCGTGGTCACCGAAGCCACCAAGGACGCGATGCGCCAGTGCCTGAAGGACATCCAGACCGGCGAATACGCCAAGAGCTTCATCCTCGAGAACAAGGCTGGCGCGCCGACCCTGCTGTCGCGCCGCCGCCTGACCGCCGAGCACCCGATCGAGCAGGTCGGCGAGAAGCTGCGCGCCATGATGCCTTGGATCAAGAAGAACCGCCTGGTCGACCAAAGCAAGAACTGACAGTCCGTTCACCCGGCTGACCGAAGCCGCAGGGGCGACCTTGCGGCTTTTTCCATGTCCGCTGCGGTATCCTCGGCGGTTCACATCACACCTACACGGGACACGACCCACATGCACGACGGCGAGCAACCAGTCACCGAGCCCGACAATGGGCCGGCCCGCCCGCGCCGCAAAGGCATCTACATCCTGCCGAACCTGTTCACGCTGGCCGCGCTGTTCGGGGGCTTCTATGCGGTGGTGATGGCCATGAACGGTCGTTTCGAGCAGGCCGCGATCGGTGTCTTCTGCGCCATGGTGCTCGACAGCCTGGACGGCCGGGTCGCCCGCATGACCAACACCCAGAGCACCTTCGGCGAACAGATGGACAGCCTGTCCGACATGGTCTCCTTCGGCGCCGCCCCGGCGCTGATCGTCTACGAATGGGCGCTGACGCCGCTGAACAAGCTGGGCTGGCTGGCCGCCTTCGTCTACTGCGCCTGCGCCGCGCTGCGCCTGGCCCGCTTCAACACCAACCTGACGGTGGTCGACAAACGCTTCTTCCAGGGCCTGCCCAGCCCGGCAGCCGCCGCGCTGGTCATCGGATTCATCTGGCTGATGGACGACCTGGGCTACAAGGGTGGCCGCGACGGCGCGCTCGATCCCTGGCTGGCCTGGATGGCGTTCGCCTTCACCTTGTATGCGGGGCTGACGATGGTCACCAACGTGCCCTTCTACAGCTTCAAGGACGTCAGCTTCAAGCACTCGGTGCCCTTCATCGTCACCGTCGCCATCGCCCTGGCCATGGCGCTCATCACCTACCACCCGCCGCTGGTGCTGTTCCTGGTGTTCTGCGTCTACGGCCTGTCGGGCTACGGGGTGTACGTCTGGAAGCGCATCAAGGGCCGCCCGGTGAGCGTGATCGCTACCTCGATGGACGAGCCCGACGAAGAAGGCCTGCACCGCTGAGCGCGGCGTGTTATATTCGAACCATGACGTTCTCTTTCGCGATCGCGCTAGGCCTAGCAGGGGTACCACGGGCTCGCTGATCGTTCACGTCCATCGTTTTCGTCCCATCGGCCCGTATGCAACCAGCATCGGGCCTTTTTGTTTTCTGGACGTCTGATTGGCTGGTTGTCACATGACTCATTCACAGGAGCTCTCCATGTTGAAGCAACCGCAGTTCAAGTACCGTCCCTTCGCCCCCATCCGCCTGGCCGACCGGCGCTGGCCCGATGCCGTGCTCACCCGCCCGCCGATCTGGCTCAGCACCGACTTGCGCGACGGCAACCAGGCGCTGATCGAGCCGATGGACATCGAGCGCAAGCTGCGCTTGTTCAAGATGCTGGTCAAGGTGGGTTTCAAGGAGATCGAGGTCGGCTTTCCCGCCGCCTCGCAGATCGAGTTCGATTTCCTGCGCCGCCTGATCGACGAGGATCTGATCCCCGAGGATGTGACCATCCAGGTCATGACCCAGGCGCGCGAGCCGTTGATCCGCCGTACCTTCGAGTCCCTGGTGGGCGCGCGCCGAGCCATCGTCCATTTGTACAACGCCACCGCGCCCATCATGCGGCGGGTCGTGCTCGGGCTGGACGAGGAGGGCGTGATCGAGCTCGCGACCTCGCACACCCGGCTGGTCAAGCAGCTGGCCGCGGCGCAGCCCGGCACCGACTGGCAGTTCCAGTACTCGCCCGAGACCTTCTCGGACACCGAGCTGGAGTTTTCCAAGCGGGTGGTCGACGCGGTGACCGCCGCCTGGGGCGCCACGCCCGAGCGCAAGTGCATCATCAACCTGCCCACGACCATCGAGCGCTCGACGCCGAACGTGTTCGCCGACATGATCGAGTGGATGCACCGCCACATCGAGCGGCGCGACAGCGTGCTGCTCTCGGTGCATCCGCACAACGACCGCGGCACCGGCACCGCCACCGCCGAGCTGGCCCTGATGGCGGGGGCCGACCGCCTCGAAGGCTGCCTGTTCGGCAACGGCGAGCGCACCGGCAACCTCGACCTCGTCAACGTGGCGCTGAACCTGTACACCCAGGGCGTGGCGCCGGGCCTCGATTTCTCCGACATCGACGAGGTGCGCCGCTGCGTCGAGCACTGCAACCAGTTGCCGGTGCACCCACGCCATCCCTACGTGGGCGACCTGGTCTACACCTCGTTCTCGGGCTCGCACCAGGATGCCATCAGGAAGGCCTTCGCCGCCCGCCGCGACGGCGACTTCTGGGACATGCCCTACCTGCCGGTCGACCCGAAGGACCTCGGGCGCAGCTACGACGCGGTGATCCGCGTCAACAGCCAGTCGGGCAAGGGCGGCATCGCCTACCTGCTCGAGACCGAATACGGCGTCGAGTTGCCGCGCCGCCTGCAGATCGAGTTCAGCCAGGTGGTGCAGGCCGTGATGGACGACGCCGGCAAGGAACTCTCGGCGGCCGACATCTGGGCCATCTTCGGACGCGAGTACGGGCTGGACAGCGAACCGGTGTCGCGCCCGGCGCAGAGTGACGGACCCGGCGGGCAGGTGCGGCTGGCGGCCAGCGTGCAGCTGGACGGCCGCACGTTGCAGGTCGAGGGCGCGGGGGCAGGCCCCATCGAGGCCTTCGTGGCCGGCCTCAACGCCCAGGGCTGGCAGGTGCGCGTGCTCGATTACCATGAGCACGCCATCGGCAGCGGCGCCGGCGCCCAGGCGGCGGCCTTCCTCGAATTGCGCGTCGGCGAGGCGGTGAGCGTGTTCGGCGTCGGCATCGATGCCAACATCGTCTGCGCCTCGCTCAAGGCCATCGTCTCCGGCCTCGCCCGGGCGCTGCGGCTGCGGCGCCCCGCCGCGGCAGCGTCGAGCGCCCAAGTCGCCTAAGATCCGCCCCGTCAGCAACATACGTCAAGCACCCCAGGATTTGCATCATGGCCGACAAGCTCATCATTTTCGACACCACCTTGCGCGACGGAGAGCAGTCTCCCGGCGCCTCCATGACCAAGGACGAGAAGCTGCGCATCGCACGCCAGCTCGAGCGGCTGAAGGTCGACGTGATCGAAGCCGGGTTTGCCGCCGCCTCTAACGGCGACTTCGAAGCCGTCAAGGCGATCGCCAATGCCATCAAGGACAGCACCGTGTGTTCGCTGGCGCGCGCCAATGACCGCGACATCTCGCGCGCGGCCGAGGCCTTGCAGGGCGGCGCCTCCACCCGCATCCACCTGTTCCTGGCCACCAGCGCCCTGCACATGGAGAAGAAGCTGCGCATGACGCCCGACGAGGTGTACGAGCAGGCGCGCCAGGCGGTGCGTTTCGCGCGCCAGGTCAGCGGCGACGTCGAGTTCTCGCCCGAGGACGGCTACCGCTCCGACCCCGACTTCCTGTGCCGGGTGCTGGAGGCGGTGATCGCCGAGGGCGCGACCACCATCAACATCCCCGACACCGTGGGCTACGCCGTGCCCGAGCTGTACGGCAAGTTCATCCTCGACCTGCGCACGCGCATCCCGAATTCGGACAAGGCGGTGTGGTCGGTGCACTGCCACAACGACCTCGGCATGGCGGTGGCCAACTCGCTGGCCGGCGTGCAGATCGGCGGCGCGCGCCAGATCGAGTGCACCATCAACGGCCTGGGCGAACGCGCCGGCAACTGCGCGCTCGAGGAAGTGGTCATGGCGGTGCGCACGCGCCGCGACTACTTCAAGCTGGAGCTGGGGATCGACGTGTCGCAGATCGTGCCGGCCTCGCGCCTGGTGTCGCAGACCACCGGTTTCGTGGTGCAGCCCAACAAGGCGGTGGTGGGCGCCAACGCGTTCGCCCATGCCTCGGGCATCCACCAGGACGGCGTGCTCAAGGCCCGCGACACCTACGAGATCATGCGTGCCGAGGACGTGGGCTGGGCGACCAACAAGATCGTGCTGGGCAAGCTGTCGGGCCGCAACGCCTTCAAGCAGCGCCTGACCGACCTGGGCGTCGAGCTCGACTCCGAGAGCGAGGTCAACGCCGCCTTCGCCAAGTTCAAGGAACTGGCCGACCGCAAGAGCGAGATCTTCGACGAGGACATCGTCGCGCTGGTGATGGACGAATCGGTCACGGCCGAGCAGGAGCATTACCGGCTGCTGTCGCTGTCGCAGCGTTCCGAGACCGGCGAGCGTCCGTTCGCCAAGGTCACCTTCTCCGCCGGCGGCGTCGAGTACCACACCGAGAGCGAGGGCAACGGCCCGGTCGACGCCAGCCTGAAGGCCATCGAGTCGCAGGTGGAATCTGGCGCGGAAATGTTGCTCTATTCGGTCAATGCCATCACGTCGGGAAGCACAGAATCACAGGGCGAAGTGACTGTCCGCCTTCAACTGGGCGGCAGGGTGGTCAATGGCGTCGGCGCCGACCCGGACATCGTGGTCGCATCGGCCAAGGCCTACCTCGCAGCCTTGAACAAGTTGCATAGCAAAAACGAGCGCGTGTCCGCCCAAGGGTGACCCATCTCACGGTCCGGCCGATTCATGGCGGACTTGAGAAAGAGCACGTAAGTTTTTGATCTTGCGTGCTTTTTTTTCGTGTCCTAAACTCGGCTACCGAGCGTGAAAGGGTTGTCGTGCAGCGATTGACGCAAAAATCAGTTTCCAGGGTGCTCCGCGGCCTGGCCACCGCGCTGCTGGCGCTCGCCCTCCCGCTGGCGGCCGGTGCTGCCGCGGGCAAGGGCAAACCGGTCAAGACCAAGCACGTCGCCGCGGCCCGTGCCAGCGCCCACGGCGGCAAGCCGCATGTGCGTCCCGCCCGGCAGGTGAAGCTGCGTGCCCGCGTCGCTGCCGTCCGCGTCGCGCCGCCTCGGCCTTCGTTCGGCCAGGTGTTCGGCCTGCACAGCACGGTTGACCCGCTGGAACTCAAATCCAGCGTCGCCCTGGTCCTGGACCAGGAAACGAACGAAGTGCTGTTCAGCAAGAACTCGCAGGCGGTGCTGCCCATCGCTTCGCTCACCAAGCTGATGACCGCCTTGGTGGTCACCGAGGCCGGCCTGCCGCTGGACGAACTCATCGAGGTCAGCCAGGCCGATGTCGACACCGAAAAGGGCAGCAGCTCGCGCCTGATGGTCGGCACCCAGCTGACCCGCTTCGAAATGCTGCACCTGGCCTTGATGTCATCCGAAAACCGGGCCGCCCATGCCCTCGGCCGCCACTATCCCGGCGGGCTGCCGGCCTTCGTGGCGGCCATGAACCAGAAGGCGCGCGAACTCGGCATGGCCGACACCCGCTATGTCGAGCCGACCGGCCTGTCGAGCAACAACCAGTCGAGCGCACGCGACCTGGCCACCCTGGTCAACGCCGCCTATACGCACCAGATCATCCGCGAGCTTTCCACCTCGCACGAATACCAGGTGGCCGTGGGTGAAAAGCAGCTGCAGTTCCGCAACACCAACGGCCTGGTGCGCAACCCCGAGTGGGAGATCGGCCTGCAAAAGACCGGCTACATCGCCGAGGCGGGCCGCTGCCTGGTGATGCAGGCCAACATCACCGGCCGCAAGCTGATCATGGTGTTCCTCGATTCCGCCGGCCGGTATTCGCGCATCGGGGACGCCGAGCGCGTGCGCAAGTGGGTCAGCGAGTCGGTGATCCCGGCCATGCCGTCCGCGGTGGCGACCAAGCTGCGGTCGTGATCCGCTGCTGGCTCATCCGCTTCCACCGCAAAGCCCGGCTCGCCGGGCTTTTGCCATTCCTGGCGCGCCGTTTTCCGCGGGTATCCCGCGGCCTGCAAGCCTGAAGGGGGCCGGTCCGGTGATGCGAGGGGGCTCGCAGGCCTTATTTGCGGTGGCCCAGGGCTGCTGAAATCTGCGCCGCGGTGGATTTCAGGCGTTCCAGCCAGCTGTCCTCCAGCCGGTCGGCCGGCGCCGAGATCGACAGGCCCGCGACCAGCTTGCCCTGGTCGTCGAGGATGGCGGCCGCCATGCAGCGCACGCCCAGCTCCAGCTCTTCGTCGTCGCGCGCCGTGCCGTACTGCAGTACCTTGGACAGCTCGCGTTCGAGCGTGTTCACGTCGGTGATGCTGTTGCGCGTGTGCCCGGCCAGCCCCGTCCGCGTGGCATAGGCACGCACGCGCTGCGGATCGTCGTGGGCCAGGAAGAGCTTGCCCACCGAGGTCAGGTGCAGCGGGGCGCGGCCACCGACGGCCCGCACCACCTGCATGCCCGAACGTTCGCTGTAGGTGCGCTCGATGTAGACGATCTCGTCGCCCTGGCGCATGGACAGGTTGACCGGCTGGTGGGTGAGCTTGTGCAGCTCGCGCATCGGGCCGAGTGCGGCGTCGCGCACGTCCAACCGCGCCTTGACCAGGTTGCCCAGCTCCAGCAGCCGCATGCCGAGCCGGTAGCTCCCGGCCTCGGGACGGTCGACATACCGGCCGACGGTGAGATCGTTGAGGATGCGGTGGGCGGTCGAAGGATGCAGGCCGGTCTGTTCGCTGATGACCTTCAGCGAGACGGGGTCCTGGTGAGAGGCCAGCAGGTCGAGCAGCGCGAACATGCGTTCGAGCACCTGGATGGCTGGTTTCTGGTCCTCTTTGCTTTTCATGCCTCCATTTTCACCCAATTCGGGATGATTTTGCATCGCGAAATTCTCCCGTCCGCTTCTCGCAACAGGCGTCTCAGTCGATGTGAAACAGCTGCTGCGCCGCGGCCCGGCCCGAGCGGGTGGCCCCCTCCAGCGTGGCGGGGTAGGGGCCGTCGATGTAGTCGCCCGCCGCCACCAGGCCGGGCAGCAGGGCGGTCGCCGGGCGCCGCAGCCCGGGCGTGCAGAGGAAGGTGGCGCGTTTTTCGGTCAAGGCCCGCAGCCCCACCAGGGGCGAGGCGAGATGGCGGGCCAGGGCGCGCTGGCCTTGGTTGAGGGTGGCGGCGATGGTGGCATCGCTGCCTTTTTCGACCCAGGCGGCGGCGCCGCTGATCACGAACGCCAGCACCCCCTCCATGCCGCTGATCTCGCCCAGGTCGAAGACGAACTGGGCGGGCGAGCCGGGATCGCTGTGCAAGGCCAGCATCGGCTCGGGCAGGCGGGTGTCGGGGCTGTGGGCATAGACGGTGACGATCGGCTCGTAGCGCAGCCCGCGGGCGAGCGCGGCCCAGTCGGGGGCGTGCGCTTCGGCCAGCCGCGCGGCTTCGAGCGCGGTGCATGCCAGGACCACGCCGTCGAAGGCCTGGCCGTCCACGAGCCAGCGCGGGCCGTCGCGCTCGAGCTGCTGGACCCGGCAGGACAGGCGCGCGGTGGCGCCACGTGCAGTCAGCCATTGCAGGGCCGGCTCGGGCCACAAGGCGCTCAGCCGCCAGCGCGGCAGCAGCAGATCGGCCGAACCCGGGCCGCTCAGCAAGGCGTCCCGCAGCACGCGCAGGAACACCTGGGCGCTGGCTGCGTGTGCCGGCGTGTTGAGGGCGGCCACGCACAGCGGATCGAGCAGCTCGCGGCGCACGACCTCGGGCAGGTGCCGGGTCAGCTGGGCGACGGTCAGCCCCGGGGCGCAGGAGAAACGGCGCAGCGCCCAGCGGGCGGCGGTCTGCAGCAGCGCCCACTTCGCGGCCGGCCTCCAGCCGGGGTAGCGCAGCACGGCGCGGCCGAAGGCGAGCAGGGGCGAGCCGCGCCCCAGCCGCAGGCCGCTGCCGTCGGGATAGCACACCCGCAGCGGGCTGCGCAGCAGGGCGCGCTTGCCGTCCACGCCGACCGAGCGCATCAGCTCGAGGGTCTCGCCGTAGGCGCCGATCAGGATGTGCTGCCCATTGTCGAAGGCCATGCCCTGGCTCTCGACCTGGCGCGCCCGTCCGCCGGGGCGGGACGCCATCTCGAACAAGCTGACCTGGTGCCCCAGGCGGGTGGCGTGCACGGCGGCGGCGAGGCCCGCCCAACCTGCCCCGATGACGGCGACCTGCCTGCCCATCAGCGGCCGGCCCACTGCGTCCGCGCCGCGATCCACAGCTTGCGCAGCGGCGTGAGCGAGGTGCGCTGGTGCAGCACGCGGAAGTTCTGCGCCTCGATCTCGCGCAGCAGGGTGCGGTAGATGTTGGCCATCATCAGGCCGGGCTTCTGCGCCCGCCGGTCGGCCTCGGGCAACAGGGCGAAGGCCTCGTCGTAGCAGCGGTGGGCCCGTTCGGCCTGGAAGCGCATCAGGGCGACGAAGCGCTCGCTGTAGCCGTAGGGCGCGACCCGGTTGAGGATCTCGTGCGCCTTGACATCGAACTGCTGCAGCTCGGACACCGGCAGGTAGATGCGGCCGCGGCGCGCATCGTCGCCCACGTCGCGGATGATGTTGGTGAGCTGCATCGCCAGCCCGAGCTTGTGGGCATAGTCGGTGGTCTCGGGCCGGGTCTGCCCGAAGATGCTGGCCGCCACTTCGCCCACCACGCCGGCCACCAAGTGGCAGTAGCGGGCGAGGCCGGTGAAATCGAGGTAGCGGGATTGTTCGAGGTCCATGCGGCAGCCCTCGATGACCGCCATCAGGTGCTCGGCGCGGATGCCGTAGCTGGCCGTGTGGGGCATCAGCGCCTTCATCACCGGGTGGGTGGCCGGACCGTCGCCGAAGCTGGCCGCCACCTCCTTTTGCCACCAGGCGAGCTTGGTCGCGGCGACGCTCGGGTCCTGCACCTCGTCGACCACGTCGTCGACCTCGCGGCAGAAGGCATAGAAGGCGGTGATGGCCGCCCGGCGCGGCGGCGGCAGGAAGAGAAAGGCGTAGTAGAAGCTCGAGCCGCTCTTGGCGGCTTTTTCTTGGACGTATTGCTCAGGGGTCCTGGGCGCGCATTCTGCAGGTCGGCCGGGGCGGGGGCTCGCATGCGCAAGGCCCGCCACAGGAGGCGGGGCCCATCATGCCAGCCCACGACCGGCCGGGCAGCGAGGGTGGCATGTCGCATGCCGGCGATCTTGTCGAGGATGAGCAGCCCGCCTTGCACCACGAAGCGCAGCTCCCAGCCGGCACGTCCGGGCAGGGCGTGCGCCAGGGGCATGCCGCGCTGCATCAGGCTGCGGGTCCAGTCGACCAGCTCGGCCACCAGGGCGCGGGTGGCCGCGCTGTCGCGGCCGGCCCGCAGCTCGTCGACCGTCACGCCGTGGCGCCTGCCGTCGGCCTCGGGCACGTAGAACCGGCCGCGCGGGCAGTCCACGCTCAGGTCCTGCCAGAAGTTGGCGAGTTGCAGCGCGGTGCAGATGTCGTCCGACTGCCGCAGCTGCAAGGGCTCGTTCAGCCCGTACAGGTGAAGCAGCAGGCGGCCAATGGGGTTGGCCGACCGCTGGCAGTAGGACAACAGCTCGGCCCGGTCGCGGTAGTGCTGCTGGGTCACGTCCTGCTCGAAGGCGCTGAGAAGGTCCTGGAGCAGAGACAAAGGCAGGGCGTGCGCCTTCATCATCCGCTGCAGCGGGGTGAACACGCCGGCCCAGCGCGGCGTGGGCGCGGCACCGGCGGCCACGGCCCGCAACTCGGCACCGTAGGCCTGCAAGTCCTGCAGGCGCTGTTGCGGCGTGGCCTCGCCTTCGTCCGCCAAGTCGTCGGCGGTGCGGGCGAACCAGTAGATGGCCGTGATCGCGGGGCGCAGCGCGGGCGGGCACAGCACCGAGGCGACGGGGAAGTTTTCGTAGTGATCGATGCTCATGGGAGACGGCGGATGGGAGCGCATTGTCGCCGCAGCGTGCACTCTTCTCGTGGCGCGGCGCGCAATGTTCCTCGATGTTTGACACCGCCGTGACCTCATCCTACATTACTGACCGGTCAGTCATTTGTGTCGACAGGCATGCCCGGTGTAGGCGCGCCCGCCGTTTGCTGCAACGTGTTTGCCGAGGAATCCCATGCGCCACCCCTTGTCGTTGTCCCTGGCCGCTGCCGTGCTGCTCGCGGCCTGTTCGCGGCCCGAGCCGCCGCCCGAGCCCGTCCGCGCCGTGCGCACCCTCACCGTGAGCAGCAGCGACAGCGCGGGTACCCAGGAATACGCCGGCGAGGTGCGGGCCCGGACCGAATCGCGCCTGGGTTTTCGCATCGGCGGCAAGATCGTGCGCCGGGCGGTCGATGTAGGCGACAAGGTGAAGGCCGGGCAACTGCTCGCCCAGCTCGACCCGCAGGACCTGAAACTCGGCCAGGAGGCGGCCCGCGCCAGTCTCTCGGCGGCCCAGGCCAACCTGGACCAGGCGCAGGCGGACTTCAAGCGCTTCAAGGAGCTGCGTGACCAGGGCTTCATCAGCTCGGCCGAACTCGAACGCCGCGAGACCGCGCTGAAATCGGCCCGCGCGCAGTTCGAGCAGGCGCGGGCGCAGTCGAACGTGCAGGGCAACCAGGCGGCCTATGCCTCGTTGCTGGCCGATGCCGACGGCGTCATCACCAGCGTCGAGGCCGAACCCGGCATGGTCGTCGCCGCGGGAACGCCCGTGGTGCGCCTGGCCCAGGACGGCCCGCGCGACGTGGTGTTCGCGGTGCCTGAAAACAAGCTGGCCGCGATCAAGGCGATCGCGGCCGAGCCGGGCCGCCTGGCGGTGCGCCTGTGGGGCGACAGCGGCGCGCCGCAGCCGGTCAGCCTGCGCGAAGTCGGCGCCGCCGCCGACCCGGTCACCCGCACCTTCCAGGTCAAGGCCGACATGGGCGCGGGCCAGGCCGTCCGCCAACTCGGCCTGGGGCAGACGGCGACCGTGGTGGCCCAGCTGCCGAGCTTGTCCGGGGCGACCAAGCTGCCGCTCTCCGCCCTGCGGGAGTCACAGGGCGAGACCAGCGTCTGGGTGGTCGAGCCGGGCGCCATGACGGTCAAGCCGCGGGCCGTGAAGGTTGCGGGTGCGCAGGGCAACGACGCGGTGATCACCGGCGGCCTCGCTTCCGGCGACATCGTGGTCACCGCCGGTGTGCACGTGCTCAGCCCGGGACAGAAGGTCAAGTTCCTCGCCGCGCCGCAGGGCCCGCTGGCCCAGGGCCCCGGCACGCCGGTGACGGCGCGATGAGCGGCGTGCCTGGGGCGCCCGTGGCGCCGGCCTTCAACCTGTCGAAATGGGCCCTGGACCACCCCGCGCTCACCCGCTACCTGATGGTGGTGCTGTTGTTGCTGGGGCTGGCGGCGTACTTCCAGCTGGGGCAGGACGAAGACCCGCCGTTCACCTTCCGTTCCATGGTGGTGCGCGCCTACTGGCCGGGGGCCACCGCGCAGCAGATCGCCGAGCAGGTGACCGACAAGCTCGAGCGCACCCTGCAGGAAGTGCCCTACGCCGACAGGATCCGCAGCTATTCCAAGCCCGGCGAGACGGTGATCATCTTCCAGGTCAAGGATTCGGCTCCGCCGAAGGAGGTGCCGCAGATCTGGTATTCGGTGCGCAAGAAGATCGGCGACATGCGCGCCGGCCTGCCGGCCGGTGTCGTCGGTCCCTTGTTCAACGACGAGTTCGGGGATGTCTACGGCTCGGTCTACGCCTTGTCTAGCGACGGTTTCAGCTACGCCGAGCTGAAGGACCAGGCCGACCGGGTGCGCCAGCGCCTGCTGAAGGTCAAGGACGTCAACAAGGTGGAGATCTTCGGCGCGCAGGACGAAAAGATCTTCATCGAGATCTCGCAGAAGCGCCTGGCCCAGCTGGGCCTGGACTTCAATGCGGTGCTGGGCCAGCTCGGGCAGCAGAACGCAGTCGAATCGGCCGGCAGCTTCCACTCCCCGAGCGATATCGTGCAGCTGCGGGTGGGCGGGCAATTCAACTCGGTCGAGGAGTTGAAGAATTTCCCCATCCGCGGCGGTGGTGCCAACATCAAGCTGGGCGACATCGCCGCGGTGCGGCGCGCCACCATCGACCCGCCGCAGGTGAAGGTGCACCACCAGGGCCGGGAGGTCATCGCGCTGGGCATCTCGATGGCCAAGGGCGGCGACATCATCCGCCTGGGCGAGTCGCTGAAGGTCGCCGTGCAGGCCGTGCGCGCCGACCTGCCGGTCGGCATCGAGCTGCACCAGTTCCAGAACCAGTCGACGGTGGTGGCCCGCTCGGTGGGCGAATTCGTCGGCGTGCTGATCGAAGCGGTGGTGATCGTGCTGGCGGTGAGCTTCGTCAGCCTCGGGCTGCACTTCAGGCCGGGCTCATGGCGCTTCTCGCTCGATTGGCGCCCCGGCCTCGTGGTCGGCATCACCATCCCGCTGGTGCTGGCCATCACCTTCGTGGCCATGTACTACTGGGGCATCGGCCTGCACAAGATCTCGCTCGGCTCGCTGATCATCGCGCTCGGCCTGCTGGTCGACGACGCCATCATCGCGGTCGAGATGATGGTGCGCAAGCTCGAGGAGGGCTTCGACAAGGCAAGGGCGGCGACCTTCGCCTACGAAGCCACCGCCATGCCCATGCTCACCGGCACGCTGATCACCGCCGTGGGCTTCCTGCCCATCGGCCTGGCCCGTTCGGTGGTGGGCGAGTACACCTTCGCGATCTTCGCCGTCACGACGGCGGCGCTGCTGATCTCCTGGCTCGTCTCGGTGTATTTCGTGCCCTACCTCGGCAGCCTGCTGCTGAAGACGCCGCCGCAGGCGGTCGTCGCGGATCCGGCGCCGGGGGAGGGCGTCGCGCCGGCCCACCCCCACGAGCTGTTCGACTCGCCTTTTTACGCGCGCTTCCGCCGGCTGGTGAACTGGTGCGTGGCGCACCGCTGGATCACCATCGGGCTGACCATCGCCACGCTGCTGCTCGGCCTGTTCGGCATGACCAAGGTGCAGAACCAGTTCTTCCCCGACTCCAGCCGGCTGGAGGTGCTGGTCGACCTGTGGTTGCCCGAGGGCAGCTCGTTCGCCGCCAACGAGGAGGTCAGCCAGCGGGTCGAGGCCCGGCTGCTCAAGCTCGACGGGGTGGAGCATGTCACCACCTGGATCGGCAGCGGCGTGCCGCGGTTCGCGCTCGTGCTCGACCAGATCTTCCAGCAGAGCAACGTCAGCCAGCTGGTGGTGCTGCCGCGCGACATCCATGCCCGCGAGCGTCTGCGCCGCGAGCTGCCGGCCTTGCTGGCGGCCGAATTCCCCGAGGTGCGGGCGCGCGCCAAGCTGCTGCCCAACGGGCCGCCGGTGCCGTACCCGGTGCAGTTCCGCGTCGTCGGCCCGGATGCCCGGCAGGTGCGCCAGTACGCCGACGAGCTCAAGTCCCTCATGCGGCAGAACCCCAGCCTGCGCGGCGTCAACGACAACTGGAACGAGTCGGTGAAGGTGCTGCGCCTGGATGTCGACCAGGACAAGGCGCGTGCGCTCGGGGTGTCCAGCCAGTCCATCGCCCAGGCCACCCGTGCCCTCCACAGCGGCAGCACCGTCGGCCAGTACCGCGACGGCGACAAGCTGATCGACATCGTGCTGCGCACCCCGCCGCAGGAGCACCTGCTGCTCACCGACCTGGCCAACGTCTATGTGCCCTCGGCCGCAGGCCGCAGCATCCCGCTGGCGCAGATCGCGAGCGCCAGTTTCGTCTGGGAGCCGGGCGTGCTGTGGCGCGATGGGCGTGACTATGCGGCGACGGTGCAGGCCGACGTGGTCGACGGCGTGCAGGGCGCCACCGTCACGCACGAGCTCGATCCCTTGTTCGCGCCGCTGCGTGCCCGCCTGCCGGCCGGCTACCGGGTCGAGATCGCCGGCGCGGCCGAGGAGAGTGCCAAGGGGCAGGGTTCCATCGCCACCGGCGCGCCGCTGATGCTGTTCGTCATGTTCACCCTGCTGATGCTGCAGCTGCACAGCTTCAGCCGCGCGGTGCTGGTGTTCCTGACCGCGCCGCTCGGCCTGGCCGGCGTGGCCGCCGCCCTGCTGCTGCTCGACCGGCCCTTCGGTTTCGTCGCCTTGCTGGGCGTGATCGCGCTGATGGGCATGATCATGCGCAATTCGGTGATCCTGATCGACCAGATCGAGCAGGACCGCGCCGCCGGCGTGCCGGCCTGGGAGGCGATCGTCGAGTCGGCGGTGCGGCGCTACCGGCCGATCATGCTGACCGCCGCCGCCGCGGTGCTGGCGATGATCCCCTTGTCGCGCAGCGTGTTCTGGGGGCCGATGGCCGTCGCCATCATGGGCGGATTGATCGTCGCCACCGTCCTGACCCTGCTCGCTTTGCCGGCGATGTATGCTGCGTGGTTTCGTGTGAAACCGGTTTCCAGGAAATTGGAGGCTGCAAGCAGTTAAAATCGGCGGCTGACCAAATCGCCCACAGGGAAGACCATGGTTTTCCCTGACTTCATTTAATTTGTCCAGATGGCTGCGCGCGGGTGGCGAAATTGGTAGACGCACCAGGTTTAGGTCCTGACGCCAGCAATGGTGTGGGGGTTCGAGTCCCCCCCCGCGCACCAGCAACCAACGAAATCAGAGAGTCGAAATCATCATGGCAGTCACCGTTGAAACCCTCGAGAAGCTCGAACGCCGCATCACGCTGACGCTCGCCGCCGACACCATCGCCAACGAGGTGCAGAACCGCCTCAAGCGCCTGGCGCGCACCGTCAAGGCCGATGGCTTCCGCCCCGGCAAGGTGCCGATGAGCGTGGTGTCGCAGCGCTACGGCTACTCGGTCCAGTACGAAGTCATGAACGACAAGGTCGGGCAGGCGTTCGCCGAGGCCACCGCCGAAGCCAAGCTGCGCGTGGCCGGCGCGCCGCGCATCACCGAGAAGGAGCAGGCGCCTGAAGGCCAGGTCGCCTTCGACGCCACCTTCGAGGTCTATCCCGAGGTCAAGCTGGGCGACCTGAGCAGCGCCGAAGTCGAGCGCGTGAGCACCGAGGTCACCGACGCCTCGATCGACAAGACGCTCGACATCCTGCGCAAGCAGCGCCGCACCTTCGCGCAGCGCGCCCAGGGCGACGCGGCCTCCGAAGGCGATCGCGTGACCATCGACTTCGAGGGCAAGATCGACGGCGTGCCCTTCGAGGGCGGCAAGGCCCAGGGTTTCCAGTTCCTGATCGGCGAAGGCCAGATGCTCGAAGCCTTCGAGAAGGCCGTGCGCGGCATGAAGGCCGGCGAATCGAAGACCTTCCCGCTGCAATTCCCCGATGACTACCAGGGCAAGGACGTGGCCGGCAAGGAAGCCGACTTCCTGGTCACGGTCAACAAGATCGAAGCGCAGAACCTGCCCGAGGTGAACGAGGCCTTCGCCAAGGCCCTGGGCATTCCCGACGGCACCGTCGAGGCCCTGCGCGCCGACATCAAGCGCAACCTCGAGCGCGAGGTGAAGTTCCGCGTGCTGGCCCGCAACAAGGGCGCGGTGATGGAAGCCCTGGTCAAGACCGCCGAGCTCGACCTGCCGACGGCACTGGTCAACGGCGAAGTCGAGCGCATGATCGAGGCCGCCCGCGCCGACCTGAAGAAGCGCGGCGTGAAGGACGCCGACTCGGCCCCCATCCCGGCCGACATCTTCAAGGCCCAGGCAGAGCGCCGCGTGCGCCTGGGCCTGGTGGTGGGCGAGCTGGTGCGCAGCAACAACCTGAACGCCAAGCCCGAGCAGCTGCAGGCCCACATCGAAGAGATGGCGCAGAGCTATGAAAAGCCGAGCGAGGTGGTGCGCTGGTACCTGGGCGACCGCCAGCGCATGGCGGAAGTCGAGGGCGTGGTGGTCGAAAACAACGTGACCGAGTTCGTGCTGTCGAAAGCCAAGGTCACCGACAAGGTCTTGCCCTTCGACGAGCTGATGGCCAGCCAGGTCTGAGCTTTTCGAGACGTCCCGAAAGGGCGCCGGACCGGCCAGGTTTGGCGCCCTTTGTCGTTTGTTCCTGAATTTGTCGTTTGTTCCTGAAGGGTCTCCTTGTGGCGACATAATCAGGCCCAAACTGTACCTCTCACTTCCTCAAGGACACTCACAATGAGCGCGCTGGAAACTCAAGGGTTGGGCTTGGTGCCCATGGTCATCGAACAATCGGGTCGTGGCGAGCGCGCCTATGACATCTACAGCCGCCTGCTGCGCGAGCGCGTCATCTTCCTGGTGGGCCCGGTCAACGACCAGTCGGCCAACCTGGTGGTGGCGCAGCTACTGTTCCTGGAAAGTGAAAACCCTGACAAGGACATCTCCCTGTACATCAATTCGCCCGGCGGCTCGGTGAGCGCCGGCATGTCGATCTTCGACACCATGCAGTTCATCAAGCCCGATGTCTCCACCCTCTGCATGGGTATTGCGGCCAGCATGGGCTCGTTCCTGCTGATGGCCGGTGCCAAGGGCAAGCGCTTCGCCCTGCCGAATTCGCGCGTCATGATCCACCAGCCCTCGGGTGGCGCCCAGGGCCAGGCGACCGACATCGAGATCCATGCCCGCGAGATCCTCAAGACCCGCGAGCAGCTCAACCGCATCTATGCCGAGCGCACCGGCCAGCCGCTGGAAAAGATCCGCTCCGACATGGAACGCGACTTTTTCATGGATCCCGAGGAGTCGAAGGCCTACGGCCTGATCGACCAGGTCATCAGCCGGCGCACCCACCCGATCAACCCCTGATCGCCGGGCGGCTCCCAGGCCGATAACAGCGATGCAAACGGGGCCCTTTTACCGTCAAGGCCCCGTTTTCTTTTGCTCTATCATTCACTCAGCCCTACACGCCTCAGCGCTCCCCACACATGGCCGACAAAAAAGGCTCCTCCAGCGAAAAAGTCTTGTATTGCTCCTTTTGCGGCAAAAGCCAGCACGAGGTCAAGAAGCTGATCGCCGGGCCCTCCGTTTTCATCTGCGACGAATGCATCGAGCTGTGCAACGACATCATTCGCGATGAAGTGCCAGCCGACACCACCGAGGCGCGCACGACCAAGTCCGACCTGCCGGTGCCGGCCGAGATCAAGGCCAGCCTCGACCAGTACGTGATCGGCCAGGACATCGCCAAGCGCACGCTGGCGGTGGCGGTCTACAACCACTACAAGCGCCTGAAGCACATGGCGGCCTCGAAGGACGAGATCGAGCTGGCCAAGAGCAACATCCTGCTGATCGGGCCGACCGGCTCGGGCAAGACCCTGCTCGCCCAGACGCTCGCCCGCCTGCTCAACGTGCCCTTCGTGATCGCCGACGCCACCACGCTGACCGAGGCCGGCTACGTGGGCGAGGACGTCGAGAACATCATCCAGAAGCTGTTGCAGAACTGCAACTACGACGTCGAGAAGGCCCAGCGCGGCATCGTCTACATTGACGAGATCGACAAGATCTCCCGCAAGGCCGACAACCCCTCCATCACCCGCGACGTCTCGGGCGAGGGCGTGCAGCAGGCGCTGCTCAAGCTGGTCGAGGGCACGATGGCCTCGGTGCCCCCGCAGGGCGGGCGCAAGCATCCCAACCAGGACTTCCTGCAGATCAACACGACCAACATCCTGTTCATCTGCGGCGGCGCCTTCGACGGCCTCGAGAAGGTCATCCAGAACCGCTCCGAGAAGTCGGGCATCGGCTTCGGCGCCACCGTGCACACCAAGAGCGACAAGCGCGCCTCCGAGGTGTTCCGCGAGGTCGAACCCGAGGACCTGATCAAGTTCGGCCTCATCCCCGAGCTGGTGGGCCGCCTGCCGGTGGTCGCCACCCTGGGCGAGCTGACCGACGAGGCCCTGGTGCAAATCCTCACCGAACCCAAGAACGCCCTCCTGAAGCAGTACCAGAAACTGTTCGCGATGGACGGCGTCGAGCTCGAGATCCGTCCGTCGGCGCTGGCCGCCATCGCCCGCAAGGCGCTGGCCCGCAAGACCGGCGCGCGCGGCCTGCGCTCCATCATGGAACTCTCGCTGAACGACACCATGTTCGATCTGCCCACGCTGGACGGCGTGGCCAAGGTGGTGCTCGACGAGCACACCATTGAAGAAAACGCCAAGCCTTTGCTCGTCTACCACGAGTCGAAGGCCAGCGCTTGAAGTCACGGCTGGTACACAGTGACGTTTGATGCTGTTGTTGAGACAGGGGATCCTGAAGCGCCTGCGCGTGGTCTTGCCCAGGCTTCTTGCAATTAACCGCTCGGGCCCTACATGGGTTTGAGAAAGAGAGGTTCCAATGTCCGGACATCCCGTTTTGCCCGCTGAGCCGATCACGCTGCCGCTGCTGCCGCTGCGTGACGTGGTGGTCTTCCCCCACATGGTCATCCCCTTGTTCGTGGGACGTCCGAAATCGATCAAGGCCCTCGAGGCCGCGATGGAGGCCGGCCGCCAGATCATGCTGGTGGCGCAACGCGCCGCCGGCAAGGACGAGCCCAAGCCCGATGACATGTTCGAGGTCGGTTGCGTCTCCAGCATCCTGCAGATGCTGAAGCTGCCCGACGGCACGGTGAAGGTGCTGGTCGAAGGCATCCAGCGCGCGAACACGCACTCCATCAGCGACAACGGCGAGCACTTCATGGCCGAAGTCACGCCGGTGCCGCCCGAGGCCGACACCAAGCCCGAGATCGAGGCGCTGCGCCGCGCGGTGACGCAGCAGTTCGACCAGTACGTCAAGTTGAACAAGAAGATCCCGCCCGAGATCCTCACCTCCATCGCCGGCATCGACGACGCCGGCCGGCTGGCCGACACCATCGCCGCCCACCTGCCGCTCAAGCTCGAGAGCAAACAATCGGTGCTCGACCTGTTCGCGGTCGACAAGCGGCTCGAGAAGCTGCTCGAACAGCTCGAGCACGAAGTCGACATCCTGCAGGTCGAGAAGCGCATCCGTGGCCGCGTCAAGCGCCAGATGGAAAAGAGCCAGCGCGAGTACTATCTCAACGAGCAGGTCAAGGCGATCCAGAAGGAGCTCGGCGACGGCGAAGAGGGCGCCGACATGGAGGAGCTCGAGAAGAAGATCATCGCCGCCAGGATGCCCAAGGACGCCCGCAAGAAGGTCGACGCCGAGCTCAAGAAGCTCAAGCTCATGTCGCCCATGTCGGCCGAGGCCACCGTGGTGCGCAACTACATCGAC
>CBIHOH010000087.1:0-19188 GCA_966211755.1 uncultured Rhizobacter sp. | reverse complement strand
CGAGGCCGAGGTCGGGCACCAGGCGGTCGGCCAGTTCCTCGGTCGTGAAGCCGCGTGCCTCGGCCACCGCGGCGATCTTCTCGCGCGCCTTGTCCTGCAGGGCCTTGAACTTCACCTTGCCGGCGATGCCGTTCAGGTGCATCAGCGCCACGTCGCTGCCGATGGCGGCCAGCAGATCGAGTCCGGCGACGGCGCGTTGGTGCGCTCCCTCGCCCGGCCATTCGCGGATCTTCGTCGCCAGGCGGCGGGCCGTTTCGTCGTCGCCCAGCAGGCCGAGCGCGGTGAAGGCCCAGTTGCATCTGCTGCCGCGCCCGTCGGCGTTCCAGGCCTCGAACAGGTCCCAGGCGAATTCGGCCAGCGAGGCCGGCGTGCACAGCTCGCGCACCACTTGCAAGCCGGCATAGGGCGCTTCCAACGTGCTGATGGCCAGCATGCTGCCCAGGTGTTCGACCGTGGTCGGTGGCAAGACCCCTCCGTCGCGCAGCTCGGGCCGGCGGAAGGAGGTAGGCACGAAAAACGAGGGCAGGCCGGGCATGCGTGGCGGCAGTTCCAGCAGCGGGTCGGCGTCGAGAAGGGCCTGCAGGGCGTCCGCCATGGCGCAGCCATATTCCGATGCCACCGCACGTGCCTCGGCTTCGAAACCATGGGCCAGCATCCAGCGCAGGCCCGAACGGGCCTCGTCGCGCCCTGCTGTGATCGTGCCGAACGCCAGCGGCAAGGCGGCCATGAGCATGGTGCGCGGGTGCGCCTCGATCCAGGCGATGGCGACCGACCTGAGCTTCTTGAGCTTGTGCAATGCGTGCAGGATGGAAGGCACGAGTGCCGGGCTGTCGACTGGAAGCGCCAGCGCCAGGCCTTCGCCGGGCCGTGCCTCCACGAGGTTCACCAGGCCGGGCACGGCAGCTTCGCCATGTTGGGCGAGCAGGTAGCGCACCACCTGGTGGAAGTCGTTCCATGCGGTCTGCCAGTGCCGCGCCGGATAGCTGTTCCAGATGGCGAGCGCCGTGGGCGCGGCCATCAGCGGCAGATGGTCGATGTTGCCGCCATGGAAGCCGGAGCCCGGCTGCACATCGCCCGGCCGCAGCCATTCGCCCGCGAGCACGCGGGCGTGGGCGGCCGGCACGATGCACAGCTTGGCCAGGCTGTAGCCCGCCTTGTCCGGTCGATCCTTGATCTGCTGGGCGATGCGCTTGTCCGGCCGGTGGGCACGGTACGCGGCGGCTTGTTCGTCCGTCCAGCCGAAGCGTGTCGGCGTGGGCAGCGGGGGGAGATCGAGCGTGGGCAGTTCATGCACCCGGGCCTTGCGCAGCCACGGCGGGTGACGCAGCAGTTCCGGCAGCCGGTCGGGCGGGGCTTCGCCGTGGTCGGGCGCGGCCAGCAGGCTTCGGAAGCGGCGCCGTTCGGCTTCGCTCAAGGTTGCCAGGGCACTGGTCAGCGCCACGGGGTGGCGCAGCGCGAGCCGCAGTGCCCATCCTTCGAGCGATCGCGAGCGGGCGGCCGATGACACGTCGATGGCGGATCTCAAGACCGCTGCCGGATAGGCCTGGGCCAGCTGGTCGAGGGCCGCGCGCACTTCCTTGATGTGCCTGTTTTCGATCAGGGCCGGGATCAATGCCGGGACCTGCATGTCCATGAGCATCCGCAGGGCGGTCGCGACCTTGTCCCGCGTGGCGCAGCGCAGCAGATGGGTCAGGACCGGCAGCGCGGCTTCGCCGTGCAAGCTGACCTGCAGCAGGCAGGCCGGCACCATCTTGTCGAAGTACGGGACGGTGCGCCGGAGATGGGGCAACATGGCGGCGACCGGCATCGCGCACTCGGTGAGCAGGCCCTGGTCGGCGCGCGGCGCTGCCTGAAGCGCCTCCAGCGCCCAGTCCTGCCGATGCGGAAACAAGTGCGCGCACCAGGTGGCGAGTGCCGGGTTGCGGCCACGCAGCCGCGCTGCGACGGCCAGCGCCTGGTCATGTGCTTCACCGTCGGCGCAGGCGATGGCCTGCCGGAGCGTGGGAAGTCCGCGGTACATGACGCAGGCCCCCCTGCCTTGCGCGATGTCGACGAATTCGAGCATGACCTCGAGCATGAAGGCGATGCCATGCAGCTTCAGGCCGACCTGGGTCAACCAGTCTGCCAGGCGGTGGCGGGAGAAGACCTGGTTGACTTGAGCGTGCAGTTCCAGCCAGTACTCGAAGTCGGGTTTCGACACCGCCTGCGGGGTCAGCCGTCGTTGGCCGTCGGCTTGCTGCCACAGCGTCCAGCCTCGCCCGCTGGCTGCCGCGGCAGCGTCGAACTCATCGAAAAACTGGGTGCTGGCGTCCTCGATGTCCGGTATGTCGGAGACCGACGCGTGGGACAGGTCCAGGGGCGGCGCATGGATGCCGCGTACCACCGGGAGCTGGGCGCGCCAGGTGTCGTTCCACTGGAACCCACCGGTGGGCCACAGGATCGCGGCGTCGGCTTGCCCGGCCGGGGGCGGGGTGGCGCTTGACGCGGCGACCGGAACGCTTTCGGTCGCTGCATCCGGCGACGGCGACGGCGATGTCGGTGCGAGGGGCACCTCCCCGGCGGTCGCCAAGCACGCGTAGCCCTTGCCGGTCTTTTCCTTCACCAGCCTGTCGCGTTCCTTGACGGCCGCCGCGTGGCTGTCGAAGGACTTGGTCCTGGTCTGGCCGGCACTGCCGATGCGGCCGAAACGCACGGTGAGGTCCTTGTCCATCACCTCCACTTCCCAGAACTTGCTCGACGATCCTTCGCTCAACTCGAAACGCTGCATGCCTGTCCCCGATTTGCCGGGGTGACTATAAGAGTGGAACGCGCCGGCCGGGGGCACCTCTTCGAGGGGGGCGCCGAGCGTGCGCGCCGGCGTGGACAATCGGTTGCGGACCTCCCGTCGGAGACCCGGCAGAGCCCGCGGAGCTGCGCTGCGGCTAGGCGGCGCCGATGCTGCCGGCTGCCGGCACGACCCCCTCGCCGTCATGGTGCGTCGCCTTGTACTTGAGCTGCGCCAGGCTGCAGGCCTCGACCGTCTGGTCCGTCCGCTCGCCGAGGTAGACCGGCTGGAACAGGCTGCCGCCCGGGTAGGCATACAGATAGCGCACTTCGACGATGGTGCCCGGCGAGGGGATGTCGGCGTTGGCCGGGATCGTGACCCGGCCCAGCGGCACGGCGGCTCCAACGGCATCGAAGCCCTGCAAGGCCACGCTGCGTTTGGCATCCTGGACACCCGCCACCTGCAGCGTCGCGCTTTCGACGAACTTGTATTTGAGCTGGTGGCCGCCGCCGCTCGGCCTGCCATGGGCGTAGGGCGCATCGGCCTGCTTGAAGACGATGCCTTCCTGCTCGTGCGCGCGCAGCTCCTGCAGCAGGGCCCGTTTGCCGGCTTCGCCGGTGGCGGTCGTCACCAGCGCCAGCGCGTCGCCGTGTGGGGCGGGCAGGCTGGACATCAGGCCTTGCAGCCGCGCCAGGCGGTCGCGGGCGGGTTCGCCGGTCACCGGGCTGTCGCCCAGGTGGAGCAGGTCGAACACATAGAGCTTGTGGCCGATGAGCTCGCCGTCGAGCACGAAGTCCACCGGCCGGCCGTCGTGGGTCAGCGACAGGGCGGCCGCCACCAGCGGCTCGGGCAGCGGCACTTGCAGCCCGAGCCGGTTGATGCCGATGACCGCGCCGCCCTGGCTCTTCAGCAGCCGGCGTTCGCCGTCCAGCTTGTGCTGGGCCCACCAGGCGTCGTCGCGCAGGCAGCGCTCGAGCTGCTGCTCGTCCATCGGGTTGAGCAGCTGCGGCAGCACCCCCGTGACCCGGCCGGCATGCGTGGTGTCCTGGAAGGCCACGCCGCTCGCGTCGGGCGAATAGCCCTTGCCGGTCTTTTCCAGCACCAGCTTGTCGAAGATGGCCGTCGCCTTGACCAGGTCCACCGGGTTGGCCGTCTTGGTGCCCGATTGCAGGGCGCTGCCGCGGCGTCCGAACTGGAAGTCGACCACATAGCCCGCGTCGCGGGCGACGATGCGGGCGTGGTAGACCTTGTCCGACTTGCCGTCGGAAAAATACAGCGAGGCGCTGGGCAGGCTCATCGGGGCGGGCTCCGGGAAAGGGCGGGGGAATGGCAGCGCAGTCTAGCCAGCAATCCGCGCCCTGGGGCAGGTGGCTCCCCGGTTCGGGTGCCCGCCTGCATGCGTCGGCCCACGCCGTCCGTGCCGCACCCCCCGCATGCGGGGAGGGCGAGGCGGCCCGGCGCGCAGCGCCGCCCGCGCGGCCGGGCGCTCGCCCTACAATTTGCGCCTTCCGATCTTTTTTTGGGACATCCCCTGCCATGACCAACGAGCCCCCGGCTGCCGCATCCACCTCTTCTGCCAGCGTGGGCCAGACGCCCGACCTGTCGCACATCGCGCCGCGCGACAAGGCAGAGATCCTCGCCGAGGCCTTGCCCTACATCCGCAAGTTCCACGGCAAGACCATCGTCATCAAGTACGGCGGCAATGCCATGACCGATCCGGCGCTGCAGCAGGACTTCGCCGAGGACGTGGTGCTGCTCAAGCTGGTCGGCATGAACCCGGTGGTCGTGCACGGCGGCGGGCCGCAGATCGAGGATGCGCTGGCCAAGATCGGCAAGAAGGGCACCTTCATCCAGGGCATGCGCGTCACCGACGAAGAGACCATGGAAGTGGTCGAATGGGTGCTGGCCGGCCAGGTGCAGCAGGACATCGTCGGCCTGATCAACGTCGCCGGCGGCAAGGCGGTGGGCCTGACGGGGCGCGACGGCGGCCTGATCCGCGCCCACAAGCTCAAGCTGGTCGACCAGAAGGACCCCAGCGTGACCCACGACCTCGGCCAGGTCGGCGAGATCGAGTCCATCGATCCGTCGGTGGTCCGGGCCCTGCAGGACGACCAGTTCATCCCGGTCATCTCGCCGCTCGGCTTCGGTGCCAACAACGAGAACTACAACATCAACGCCGACGTCGTGGCCGGCAAGCTGGCCGAGGTGCTCAAGGCCGAGAAGCTGATGATGCTGACCAACATCCCCGGGGTGCTGAACAAGAAGGGCGAACTCCTGACCGACCTGTCGGCGCGCGAGATCGACGAGCTGTTCGCCGACGGCACCATCAGCGGCGGCATGCTGCCGAAAATCGCCTCGGCCCTCGAGGCCGCCAAGAACGGCGTCAACACGGTGCACATCATCGACGGGCGGGTGCCGCATGCGATGCTGCTCGAGATCCTGTCCGAGCAGGCCTACGGCACGATGATCCGCTCGCATTGAGCCCACGCGGCGCGGCGGGCGGCCTGCTACGGGGCGGCCGCCGCGCCACGCCGCCGCCTCTTTCCGGAGCGTCCATGACCCGCCAGACCGACCGCCGCCGGCCCGCCCCGGTCTGGCTGTTCGATCTCGACAACACCCTGCACGACGCTTCGTACGCAGCCTTCGGCGAGACCAACCAGGCGATGACGGACTACATCGCCGAACACCTGTGCCTGCCGCCCGACGAGGCCTGCGCGCTGCGCCAGCATTACTGGGCCCACTACGGCGCCACCTTGCTGGGCCTGGTGCGCCATCACGGGGTGAAGGCAGCGCACTTCCTGGAAACCACCCACCGCCTGCCCGGCCTGGAGGAGCGGCTGCGCACCAGCGCCCACGACCGCGTGGTCCTGCGCCAGCTCAAGGGTCGCAAGTACATACTCACCAACGCGCCCCGCGCCTACGCCCTGCGGGTGCTGGACACCCTGCGCCTGGCGCGCTGCTTCGACGGCGTGATCAGCATCGAGGACATGTCCATGTTCGGCCACCCCCGTCCCAAGCCGGATGCGCGCATGCTGCGCCATGTGGCCGCCCGGCTCAAGGTGATGCCGAGCCGCTGCGTGCTGGTCGAGGACACCTTGCAGCACCAGCGGTCGGCGCATCGCATCGGCATGCGGACCGTCTGGATGCAACGGTATTTGAAGGGTGCGAAATACGGCACAGAAGTCGGTGTTCACCCTTGCGTCAAGCCCCCCTACGTCTATGCCAGAATTCAATCGCTGAAGTTTCTTCAGGTGTTGTAACCCACTGGATCGACCTGCGATGACCGACTCTACTCCCCCCCTCGAAGAAGAAGCGGTCACCGACACGGGCAAGGCCCCCGAGCCGGTCGGACGCAAACGTCCCAAGCCCGGTGAACGCCGGGTGCAGATCCTCGAGACGCTGGCCTCCATGCTGGAGCAGCCGGGCGCCGAGCGCATCACCACCGCGGCCCTGGCCGGGCGGCTCGAAGTCTCCGAAGCGGCGCTGTACCGCCACTTCGCGAGCAAGGCGCAGATGTTCGAAGGCCTGATCGAGTTCATCGAGCAAAGTGTCTTCAGCCTCGTCAACCAGATCGCCGAACGCGAGACCTCCGGCCTGGTGCAGGCGCAGAAGGTGCTCACCGTGCTGCTGCAGTTCGGCGAGAAGAATCCCGGCATGACCCGCGTCATGGTCGGCGACGCCCTGGTCTTCGAGAACGAGCGCCTGGTGTCGCGCATGAACCAGTTCTTCGACCGCATCGAGTCCCAGCTGCGCCAGAGCCTGCGCCTGGTGGCCGATGCCGCCGGTTCGTCCACGCCCACGGTCGACGCCAATGCGCAGGCCTCGGTGCTGACCGGTTTCGCGGTCGGGCGGCTGCAGCGTTATGCCCGCTCCGGCTTCAAGCGCCTGCCGACCGAACACCTCGACATCGCGCTGCGCCTGCTGGCCAGTTGAGCGGCCGCGGGGACTCCCGCCGCACGGCAGGTCCGCCGCGCTCCGGCCCGCAGTGCCGCCGCATCAACGCAGGGCAGCGCGCAGGCTGCGGTAGACCCGTTCGTCGGTGAGCAGCTGCAGGTGGTCGACCGGCGCGACTTCGATGCTGGTGCCGCAGCGGGCGCTCGTGGCCGGCAGCACCACCCCGTCGGCGCGCGACCACAGCGAGCGGTCGCAGCCGCGTCCGGCCAGGGCGGTCAGCAGCTCCGAGCCTGCCCGCATGTCCAGGCAGGCCGGGCTGGCGCAGGCATAGGCCGACAGCGTCCCCGCATGCGGCGAGCCGAGGCTGACGAAGCGCCGCGTCGCCGCCTTGGCGGCCGGCGTCGTCTCCAGGAAGGCGCGCACGACCAGGCCGCCGTTCGAATGCGCGACGATCGCCACCCGCGCGTTGCCGTTGGCCCGCCGCACCCGGTCCACATAGGCCGCCAGCTCGCGCGCGCTGGCGGCGTCGCTGTGCAGCAGGGAGTCGTAGCCGAAGGCGTAGAGCTTGCCGGCGGGATACCCGTCGGCGCGCATGCGCCCGATGATCGAATCGAAGTTGCCGGCGTGTCCGGCGAAGCCGTGCACGAACACCACCGGTTCGGGTTCGGCCGCGGCAGCCGCCGCCGACACGCACAGGCCGGCCACGGCCAGCAGCATCACTTTCAGGTCGAGCTTGGTCATCGGGAAGGTTCCTGGCGAGACCGGGGCGCGAGCCCGCGCCATCCCGGCAGGCCGAATGATGCCCGGATGTCCCGCGCGGCGCGCAAGCCGGGGCGGCCGGGCCTGCGCCGAGCGGGGCAGACGCAGCGGATCTCCTGTCCGCGGCGCCGGGTGGCCGCGGGGCGGGGGGCCGCTAAACTGGGCGGCTTCGCAGCGTCCGCGTCCCGCCCGAGTCCATGTCCGAACCTTCCTCCCCCCTGCTGCCGCTGATCGAGCGTGCCGAGTCCTTGCTCGCCCGGCTGGAGGCCGTGCTGCCGCAGCCCCTGCAGGCGCCCGACTGGAGCGCCTCGACGGCGTTCCGCTACCGCAAGCGCGCGGGCGCCTGCCGGATCGAGCCGGTGCGCCACGTGGCCTCTGTCCGCCTGGCCGAACTGGTCGAGGTCGAGACCCAGAAGGAACGCCTGCTGCGCAACACCGCGCAGTTCGTGGCCGGCCGCAGCGCCAACAACGTGCTGCTCACCGGCGCGCGCGGCACCGGCAAGAGCTCGCTCATCAAGGCCTGCCTGAATGAATTCGCCGCCCAGGGGCTGCGCATGGTCGAAGTCGACAAGGCCGACCTGGTCGACCTGCCCGACATCGTCGACCTGGTGGCCGAGCGCAGCGAACGTTTCATCGTCTTCTGCGACGACCTCAGCTTCGACGACGGCGAGCCCGGCTACAAGGCGCTCAAGTCCATCCTCGACGGCACGGTGGCGCAGACGGCCGACAACGTGCTCGTCTATGCGACGAGCAACCGGCGCCACCTGCTGCCCGAGTACATGAAGGAAAACCTCAGCTACCAGCACACCGCGGACGGCGAGGTCCATCCCGGCGAGGGCGTCGAGGAGAAGATCTCGCTGAGCGAACGTTTCGGCCTCTGGCTCAGCTTCTACCCGTTCAGCCAGCAGGAATACCTCGCCATCGTGGACCAGTGGCTGCGCGGTTTCGGCGCCACCGGGGAGCAGCTCGCCGCCGCCCGGGCCGAGAGCCTGGTGTGGGCGCTGGAGCGCGGCTCCCGCTCGGGGCGCGTGGCCTTCCAGTTCGCCAAGGACTTCATGGGGAGGGCGGCATGAGCCCGCCGGGCCGCCCCAAGGGCGAATACCGGAGGGCGCAGCCCGAAGGTACTCCAGTGAGCGCGGCCGTGGCGGAGGAACGTGTGCCGGTGGACGTGGCGGTCGGCGTGCTGGTCGCGGCCGACGGCAGTTTCCTGCTCACCTCGCGGCCCGAGGGCAAGGTCTACGCCGGCTACTGGGAATTCCCGGGCGGCAAGCTCGAGGCCGGCGAGACGGTCGAGCAGGCGCTGAAGCGCGAATTGCACGAGGAACTCGGCATCACCATCGGAGCCGCCCACCCCTGGAAGGTCGACCTGATGGACTATCCCCACGCCCGGGTGCGCCTGCACTTCTGCAAGGTCTACGACTGGACGGGCGAGCTGCAGATGCGCGAGCGGCAGTCCATGGCCTGGCAGCAGCTGCCGGTGTCGGTGCAGCCGGTGCTGCCGGGGACGCTGCCGGTCCTGCAATGGTTCGCCGAGGAACGTGGTTTTGAGGGCGCCACCCATGCAGGCTGATGGTTACACTGGCCGGATGAACTGGCTCGAAGACATCAAATGGGACGCGAACGGCCTGGTGCCCGTCATCGCGCAGGAAGTCGGCACCAACGACGTGCTGATGTTCGCCTTCATGAACCGCGAGGCCCTGGCGCAGACGGCCGAGCGCGGCCAGGCCGTCTACTGGAGCCGCTCGCGCGGCCGCCTGTGGCACAAGGGCGAGGAGTCCGGGCACATCCAGACCGTGCATGAGATGCGCCTCGACTGCGACAACGACGTGGTCCTGCTCAAGGTCACCCAGCGCGGCCACGAACCCGGCATCGCCTGCCACACCGGCCGCCACAGCTGTTTCTTCCAGCGCTACCAGGACGGCGCCTGGCACCCGGTGGACCCGATCCTCAAGGACCCGGAGCACATCTACAAATGAACGACAAGCTCAGCCACGACACGCTGGCCCGGCTGGCCGAGGTGATCGAATCCCGCAAGCAGGGCGATCCGGACAAGAGCTACGTGGCACGCCTGTTCCACAAGGGCACCGACGCCATCCTGAAGAAGATCGGCGAGGAAGCCACCGAGACCGTCATGGCCGCCAAGGACGGCGACCGGCAGAAGATCGTCTACGAGGTGGCCGACCTCTGGTTCCACTCGATGATCGCGCTGAGCGCCTTCGGCCTGGGCCCGGCCGAGGTGCTCGCGGAACTCGCGCGCCGCGAAGGCCTCTCAGGCCTGGAAGAGTTCGCGGCGCGCAAGCCGCCCGACCGAGGAGGCTAGGCGTCCATGAACCAGATCGTCCCGGGTGAAGACAATATCGGCGGCCTGAAGACCATCGGGCACATCAGCTACCTGCTGCATGCCCTGGTCGCTCTCGGCGCGGTCGTCCCGGGGCTGCAGGTCAGCCTGGCGCTGCTGGTGGTGGCCTTCATCATCGATCTGGTCAAGAAACCCGACGCCGCCGGCACCTGGCAGGAGTCGCATTTCAAGTGGCGCATCCGCTCGGTGCTGTGGGCGGCCGTGCTGTACGTGGTGAGCCTGCCCCTGTTCGTGTTCGTGCTGCCCGGCATACTCGCCTGGATCGGCATCTCGATCTGGTTCCTGTACCGCATCGTGCGGGGCTGGATGAACATGAACGACCACAGGCCGATGCCGCAGTGATCCTTCCCACCCACCCAGCCCCATGAAAACCGACCCCCACTGCATCTTCTGCAAGATCGTCGCCGGACAGATTCCCAGCCGCAAGGTCTACGAAGACGACGAGTTCCTCGCCTTCCACGACATCGCGCCCTGGGCCCCGGTGCATTTCCTCATCATCCCCAAGACCCACCTCGATTCGCTCTACGACACCTCGCCCGCGCAGGACGCCGCCATGCTCGGCCGGCTGCTGGCGCTGGCGCCGCACCTGGCGCGCGAGCAGGGGGTCACCAACGGGTTCCGCACCATCGTGAACACCGGCGCCGACGGCGGGCAGGAAGTCCCGCACCTGCACCTGCACGTCATCGGCGGCCCGCGTCCCTGGGCCAAAGGGTGAATACTGGCTTGGCATAAAATTCATCATTCGTTCCAAGGAGAAGATCATGGGTTCATTCAGCATCTGGCACTGGCTCGTCGTGCTGCTGATCGTGGTGTTGGTGTTCGGCACCAAGAAGCTGAAGAACATCGGCACCGACCTCGGCGGCGCCGTCAAGGGCTTCAAGGACGGCATGAAGGACGGCAACGCGCCGCCGGCCGACGCGGCCACCACCGCGGCCCAGCAAGTGGCCGCCCGCAAGCCGGTCGATGCGGACACCGTCGACGTGGAAGCGAAGACCAAATCGTGACCCCGGTCCGCCGTGGGCCTCCGCGGGGGCGGGCCGCCGCATGATCGACTTCGGCTTCGACAAGATCGCGCTCATCGGCGCGGTGGCGCTCATCGTCATCGGCCCCGAGAAGCTGCCCCGGGTGGCGCGCACGGTGGGTCACCTGCTGGGCAAGGCCCAGCGTTATGTGGCCGACGTGAAGGCCGAGGTCAACCGCTCGATCGAACTCGAGGAACTCAAGAAGATGCGCTCCGACATCGAGGCCGCCGCGCGCGATGTCGAGCAGACGGTGTCCAACGAGATCCGCCAGACCACGGCCAGCCTCGAAGACAGCTGGAAGCAAGACGGCGATGCCTCCTCGTTCGACGGCGGGTACCACACCGGGCTCACCCCCGTGCCGAGCTACCGGCATCCGCGCAAACGCTGGCGCCTGCGCCGCTCGGCCATGCCGCAGTGGTACAAGCAGCGCCACGGGGTGCGGGGCAAGGTCCAGTCCGGCGCGGCGCGGGTGGCGCGCTTTCGCCCGCCGCGTTCCCACGGTTGATGCGCTGTCCATGGCATCGCTCCGGCTTTCCCGGCCCTGCCCGGGCCGTCCGCCAGCGGGCGGAACTCCCTACAGAAGGTCCTCATGAGTGACGAGCTCGAAGGCACCGAACAACCGTTCGTCGCCCATCTGGTCGAACTGCGCGACCGCCTGATCAAGGCTGTGATCGGCGTCGGCCTGTGTTTCGGCGCACTCGCCCTGTGGCCCGGCCCCGCGGCGCTGTTCAACCTGCTGGCGCAGCCGCTGGTGGCCAACCTGCCCCTGGGCGGCAGCCTGATCGCCACCAGCGTCATCTCCCCCTTCCTGGTGCCGCTGAAGGTCACGCTGCTGGCGTCCTTCATGCTGGCCCTGCCCGTCGTGCTGTACCAGGTCTGGGCCTTCGTCGCCCCCGGCCTGTACATGCACGAGAAGAAGCTGGTGCTCCCCCTGGTGATCTCCAGCACGCTGCTGTTCTTCGCCGGCGTGGCCTTCTGCTATTTCGTGGTCTTCCAGCAGGTCTTCGCCTTCATCCAGGGCTTTGCGCCGAAATCCATCACCCCCTCGCCCGACGTCGAGGCCTACCTCAGCTTCGTCATGAGCATGTTCATCGCCTTCGGCGCCGCGTTCGAGGTGCCGGTGGTGGTGGTGGTGCTGGCGCGCATGGGGCTGGTGAGCATCGACAAGCTGAAGTCCTTCCGCGGCTACTTCATCGTCGTCGCCTTCATCATCGCCGCCGTCATCACCCCGCCCGACGTGGTGTCGCAGCTGGCGCTGGCCATTCCGATGTGCATCCTCTACGAGGTCGGCATCTGGGCGGCGCGCTTGTTCATCAAGCATACCCAGGCGCCGGGCGAGGAAGCGGCGCCTCCGGCCTGAGCGCCTCTCGTCTTTCCATCTTCCCGACCTGTGCGGAAATCCGCGGGAGTCCGCTTTCAGCGAGCCTGATGGCGCCAGCGGATCCATTCTTCCTCGCCAAAAGATTCGAACAGCAGAGGCGGCGGCGAGGTATCGAACGGCAGGTACCTCTTGTAGCTCGACTCGCCCGATATCGCGGCCAACATCGTCTCGATGCCGTTCCCGACAAGACGGATGCCGGCGCCAGGCCCGTCGATGTAGATCGGAAGCTCTCCGTCGTCGCCCGGACTGGCAAGGTCCCAGAACAAGGTCTCCCCGTTCTCGCTCGTGGCGAATGGCACCGAGCCTTTCACCAGGTCAGCGGAGCCGTCGGGCTCCAGCTGCCAAGGTGCCCCGCCGTCCTTCCCGATGAGTTTCATCAGCGCGCATTTCAGGGCCCTTGATCGCTCCTGAAATGAGTCCGGGTAATTCCCCATCGGTGGATGGATGATGAATCTTCCGCAGGTTCTTCCGTACCCGAAGCGGCGGATGAATGCCTTGTAGGAAGGCGGGAACGGGATGCCTGCCGAAATCCCGTGCTCCAGATTTTCGTCCGGGATGGAAACCAGGCTCCCGGACACGCTGATGTGGTCGAACAGGGTCGTTTTCAAGGGCTGTACCCCTCGCTGCCGTGCGGTGCCGGATGGGGAACTCCACCGGCACCTGAATCGGGCATCGGGACGCAGGCTGTTCAGCTCGTGCGTGCGGCCCGCGCGCCGGTTCGATCAATCTCCACGTTGTTCGCGCCGCATGGGCGCCTTGGGCCGCTGCGCCACCGTGATCTTCAGCTCCAGCGCCTTGTCGCCGCGCTGGATGCCGATCAGGGCGGGCTCCTGCGGCTTGAGCGCGGCCACGGCCGTCAGCAGCTGCGAGGTGTTCCTGACCGGGGTGTTGCCGATGCGCACCACCACGTCGCCCGGACGGATGCCGCCGTTGCTGGCCGGGCCGTTCTGCAGCACCCCGGTGATCAGCACCCCCTGGACGATGGGCAGGTTGAAGGTCTCGGCGATCTCCGGCGTGAGGTCGCGCGGTTCCACGCCGATCCAGCCCCGGGTCACCTGGCCGTCGCGGATCAGGCCTTCCATCACCTGCTTGGCGGTGGTGACGGGAATGGCGAAGCCGATGCCCATGTTGCCGCCGCTGCGCGAATAGATGGCGGTGTTGATGCCCAGCAGGTTGCCCTGGGCATCGACCAGCGCGCCTCCGGAGTTGCCAGGGTTGATGGCCGCATCGGTCTGGATGAAGTTCTCGAAGGTGTTGATGCCGAGCTGGTTGCGGCCCAGCGCGCTGACGATGCCCGAGGTCACCGTCTGGCCCACGCCGAAGGGGTTGCCGATCGCCAGCACCACGTCACCCACCTGGATGGCGTCGGCGCTGCCGAAGGTGATGACGGGGAGCTTGTCGAGCTTGATCTTCAGCACCGCCACGTCGGTCTCGGGGTCGGTGCCCACCACCTCGGCCTTGGCCTGCCGCTGGTCGGGCAGCAGCACCTCGATGTCGTCGGCGCCTTCGATCACATGGTTGTTGGTGAGCAGGTAACCTTCGGGCGAGACGATGACCCCCGAGCCCAGGCCCACCTGCGGCTGGCCCCCGCCCGGCACCTGGTCGCCGAAGAAGAACCTGAACCAGGGGTCGTTGCTCTGCGAGTTCTTGGGCGGCGCCTTGCTCGCGGTGATGCTCACCACCGCGGGCGTGGCCCGCTTGGCGGCATTGGCATAGCTGTTCACGCTCCCCCCGGCGCCCTCCACCGGCAGGGCGGGCGCCTGGCTGATCGAGACCACGCTGGGCAGGCCGGCGGCGTTGCTGCCGCGTTTCACCCAGTCGGGCTTGAGCGTCGCGACCACGAACAGCACCGCCACCGCCACGGTGACCGCTTGGGAGAAAATGAGCCACGTCTTGCGCATCAAGGAGATCCTGTTTCATGACCCCACGCACCGAGCTCGAGTCCTACCTGAACACTTTGCTGGACGTGGGAAAGTTCCGCGATTATGGGCCGAACGGCCTACAAGTTGAGGGCAGGCCGGAGCTTCACAAGATCGTCTCGGGGGTCACCGCCAGCCTGGCCTTGATCGAGGCAGCCGTGAGCAGCAAGGCGGATGCCTTGCTGGTGCACCACGGCTTGTTCTGGAAGGGCCACGACGGCCGGCTCACCGGCTGGCTCAAGGCCCGGGTGGAATTGCTGCTGGCGCATCGGATCAACCTGTTCGCCTATCATCTGCCCCTCGATGCGCACCCGGAATTCGGCAACAACGCCCAGTTGGGCGCCCGGCTCGGTCTGGTGGCGGACGGCCGTTTCGGCGAGCAGAACCTGGGTTTCATCGGTTCGCCGGCCGAGGCGTTGAGCGCTTCCGCCCTGGCGGCATTGCTGCAGAGCCGGCTGAAGCGGGCCCCGCTGCTGGTCGAGGCCGATCCGCGACGTCCGATCCGCCGCGTCGCCTGGTGCAGCGGCGGTGCCCAGGGCTATTTCGAATCCGCCATCGCCGCCGGCGCCGATGCCTTCATCACCGGCGAGATCTCCGAGCCCCAGGCCCATCTGGCACGGGAAACCGGCGTCGCCTTCCTGGCTTGCGGACACCATGCCAGCGAACGCTACGGTGCCCTGGCCCTGGGCGGCCACGTCGCCGCGCAGTTCGGCCTGGAGCACGAATTCATCGACATCGACAACCCGGCCTGACGACCATGACGCCTGCCCAAGCCCCTGCCGCGCCGCTGGCGATCACCATGGGAGATGCCGCCGGCATCGGCCCCGAGATCATCGCGCGCGCCTTCTTGTCCGGCCAGGCGCGGGACGCGGTCGTGATCGGCGATGTGCAGGTGATGCGCCGCGCGGCCGCCCTGGCCGGCGGCCGGCTGGTGGTGGCCCGCGTGGACGACGCCGCCGAGGCCGCGGGCATGCCGCCCCGCTGCATGCCGGTGCTGCCGCCGGCGGGGCTGGCGCCCGACCTGGCCGGGGTGCCGCCCGGGCGGGTCGATGCACGGGCCGGGCAGGCCGCCGCCCAGTGCATCACCGAGGCCGTGCGGCTGGTGCAGGCCGGCCGGGCGCGGGCCATCGTCACCGCCCCCATCCACAAGGAGGCGCTGGCCGCGGCCGGGGTGCCTTATCCGGGTCATACCGAGATGCTGCAGGCCTTGGCCGCCGCCCCCGGCGGGCCCCCGCCGCCCGTGCGCATGATGCTGGCCAACGACGAGCTGCGCACCGTGCTGGTCACCATCCACCTCTCGCTGCGCCGGGCCATCGATGCGGTCAGCTTCGAGGCCGTGCTCGACACCTTGCGCATCGCGCACCGGGCGGCGCGTGCCTTCGGCATCGCCAGGCCGCGCCTGGGCGTGGCCGGGCTGAACCCGCATGCGGGCGAAGGCGGCCTGTTCGGCGACGAGGAGCTGCGCATCATCGGTCCGGCCGTCGAGGCGGCGCGCGCCGAGGGCCTGGACGCGCGCGGCCCGTTCGCCCCCGACACCGTCTTCATGCGCGCGCGCCATACCGAGGCCCATCCGGGCGAGTTCGACCTGGTGGTGGCGATGACCCACGACCACGGCCTGATCCCGGTGAAATACCTGGGGGTGGAGCAGGGGGTGAACGTGACCCTGGGCCTGCCCTTCGTGCGCACCAGCCCCGATCACGGCACGGCCTTCGACATCGCCGGCCAGGGGCGGGCCGACCCGTCCAGCCTGGTCGCCGCCTTGCGCATGGCGCGGCGGCTGGCCGGCGCCGGCCTCAGCGCCTGAGGGGCGCCTTGTCGCCGCCGGCTGGCCGGCTCCTGGCCGAGAGTGCCGCCAGCTGCTTGCGGGCACGCGCGGTGGCGCGTTCCATCAGGTAGGCGCTCTCGAAGGCGCGGAAGCGGCCGGTCTCGCACATGCGCGCGAGCATGCGCGAGGTGAGCGACACCGTCTCGGTGTGCCGCTTGCCGCGGGTGAACACGAAGAAGGCCCGGCCCGGACTGACATAGCTCAGCCGCACCTTCTGCCATTCCTCGTTCAGGTTCATCTGGTAGGCGAAACCCAGCCGCACGTGGTCGATCAGCCCGGCGCCCTGCGACGGCTCGGCCGGCTCGGCCGGGGACAGATCGAGATTGATGTCGATTTCCAGCGTGCTCAGGTCGAGGTCCAGGCCGATCGGGTCGGCCTGCGTGTCGCCCGCCGAGGGCGGGGGCTCCGCCGCCAGGTCGAGTTCGATGTCGACCTGGCCCGCCCAGTTGACCGCGGTTTCCTCGATCAGGCCGATCTTGCGTGCCTCTTCCGGGGTGAAACGCGGCTCGATCGGGGTCGAGCCCGAGCTGGTCATGGGCACGTCGCGCAGCAGGTTGTCGTGCGCCGGCACCGGTGTGTTGAACACCGCCTCGAGCTGCTTGGCGAGCAGGTTGTACTCGAGCTCGGTCAGCGGCATGCCCTTGAGCGACTCGGAGTGGGCCGGCAGCAGCTTGCCGAAGAACTCCTTCTGCGCGGCCTCCGGCCAGCCGATGAGCTGCAGGCCCTCGTTCAGGTCCTTCATCAGCGGCGGCAGCTGCATCAGGAACTTCTTGCGCATCGCCGGCGAGCCCTTGGGCTGCACGCTCATGACCAGGTCGCGGCCCACCCGTTTCAGGCGCTGCACCAGTTCGGACTGCGGCCCTTCGCGGCGCGTGGCCAGCGCAAGCGCCTGACTCCAGACCTGCGCCAGGAAGTCGCGCAGGTATTCCTGCAGGCCGAGCGGCGCGAGCGCGGTCTGCAGCTGCAGCATGTAGCGCTGCTGGACCCGCAGGTCCGACTCCTTGCTGTCCACCATGGAGACCGCGTCGGAGGCCTTTTGCAGGTCGTTGCGCGCCTCCTGCGCGATCAGCTTCTCCAGCGCCGCCAGCTTGGCGGTGTAGACCTCCATCTGGTCGAAATCGCCCTCGACGATTTCCTGCACCAGCTCGCGCACGTGGCCGAGAAACTGCTTGCCCGGGCCGTCGTCGAAATCCTCGAAGGCGCAGGCCAGCGAGGCGATGCGGTTGACGAAGCGCCGCACCGGGTGCTTGCGCGACGAGAAGAAGCTGTTGTCGCTCAAGGCCACCCGCAGCACGGGCAGCTGCAGCCGGGCGATCTGGCGCGCCATCTGGGGCGGCACGCGGGGGTCCGACAGGATCTGGTCGAACAGGCTGCCGACCACGTCGATGACCATGTGGTCGAGGTGGCCGGTGGAGGCCTGGCGCAGCTCTTCGCGGTGCGTGCGGATGAGGTTCACGGCCATCATGTCGGCCGGCCCCAGGGCGGACGGGCCCGGCCCGCTCTGGCCGCTCTCGGCGAAGGCCTGCGCGGACGCGCCCGTCCCCTGGAAGGCGTTGAAATCGCTCAGCTCGGCCGGTCGGCTGGCCAGGAAGGTCAGCCGGCGGATGAGGGTCATCAGTTCGGCATCGGCCTGCGGCGAGACGCCGGCACGCGGCGTGAAGCGGGCGCCCGGGCCACTCGGCCCTCGGCCTGCGCCATGGCGGCCGCCACCCGCCTCGGCGCCGCCGCTCCCGCCCCACGGGGCGTGCACGGAGCGCGCGCCGCTCATGCTGGGATGGCCGCCCGGGCCGGTGCGCTGGGGCAGGGCACCGGTGTCCAGGCCGGACGGCACGGTCTGGCCGTAGTGGCCGCCGGCCGTTGACATGCCGGAGGTGTCGCCCGACAGGGTGCCGTAGCCCGAAATGACCCGATCGCGCGCGATTTCATTGCCCGGCCCCTCGACGCCGCGCACCGACAGGCTGACCGGTTGCACGCCACGGGCGCGCAGGTCCTGGATGATCTCGGCATAGCAGGTCGGCATTACCTTGGCCAGGCCCGCGCCCAGCTCGCGGGCCAGCAGCTTGCGGCTTTCGTGGTCGTTGGTGATGCTGACGATGCCCCGGTACACCGCCTCGCCCAGCACCTCGGGGCGCAGCGGGTTGCGGTCGTGGTCCGCGCGGCCGATGCCCAGCAGCGAGCCGGTGTAGGCGGCCAGCTCGCGCAATTCCCACTCGCAGCCATGCGTGATCGACTGGCTGATGCGGTCGGCGAACATCCGTTCCTCGACCTCGTCATCGTCGACCAGGCTGAGCGACTGCCAATCGGTGTCGGCCAGCCTGCGCCCGGGCTGGGCACCCGGGTTGATCTCGCGCGTGACCCGCTTGCTCAGGGTGTCACCCAGCACCAGGACGTAAGTGCTCATGTTGCGGCGCAAGTCGAGCTGGGCGTTGACCAGGGCGTCGCGGTCGAAGATCCGGTTGGCGGCGGCGGCCAGCACGCCCATGTGCGTGGCGACGCGATCCGCGACGGCCGTCGTGGTGGTCCGGATGTGGTTGATCGCTGCGTCGAACGCAGCCTGGGAGCGTGGGTCGGTCGGGTTCATCTCGAGCAGGGCCAAAGGGCCGGCCGGGGCGCGCTCGGTGGGCCGGGAAATGCCGAGCGCAGTGGACGCAAGTATGGGCCAAAACACGAGGCCTTAAGAAACTGCCGATGCTGCGGTGCAGCATGAGGCCTGGGGCGGTCGACTTTACTTGTTGAGGGCGTCGCGGATCTGGCGCAGCAGCACGATGTCTTCGGGCGGGGCCGCCGGTGCGCTGGCCGGCGCCTGCTTTTTCAGCCGGTTGATCTGCCGCACCATGACGAAGATGATGAAGGCCAGGATCGCGAAATTGATCGCCACCGTGATGAAGTTGCCGTAGGCGAACAGCGGCACGCCGGCCTTGGTGAGGGCGTCGTAGGTCATCGGCCCCTTGAAGTCGGCCGGCGGGGCCGACAGCATGATGAAGTGGCTCGAGAAATCGAGCCCGCCCAACAGCCGGCCCACCAGCGGCATGACCAGGTCCTTCACGATGGAGTCGACGATCCTGCCGAAGGCCGCGCCGATGATCACGCCCACCGCCAGATCGACCACGTTGCCTTTGATCGCGAACTCCTTGAACTCCGTCATGAACGACATGGGCTGCTCCTTGCAAGTTTGAGGGGGGCGGCGCGCGCCGGCGCCCGCGCCGATGCGGGGGTTCATTGGGGCCTGCTGCCGCGGGGGGCGCCTGCGACGGCACCCCAACGC
>CBIHOH010000086.1:0-19325 GCA_966211755.1 uncultured Rhizobacter sp. | reverse complement strand
AACCTTGGGACAAATCGCTTCACGGCGCTTGACTCGAAAGACGGTTACTCAGTCCCGGGCGGCCGCCGCGAGAAGCCGGCGCGCCACCGCCGACACCTCGCCCAGTTGCTCGGCATAACGAACGCCGGCTTTGACATGGGCCATCAGGCGCCCCAGATCGGATGGCCTCTTCGCCCCGATGTCCGACATGGCCGCTTCGACCAGGGCATGGATCTGCCGCTCGCACAAGGGCAGGTGCACCGGCACCCACATCGACACGGGAAGGGCCCGAGGCGCGCCGTCATCGTCGATCGGCATCACGCCCCGCAGATGCAGCGGCATCAGCGAGGCTTCGGGTGCGCCGAAGCTCATTTCCGTCACATCCACGGGATGGTGCCTGGAGGCGAAGTAGATCGAGCCGTCGATATAGCCATCCGAGGGATTCAGCGGAAAGCTCAGGCGCCGGCCCGCGCACGAGAGAAGATCGTCGCCCAGCCCGGGGATCCGGTCTAGCCGCAAGGAGGTGCACACCGTCTCTCCATCGATGTCGAAGGGCTCGAGCCTGACCTGCAGCGAGGCCAGGCCGTCCGGGCCCTGGCCGGTATGGAGCAGGCCGTCGAGAGCGCGCAGGTCGTGTGGAAGAAGGTGCTTCAAGGCAGTCTCGATATTACTGCGGTGGGATGGTGTGCCGGCCGGATCGGGCCGCCCTGCCCCGCCGCCTGAGCCCGAGCACCGCCCACGCAGTGACCAGCACGAGCACGCCCTGCTCCACGAAGAAGCGCGTGGTGTCGAACTCCAGACCGAAGACCCGGTCGATCCTGCAATGGCAGGCGTAGACACCATGCGCCGTCCACGGCGGAAAGACGCACAAGGCGAGCATCGCCGCCAGACCGGCCAGCCAGGCCGCATGTACTTCGAGGTTCATTTTCTTCCGGCAACACCCAGGCACCCACGGACGGAACGCCCGCAAGCCCAATCTAGCACCGGTTCCCGCCACGCAGGGAAGCCATCGCCCCCGTGGTCGGGGGGCCGCGGCACGACACCACGACAGCGCCTGGGCAAGGCCGCCCCGGCGTCGCGGAGGCGGCCTGCTCAGCCCCGGCTGATGCCGTACTTGCGCAGCTTGTTGGCCATCATGGTGTGCGAGGTCTGCAGGCGCGCGGCCAACTTGCGGCTGGACGGATACTCGGCGTACAGGCGCTGCAGCAGGCCGCGTTCGAAGGCCGAGATCGCGCCGTCCCAGTGGGCGACCGGGCCGATGCCGCCGACCGGCTCGGTCGACGTTCCCTGGGCCAGTTCGAGGTCGCCCACATCCAGCAGCGGGCCCTCGCTGAGCGTGACCGCCCGGAAGATGACGTTCTCGAGCTCGCGCACATTGCCGGGCCAGGCGTGGCGCAGCAGCACATTGCAGGCGGCAGAGGTGATGCGCACCGGCGCGCGCTGCGCATGGGTGCAGGCGCGCGAGGCGAAATGCCGGGCCAGCAGCAGGATGTCGTCGCCCCGCTCGCGCAGCGGCGGCACCTGCAGGTTGACGACGTTCAGGCGGTAGAAAAGGTCCTCGCGGAAGCTGCCCTGCTCGACCATGCGCTCCAGGTCGCGGTGGGTGGCGCTGAAGATGCGCACATCGGCCTTCAGCTCGCGGTTGCCGCCCACGCGGCGGAAGCTGCCGTCGTTGAGGAAACGCAGCAGCTTGGCCTGCAGGTACAGCGACATCTCGCCGATCTCGTCGAGGAAGATCGACCCGCGGTCGGCCATCTCCAGCAGGCCGGGCTTGCCGCTGCGGTTGGCGCCGCTGAACGCGCCGGGGGCATAGCCGAACAACTCGCTCTCGGCCAGGTTCTCCGGCAGCGCCGCGCAGTTCAGCGCCAGGAAGGCCCCGGATCGACGCGCGCTCGCCGCGTGGCAGGCATGGGCCACCAGCTCCTTGCCGGTGCCGGTCTCGCCGTAGATGAGCAGCCGTGCATCCGCCGCCGCGGCCTTGGCGGCTCGTGCCTTCAAGGCCTTCAGCGGGGCGGACTCGCCGATGAGGGACTCGAAGCCACCTTCGGCCAGATGTTGCATCGCATGCATGCGGCCGCCCAGCCGGCGCGGCGTGTGCAGGGTGAGCACGCCCCCGGCCGTCACCCCGCCTTCGAGGATGGGGGCCACCTCCATCAGGAACGGGTTGCCGGCCAGCACCACCTCGCGCATGGGGGTCACGAAGTTGGCCTGGATCAGCTCGGACGAGAGGCTGGCCTCGCGCAGCAGCTGGCTGGCCGGCATGCCGATCAAGGCCTGCTCGCTGATGCGGCTCGCCTTGGCCAACGCCTCGTTGCAGACCACGATGCTGCCCAGCGCATCGACCGCCATGACCGGATCGGCCACCGCGCACAGCAGCGCATGCAGGTTGAGGCGGCGCCGCGCCCCCGGCAGCAGGTCGATCTCGTCCACCGCCGCGACGTCGGGCACGTTCATCAGGTCGCTGCGCAGCTCGCTGTAGCGGCTGTCGGGCAGCGCCTGTGCATCGATGAAGATGTGCGGCGGGTCGACCTCCATCGCCACCACGTTCAACCCGCGGCGGACGAGCACCGACAGGATGTCGTGGGCGATACCGACACGATCACGAAAAAAGACGTCTATGCGCATGAGCGTAGCAGCCGGATGAGCCGGGCCGGAAGGCCCGTGAGGAGAGTGCCCGTTGTGCCAGGAGCCAGCCCTCGCTGTCAATCCCGGGCTGGATCTCCGGCAGGACCAGTGTCTCTGCCCGACATGATCTGAACCTGACGAGCGCCGCGCTTTGGAGCACCGGAACGCCGGGGAAAACCCGCCCCCCGCGACGTTCCGCGAGCGAGCCGGCACGGATGGGAGCGCGCCCCCTCATGCCGCCTCGCCCAGGTAGGCCGCGCGCACACGGGGCTCGTGCAGCAGGTCGGCCGCGCGCCCTTGCAGGGTGATCTGGCCCGACTCCATCACGTAGCCACGCTGGGCCATCTCCAGCGCGAGCCTGGCGTTCTGCTCGACCAGCAGGATGGTGACCCCTTCGGCGGCCAGGTTGCGCACGACATTGAACACGGCCTCCACCATCAGCGGCGCCAGGCCCATCGACGGCTCGTCGAGCAGCAGCAGCCGCGGCTTGGAGAGCATGGCCCGGCCCATGGCGAGCATCTGCTGCTCGCCGCCCGACAGCGTGCCGGCGGTCTGGCTGCGGCGTTCGAGCAGGCGGGGGAAGAGGCTGAACACATGGTCGATGTCGCGGCGCACCTGGGCCTTGTCGCGCCGGCTGTAGGCACCGATCGCCAGGTTCTCCTCGATGGTCAGCTGGCCGAAGATGCCGCGTCCCTCGGGCACCATCACCAGCCCCTGGCGCACCAGCATGAAGGGCGAGCCGCCGACGATGGATTCGCCGGCATAGACGATCTCGCCCCGCGTGCCCGGCACCAGGCCGCAGATGGCGCGCAGCGTGGAACTCTTGCCGGCGCCGTTGGTGCCGATCAGGCACACCAGCTCGCCCTGGTTGACGGTCAGTTCCAGGCCGCGCACGGCCTGGATGCCGCCGTAGGAGACCTGCAGGCCGCGCACCTGCAACAGCGGCTGCGCCACCGCGACGGACAGGGCCGGCCTCATGCGCGCACCCCGTTCGCCAGTTGGCCCTCGCCGGCGGCGCCCGCCCCCAGGTAGGCCTCGATGACCCGCTCGCTGCGCTGCACCTCGGCCGGGCGCCCTTCGGCGATGACCTTGCCGTATTCCAGGACCACCAGGCGGTCGCACAAACCCATCACCAGTTTCATATCGTGTTCGATCAGCAAGACCGTGACGCCGTCGTCACGGATGGTTTCGATGAGCCGACGCAAGGTCAGCGTCTCGGTGGCATTCATGCCGGCCGCCGGTTCGTCGAGCGCCAGCAGCAGCGGCTCGGTGGCCAGGGCGCGGGCGATCTCCAAGCGCCGCTGATCACCGTAAGGCAAGGAACGCGCCAGCTCGTTGGCGCGGTGACCGATGCCCACGTAACGCAGCAGCTCGAGCGCGCGGGCCTCGATGCGGCGCTCCTCGGCGCGGGCGCCGCGGCTGTTGAACATGCTGCCCCAGACGCTGGTGCTGGAACGTGAATGGCGGCCGATCATCACGTTCTCCAGCGCCGTCATGCTGCCGAACAGCCGGATGTTCTGGAAGGTGCGCGCCAGCCCGCGCTGCGCCACCTGGAAGGGCTTGAGCCCGCGCAGGTCGCTGCCGTCGAAGCGGAAGCTCCCCTGCTCCGGCACGTAGAGCCCGGTGAGCACGTTGAACAGCGTGGTCTTGCCCGCGCCGTTGGGACCGATGAGGCCGTAGATCTCGCCCTTCCCGATCGTGAAGTCGACACCGGACAAGGCCTGCAGCCCGCCGAAACGTTTGCCGATGCCGCGTGCTTCCAACAAGGGTGTGCTCATGCCCTGCCTCCGTTGCCATGGTTTTCGATCGCCGCGATCTCGCGCTGGCGTACGGGTGAAGGCCACAGGCCGGCCGGCCGCAGCAGCATGATGGCCACCATCGCGAAGCCGAAGATCAGCATGCGGATGCCCTCGGGGTCCAGCAGCACCGAGCCGAACAGCGTCTCCTGCAGCGGCACCACCACATGGCGCAGCAGCTCGGGGAACACCGCCAGCAGCAGGGCCCCCAGCACCACGCCGGGCACATGGCCCATGCCGCCGAGCACCACCATGCTCAGCACCGAGATCGACTCGAGCAGGCTGAAGCTCTCCGGGCTGACGAAACCCTGCATGGCCGAGAACAGGCCACCGGCCAGGCCGCCGAAGGACGCCCCCATCGCGAAGGCCAGCAGCTTGACGTTGCGTGTGTTGATGCCCATCGCGCCGGCGGCGATCTCGTCCTCACGGATGGCCTCCCAGGCGCGGCCTACCCGCGAACGCTGCAGGCTGATGCACAGCGCCATGATGGCGATGACCAGCAGCACCAGCAGGTAGTAGTACTTCTCGGGCCCGGTGAAGCGGATGCCGAAGAAGCTTTCGCTGCGCCCGAAGGAGAACCCGCCCAGTGTCATCGGGTCGATGCGGTTGACGCCCTGCGGGCCGTTGGTGATGTTGACCGGCGCGTTCAGGTTGTTCATGAAGATGCGGATGATCTCGCCGAAACCCAGGGTCACGATGGCGAGGTAGTCGCCGCGCAGCTTGAGCGTGGGCGCGCCGAGCAGCATGCCGAACAGCCCGGCGAGCAGCACGCCGATGGGCAGGATGACCCAGAACGGCAGATGCAGGCCGAAATGCGGCGAGGCCAGCAGCGCATAGGCATAGGCCCCCACGGCATAGAAGGCGATGTAGCCCAGGTCGAGCAGGCCGGCGAAGCCCACCACGATGTTCAGGCCCAGCGCCAGCATGGCGTACAACAGGGCGAAATTGGCGATGCGCACCCAGGTCTGGCCGCCCAGGCCGAGCAGCATCGGCAGCACGGCCAGCACGGCGGCCACCAGGACCAGGCCGACCAGGCTGGCGGCGGGGCCGCGCAGGAAGGCACCGCGTGGGTTCAAGGAGACGACGTTCATGCGCGGTCTCCCACCCGTTCGCCCAGCAGGCCGGCGGGGCGCAGGATCAGCACCCCCACCAGCACGACGAAGGCGAAGATGTCCTGGTAATGGCTGCCGAGGAAGCCGCCGGTGAGGTCGCCGATGTAGCCCGAGGCCAGCGACTCGATGATGCCCAGCAGCACACCGCCGAGCATCGCGCCGGCCAGGTTGCCGATGCCGCCCAGCACCGCGGCGGTGAAGGCCTTGAGCCCGAGCATGAAGCCCATGTAGTAGTGCACCACGCCGTAGTAGGCGCTGATCATCAGCCCGGCCACCGCCGCCAGCGTCGAGCCGACGATGAAGGCCATCGAGATGATGGTGTTGATGTCGATGCCCATCAGGCCGGCCACCTCGCGGTTCTGCGCGGTGGCGCGCATGGCCACGCCGAGGCGGGTGCGGTGCACCAGCAACAGCAGCGCGGCCATGATGGAGCCGGCGATCAGCAGGATGGCGATCTGCAGGCTGTTGACGCGCACGCTGCCCCAGGTGTGGACCACCGGGTCGATCACGTGCGGGAAGTCGAGGTAGCCGCGGCCCCAGATCATCATGGCGCCGTTCTGCAGGATGATCGACACCCCGATGGCGGTGATCAGCACGGACAGGCGCGGCGCCTTGCGCAGCGGCCGGTAGGCGATGCGCTCGGCGGTCCAGCCCACGGCGCTGCAGACGGGAATCGCACACAGCAGGCAGATGCCGAAGAGCAGGACCGGCGCGAGGCCGGGCCAGGCCGCGACCAGCGCGGCCGCGGTGACGGTGGACACCAGGGCGCCGATCATCACCACTTCGCCGTGCGCGAAGTTGATCAGCCCCAGGATGCCGTAGACCATGGTGTAGCCGAGCGCCACCAACGCATACACGCTGCCTAGCGTGGCCCCGTTGACCAGCTGCTGCATGAACATTTCCATCTTGCTGTTCCCCTGATGCGGCGAAGCCGTGATGCCGGCCCCGCCGCGGATGATGAGAATTACGGAGCGGCCTTGCCGACCACCGTGTCCGCCGGAACCCACTTGCCGTTCTTGACCTGGTAGATGGTCACGGCGATCTCCTTCAGGTCGCCCTTGCTGTCATAGGCGATCTGGCTGCTGGTCAGGCCACTGCGTTTCATGGACGCCAGCACCGGCAGGTACTTGGCCGGATCGGCCGAGCCCGCCTGCTCGATGGCGCTCACGATGTTCCAGGCGCCGTCGTAGGCATAGGGCGAATAGGTGCCGGCCTCCTTCTTGAAGCGCGCCTTGAAGTTCGCCTCGAAGGCCTTGCCGCCGGGCAGGGTGTCGAGCGGCAGGCCGGGCAGCGAGGCGTAGGTGCCCTCGGCCGCGGCGCCGGCCAGGCGCAGGAAGGTGTCGCTGCGGGTCATCTCGCCCGACAGCAGCGGGATGTCCATGCCGAGCTGCTTCATCTGGCGGCGCAGCGGCGCGGCCTGGGCATCGGCGCCGGCATAGAAGACGGCGTCGGCCCCGGCGTTGCGGATGCTGGTCAGGATGGCGGCGAAGTCGGTGGCCTTGTCGGTCGTGTACTCGCGGCGCAGCACCTTGCCGCCGGCGGCCTTGATGGACTTGTCGACCTCGTCGGCCAGGCCTTGCCCGTAGGCGGTGCGGTCGTCGACCACGACCACCTTCTTCGCGTTCAGCTTCTTCACCACGAAGCCGCCGACGGCCGCGCCCTGCTGGGTGTCGCTGGTCAGCATGCGGAAGGTCGTGGGGTAGTTCTGCCGCGTGTATTCGGGCGCGGTGGCCATCGACATCTGCGGCACGCCGGCATCGTTGTAGATGCGCGAGGCGGGGATGCTGGTGCCCGAGTTGAAGTGGCCGAGCATGCCGCTGATGTTGGCATCGACCAGCTGCTGCGCCACCTGCACCGCGGTGCGCGGATCGGCCTGGTCGTCGCGCGACACCAGCACGAAGTTGGCGATCTTGCCGCCGATCTTGATCTTCTTCGCGTTCGCCTCGGCCAGCGCGAGCTGGATGCCGTTCTGCATCTCCTCGCCGTAGTGCGACTGCGGCCCGGTCAGCGGCGCCGCGAATCCGAACTTGACGTCGACGTTCTGCGCCGCGGCGGTCGATGCGGCCAGCCACGACACGGCGGCGAGCGCGCCCACCAACAAGCCTCTTCCTTGGGATTTCATCTTCTCTTCCTCAAAAAGGCCGGGCAGGTTCCGGCCGGATGAATGCGTCAGCCGATGCTCATCAGCGACGCATTGCCTCCTGCGGCGGCAGTGTTGGTGCTGATCGAGCGCTCGCTCAGCAGACGTTCCAGGGCATAGCGGCCTTCTCCCGTGGCCAGCTCGGCCGGCGACAGGCCTTGCACCGGCAGGATGGGACCGGCACGCCCGGCGATGCGTTGGTTGAGCCGGCGCAGCTCGTCGGCCTCGCCTTCGAACAGCACGGCATCGATGCGTGCGCTCTCGGCCAGTTCGAGCGGCACCAGCGGGTGGGCCGCGCGCTCGGCAGGCCCGAGCTCGGCGAGCAGGGCTCGCGCGGCATCCAAGTCGGCCCACAGCGGCCGGTTGCCGGTCGCCTGCAGCGCCGCCCATTGCGCCCGCGCCCCCTGCAGCGTGGCCGGCACGCACAGCACGGTGCCGCGCGGCCCCACGCTGTAGACGTTGCGCTCGCCGGTGGGCCCGGGCAGCACGACCGCCTCGCCCAGCTCGATGGACGCCGGCGGCGACGCGGCCGTCAGGCTCCGCAGGTACAACGGCCCGCCGGCCTTCGGCCCGGTGCCGGACAGGCCGGTGCCGCCGAAGGGCTGCACGCCGACCACCGCGCCGACGATGTTGCGGTTGATGCAGATGTTGCCCGCCTGGATGCGCGAGACCACCCGCTCGATGGTCTCGTCGATGCGCGAATGGATGCCGAAGGTCAGGCCGTAGCCGGCCGCATTGATGCGCTCGACCAGGGTGTCGAGATCCTCGCGGCGGTAGCGCAGCACATGCAGGACCGGGCCGAAGACCTCGCGCTCCAGCGTCTCGACGGCGTCGATCTCGACCAGTGCCGGGGCGACGAAGCTGCCGTGGGCGCAGGCGGCGGGCAGCGCGTCCTGCTCGACCCGGTGGCCTGCCGCGCGCAGGGCGTCCAGGTGCCGCGACACGGCATCGCGCGCCTCCGCGTCGATCAGGGGCCCGACATCGGTCGCCAGCTGCAGCGGGTGGCCCACCGACAGCTCGCGCATCGCGCCGCGCAGCATCTCCAGCGTGTGCCCGGCGATGTCCTCCTGCAGGCACAGCAGCCGCAAGGCCGAGCAGCGCTGGCCGGCCGAATCGAAGGCCGAGGACAGCACGTCGGCCACGACTTGTTCGGCCAGGGCCGAGGAGTCGACCACCATGGCGTTCTGCCCGCCGGTCTCGGCCACCAGGGGCACGGCATGGCCGCGCTCGTCCAGGCGCCGGGCCAGGCTGCGCGCGATCAGCTTGGCCACCTCGATGGAGCCGGTGAACATCACGCCGGATACGCGCGGATCGGCCACCAGGGCCGCCCCCACCAGCTCGCCGCGCCCCGGCAGCAGGCCCAGCACGGACGCGGGGATGCCCGAGGCATGCAGGATGCCAACCATGCGGGCGGCGATCAGCGGAGTCTGCTCGGCCGGCTTGGCCAGCACCGCGTTGCCGGCCACCAGGGCCGCCGCGACCTGGCCGGTGAAGATGGCCAGCGGGAAGTTCCAGGGGCTGATGCAGGCCACCAGGCCGAGCGGCCGGCAGCTCCCGTCGTCGGACAGCTGCAGCTGCGCCTGCCGCGCGTAGTAGCGCAGGAAGTCCACCGTCTCGCGCACCTCGGCCACCGCGTTGGGCACCGTCTTGCCGGCCTCGCGCACCAGCAGGCCGAGCAGGTCCTGCATCTGCGCCTGCACGGTGTCGGCGGCCCGCAGCAGGCAGCCCAGCCGCACGGCCACCGGCGTGGCCGCCCAGCCCGGCGCGGCCAGCGCCGCCTCGGACACGGCCTGCTGCACCTCCGCGGCACGGGCTTCGACCACGTGGCCGACCACGTCGCGCCGGTCGGCCGGATTGCACACCGCCACGGAGGCCGGCTCCGGTCGGTCGGCAGCCGCCACGCCCGACACGGACGAAGGCGCGGCGCGCCAGATCCGGCCGGCACTGGCGCGCAGGGCGGCCGCCACCGAGGCCAGGCGATGTTCGTTCGACAGGTCGAGGCCGGCCGAGTTGACGCGCCGGTCCGCCGCCTCGCCCAGGAACAGGTCCGCCGGCAAGGGAATGCGCGGATGCGGCTCGCCCGGCGGATCGATGCGCCCGGCCAGGCTCACCGGGTCCTCGACCAGGCGGTCCACCTCCACCCCGGTGTCTGCCATGAGGTGCACGAAAGAGGTGTTGGCGCCGTTTTCCAGCAGCCGGCGCACCAGGTAGGGCAGCAGCGTCTCGTGGCTGCCGACCGGAGCGTAGATGCGGCAGGCTCGCTGCTGCCCCGTCTCGCCGAGGACGGCGGCGACCTCTTCGTACAAGTCCTCGCCCATGCCGTGCAGGCACTGGAACTCGAACTGCCGGGGCGAGGCCTTGTCGCCGGCCAGCATGAGGACGGCCGCCAGGGTGTGGGCGTTGTGGGTCGCGAATTGCGGATAGATGGCCAGCGGCGCGGCCAGCAGCCGGCGCGCGCAGGCGAGGTAGGAGACGTCGGTGTGGACCTTGCGGGTGAACACCGGGTAGCCCTCCAGCCCGTCGAGCTGGGCGCGCTTGATCTCGCTGTCCCAGTAGGCCCCCTTCACCAGGCGCACCATCAGCCGGTGCCCGCTGCGCGTCGCCAGGTCGACCAGATGGTCGATGACGAAGGGCGCGCGCTTCTGGTACGCCTGCACCACGAAGCCGATGCCGTCCCAGCCCGCCAGCCGGGGCTCGAAGCACAGGTCCTCCAGCAGCTCGAGCGACAGCTCGGTGCGCTCGGACTCCTCGGCGTCGATGTGCAGCCCGATGTCGTAGCTGCGGGCCAGCACGGCCAGCTCGCGCAGCCGCGGCATCAGCTCGTGGCGCACCCGGCCCAGCTGGGCGCGGCTGTAGCGCGGGTGCAGCGCGGAGAGCTTGATGGAGATGCCCGGTCCCTCGTGCACGCCCCGGCCGGCCGCGGCCTGCCCGATGGCGTGGATGGCCTGCTCGTACTGGGCGAGGTAGCGCCGCGCATCGTCGGCCGTGGTCGCGGCCTCGCCCAGCATGTCGAAGGAGTAGCGGAAGCCCTGCTGCTCGCGGCGGCGGCTGTGGGCCAGGGCCTGGGCGATGGTCTCGCCGCAGACGAACTTCTCGCCCAGCAGGCGCATGGCGATGTTCACCCCCTTGCGGATCAGCGGCTCGCCGCCGCGGCCGATCAGCCGGGTGAGCGCGGCCGACAAGGACTTCTCGCTGCGCGTGGCGGTCAGCTTGCCGGTCAGCATCAGGCCCCAGGTGGCGGCGTTCACGAACACCGAGGGCGAGCGGCCGAGGTGGGCGCGCCAGTCGCCCCGGCTGATCTTGTCGCGGATGAGGCTGTCGCGGGTGGCCCGGTCGGGAATGCGCAGCAGCGCCTCGGCCAGGCACATCAGGGCCACGCCCTCCTGGCTGGACAGGGAGAACTCCTGCAGCAGCCCTTCCACCCCGCCGCCGTGGTCCGGCCGCGCACGCAGCGCGCTCACCAGCCTGCGGGCGAGGGCGGCGGCCCTGTCGGCCAGCGGCGCCGGCAGCCGGGCCTCGGCCAGCAGGCGCGGCAGGCACACCGTCTCGGGAAGGCGGGCGGCGGCCGTGATCGCCTCGCGGCTGGCGCAGCGCACGCCCTCGGAAGGGGCGAACGCGGGCAGCGGCGGCCGCTCGTCCGCGGCGGCCTGGCCCGGCCTCGAGGCGCCGCCGGCCTCGCCGGACGGCCCGACGCCTTTCTCGACCGTGTCGATCGACGCCAGCACGGCCTGCCGGACGAAGCCGTCGGGAGTGCGGCCGACCGCGCCGGCGGCGGCCCGCAGGCGCACCTCGAGTGCGTCGTCCATTCGAATGTCTAGCGTCGTACCAGCCATCGCTTCTTGCCTTTCAAGGTTTGAGTCGGGCGCGGCAGTGGGTCGGCCACCGCCGGCCTTGCCGGGAAGGGTCGAACGGAGGATCAGCCGTAGCGCTGCACACCCAGCCCTTCGATGTCGATCTCGGGCGGCCGCCCGCTGAGCAGGTCGGCCATCAGCCGGCCGGTGCCGGCGGCCATGGTCCAGCCCAGCGTGCCGTGACCGGTCGCGAGATGCAGGTTGGCGTAGCGCGAGGGCCCGACGATGGGCGTGCCGTCCGGGGTCATGGGCCGCAAGCCGGTCCAGAATTCGTTCTCGGACACGTCGCAGCTGCGCGGAAACAGGTCGCCCAGCACGAACTCCAGCGTCTTGCGCCGCCGCGCGTCCAGGCCCAGGTCGTAGCCCGACAGCTGCGCCATGCCGCCGACCCGGATGCGCTCGCCCAGGCGCGTCACCGCCACCTTGTGGGTCTCGTCCATCAGCGTGGAGGCCGGCGCGGCGGCGGCATCGGTGATGCGTGTCGTGATCGAGAAGCCCTTGACCGGGTACACCGGCAGGCGGATGCCCAGCGGCGCGAGCAAGGGCACCGAATGGCTGCCGAGGGCGACCACATACGCATCGGCCTGCAGGTTGCCGCGGTCGGTGCGCACCCGCGCGACACGATCGCCCTCGGACTCGATGCCCAGGATGTGGCGGTTCAGCTCGAAGCCCACGCCCAGCGCCTGCGCCATCGACGCCAGGCTGCGGGTGAACTTGAAGCAGTCGCCGGTCTCGTCGCCGGGCAGGCGCAGCGCGCCGACGAACTTCTCCTGGACGAGTGCGAGCGCCGGCTCGTGCTGCAGGTAGCCGGCGCGGTCCAGCACCTGGTAGGGCACGCCGTAGCTGTCCAGCACCTCGGTGTCCTTGTGGACGGCGTCCAGCTGCTGCTGGCTGCGAAACAGCTGCAAGGTGCCCTGCGTGCGCTCGTCGTAGGCGATGCCGGTCTCGTGGCGCAAGTCCTCCAGGCAGTCGCGGCTGTATTGCGCCAGGCGCAGCATGCGGCCCTTGTTGATCCGGTAGCGCCGCGCGGTGCAATTGCGCAGCATGGCGGCCATCCAGCGCCACATGGCCGGGTCCATGGACGGCTTGATGATGAGCGGGCTGTGGCGCATCAGCAGCCACTTGATGGCCTTCAGCGGCACGCCGGGTCCGGCCCAGGGGGCCGAATAGCCGGGGGAGATCTCGCCGGCATTGGCGAAGCTGGTCTCCAGCCCCGCGCCGGGCTGGCGGTCGACCACGGACACCTCGTGCCCGGCCTTCGCGAGGTAGTAGGCGATGGAGGTGCCGATGACCCCGCTGCCCAGGACCAGCACCCTCATGGCCGCCCCCCCGCCGCCGGGACGGCGCCGCTGCCGACATAGCGCCGCCGGTGACGCGGGCCCAGGCTGGTCAGCACCTGGTAGCCGATGGTGCCCGCGCTCCTCGCGAGGTCGTCCACGCGGTGCTGCTCGCCCAGCAGCTCCACCCGGCTGCCGGGCACGAGTTCATCCGCCGGCAGCTCCGAGACGTCCAGGGTGATCGAATCCATCGAGACCCGGCCGATGATCGGCAGCCGCGCCCCGCCGCGCCAGGCCGCGCCCCGGTTGCCCAGGCCGAAGGGCAGGCCGTCGGCATAGCCGCCGGCGATGGTCGCCACACGTGTCGGCCGGCGCGCCCGCCAGGTCGTGGCGTAGCCGACGAAGGCATTCTCCGGGACCTCGCGCACCTGGATCACGCTGGCCTCCAGCCGGACCACCGGCCGCATCGGGTTGGGCCCGCGGCTGCTGGGTGCGATGCCGTACAGGGCCGCCCCCGGACGCACCAGCCCGAAATGGAAGTCCGCACCGAGGAACACCCCGGAGGAATTCGCCAGGCTGCCCGGCACGCCTGGATACAGCGCGAGGATGGCGCGAAAACGTTCGAGCTGGGCCTGGTTGGCGGGATGCTCCGGCTCGTCGGCGCAGGCCAGGTGGCTCATCACCTGGCGCAGCTCGATGCCGTCGAGCCGCACCGGCTCGTCGCGCAGCACCCGCGACTCGGCCGGCGACAGGCCGAGCCGCGACATGCCGGTGTCGAACTGCAGGAAGGCCGGCAAGGGCCGCTCGAAGCGGCGCGCGGCGCGGGCCCAGGCGTCGACCTGCTGCAGGCTGTTGAGCACCGGGACCAGCCCATGGGCCACGACATCGGCCTCCCTGCCGGCAGGGGGGCCGTGCAAGACCATGATGTGCGCGGCCGGCTGCGCCAGCACCGCGCGCAAGGCCGCACCCTCGTCGACGTCGGCCACGAAGAAGCGCCGGCAACCGGCCTCGAACAGGGCGGCCGCCACCTGCCGCACACCGAGCCCGTACGCGTTCGCCTTGACCACGGCGCCGCACATGGCGTTCGGACACAGGGCCTGCAGCTGCGCCCAATTGCTGCGGATGGCCGTCAGGTCCACGGTGAGGAAAGTGCCCGCGCTGTCGTCTTCGATGCTGGTCATGGCCTTGGTCGTTTGATCGCTTGTGCATGACTTAGCAATCACGGTGCCAAAACCAGGAAACGTGCTAAATCAACGACTTAGCGCTTTTTTCGATCCCAAGGGGCCGCTCGGCCCTGTATGCGCAAGTTGACGGATCGGGGGCGCCGGCCCGGCTCGGGGCCGACTTTCCCCCTGGCGATGGCGACACCCTGCCGTGTACGCCGGCATGGACGGCGTCAACCAATCGCTACAGCGGCCGGCCCCCTGCCCGGCCGTCCGGCGAGACCCTAGGGTAAGTCCTGATCGAGCGAACCGGCGGCGGGCAGCGCCGGGCAACCCGTCATTCCTCGCGCGAGCCGAAGATGCCGAACAGGGCCAGCAGCGACTGGAAGACGTTGTAGAGGCTCAGGTAGACACCCAGGGTGGCGACGATGTAGTTGGTCTCGTACCCGTCCCGCACCCGCTTCAGGTCATGCAGGATGAAGGCGGAGAAGATGCCGATCGCCAGCACCGACAAGGTGATCATCAGCGGCCCCGACTGGATAAAGACGTTGGCGATCCCCGCCACCAGCAGCAGGATGGCACCGATGAACAGGAACCTGCCCATGCCGGCGAGTTCGCGCTTGATGAGGCTGGACAGCACGGCCATGCCGAAGAAGATGGCGCCGGTGCCGGCGAAAGCCATCATGACCAGGCTGCCGCCGTTGGCCAGGCCGAGCACCGAACCGAGCAGGCGCGACAGCATCAGGCCCATGAAGAAGGTGAAGCCGAGCAGCATGGGAACGCCGGCCGCCGAGTTCTTGGTCTTCTCGATGGCGAACATGAAGCCGAAGGCACCTCCCAGGAACACCAGCAGGCCGAGCCCGGGCGACAAGGCCCGGACGATGCCGGTGTTCACGCCGATCCAGGCCCCCAGCACGGTGGGCAGCATGGACAAGGCGAGCAGCCAGTAGGTGTTGCGCAACACGCGGTTGCGCTCGGCCGGCGCCAGCGGCGCCGCGGACGGCAGCGGATAGGCATTCAGATGTTGGTTCATGACGGTTCCTTTGAAAGAAGAAGGATGGGAAGACGGATCAGGCCGACGCCCGTTGCAGCCGCTTCGTGCGGGCGCGGATGTTGAGCGCCTCGACGGCCAGCGAAAACGCCATCGCGGCATACAGGTAGCCCTTGGGCACATGCTGGTCCAGGGCCTCGGCGGTCAGGGCCATGCCGACCATCACCAGGAAGGCCAGGGCCAGCACCTTGACCGACGGGTGGCGGTCGACGAACTCGCCGATGGGCTTGGCCGCCAGCAGCATCACCCCCACCGAGGCCACGACCGCGGCCACCATCACGCCGATCCGGTCGACCATGCCGACGGCGGTGATCACCGAGTCGAGCGAGAACACGATGTCGATCACCGCGATCTGGCCGATGACCCCCCAGAACAGCCGCCGGCTGGCCGCCTTCACGGCGACCTCGTCCAGCGGCGGCGGGCCGCCCTGCTCCTTGGCCTCGACCTCCACGAAGATCTCGTGCGAGGCCTTGTAGAGCAGGAACAGGCCGCCCAGCAGCAACACGATGTCGCGCCCGCTGATGCCCTGCCCGGCCACGTGGAAGAGATCGGCCGTGAGGCCCATCACCCAGCTCAGGGAGAACAGCAGCAGCAGCCGCGACGCCATCGCGAAGCCCAGGCCGAGGCGCCGGGCCCGGTCGCGCAGGTCCGGCGGCAGCCGGCCGACGAGGATGGAGATGAAGATGATGTTGTCCACGCCCAGGACGATTTCCAGGGCGGTGAGCATCGCGAAGGCGATCCAGAGGTTGGGGTCGGAGAGGAATTCCATGAGGGATGAAACGAGGTTCGGTGAAGGATCGGCGCGCACACGCGGCACCCGGCAACGGGCGATGCGGCAGCGCCGGCCGAGGTGCCGGCCGCGACAGCGGGGAGTCGGGAAGGCCGGGGCGCCGCGCGTCCCGGCCCGGGCTCAGGCCAGCAGGGCGGAGTCCCGGGGGGGCCGTTGCGGCCCCTCGATGAAGGGGGGAGGCAGTGCCGCCAGGCCGAAGCCGGACGGCGGGACGGGACTCAGTCGCGGGACGTCGGGCAGCCGGGTGGCGTCGACGAGCTCGGGCGCGTCGGACAGCGCATCGGTGCACGCGGGCTCGGGGCCGGAGCCCGGCAGCCGCTGCCGCTCGTCGCCCGGGGCGCTGGCATGGGCGCAAGCCTCATCGGCCGCCGCCGAGGCAAGGGCCTGCCCGCCCTGTGCCGCAGCTGCGGCGGGCTGGCCCGGCGCGCCGGGGCCGGAGCAGACCAGGACCATGACAAGGAAGAGAAAGGCGGACAGCCGGCGGAACATGGGTCAAAAGCTTATCAGCAAGCGGCCGATCCCGCTGCGAGCCCCTTCCCGTCGGCCGGGTACCGGCCCGGCTGCGGGGACACGGGCCGCCGCACGGACCGCCGCATCTCCCCGGGAACGGCATGGGCTTGCCCGTGCCGCGCCCGCGCTCAGCCGGCCACCGCTGCCGGCACCTGCCGCATCAGCCCGTACAACTGCTGCCAGCGCGCATGGGCCTCGTCGTAACGGCGAGCCAGTCCGGGCACCGGCTCGTAGCTGCGCAGCCGGCGCGCCTTGGCAAAGGCCAGGTCGCCGTCCAGGCAGGCGCGCGCCAGGCGGGCCGCACCCAGCGCACAGCCGTGTTCGCTGCCTTCGACCTGGTGCAGCGGCATGTCGAGCACGCTGGCCAGCACCTCGCACCAGAAGCCCGACCGGGCACCGCCGCCGATGAGGTCGGCCTCGCGCAGCCGGGTGCCGCCGCTGGCCAGGGCGTCACGCGCGTCGCGGAAGGTGAAGGCCACACCCTCGAGCACCGCCTGGGTCATGTCGGCGCGCCGGGTGGCGGCGGACAGGTGAACGAAACCGCCGCGCACGTCCGCATCGTTGTAAGGCGTCCGTTCGCCCGACAGATAGGGCGCGAACCAGCACGGCGCCGGCTGGAGCGGGCCCGGCGGCAGCTCCTGCAGCAGCTGCGCCTCGCCCTGCCCGGCCAGACGCGACCACCACGACAGGCTGGACGCGGCCGACAGCATCACCCCCATCTGGTGCCAGGTGCCGGGCAGCGCATGGCAGAAGGCATGCACGGCGCGGTCGGCCGCCGGGGCGAAGCCGGCGGTGGTCGCCCACAGCACGCCCGAGGTGCCCAGCGAGACGAAGGCGTCGCCGGCATTCACCGCCCCCACGCCGACCGCGCCGGCCGCGTTGTCGCCCGCGCCGCCGGTGAACACGGGCGCGGTGTGGAATCCCCAGCGCCGGACCCATTCGGCCTTGAGCTCGCCGGCCGGCTCGGTGCCCTCCACCAGCCTGGGCATGCGGCTTTCGTCCAACCCGCAGGCGGCCAGCAACTCGGGCGACCAGCGGCGCCGACCTACATCCAGCCACAGGGTGCCGGAGGCATCGGACATCTCCTCGACGAACTCGCCGGTGAACATCCAGCGCAACCAGGCCTTGGGCAGCAGCACCTTGTCGATGCGTTCGAACAAGTCGGGCTCGTTCCCGCGCACCCACAGCAGCTTGGGCGCGGTGAACCCGGGCATGGCCGGGTTGCCGGTGAGTTCGCGCAGGCGCGGCGCGGCGAGTTCGAGCTGCGCGCATTGCGCGGCGCTGCGGCCGTCGTCCCACAGGATGCAGGGCCGCAGGGTCTCGCCCCGCGCGTCGAGCAGCGTGGCCCCGTGCATCTGGCCCGACAGGCCGATGGCGCGCACGCCGGCCAGTTCGGCCGGGTGCCGCGCCTTCAGCTGGTCCAGGCACTGGCAGGCGGCGTCCCACCATTGCCGCGGGTCCTGCTCGGACCAGCCGGCGTGCGGCCGACTCACCGTCAAGGGCACGCTGGCGCTGGCCACGGGCCGGTCGCCGGCCAGCAGGAGCACCTTGACCCCCGAGGTGCCGAGGTCGATGCCGAGGGTGATCATGGCAGGTTGTCCTTCAGGTAGATGTCGATGCGGATGCGTTCCTGGTCCGCCTGCAGCGGCTCCTGGGTCTGACCGGCCAGCACCAGCCGCAGGGCCGAGCGCACCTCGTGGCCGGCGTCCTGATTGATGACGGCGTCCATGGTGCCGCTCAACAGGTCGGCGCGGGCGTAGGGCGTGAGTTCGTGGCCGACGAACACCAGCTTGCCGGCGCGCCCGCCGGCGCGCAAGGCCGCGGCGATGCCGCGGTTGCCGGCGCCCACGCTGTAGATCGCGGACAGGCGGGGATGGGCGGCCAGCAGCTGCGCGGTCAGGACCTCGGTGCGGCGCGAGTCGTCCTTGCCCTCGATGGGGGCCAGCAGCGTCAGGCCGGGGTACTCGGCCGCCATCACCTGGTTGAAGCCGAAGTAGCGGTCGGCATGGTCGCGCAGCGACAGGCTGCCGACCACGACACCGACCTCGCCCCGGCCCGAGCGCAGAAAACGCCCGATGAGGCTGGCCGCGGTGCGCCCGGCCGCCACGTTGTCGATGCCGACGAAGTGCCGGCGCCGCGACGAGGGCACGTCGGACACCAGGGTGATGACCGCCACGCCCTCCTCGCTCAGCTCGTCTATGGCCGCCCGCACCAACGGGTGGTCGAGGGCCATCACGACGACGCTGTCGCAGCGCCCTCTCAGCGCGAGCAGGCATTCGGCCAGGCGTGCCGGTTCGAACACGTCGACCTCGACGGTTTCGCCGATGAGGCGCTGGTCGTCCATCCAGGGGCGGTTCTCCGCCAGCTGCTCGCGCAGCATGCCGATGAAGCTGTTGCTGCCGGCAGGCAGCACGAAGCAGACCCGATGGGCGCGCTGCCGGGCGAGCCGCGCCGCCGCCGGATCGGGTCGGTAGCGCAGCCGCTGCGCGGCCGCCTCGACCAGGCGGATGGTGCGGATGTGCACGCCCGGGCGCTTGTTCAACACCCGGTCGACGGTCGCCACGCTCACGCCCGCCTCGCGGGCGACATCGCTCAGGGCGGCACGATGGATCGGTTCGGTCATGGTTTTCGGTGCAGGGAGAGCGTATGATGTACGCACCTCATAATGATTGGCAAGTATACGACCGAATCGGCAAGGGAAACGCGCCGGCGAGTGGCTTGCTTTGTCTTGATCTTAACGAGCCTTCTCCGTTTTTCCGGCCTCACCAGCCTCCCGCACCCTTGAAGTACGCACATCACCAGGATCGGACGGAAACCCCCAGCCCGTCTCCGGGCATGGCGGTTGCCTCCTCGCGTTCCATACCCCGGCCGCTCGCGCCGGGTTTCTCCGACCGGCGGCCTCGCGGCCGCATCGCTGCGGGACGGGTCCGACAGGCCCGCCCCGTGCCCGAAGTCCACGGCGGCCGCCGTGCAGCAAGCTGAACCATGAATCAACTCGAGCAACTCAAGCAATACACCACCGTGGTCGCCG
>CBIHOH010000085.1:0-20289 GCA_966211755.1 uncultured Rhizobacter sp. | reverse complement strand
CCCCCCCTCACCCGGGGCCCCGGCCCTTTCCCCCACCCCCACACCGCCCCCCGGGGACCCCCCGCCCGTGGGGTAGGCCCCCCCCCGGGCGGGCGGGGGGGGGCACGTCCAGCCCGCGCAGGGCATGCGGCACGGCCGGCATCACCAGGCTTTCGAAGCCGCCCCAGCTGGTGCCCAGGCTGAACAGCTGCAGCCCCTCGATGAATCGCTCGAAGACGGCTTCGGTACAGGTGCCCAGCTCGAAGGTGAACGGGCCGGCGGCGCCCGAGAACTGTTCGCGCCAGAGCGCATGGCCGGGGTCGTCCGGCAGGGCCGGAAACAGCACTCTCACGACCTGCGGCTGCGCCTGCAGCCAGCGCGCCACCACCCCCGCCGTCTCCTGGTGGCGGCGCAGGCGCACGCCCAACGTGCGCAAGCCGCGCAGGGCGAGCCAGCAGGCGTCGGGCGCCACGTGCATGCCGCTGCGATCGCACAGGCGGCGCACCGGCGCCAGGGCCTCGCGCGAGCCGGTGACCAGACCGAGCAGCAGGTCCGAGTGCCCGTTGATGAACTTGGTCGCAGCATGGATCGAGAGGTCGATGCCGAGTTCATGGGCACGGAAGAACAGCGGCGTGCCCCAGGTCGAGTCGGCGGCCACCGGCACGCCGCGCGCGTGCGCCGCGGCGCAGATGGCCCGCACGTCGAGCATCTCCATGGTCAGCGACCCCGGCGTCTCGATGTACACCAGGCTGGTCTGCGGCTGCAGCAGGGCCGCGATGTCGGCGCCGGCCGGAAAGAATTCGAGCCGGGTGCCGGCCGCCGCCAACTCCTGCTCGCAGTAGTGCCTGGCGGGTCCGTACACGCTCTCGCTGACCAGGATGTGCCGGCCCGGCCCCGCGTGCGCGCCGAGCACGGCGACGATGGCCGCCAGCCCGCTGGGCGCGGCCAGGCAGGTCTCGGCGCCTTCCAGCGCGGCCATGGCGCGCTGGAGCTCGAAGCAGGTCTCGGTCCCCGAACGCCCGTAGCGCAAGGCTTCGAACACCGGTTGGCGATACGACTGCCGGTAGGCGGCCAGGCTGTCGAAGGTGATGGTGGAGGCACGAACCAGGGGCGGGTTGACGGCCTGGGCGGCCTTGGCGCTGCGGCGGCCCAGGTGGGCGAGGGCGGTGTCGGTCTGCATCGGATACCTGCTGGCGGATGTGGATCAGGTACGGATACTATGCAGGCATGCCGGAAACAAAAAGCCAGGAACCATCGACGAGCCGCCAGACGACGACGGGCAACGGCTGGCGCGTGCTGGCGCGCGAGCACGCACGCGGCGTCAGGCTGCCGCTGCATGCGCACCAGGCCGGGCAGCTGGTCTTCGCCGTGTCCGGGGTGATGCGCGTCGAGACGCCGTCGAGCCACTGGACCATTCCGCCGCAGCGGGCGCTGTGGGTGCCGACGCGCCATCCGCACGCCATCGACATGCTGTCCGATACCGCCCTGCGCACGGTCTACATCGAGCCGCGGCTGATCGGCCGCTGCCGGATGTTCACGGCGCGCGAGACCGTGCATGCGGTGAGCGCCTCGCCGCTGATCCGCGCGCTGGTGATGGGCCTGTTCGAGCCCGGCCGCGACGCCGGCATGCAGCGCCTGAGCGTGCGCCTGCTGCTGTGCGCGCTGAGCGAGGCCGCCTGCCTGCCGACCGATCTGCCCATGCCCGCGCATCCCGGGATGCGCGCGGCGGTGAGCGCCATGATGGCGGCCCAGCGATGGGACCAAGCGCTGTCCGGCCTGGCGGCCGAGGCGGCGATGTCCGAGCGCAGCTTCACCCGGCATTTCTCGGCCGAGACCGGCATGAGCTTCCGGGACTGGCGCCAGCGCGCCCGCTTGATCGCGTCGCTGGACCTCCTGGCGTCGTCGCGCCCGATCAAGTCGATCGCGGGCACGCTGGGCTTCTCGAGCGCCGCGGCCTACATCGCCGCCTTCCGGCGCCTGATGGGGACGCCGCCGGCCGAGTTCCGGCGTCAGGCGTAGGGATCGGCGAAACCGAGTCGCGCCAGGATGGCGGTCTCCTCGGCCTCCATGGCCTCGGCCTCGTCCTCCTCCTCGTGGTCGTAGCCCTGCGCGTGCAGGCTGCCATGCACCAGCAGATGCGCATAGTGGGCCTCGATGCTGCGCTGGGCCGCCAGCGCCTCGGCCTCGACCACCGGGGCGCACAGGATCAGGTCGGCCACCACCACCGGTTCATGGCTGTAGTCGAAGGTCAGCACGTTGGTCGCGTAGTCCTTCTGGCGGAAATCGCGGTTCAAGGACCGGCCTTCCTCGGCGTCGACGATGCGCACGGTGATTTCGCCCGGGGCCTGCAGGGCCGCGCGGATCCAGCGCGCGACCTTGTGGCGCGGCAGCAGCCCGCGGTGGCGCGGGTCGGCGAATTGCAGGGACAGGGTCAGGTCGGGCTGGGGCATACGCGGGCGACAAACGGATGAGGGGCGAGGCGCAGTCTAACGGCCGGGCCGGCACCCAGTGCCCCCGAGCGCGACAAGGGGTTCGGGCGGGGCGTAGAGTTCCCCTCCTGGAGGCAGCACAACCCTTTGTGGAGGAGACATCCCATGGACAAGATCCTTCGCCGCCTGGAGACCTTCCGCGCCCGCGGCAGCGACGGGCAGCTCTATTCGGTCCACGGCTACGAGCACCTGCGCCGCCTGGACGTGTTCAGTGCCGGTGAAGATCAGTGGGAACCGATCGGCGTGGCCGAATACAAACTCGCCGATGGCCGGGCCCTGCAGGTCGACCCCGACGGCACCCTGGTCGTGGCGGACACCGGGGTGCGGCTGGAACGGGCGCTGGCCGCCACCCCGTGAGCGCCGGCGCGCCGCCCGCTACTCCCGGGCCGCGTCGTAGGCCTCGACGATGCGGGCCACCAGCGGGTGGCGCACCACGTCGGCCGAGCTGAAGCGCGTGGTCGCCACGCCGCGCACCCGCCGCAGCACCCGCTCGGCATCGATGAGGCCGCTGTCGGTCCCGCGCGGCAGGTCGATCTGGCTGACGTCGCCGGTCACCACGCAGCGGCTGCCGAAGCCGATGCGGGTCAGGAACATCTTCATTTGTTCGGGCGTGGTGTTCTGGGCCTCGTCGAGGATGACGAAGGCGTGGTTGAGCGTACGCCCGCGCATGAAGGCGAGCGGCGCGATTTCCAGCTGGCCTTTTTCGAACGCCCGGCCGACCTTGTCGAAGCCCATCAGGTCGTAGAGGGCGTCGTACAGCGGCCGCAGGTAGGGATCGACCTTCTGCGTCAAGTCGCCCGGCAGGAAACCCAGGCGCTCGCCGGCCTCGACCGCCGGCCGGCTGAGGATGATGCGCTGCACCGCGCTGCGCTCGAGCGCATCCACTGCGCAGGCGACCGCCAGGAAGGTCTTGCCGGTGCCGGCCGGGCCGATGCCGAAGGTGATGTCGTGGTTCTGGATGTTCTGCAGGTACAGGCGCTGGTTCGGCGTGCGGCCCATCAGGTCGGCACGCCGGGTGCGCAGCACCGGCACCTCGTCCTGGCCGCTGCCCGCCGGACGCGGGGGACGTCCGCGCTCGGCATCCATCAGCGCGAGCTGGAAGGACTCGTGCGGGATGGGCTCGCCGGCCTGGGCATACAAGGACTGCAGCAGGGCCAGGGCGCGTTCGACCGCCACCTTCGGGCCTTCGAGGCGAAAGAACTCGTTGCGCCGCGAAATGCTCACGTGCAGCACCGACTCGATGTCGCGCAGATTGGCGTCCACGCTGCCGCACAGATGGGCGAGCCGGGTGTTGTCCAGGGGCAGGAACTCGTGGCGCAGGATCAAGGCGAAAGATCTCCAGGGAGGGGCTTGGGCGGCCGCCGCGGCGCCGGCCCCAGGCCGCGCGCCCGCGGGCGGTACGAAAGGCTCATTGTCGCCCCTGGCGGGCCCGCCTGCACACCCCGGAGCGGGCCGGACGGCCGGGCTGGCCGCAGCTCCTGCACAATCAGCGCCCATGCGCCGCCGTACCCGCCTCCCCTCCCTCCCCGTTTCGTGGTCTTGCCTGGCCACGCTCCTCCTGCTGATGCTGGGCCTGGGCAGTGCCCTGCGCGCCTCGGCCGCCGCGCCCGACAAGGAGGTCCAGATCCTGACCTCCGGCGTGGCGCTCGCCGGCAACGATGCCCGCTTCCCGGCCGACAAGCCGGCCCAGCCGGTGAAGCTCCCCGATGACTGGTGGGAATCCCGGCCGCGCGAGGACGGCCCGGTCTGGTACCGATTCAAGTTCGATGCGCCGGCGTCTTCCGACCCGCTGCTGGCGGTGTACATCGAACGGGTGTGCAGCAACGCCGAGGTCTACCTCAACGGGGCCATCATCGGGCGCAGCGGGCAGATGGGCGAACCGACGGGCCGCAACTGCTACTACCCCCAACTCATGCCGCTGCCCGCGGCGCTGGTGCGCGACGCGGGCAATGTGCTGGACGTCAAGGTCCAGGGCTATGCGCTGCAGAAGGTGTCGGCCCGCCAGCGTTCGGGCGGGCTGTCGCAGATCCGCATCGGCCCGCAATCGCTGCTGGCCGAAGAACATGCCGGCAGGGTGTTCTGGAACATCACGGTGATGGAGGTGATCACCATCGCCACCAGCATGCTCGGGGTGCTGATCCTGTGCCTGGGCTGGCTCAATCGCGGCCAGCCCCACCTGTTCTACTTCGGCCTGCTGACCCTGGTCTGGAACCTGATGTCCATGCGCGTGCTGCTGCAGAACCCGCCGTTCGACAACTACACCATGGAGCTGCTGAGCACCCTCGGCTTCGCCGTCGCCGTCGGTCTGGCCATCCAGTTCCTGCTCAGCTACGGGGGACTGCGTTCACGCACCATCGAGATCGGCCTGGTCATCCAGGGCGTGGCCGTACCGGCCAGCCTGCTGCTGGTGGATCCCGGGCGGATGTTCGTCACCAGCAGTGCCTGGCTGATCCTGATGTTGTGCGAGGCGCTGGCGGCGGCCATCCTGTACCTCTACACCAGCTGGCGCAACCGCAATGCGGAATTCTGGCCGATGACGATCGCGCTCGGCGGCATCGCGCTGCTGCTGCTGTTCGAGCGCGGCGTGCAGCTGGACCTGTTCGAGTCGCCGCTGCGCCTGCCCTTGTCGGCCCTGGTGATGCCCATCGTCTTCGCCGTGCTGGGCACCCGCCAGTTCCGCGCCTTCGGCCGCGCGCTGCGCGAGGCCGAGGCCAGCCGGGATTCGCTCGAAAGCCGGGTCGCCCACGCCACCGCCGAGATGGAGCGCAACTACACCCAGATGGCCGAGTTGCGGGTCGAACAGGTGACCGAGAAGGAGCGCAAGCGCATCGCCGGCGACCTGCACGACGACCTGGGCGCCAAGCTGCTGACCATCGTGCACACCAGCGAGTCGGAGCGCATCTCCTCGCTCGCCCGCGAGGCACTGGAGGAAATGCGCCTGTCGGTGCGCGGGCTGACCGGCAAGCCGCTGCCGGTCGGCGATGCCCTCGCCGACTGGCGCGCCGAGACCGTGCTGCGCCTCGGGCAGGCCGGGGTCGAGGTCGACTGGCGCAGCCCCACCGAGGACCTGACCCAGCAGCTGTCGGCCCGCGCCTTCGTGCAGACCACGCGCATCCTGCGCGAGGCCGTCAGCAACGTCATCAAGCACAGCGGCGCCTCGCATTGCAAGGTGCGCTGCAGCCTGGGCGAACACGATTTCGTGCTGGTGGTGCAGGACAACGGCAAGGGCATCCCGATGGAACTCGACGGCAAGCTCGACCGCGGCCACGGCATGGCCAGCATGAAACACCGCGCCAAGCAGATGCAGGGCCAGTGCCTGGTCGAGTCGGGCCCCGGCTACGGCACGGTGATCCGGCTGACGCTGCCCCTCTGACCCTCCGAATCCCGCGCGCCGGCCATCAAGCCTTCACCCGCCTCGCCCGCGGGCTGGTACGATGGATTTTTAGCACTGACGACAGCGCCACCCCCGGGCTCAATCCATGAACAGAATCCTGCTGCTTGAAGACCTTCCCGAGATCCGCTCTTGGCTGAAGGCGCTGGCCCTCCAGGTCTTCCCCAACGCGCAAGTCTCCGAGGCCGCCCGCGTCCACGACGCGCTGGCCCTGGTCAGCGCCGAACGCTTCGATGTCGCGCTGGTCGACCTCGGCCTGCCCGACGGCTCGGGTGTCGACGTGGTCGCGGCGCTGCGCGAGTCGCAGCCGGAGGCCCAGTCTGTGGTGGTGACCATTCATGACGACGACGACCACCTCTTTCCCGCCCTGCAGGCGGGCGCCTTCGGCTACCTGCTGAAGGAGCAGCCGCGCGAGCATTTCGTCGAGCAGCTGCAGCGCATCAGCCAGGGCGAGCCACCGCTGTCGCCGTCGATCGCACGCCGTGTGATCGCCTACTTCGCGGCCCAGAACAAGCCCCAGGAGCGCCCCCAGAACCTGCCGCACGTCTCGCTGACCGACCGCGAGAACGAGGTGCTGCTGTGGGTCGCCAAGGGTTTCACGCTGCCGGAGATCGGCGTCCAGCTGAACCTGTCGCGCCACACCATCGCCGACTACGTGAAGCAGATCTACCGCAAGCTCAACGTGAGTTCGCGAGCCGAGGCCGCCCTCGAGGCGCAGCGCCTGGGCCTGTTCCGCCGATGATCGGCCGCCTCACCGGGCTGCTGGCGGAAAAGAACCCGCCGCAGCTGCTGCTGGACGCGAACGGCGTCGGCTATGAAGTGGATGTGCCGATGAGCACCTTCTACAACCTGCCCTCGCTGGGCGAGCGGGTCACCCTGCTCACCCATTTCGTGGTGCGCGAGGACGCGCAGGTGCTGTTCGGCTTCCTCACCCCGCCGGAACGCGCCACCTTCCGCCTGCTGATCAAGATCTCCGGCGTGGGGCCGCGCATGGCCCTGGCGATCCTCTCCGGGCTCAACGTGGCCGAGCTCGGCCAGGCGATCGCGCAGCAAGACGGCAGCCGCCTGGTGAAGGTGCCCGGCATCGGGAAGAAAACCGCCGAACGGTTGCTGCTCGAGCTCAAGGGCAAGCTCGGCCCCGACCTGGCCCTGCCGCCGCAGGTGAGCAGCGAGGCCCAGGGCGACATCCTGCAGGCCCTGGTCGCCCTCGGCTACAGCGACCGCGAGGCCGCGCTCGCCCTCAAGAGCCTGCCCGCCGGCGTGGGGGTCAGCGAGGGCATCAAGCTGGCCTTGAAATCGCTCACGAAGTGAATGCTTCCAGGCGCTCCCGGGCGCCTCGTTCCTGGCGCTGCGGCAGCGGACTACTGGTTAACCACGTCTTTTTAAATGGATGGGGCCGTGCCTAAAATCGAGGTCCATCGCCTGGGCCCGCCATGTCCGAATCAGACCTGATTTCGCCTCGTTTCCTGGCCCGAGTCGAACGCTCCCTGCTCAAGCGCATGAGCGGCGACATCCGCCCCCACCTGCAACGCTTTGCGGCTCACGCGCACAGCAAGCAGGAGTTCATCACCTCGGCCGCGCGGCTGCTGGTCAATCTGCGGGAACGCGAACGCTGGCTCGCCTGCTGGGAAGAACGGCTGCGCGCCCGTGAGACGGCGCTGGCCGCCGCCCGCGCCGATGCGGCCCCGCCCTGCGCGGTGCCCCTGGACCTGGACATCGACCTCGACAGCACCATGCCCGCCCCGTTCGAGCTGCCGTCGCCGCGCGGCTTCCAGCTCAGCCCGACGCAGCGCCAGCGCTTGTACGAAGCCCTGGCCCGCGAAATCGGGCCGGGCTCGGCCTCCGGGCTGCTCGACAGCGAGATGCGGCGTTCCGAGACCGCCGGCGAGCTGCTCGCCCGGCTGCAGATCCATCTCGACAGCGACAGCCAGCGCCTGCGTTTCGTGAACTCGGCCATCACCGGCCTCGACCCCGGCAGCTGAAGCTTCGCCGCCACACCGGCTGCCGCCGGCGGCCGCACCGCCGCACAATGGCGGGGTGAAGCACGACAAGGAGCTGGCTCGCATGAAATGGCTCGCCGGGGCGCTGCTCGCCGGCGCGGCGGGGGCGTACGTGCTCGCCTCGCTGATGCGCGCGCGGCATCCGGCCTGGGCCTACGTGGCAGCATTCGCCGAGGCGGCGATGGTCGGGGCGATCGCCGACTGGTTCGCGGTCGTGGCGCTGTTTCGCCACCCGCTGGGCCTGCCGATCCCGCACACCGCCATCATCCCGAGCAACAAGGACCGCATCGGCGACAAGCTGGCCACCTTCATCTGCAGCAACTTTCTCAGCAACGAACAAGTGCTCGACAAGCTGCAGCGCTTCGGCCCGGCCGAGCGGCTGGCGGGCTGGCTGGCCCAGCCGGCCCATGCGCAGCAGGTCGCCGACCACCTGGGCGCGCTGCTGGGCCACGGCCTGGCCGCACTCGACGACCAGCCGGTGCGCGACTTCTTCCGCCGCACCGTGCTCGAGCGCCTCGGCCGGCTCGACTCGACCCGGCTCGCCGGCGAGCTGCTGGACATGCTCACTTCCGACGGGCGCCACCAGCGCCTGCTCGACGGCGCCCTGCGCCAGCTGGCGGTCCTGCTGAACGACGACACGCTGAAGGCGGAGGTGGCCGAGGTGATCGCCAGTGAAGTGAAATACCTGCGCATCGTCGGCCTGGACAATGTGGCCGGGCGCTATGCCACCGAGAAAATGGTGGCCGGCGTGGTGCGCCTGATCGGCGAGATGGGAGACGAACCGGACCACCCGCTGCGCCTGCGCTTCAACGACTTCCTGGGCCACTTCATCCAGCGCCTGAAGGACGACCCCGAGACGCGGCGCAAGGGCGAGACACTCAAGCAGGAACTGCTCGCCCATCCGCAACTGGCGACCTACCTTCAGGGGCTGTGGACCGACCTGCTCGAATGGCTGCGCCGCGACCTCGACAGCGACACCTCGTCGCTGCGCGCGCGGGTCGGCCGGGTCACGCAGGGGCTGGGCGAACAGCTGCAGGCCGACGCCGCGATGCGCGGCTGGATCAACACCCAGCTGCTGCGCGCCGCACCGCGCTGGATCGAACGCTACCGGGAGGACATCCGCCTCTACATCGTGGCCCGCGTCAGCGACTGGAACACCGACGAGTTGACCGACGAACTCGAGCGCCACATCGGCCGCGACCTGCAGTTCATCCGCATCAACGGCACGCTGGTGGGCGGCCTGGTGGGCCTGCTGATCCACATCGTGACGCAGCTCGCCGCCTGAGCGCCTGCGGGGGCGGTCCCGGGCCGCTCCGATAAGCTACGCGGCCCCCGACCCGACTGCCCGCCCGATGTCCCGTGCCTCCATCCGAACCGTGTTGCCGCTGGCCCTGCTCACCGGGACCGGCATGCTGGCCATGGACCTGTTCCTGCCCGCCGTGCCCTCCCTGCAGGCAACGCTCGGCGTGAGCGTCACCCTGGCCCAGGCGACGGTGGCGCTGTTCCTGGCCGGCCTGGCCGCCTCGCAGCTGGTCTGGGGCGAACTCCTGACCCGCTTCGGCCCGCGCGGCTGCGTGCTGCTCGGCATGCTGCTGCTGGCGGCCACGGGCTGGGGCTGCGCGCTGTCGCCGGACATCGGATGGCTGCTCGCCATGCGTTTCGCGCAGGGCGCGGCGGCGGGTGCGGCCACGGTGGTCGCGCCCTGCGTGCTGCGTGCCACGCTGAGCGACGACGAGGCGGTGCGCGGCGTCGCCACGCTGTCGATGGTGGAGTCGCTGGTGCCCGCGGCCGGCCCGGTGCTCGGCGCCGCCCTGCTGACGTGGACGGACTGGCGCGGCACCTTCTGGGTGCTGGGCGCGATGACGCTGGCGCTGCTGCCGTTCGTGCTGCGCGTCAGCCCGCGCCAGTTGCCCGGGCTCGACCGGCGCGTGCGTGCCGACCACCGCCACATCCTGGCCAATCCGCACTTCCTGCGCGTCGGGCTGTCGCATGCCCTGTGTTTCGCGGCCCTGATCACCTTCGTGGCCAGCGCGCCACAGCTGATGGTCCGGCAACTGGGACTCGACGCCTCCGCCTTCGCCGCCCTCCAGGTGATGAGCGTGGCCACCTTCCTGGTCGTCGCCTTGCAGGCCGGCCGCGTCAGCCGGCGCCTGGGCGCGGCGCGCGCCGTGCAATGGGGCGCGTGGGCGCATGTGCTGGTGTGTGCACTGCTGTGCTTCGCCACCCTCGGCGCCCCGCTGTCCTTCACCGGCGTGGCCCTGTTCTGGTGCACGTTCTGCGGCGTGCTGGCGCTGCGCGGGCCGGCCGCGTTCAGCGAGGCGCTGTCGCTGCCCGCGGCCCAGATGGGGCGTGCCACGGCCATGTTCACCCTGTCGCTGCTGGTGGCCGGCGCGCTCGGCACGCTGGCGGTCGCGCCCTTCCTCGACGGCCGCAGCCCCGCGCCGCTGGCAGGCGCCCTGCTCGCGCTGTGCGCGGGGAGCCTGGCCCTGGTCGTCCGCTATCCGCGCGAGGCGGCCTAGGAGCCGTCGCGCGCCGCACGCACCCGATCGAGCAAGGCGTCGAGATCGTCGAGCTCGAACGGCTTGGGCAGGGAACTCACACGAGGCCCGAGCGCGTCCAGCCCATGGTCGAACGCATAGCCCGAGGAGATCACGACCCAGGCCCCGGGTTCGATCCGCAGCACGGCACGCGCCAGGTCGATACCCGACATGCCGCCCAGGCTCACGTCGGTGATGAGCACATCGCATCGACACCGGCTGAACTCGCGCAAGGCCTGTTCGGCCGAACCGCAGGAGACGACCTCGCGGTCGGCCGCCTCCAGCAAGGCCGCGATGGTTTCACGCAAGTATTCGTTGTCTTCGACGAACAGGATGCGCAACGGATTCGACTGTGGGGATGGCATGGCGTGCCGCAACTGTTCAGACTTCCGATCAGAAGTGCAAGTGTCATTGAGAAATCCATTTGCCCTGGAGGTGAATGACCTATCGACTGTCGCCGCAGCGCGCTACCATCCGACCCGACTCGGTGGAGTCGGTCCGGGTTGTGACTCCATAGGCCTACCAGACGAGGCTCCGATGATCGAGACCATCTCCACCCTCACCAGCCAGCCCGACAGCGCACGCGCCGGCTGGGAACTCGGGCGAGCCATCAAGGACGCCTTCCAGGGCATGCCCGCCGATGCCGTCGTCGTCTTCGCGTCCTCCAGCTACGACTATTCCCGCCTGCTGGCCGCCCTCATCGAGGAGTCGGGCTGTCCGGTGGTCGTGGGCTCGTCCTCGGCGGGCGAATTCACCTGCCGCTCACGCGGCGAAGGCATGGTCTCGGCGATGGGGCTGCGCTCGCCGGACATGCGTTTTCGCATCGGCACCGGGCATGGCCTGAGCGACGATCCGGTTCGCGCCGCGCGCGAGGTGGCGGCCTCGTTCCACGGTTTCCACGACCGGCCCCTGCCCTACCGCTCGGCCCTGGTCATGGCCGACGCCCTGGCCGGTCACACCGAAGCCCTGCTCGAAGAACTCGTCCTGGCCACGAGCGGTGAATACACCTTCTTCGGCGGCGGCGCCGGAGACAATGGCCGATTCCAGCAGACCCACGTCTTCGCCGGCCCCGAGGCGCTGACCGGCAGCGCGGTGGCGCTCGAGATCCTGTCCGACAAACCGCTGGGCCTGGGCGTCGCCCACGGCTGGGCACCCGCCAGCGCGGGCCTGCGGGTCACCGAGTCCGATGGCATGCGGCTGACAGGCCTCAACGGGCTGCCCGCGTTGCAGGCCTTCGACGAACATGCACAGGCCACCGGCCAGGCCTTCGACCACGACGACCCGATGCCCTTCTTCCTGCACAACGTGCTGGGCATCCGCGGCAGCGATGGCTACAAGCTGCGCGTGCCGCTCGCGTTCGACGACAACGGGGCCATCCTGTGCGCCGCGGCCGTGCCCGCCGGCTCGATCGTCCACATCATGCAGAGCACGCCCGGCTCGGCCCTGCGCGCGGCCGAACAGGCCACCCGCGCGGCGCTCGACGCGCTCCAGGGCCACCCCCCGGCCGCCGCACTGGTCTTCGACTGCGTGGCCACCCGGCTGCGCCTCGGACGCGGCTTCGACGACGAGTTGCGGGTCTGCGGCGAGCTGCTCCGACCGGCCGAGTTCGCGGGTTGCAATACCTATGGCCAGATCGCCCGCGCCGAGGGCCAGTTCAGCGGCTTCCACAACTGCACTGCGGTTGTCTGCGCATTTCCCGCATAGGCCCCATATGCAGGAAGGCGAGCTGCGCCCCTCACTCCTCGAGCTCGTCGCCGGCCTGAGCGACCCGCATCGCAGGCAGCAGGCGGCCGCCGCAGTGGCCGCCTGCCTGGGTGCGCACGAGCTGCTGCTGTTGGTCCGCGACCCCGAGCTGTACCAGTGGCTTCCCGCCACCGGCATGGCCCAGACCTTGTCCGGCGGCCCGGCCTGGCGCACGCTGCTGGTCAGCTGCCACAGCCCGGGCATCCACCAGGCCATGGTCGACCTGCCGCGCTCGCAGCTGCGCCCCGCCGTGGCGCTGGCCGGCGGCGACGTGACCGCCGTGCTGCTGGGCGGAGCGGTGGCGACGGACGACCTGGCGCCGCTCGAACAAAGCCTGCCCCTGCTCGGCGCCTTGCTGCGCGCGCAGCAGCAGGTGGCCTTCGGCGAGGCCGAGGCCGTCGAGGCCCGGCAGGCGGTGGTGCGGGCCCATGCGCTGGCCGAGTCGCTGGACGCGGCGCGCTCGGCCGCGGCGCGTTTCAACGCCGAGCTGCGCCTCGAGCACCAGCGCAAGGATGAGTTCCTCGCCATGCTCGGGCACGAGCTGCGCAATCCCCTCTCGCCGCTGGCCAGCGCCATCGAGGTGCTGCGCCGGCCCCACATGCAGGAACACATGCCCCGCCTGCTCGACATGATGTCGCGCCAGGTCAGCCACCTCGCCCGGGTGGTCGAGGACCTGCTCGATGTCTCGCGCGTCACCCGGGGCCACATCGAATTGCGCCGGGAGCCGGTGTCGCTCCAGCTCATCGCCCACGAGGCCCTGGAGTCCAGTCGCTCCCTGATCGAGGTGCGTCACCATACGGTCGAACTGAACATGGGCCACGAGCCCCTGGTCGTGCATGTCGACCGGCTGCGGCTCACGCAGGTGATCGGCAACCTGCTCAGCAACGCCGCCAAATACACCAGCCCCGGCGGCCGCATCACCATGAGCCTCGGCCGCGAGGACGGCGACGCCGTCCTCGAGGTGAGCGACAACGGCATCGGCATCGCACCCGCCATGCTGCAGCGCATCTTCGACCTGTTCGCCCAGGTACCCGTACCGCTGGACCGGGCGGAAGGCGGGCTGGGGGTCGGGCTGACCCTGGTGCGCATCCTGGTGGAACTGCATGGCGGACAGGTCGAGGCCCGCAGTGGCGGACTGGGCCTGGGAAGCTGCTTCCGGGTGCGCCTGCCCCTGGCCGTCCATGTCCCGGGCGCCCCCGTCGAGGCCTCCCCCGGCCCGGCACCGGCCCCGGCGTCGGCGGCGCAGGCAGGCCCGCTGCATGTGCTCGTGGTCGACGACAACGTCGACGCGGCCGATTCGCTGGCCGAACTCTTCCGCGCACTCGGACACAGCACCGCCATCGCCTATGACGGCCCGACGGCACTGGCGCAGCACGCGCGCGAACCTGCCGATCTCATCCTGCTCGACATCGGCCTGCCCGGCATGGACGGCTACGAGGTGGCCCGGCGGCTGCGCCGGGGCGAACACGGCGACGTGCGGATCGTCGCACTCACCGGCTACGGCAGCGAGGAGGACCAGCACCGCTCTTTCTCGGCGGGCATCGACAAGCACCTGGTCAAGCCGCCCAGCCTGGGCGCCCTCGAGGCCGCACTCGCCGGGCTGGCGCCGCGCCGGCCCGCGGCGCCATGAACGGGCCGGCGGCTCACAGCGTGGCGAACCCGCCGTCGACGCGCAGGTTCTCGCCCAGCACATAGCTGGCGTCGTCGCTGGCCAGGAAGAGCGCCGCACGCGCCACTTCCCGGTCGAGGCCGAAACGAGCCGTCGGCACCTGCCCCATCAACTCGCCCGCCCAGGCCTGCACGGCCTCGGGGGGCAGGCCGAGCTTGCCGTAGATCGGGGTATCGATCAGCCCCGGGCTGATGGCATTCACGCGCACGCCGCGGTCCACCAGTTCCCTCGACAGGGTGCGCGCCAGCGAACGCACGGCGGCCTTGCTCGCCGCATAGATGCTCATGCCCGCGACGCCCAGGTCGACCATCGCGGTCGAGGTGAGGATGACGCTGGCCGGGCGCCGCAACAAGGGCAGGGCGGTCTGGACAGTCTGGACCACGCCCTTGAAATTCACGTTCATCAGGGCGTCGATGTGGGCGCCGTCGACCTCGGCGAACGGCACCGGCCGAGCAATGCCTGCGTTGGCGAACACGATGTCCAGGCCGCCGAATTCGGCCGACAGCCGCCGCCCGGCCTCCGCCATGTCGGACTGGGAGGACACGTCGGCGCGCACGGCGACCGCCCCCTGGCCGAGTTCGGCCACCGCATCGGCCAGGCGCTGCTCGTCCTGGCCGGTGAGGGCCACGCGGGCGCCCTGCTCCAGGAAAAGCCGCGCGGTCGCCAGGCCGATGCCCGAAGTGGCGCCGGTGATCCAGGCGGTCTTGCCATTGAGTCTGCTCATGTCGTGCTCCAGAAATTGAAAAAGTGGATCGGCCACGAATTTGTGTACCGATCGGTATGAATGTACCGATCGGTACAATAACTGTCAACACCACGGCAAAAGGAGAAGCGCGTGAGCAACGAACGGGGACGGCCGCGCAGTTTCGATACCGAGGCCGCGCTCGACCGCGCGTTGGAGGTCTTCTGGCGGCACGGCTACCAGGGCGCCTCGCTGGCGGAACTGACGCAGGCCATGGGCCTGAACAAGCCCAGCCTCTACAGCGCCTTCGGCGACAAGGAAGCGCTGTACCTGAAGGCGCTCGACCGCTATGGCCGGCAGCGCCTGGCCGCCCATGCGGCGCGGCTGGAACAGGAGCCCGACGCGCGACGCGGGATACTGGCCTTTCTCGGCGCCATGGCGGACATGTTCACCGACCCGCATCTGCCGGGCGGCTGTTTCATCGTCAACGGCAGCACCGGCGGCCAGCAGCCGGTGTCGGTGGCCGAGGCGCTGCGGGAGGGCTTGTCGGACACCGAGGCGCTGCTGCGGCGGCGCCTGCAGCGCGCTCAGGAGGACGGGCAACTGCCGCCGGAAAGCGATGCCGGCGCCTGGGCCGCGCTGCTGTCGTCCCTGCTGGCCGGCCTGGCGGTGCAGGCGCGCAGCGGTGCGCCGCGCGCCAAGCTGCACGCCGTGCTGTCGAGCGCCATGCAGGCCTGGCCGGAAGCGAAAGCCCCTGTCCCGCGCCGGTCACGCGGGGCCTGAGCCGGGGCAGCGCACCCGCTCGATACAATTCGCCCCCAGCCACTTCCCACGTCCCCCATGTCCGACCGCCTTGCCGTCTTGCCGCAGTACCTGATGCCCAAGCAAGCCCTGACCGCGTTCGCGGGCTTCGTGGCATCGCGCCGCGGCGGCGCCCGGACGACACGGCTGATCCGCTGGTTCGTGAGGCGCTACCAGGTGGACATGAGCGAGGCGGCCGATCCCGACATCGCGAGCTACGCCACCTTCAACGAGTTTTTCACGCGCGCGCTGAAGCCGGGAGCACGCCCGCTGGCCGCGGCCGACCTCGTCTGCCCGGTGGACGGCGGCGTGAGCCAGTTCGGCCGCATCGACCGGGACCAGGTCTTCCAGGCCAAGGGCCACCACTATTCGACCACCGCCCTGGTCGGTGGCGATGAAAACCTGGCGCGCCGCTTCGAGCACGGCAGCTACGCCAACCTCTACCTGAGCCCGCGCGACTACCACCGCATCCACATGCCCTGCGATGGGCGCCTGCAGCGCATGATCCATGTGCCCGGGCCCTTGTTCTCGGTCAACCCGGTCACCGCCCGCGGCGTGCCCGGGCTGTTCGCACGCAACGAACGGGTGGTCTGCGTGTTCGAATCGGCCGCCGGCCCTTTCGTGATGGTGCTGGTCGGCGCCACCATCGTGGGCAGCATGGCGACCGTCTGGCACGGCGTGGTCAACGCGCCGCGGGCGCAGCAGGTGCGCGAGTGGCGCTATGAGGACCAGTCCATCGAACTCCGGCAGGGCGAGGAGATGGGCCGTTTCCTGCTGGGCTCGACGGTGGTGATGCTGTTCCCGCAAGGGCCGCTGCGTTTCAACCCGGACTGGGCTCCGGCCCGTCCCGTGCGCCTGGGTGAAATGATGGCGCAGCGCGCCGAGGGCTGACACGCCCCGGGGTGCCTGGCGGCGTGCGTGCAGGCACGCGCCAGGTGAACCGCCGCTAACCTCCCGGACGCTCCCAGCCCGCCTCACGCAGCAAGCGCGGCACGGCTTCGGCGGTGAAACCATCCGCCGGCAGGAACAACTCCATCGACATCTCCGAGAGGGTGATGTCGGTCACCGAGCCGAAGATGGTGGTGGCGGTGAAGAAGCTCAGCACCCCAACGGGACTGCGGATCCGGAACGGCGCCACGACCCCCGGGTGCTCGCCGTCCAGGCGCAGCGCCTGGGCCGCCGGCGGTTCGGGGCAGGCCTGCAGTTCGGCCAGCAAGTCCGCCAGCACCGGGTCGGCCGTGAGGCGGATCTGCCGGCGCAGGCGCTGCAGATGGTGCTCGCGCAGCTGTGCGAGGTTGACGATGCGCTCCGACAGTCCAGCCGGCCGATGGCACAGGCGCAGCACGTTCACGCACGGCGGCATGAGCGAGGGTTCGGCCGCACCGAGCAGGACAGGCGCCGCGCGGTTGGCGGCCACCAGGTTCCAGTGCCGGTCCATGGCGATCGCCGGGAAAGGCTCCTGGCAGGCGAGCAGCAGCTGCACCGCCGCGCGCGCCGCGGCCAGCTCGGGATCCTGCAGCGAGCGCTCGCCGTACATGGCTGCAAAACCGGCTGCGACCAGCCAGGTGTTGCGCTCCCGCACCGGCACCTCGAGGCACTGCGCGAGGCGCAGCACCATCTCGCGGCTGGGCACGGAGCGCCCCGTTTCCAGGCAGCTCAGATGGCGTGTCGAGACCTGGGCCAGGGTCGCCAGCTGCAGCTGGCTGAGCCCTCGCTGCAGCCTCGCGGCGCGCAGCTGCTCGCCGAAGGCCGGGGTGGACGGGCCCGGTCGAGTGAGGCCCTGGAGCGGGGAACTGCGCATGCGCCATCGTAGCCACAAAGCGCCCGCTGCCCCATGACCTCCGAGGTCATCGACGGATCGCCCGCACGGCGCCACCATGCCGGTCGCATCGATGCCCCGCTTGCATTCCCTTCCCCTCTGCGGCGCGCCGTCGCGCCGCACCCCACTGCGAAAGCCCTCCGCCATGTCCGTGACCATCCCCTTCCAGCGCCGCAGAGACGACGCCCCCCGTTCCGCCATCGGGCACGATGGCGTGCTCGACCTGCCTGCCGTCGCCCGCTACGTGGCCGGCTGGCAGGCCTGCGACGGCGCCGGCGTGTGGGCCAGCTTCGCGCCGGACGGCGGCTACTTCGACCCGAGCCTGGCGTCGCCGCTGACGGGCGCCGCCATCGCGGCACACGTCGAACTCCACCGGGGCGCGCAGCTGCGGCTCGACAGCGCCCGGCAGACGGAGCATGGCGACATCGAACTGGGCTGGACCCTGCGCTGGCCGGACCCGCGCGGGGAGTCGAGCTTCACCGACGTGCTGCGGCTGAAGCAGGGCGCCATCGCCTTCGTGAACAGCAGCGCCACGGCGGACGCGGCAGCGCAGCAGCTGGTCAAGGCCTACGAGCGCTGGCACAACCAACCGACGTCAGAAGGCATGGCCGCGCTGTTCTCGCCCTGCTTCGTCGTGCACGGATCGACGATCCCCGAGAGCGGCCTGCAAGGCGAGGCCTACCTCGATTTCCTGCGCTCGCTCAAGGGCACGCTGTTCAGCCGCCGCCCGGGCAGCCGGGTGCTGCAGACCAAGGACAAGCGCCTCGTGCTGCACTGGACCTTGCAGGCTGGGTCGAAGCAGCTGGCCGCGGGCATCGACTACCTGACGCTGGAAGGCGGCCGGATCAGCCGCATCGTCGGGATCTACTGAGCACAGGGCGCGGCCGGAGCGATGCCAGGGTTTCATTCAGGGCCATTGCCGCGCCGCGACGCGGCAACCCGATTCGGCGGCAAGATCGACACACCGGACGATGGCACGCGCCGTCCCGGCTCCAGGAGAAGCCCATGCAGCCCAGCCCAGCGCCCGCCCCGTCCACCCGCATCGAACGCGACAGCATGGGCGAGGTCGCCGTGCCGGCCCAGGCCTTGTACGGCGCGCAGACCCAGCGCGCCGTCGACAACTTCCAGCTCAGCGGCCAGCGCATGCCGGTCGGCTTCGTCCGCGCGCTGCTGCTGGTGAAGGCGGCGGCCGCGGCGGCGAACGTCGCGCTGGACGCCGTCGACCGCCGGGCCGGCGAAGCCATCCAGGCGGCCTGCCGGCAACTGCTCGCGCTCGACGACGCCGACTGCATGGCGCACTTCCCGGTCGAGGTGTTCCAGACCGGCTCGGGCACCAGCACCAACATGAATGCCAACGAGGTGATCGCCACCCTGGCCAGCCGGGCCTGCGGCCAGCCGATCAGCCCCAACGACCAGGTCAACGCCAGCCAGAGCAGCAACGACGTCATCCCCACGGCCCTGCATGTGAGCGCCGCGCTGGCGCTGCGGCAGGAGCTGCTGCCCGCCCTCGCCCACCTGGCGGCCACGATCCGCCTCAAGTCGCACGGCGTGCGAGGCCATGTCAAGACCGGCCGCACCCACCTGATGGACGCCATGCCGGTGCGCCTGAGCCAGGTCCTCGAAGGCTGGGCCCAGCAGGCGCAGACCAGCTCCGAGCACCTGTCGACCCTGCTGCCCGACCTGCAGCGCCTGGCCCAGGGCGGCACGGCCGTCGGCACGGGGGTCAACGCCCCGGCGCGCTTCGCCGCCCGTTTCGCCATCGAGCTGAGCGCCCTGACCGGCGTGGCCTTTGAGCCGGCGCGCAACTTCTTCGCGCTGATGGGCGCGCAGGACATCGCGGTGTCGGTGTCGGGCCAGCTCAAGAGCAGCGCCGTCACGCTGATGAAGATCGCCAACGACCTGCGCTGGATGAACTCCGGGCCGCTGGCGGGCCTGGGCGAGATCGAGCTGCAGGCCCTGCAGCCGGGCTCGTCCATCATGCCGGGCAAGGTCAACCCGGTGATCCCGGAAGCGACCGCCATGGCCGCGGCGCAGGTGATGGGCCACGATGCCGCGATCACGGTCGCCGGGCAGTCGGGCAACTTCGAGCTCAACGTCATGCTGCCGCTGATCGCATCCAACCTGCTGGACAGCATCGGGCTGCTGTCGCGCAGCAGCCGCCTGCTGGCGGACAAGGCGATCGCCACCTTCACGGTCAACGAAAGCCGCCTGCAGGACAGCCTGTCGCGCAACCCCATCCTGGTGACCGCGCTGACCCCGCAGATCGGCTACCTCAAGGCCGCGGAAATCGCCAAGCAGGCCTACCGGCAAGGCCGGCCCATCCTCGACGTGGCCGATGAGCTGACCGACCTGGGCAGGGAAAGGCTGGCCCAGTTGCTCGACCCCGAAAGACTGGCCGGCGAGCCCTGAGGGCAGGCCGGCGCCGATACACTGCCTGACCTTCCCCCTCCTGGTGCCTGCGCGTGAAGCTGCTGCTCCCGTTCCTGCTGCTGGCCGCCCTGCCGCCGGCACGGGCCCACGACCCGGCCCTGCTCGGCTGCTGGCGTTCGCAACATCAGATCCGGCACCTGGCCGACGGCCGGACCGAACACGGCAACGCCGATTGCATGCTCGACTTCGGCCCCGGCGAGGTCCGCTCCAGCTGCGCGAACCACGACGGCAGCCTGTACAGCAGCGTCGGTTCCTACCGCTTGACCGCGCCGGGGCGCTACGAGATCACGCCTCGCGACGGCCATGCGGCCAGCGGACCGGCGCAGGCCCGTGTGGTCGACTACGAGGTGGACGAGGACTGGCTGGTGCTGCGGCCGCCGGCCCGGTCGAATGTCGCCGCCGACCCGGCGCCGAGGCTGGAGTCGCTGTCGGTGCGGGTGCGCCCCAACGCCGCCGAACCCGGCTGCGAGGTGCGCGGCCCGCGGGCGACACGGGTCGGCCGCGGGCGAGTCAGCTCCCTGCGCATCGAAGCGCCCGCGGGCTTCATGGCCCTGGCCCGCGACCCGGAGGAACACTCCGAGCTGGGCGGCCTGGTGCGCGGGCACACGCTGATGGGCCTCTTCGTCCCCGGAGAGAGTGCCGTGCCGCCGCCGGCCCGCCCCCCGCCCGTCCCGGGAGCCATCCAAGACGGGCGCACCCGGCCGCCGGCGGGCCAACCGGCGGGGGTCGCCGCGGGCCAGCCCCCCGCC
>CBIHOH010000084.1:0-20562 GCA_966211755.1 uncultured Rhizobacter sp. | reverse complement strand
GGTGCACTCCTTCTTGTCGAGGATGATCTGGTCCATCTTGTCGTCGGCCTTGAAAACGACTTCGGTGCCGGAGTTGCTCAACAGGCTCTTGAGCTTCATGCGCACGGTGGCCGAGTTGCGGCCACCGCGGCTGTATTCGGTCTTGAGCACAACCATGGGGTCTTTGTTGTGCATGATGACGTTGCCGGCTCGAATTTCCTGTGCGATCTTCATGGCGATTTCCGTTGCGGTGCGTGCTTAACGCGAAAGGGTATGAGCGCGCACCGGATTGGCACCCGTACGCGCAAAGCCTTGAATTTTAACGTGATTCGGAGACGAATTCGAGCAGCCCCGTCACCAAATCGGGTGACTCCTGTAACCTTTCACGCCATCCGAGGCAGTGCGCCTGCCACCAGGCGGTCGCGGGAAGCGGTTGCGGCAGCGGTCCCAGGCCGTTCCAGCCGGCCCACCAGCGGCGCAGTGCGGCCGCTTCGGCGGGCGGGGCCGCGGCCAGGAAACGATCGAGGAATGCGGCCAGCTTCCGGGCATGTGCATCGTCCGACTGCGGATAGATCTGCCAAACGAAGGGCCGGGCCGCCCATTGGGCGCGCACGAAGGAGTCCTCGCCGCGCACGAAGTTGAGGTCGCAGGCCCAGAGCAGCCGGTCGTAGTCGGGCTGGGTGAGGTAGGGCAGGCGGTGGCTGCGCACGCCCGGCGGCAGCGCGCCGGGTTCAGGTGCACCGGCGGTCAGCAGCAGCAGGGTCGGGGTGTCCGACAAGGCCTCGGGCAGGCCGGCGAGCGCCGGGTTGGCGTAGCAGAACAGGCTCACCACACGTTCGCCCGGGCGGCGCACGATGCCGCGCAGCCGCAGCCACTCGGCCGCGTCGAAGCGCTGCTGCAGCCCGGTCAGGCCGGGCTCGCGCAGCAGGCCGCCCGTGGCCGGCGTGAAGCCCGGGTAGTAGAACCACTTGGTCAAGCCCTGGCCGGGGCCGCTCAGCTGCGGCGACGGCAACCGGTGCGAGCGTTCCACGTAGGCCTCGGCACTGAGGTATTCGAGGTTGATCCAGACCGGAGGCCGGGCCGCCATGGCGGCGACGAAACCGGCCGGCAACTCGCAGCCGAAGGCCTCGATCACGACCTCGCCGGGCACGGCCTCGTTGGCGCCTTCGGCCGGCCAGGCGTGCACCCGCACGTTGGGTGCGCCGGCCGGCGCCATCCAGGCGAGGGCCGACGGGTCGTCCAGCCACAGCCGGACCTTCTCGCCCCGTGCGCCGAGGTCGGCCGCCAGCCGCCAGCACACGCCGACATCCCCGAAGTTGTCGATCACTCGACAGAACACGTCCCATTGCATGGCAGGATTATCGGAGAGCGGCAAAATGGGTGCTTGATGACCGAGTCTGCTCCGTGACCGACCCCACTTCGCCCCTCCCGCCGCCGCCCTCGCGGCCCTCCGCCGCGCCCGGCCCCGACGCCGCGCGCCAACAGCTGCTGAGCGACGTGGCCGCGCTGCCGGGCCTGCCCGGCGTGTACCGCTACTTCGACGCCCAGGACGCCGTGCTGTACGTGGGCAAGGCTCGCGACCTGAAGAAGCGGGTCTCCAGCTATTTCCAGAAGAACCACGGCGGCACGCGCATCGGCCACATGATCGGCAAGATCGTGCGTATGGAGACCACCGTCGTGCGTTCCGAGGCCGAGGCGCTGCTGCTGGAGAACAACCTCATCAAGACGCTCAACCCGCGCTACAACATCCTGTTCCGCGACGACAAGAGCTACCCCTACCTGAAGATCGTGTCGCATGATTTCCCGCGCATGGCCTACTACCGCGGCGCGGTCGACAGGCGGCACCGCTATTTCGGGCCTTATCCCAGCGCCTGGGCGGTGAAAGAGTCCATCCAGCTGCTGCAGAAGGTGTTCCGGCTGCGCACCTGCGAGGACACGGTGTTCAACAACCGCACCCGGCCCTGCCTGCTGTACCAGATCAAGCGCTGTTCCGGGCCCTGTGTCGACTACATCAGCCGCGAGGACTACGGCCGCGACGTCAGCCATGCCGAGCGTTTCCTGCTCGGCGAGCAGCAGTCGGTGATGGAGCGCCTGCAGGCGCAGATGATGGCCCACGCCGAGGCCTTGCAGTTCGAGCAGGCGGCGGAAATCCGCAACCAGCTCTCGGCCCTGTCGACGGTGCTGCACCAGCAGTCGGTGGAAGACACCACCGGCAGCGCCAAGGATGCGGATGTGCTGGCGGTCAAGGTGCAGGGCGGGCGCGCCTGCGTCAACCTGGCCATGGTGCGCGGCGGCCGCCATCTGGGCGACCGGCCGTATTTCCCGACCCATGTCGAAGACGCCGCCGCGCTGTCCGCCGAGGACGGGCCCGAGCGCAGCCTGGCCAGCGTCGAAGTGCAGGTGCTCGAGGCCTTCATCGCCCAGCACTACCTGGAAAGCGCCGTGCCGCCGCTGCTGGTGCTCAGCCATCCGGTCGACAAGGCGCTGATCGAGGCTCTCGGCTCGCACGGCGGCAGCAAGGTCACGGTCCAGACGCAGCCCCGCGAACCGCGCCGCGCCTGGCTCGACATGTGCATGCAAGGGGCCGACATCAAGCTCACCCGGCTGCTGTCGGAGGAGGGCTCCCAGCAGGCGCGCACCCGGGCGCTGGTCGATGCGCTCGACCTGCCGGCCGACAACCTCGACACCTTCCGCATCGAGTGTTTCGACATCAGCCACACCGCGGGGGAGGCCACGCAGGCGTCCTGCGTGGTCTACGAGGGGCACAGGATGCAGAGTGCGCAATACCGGCGCTACAACATCGAGGGCATCCAGGGCGGGGACGACTACGCCGCGATGCGGCAGGTGCTCACGCGCCGCTACAGCAAGATCGTCGCCGCGGCCAACGAAGGCGGCGCCGCCCGCTTGCCCGACCTGGTGCTGGTCGACGGCGGGCGCGGCCAGGTCAGCATGGCGCGCGAAGTCTTCGAGGAGCTGGGCATCGACCTGCGCCTGATCGCCGGTGTCGAAAAGGGCGAGGGCCGCAAGGTGGGATTGGAAGAGCTGGTGTTCGCCGACGGCCGCGGCAAGATATCCCTCGGCCACGATTCGGCGGCGCTGATGCTGGTGGCGCAGATCCGCGACGAAGCCCATCGCTTCGCCATCACCGGCATGCGGGCCAAACGTGCCAGTGTGCGCACCGGCGGTAGCAAGATCGAGGACATCCCCGGTGTCGGGCCCAAGAAACGAGCCAAGTTGCTGCAGCGTTTCGGCGGCGTGCGGGGGGTCAGCGATGCGAGCGTCGACGACCTGGTCACGGTCGACGGCATCTCGCGCGCGCTGGCCGAGGAGATCTACCGTGCGCTGCACTGATCGCCGCCCGAATCCGTTGCTGTCCGTGGCCGCGCTGGTCGCGCTCGGCGCTGTCGCCACCGTCTCGTCCGCCCGTCCACCGGTCGAGGCGGTCGAGCAACAGGGGCTCGCCGCCCGTGCCGTCCGGCTGGCCGCACCGCAGCGCATGAACAGCATGAACGAGGTGAGGGCGCAGGCAGCCTTGCGCCTGGTCGAGGCCAATCCCGACGGCACCTACCTCGACACGCCTCCCGAGGTGCTGCTGGCCATCCCGGTGCTCGATGTCGAGCTGAATGGCAACGGCAGCATCCGCCGCATCAGGGTGCTGCGCTATCCGGGCCAGGCGCCCGGAACCACGCGCCTGGCCATGGAAGCGCTGCACCGGGCCGCCCCCTTCGGGGAGGTGTCGCACCTGCCCAAGCCCTGGAAATTCACCGAGGTCTTCCTGTTCCGCGACGACCGCCGTTTCAAGCCCCGCACGCTGGACCAGTGAGCCGCGACCGGCCATGAGAGCGCCCGCCGGCGAGCCGCTCCGGCGCGAGGCGGAATACACCGACGCCGGGATCGCAGAACTTCGGCACAATGCCCGAATGTTTTTCAATCTTCCCACCTTGTTGACCTGGGCGCGCATCGTCGCCATTCCGCTGATCGTCGGGATCTTCTATCTCGACATCGCCGAGCCCACGCGCAACCTCGTCGCGACCGTGCTGTTCATCGTCGTCGCGCTCACCGACTGGGCCGATGGCTACCTGGCCCGCCGCCTCAAGATGACCTCCTCCTTCGGCGCCTTCCTGGACCCGGTGGCCGACAAGTTCCTCGTCTGCGCGGCGCTGCTGGTGCTGGTGCACCTGGGGCGGCTGCACGCGCTGGTCGCGCTGGTCATCATCGGCCGCGAGATCGCCATCTCGGCGCTGCGCGAATGGATGGCGCAGATCGGCGCCTCGCGCAGCGTCGCCGTGCACATGGCCGGCAAGCTCAAGACCATGGTGCAGATGGTGGCCATCCCCTTCCTGCTCTTCCATGGCAAGCTGTTCGGTGTCGTCGACACGCAGCTCTGGGGCACGGTGCTCATCTACCTGTCGGCCGTGCTCACCATCTGGTCGATGATCTACTACCTGCAAAAGGCCTTGCCCGAGATCCGGGCCAATGCGCGCTAGGACATCGGTGCGCCCTTGCGGGGGCTGGGCCCCTTTTCGACGACCTGCATGACACCCCGACCCGCGACCCTGATCCGATGGATGCCCGCCGTGTTCATTCCGGTCTGGAGCACGGGGTTCATCGTGGCCCGTTACGGAATGCCTTACGCACCGCCGCTGAGTTTCCTGGCCTTGCGCTATGCGCTGTCGGTGCTGTGTTTCGGCCTCTGGATCGCCTGCGCGCGCCCTCCGTGGCCGGCCGGCCGTCGGCAGTGGTGGCATCTGTCGGTCAGCGGCGTGTTGATGCATGCGGGCTATCTCGGCGGGGTGTGGGCGGCGGTGAAGGCCGGCATGGGCGCGGGGACGATCGCCTTGCTGGTCGGCCTGCAGCCGGTGCTGACCACGGTCTGGCTGAGCGCCTCCCGTGACGGCGCTGCGCGGGTTTCGCGCCTCCAATGGGCCGGACTGGCCCTGGGGCTGGCCGGCCTGGTGCTGGTGGTGTGGCACAAGCTCGGCGCCGGCGAACTGACCCGATGGAACTTCTCGCTGGCGCTGATGGCCTTGTTGTCGATCACCTGCGGCACGCTCTACCAGAAGCGTTTTGTGCACGCCTGCGATGTCCGTACGGCGAACACCGTGCAATTGCTGGCGGCGCTCGCGGTCACCCTGCCGCTGGCCTGGTTCGAAACCGAGGCCGTGGTGCCGCATGTGCACATGATCGGGGCCCTGGCCTGGTCGGTCATCGGGCTGACCCTGGGTGGCAGCTCACTTCTCTATTTGTTGATTCAGCACGGTGCGGCGACCCGCGTGACCAGCCTGCTCTACCTGGTTCCTCCCTGCACGGCGCTGATGGCCTGGCTGCTATTCGACGAGCCGCTGACGCTGTCGATGGCACTCGGCATGGCGCTCACCGCCGCCGGCGTGGCCCTGGTGGTGAGAGCTCCCGCGCAGGCGGCCTGATGCAGCCTGCGCCTCGTCGATCAGGCACGTCCGTGAGCTTCGCAGCGATGGATGCAGATGATTACGCATAGAATCCCCTTCCGCGCTTGACACCGGGTTGACCTGCGGCTGTAATCGTTCGAGCCGTCTTGCGTACCATTGGCGCGGCCAAGCATCCATTCCAGATTCTTTGTGAGACACATTCTGAGGGGTACCTAAGTGAACAAATCCGAATTGATTGAGCACATCGCCAAGCAGGCCGACATCTCCAAAGCTGCTGCAACGCGCGCACTGGAAGCCCTGATTGGTGGTGTGAAGTCAACCCTCAAGAAAAACAACAGCGTCTCGCTGGTCGGATTCGGCACCTTCAGCGTCACCAAACGTGCGGCCCGCGCCGGCCGTAACCCCCGCACCGGCGCCGCCATCAAGATCAAGGCCGCCAAGGTGCCGAAGTTCCGTCCCGGCAAGGCGCTCAAAGACGCATTGAACTGAAGTCACAGGCGGTCTCTCGGGTGCTTAGCTCAGTTGGTAGAGCGGCGCCCTTACAAGGCGTAGGTCGGGGGTTCGAGCCCCTCAGCACCCACCATTCGAGATGACCCTGAAGCCAAGTAAGACAGCGCTCGCTGTCGGCTAAAATCAGCAGTCCAACCACCAAAGGCGAACCGAGGTTCGCCTTTGTCGCATTTGAAACGCGACCCCTGTCCGTTGCACTGCCGCCCACCTGCCGAGGTTTTGATGTTTGAATTCATTCGTACCCATTCCCGCATTTTCATGGGCATCCTGGTCCCGCTCATCGTCGGGTCGTTCGTTTTCCTTGGGAATCAGGGGTACGAAAAGATGAACGAAGGCGGCAACCAGGTGGTCGCCACCGTGGGGCGCAGCGATATCCTCCAGGCCGAGTGGGATGCGGCGCATCGCCGGTCGATCGATCGGATTCGCCAGCAGGCCCCGAACATCGATGTGAAGATGTTCGATACGCCGGAGATGAGGCAGCGCGTGCTGGACGACCTGGTGCGCGAACGCGTGCTGCAGGCGGTGGCTCGCGATGCGGGTTTCCAGACCAGCGACCTGCGCTTGCTGCACAGCTACCAGACCGACCCGCAGTTCGCCTCCGTGCGCACTCCGGACGGCAACATCGACAAGGAGCAGCTCAAGGCCGCGCTGGCTGCGCAGGGCATGTCGATCGGCGGTCTCGAGCAGCTGATGCGCGGCCAACTCGCCATGCGCCAGGTCTTCGCCGGCGTGACCGGCACGGCGCTGGTTCCGGCCGCAGCGGCGAGCAGTGCTTTCGATGCGATGTTCCAGCAGCGGGAGGCGCAGATCGAACGTTTCGAAGCCAAGGCCTATGCGGCCAAGGTCACGCCCAGCGATGCCGAGATCGAGGCCTACTACAAGGACCCGAAGAATGCGGCGCAGTTCAAGTCGCCCGAGCAGGCCGAGGTCGAGTACCTGGTGCTGGACCTGAACGCCGTGAAAAAGGGCATCGTCCTGTCCGAGGATGCCCTGCGCAGCTATTACAAGGAAAACGAAAAGCGCTATGCCGTTCGCGAGGAACGACGCGCCCGCCACATCCAGATCAAGTCTCCGAAGGATGCCCCGGCGGCCGAGCGCGCGGCGGCCAAGGCCAAGGCCGAGGCCTTGCAGGCTGAGGTGGCGAAAAACCCGGCCAGCTTCGCCGAGGTGGCACGGAAGAACTCGCAGGAAAGCGCCTCGGCTGCGCGGGGGGGCGAGGTCGACGCCTACTTCGCCAAGGGGGATGCCGACCCGGCTTATGAAACGGCCTTGTTCGCCTTGAAGCCGAAGGAGGTCAGCAAGGTGGTCGAGGTCGACGACGGCTTCTACATCATCCAGCTCGAGGCCGTTCGTGGCGGCACGGTGCGCAGTTTCGACGAAGTGCGTGCCGAGATCGAAGAGGAAGCGAAGGCCCAGGAGGTGCAGAAGCGTTTCGCCGAGGCTGCCAACGAGTTCAGCAACCTGGTGTACGAGCAGGCCGACAGCCTCCAGCCGGCGGCCGACAAGCTCAAGCTCGAGATCCAGACGGCCAAGGGCGTGACACGCACACCCGACCCGAACAAACCCGGCCCGCTGTCCTCGCCCAAGTTCCTGGAAGCGCTGTTCAGCGCCGACAGCTTGCAAAGCAAACGCAACACGGCCGCGATCGAGGCTGGTTCGAACCAATTGGTGTCTGGCCGGGTGAAGCTGCACAGCCCGTCGACCCTGCTGCCGCTGGCCGAGGTCAGCGCCCGGGTGAAGGAACAACTCGTGGCCACGCAGTCGCTGGCGCTGGCGCGCAAGGAAGGCGAGGCGCGTCTGGCCGCCCTGCGCGCGGCACCGGCCACCGCCATGGCCGTGCCTCCACAGGCGGTCTCGCGCGCCCAGACCCGCGAGCTGCCGGCCGATCTGATTTCCGCCGTGCTCAAGGCTCCCGCCGCGGCGCTGCCCGCCGTGGTCGGAGTCGATTTGGGCGCGGAAGGCTACGCGGTCGCCAAGGTCACCAAGGTGCTGGGCCGTGATCCCAACTTCTCCAATGCCGAGCAAGTGCAGACGCAGTACGGCCAAAGCTGGGCGGCGGCCGAGGCTCAGGCCCTCTACGCAGCCCTCAAGGCGCGGGTCGGCGTGAAGATGTCGAATGCCGGCGTGGCCGATAAAAAATCGGTTTCGAGCAACGAAGAATGATTCAGATGAGCCAAGTGCAAAATACTAGGCTATAATGTGAAGCTTCACTGGTGGCTGTAGCTCAGTTGGTAGAGTCCAGGATTGTGATTCCTGTTGTCGTGGGTTCGAGCCCCATCAGCCACCCCAGAGATTGATCGAATGAAACGGCCCTTCGGGGCCGTTTTCATTGGTGCGTCCGGTTTGGCTCCCTCCGGAAAGGGGCCGCCGGCTTGCTTCGGGCGCCACTGCGCCAGTGGCCGGATGCTCTCCCGGGCTGGGGCCCCAGCCACCCCTGTTCCGAACCGGGCCACTCGATGCCCATCCGCCGGTTCGTGCGTTCCGCCGCCCGAGGACCGGGAATTCTTCACCGCAAGACAGCCGGCAGCCCGGGGACCCGGTCTGCGCCATGGCCTCATGAGGAGGCTTTCCTCTGCCGTGCTGGCGAAAACGGGGTCGACCGGCTCGACGAGAGCCGATTTTCTGCCCCCAGGCAGACGTCCCGGGAGGGGCGGGACCGCCGATTGCCCATGGGGGGCGTGCCGGATGTCGGCATGTTCCGGGGGGAATCCACCATGGTCATAGATCGCATTGCAGACTGCCTCCATGAATGCCGAGCGTGCGCGGATGCCTGTCACCACTGTGCGGTCTCGTGTCTGAAAGAAGACGATGTCCAGGCCATGGTCGAGTGCATCGCGCTGGACATGGACTGCGCTGCGACCTGCGACTGGGCTGCCGGCGCCATGGCGCGGGACAGCCGGCTGGTGTCGGCGATCAGCGCCGTTTGCGCCCAGGTCTGCGAGGCCTGCGGGGATGAATGCAGCCGGCACGACGCCGCCCATTGCCAGGACTGTGCCGCGGCTTGCCGTCGCTGCGCCGAGGCCTGCCGCGCCGTGGCCGGGCCTTGATGTGCGGCGGCCAACCCGGCTGGCCAACGAGCCCGGGACGCTGTGAAACCGAGACCAAGACGCTGTGAAACCTGTTCCACAAGGCGCTTCAAATAATACGAGGGGACGATTCCATGAACAGCCTGAAACATCAGCTTCAACACGCGGGGAGCCTGAAGGGCTTCGAATACGGGTCCCGTGTGCCGCACGTGGCATCGCTTGCCGGAGGCTCGCGACCTGGCGCCGCCGTCCTGCCGAGGCCTGGCCAGGCCCCGGAGCGGCGGCCTCGCCCCGCTGAACTGCCGGAGCATGGCAGTGCACGGCATTCCGTGGCCACGCCGGGCCGGGCCTCGGGCGAGACGGGCTTGCAGGAGCTGCCCCGGCGCTTCTGGGCCACCTTGCCCTTGACGCTGCTCGTCGTGTCGATGGCCCTGGTCGGTCAGCGGCTCACCGGGAGCGGGGCCGAATGGCTGGCCGGCCTCCAGCTTCTGCTGTGCCTGCCGGTGCTGCTCTGGGGCGCCAGGCCGGTGTTCCTCGGTGGCCTGCAATCGATCCGTGGACACCATCCGGACAAATGGGCCTTGATCTCCCTGGCCACGGCGGCGGCAGCCACGCTGGGTCTGGTAGCGATCGTATCTTCGCCCGATGCCGCCGCCTCTGCGGCCTTTCATGCCCATGCAGGCGTGTATCTGGCCACCGCTTGTCTCATCGTCTCGTTGTCCCTGCTGGGGCAGATGGTGGAAGACAGGGCCCGGCGGCAGGGGGGCGCCGCGTTTGGCGCCCTGCTCGGGCTGGCGCCCGATACGGCATGGCGGCTCTGTTCCGACGGGAGCGAAGAACAAGTCCCCACCGTCCAGCTCCGGGCGGGAGACCGCATTCGCGTGCATCCGGGCGAGAGAGTTCCAGCCGATGGCCAGGTCCTCGGCGGGACCGGCATGGTCGACGAATGCATGTTGACAGGCGATGCAATCCCGGTCCCCAAGCAAGCTTCCGACAGGCTGTTGGCCGGCTCCCTCTTCAACGGCCAGGCCGCACTGACCATGCGGGTCTCGGCCATTGGTTCGCAGACCGTGCTTGGCCGCATGGTGGCCGCGGCCCGCCGGGTCCAGCATTCATCGCCGCTGCTGCAGCGACCGGTGGATGCGCTCGTCCGCTGTACCATCCCGGTCGGCGCGGCGATCGCCGCGTGCGGTTTCGTGCTCTGGGGCCATTTCGGGGCCGAACCGCGCTGGATCCACGCCAGCCTGAACGCGCTGGCCGTGCTGGTCGCCGCCGGCCCCTGGGCGCTCGAGCTGGCCACGCCCCTGCCCATCATGGTGGCGATCGGCCGGGCCGCCTCGCTCGGTATCCTGTTCAGGGACGGGAGGGCCATCGAGGACCTCCGCAACATCGACACCTTGCTCATCGACAAGACGGGTGTGCTCACCGAGGGCCGGCCGGTGTTCGACCGGGCGGTCGTCGCTCCGGGCTGGGACGAGACCCGCTTGCTCCAGGCCGCGGCGAGCCTCGAGCAGGCCTCGGGTCATCCGCTGGCCTCGGCCATCGTCAACGAGGCGAAACGCCGCGGCCTGGTCTTGCTCGAGCCCGAGGCATTCGAGTCTCTTGACGGCATCGGTGTGCGCGGTGTCGTGGCCGGCCAGGAGGTCGCCGTTGGCAATGCCAGCTTGATGGACGAAGAGCAGGTCTACTGGGAGGTGCTGGGATGTGATGCCGAATGGCTGAGGCAGGAGGGTGCCTGCGTGGTGTACGTGGCAGTCGACAATAAACCGGCAGGGCTGATCGCCGTGACCGATCCCGTCCGGCCCGGCTCCGCGGCGGCGCTGAAGCGCCTGGCACGCGCGGGCGTGCGGGTGGTGATGGTGACGGGTGACGGCCGGACCACCGCCCGCTGGGTGGCCGCCCAGGTGGGTATCGAAGAGCTGTTGGCCGAGGTTCGTCCGGCGCACAAGCTGGTGCTCGTCAAGCATCTGCAGGTGGACGGCTGCAAGGTGGGCCTGGCCGGAGACGTCGTCAAGGACGCAGCTGCCTTGGCCCAGGCGGACGCGGGCATCGCGCTCGAAGTCCGTCCTGGCGTGGCTTGGGGCCAGACCGAACTCACGCTGGTCAAAGGTGACCTGTGTGCCGTGGCCAAAGCCATCGCCCTGTCGAACCGGACTGTCAGTACGATGCAGGGGAACCTTTTTTTCGCCGGCGCCTGCCAGGTGGTCGGCCTGCCCCTCGCTGCCGGGCTGTTGTATCCCTCGACGGGGTGGTTGATGTCGCCCCTGGCGGTCGCACTGGCGGCGAGCCTGAGTTTGGTGTCGGTCGTCGTCAGTTCGCTTCGTTTGCGGATCGCCCGGTTGTGAACGCGGGTAGTCGGCTGTCGGGCCGTACGAAGCGAGGTGTCCTGCCGTCACCTGCCAGCCTGTAGAGGGAGCTATGGGCTGGGCCGGTGTGATGTGAGACAGTGATGTGAACTGTGGTCCCAGCTTTCGTCTGTAGGCCTGCTTCTCGCGCTTGCAAGCCGGGAGCGAGCTGGCCAGCGAGGCCGCTGCTCCCGTACGGACGCTTGATCAGGCGTCGTGAGTGAACACACGACGCTGCCCGTCACGCCAGGTTCAGTTGCGATCGGCCCTAGGTGCCCGCGTCGAGCGGGTACTTCGCCCCCGGTTTTCCGTGCCCATCATGTTGCCGGACCGGTCCGATCCGTTGTCCATGCCGGAAGCGCGGGGCATCGTCCTGTTTCCCGAATCGCTGCCGGAAGGCGGGCTGGAGTCCATGCGGCCGTCGGTGCTGTTGGTGCTGTCCTGCATCGTCCCGCCTGCTCCGCTGGACGGGGTTCCGGACCCGCTGGTCGCGCCGGTGGGATCGGTGCTGCTGCCGCCGGAGCCCATGCCGCTGCTGCCTCCGCCGCTCGTGCCCGTGGCTCCGCCAGTACCGCTGCCGGTCGTGCCCATGCCGGTGCTGCCGCCTGTACCGCTGGTGTCGCCGGTCGTGCCGGCTCCCGTACCTGTGCCGCTGGTACCAGTAGTTCCGCCTGGGGTGCCGCTGGTGCTGCTTGCGCCGCTGGTACCGGTTCCGCCTGGGGTGCCACTCGTGCTGCCTGTGCCGCTGGTGCCGGTTCCGCCCGTGGTGCCGCTCGTGCTACCCGTGCCGCTGCCGGGCATCGTATTGCCCGGGCCGCCGGTGGTGCCCGGCACGCCCGAGGCGCTGGTGCCCGGCATGGAGGGCTGAGTCGTGGTGCCCGATTGCGCCACGGCCAGACCGCAAGCGACACCGAGTGCCGTGACGGCGGCGGACGTGGCCAAGAGTTTTCCGATTTTCCTCATGAACAGAACTCCTTGAGTTGAGTGTGACTCCTTGCGGAGCGATGGCGCCGAACCTCGCATCGCCCGCTGCAGCGGATCAAGTAGCGATCGGCATGGGAGCGTTGGCAACGTGCGTACCCGCGTTGCCCCCAACGGGAAGAAGCCGCGTCATCGCCGGGGTGTTCGTTGCATCAGCGCCTGCCGGGCCAGCATCTCGGCAGGCGGCAATGCCACGGTGGGACGGCGATGCATTTGCCGCAACGCGATGGTCGTGGCATGGAAGAATTCTCCGGCGAGAAACGCGGCGAGGGACAGCCCCAGCGCTGTCAACAGCCCGAGCGCGATGGCCCATGCGGTGGGACGTGCTGCCGGCCCAAACGCAAGGATCAACAGGAGCAGCAGCGCCGTGGCCGCGCTGGCGGACAGACGGGCCGACACGGCGCGGCCCGGGCGGGGCGGGATCGGACCCGGCGACGGGCGATCGGATGCGATACGGGTGGCTTCCATGGTGGCACCTCGAGGAGTGGCCGCTGTTCCGTCCGGGGGCAAGCTCTGTACCGAGCAAGGGGCAGCACTGAAAACGGCCGCAGTGCGGGAACAGGGTTTGCTGCCGATCCAGGTTCGACTCCAAGTCCTGCAACGGGCCAGGAGCAGGCCAGGCGCTGTCTCGGGAGTCGATGCGATGGGCCTGTCGCAAAAACCGACCGACAGGCACACCGCTGCGCCAGCGGGCCCAGACCTTCGTCCAAGTCAAGCACCAGGCGGTGGTTCGCCTGCTGCACAGGGAAGGGCGGGTCGTGAGCTCGAACAAGAGGTCGTGCGCGAACTTCTCGGCTGGAAAGAACCGGAATGGCTCGCCCAGCCGCTCACGGTCCTGTTTCCGTCGAAGGTCCCGAAGGCCGGCCTGTCAGCCCTGGCGCTGGGGAATGCTCGCACGGCCGGACATGCCGACGACACCGACTGCTTGCTTCGGGGGCAGTAGCCGTTCTTCGGCCGGGGTGGTGCCTTGACGGCCAGAACGAACTCATCGTTCTCGTGAAGGTCTTGTGCGACCGCATCGTTCAACAGGAAGAACGCTGACGTCTCCTGGCGGCTGGACATCGGGCGCGTACCGAGGCCAGGCGGCGCGAGGATGAACGGGTGGTGGCCATCGCAGGTACCCCGATGCCATGCTCTCCGGCCACGACAAGCCGCCCGACCCGCTGCAATCGCAGAGGCTTTGGAGTTGCTGGGCGCCTCTTCGCCAAAAGAACTGCAGCACAACTGTTAAGCGCGCGTCGCCAAGTTCAAGTCCAGGCCGTTCCGCCGCAGCTGGCCCATGGACGAATTGCTCCGGGGCGCTGTCGCCGCGGCGCGAGACCTCGGTACACGAAGACCATGGGCCACCCGACTCCGGGCCGGAGAGGACTTTTACCTGCGCAGCCATGGCCAACGCCTACCCTGCCGATCGCTTGCTGACCGGTGAGCGATCGTGGTCATCGGGGACCTGCCGGAACACCCCGGCCAGCGGCCTTGTTCAATACCCTGGCCGCTTGCTCTAGAGCACGATGCCGGGGCCCGGCCGGCCTGTTGCGCTCAGGCACCACGCAGGTCGATAGGCGCAAGGCCCTCGCTGCCGGCCAGGGCGGGCTCGTCCTGGCCTATCCCGCTGCTCTGCATGTCCTGCCGGCCGGTGCTGGACGAGACCGTACTGGATGGGGACGTTTCCGACGTTTTGACGAAGGGGGCGTTCGACGGATGGCGCGCAGCCGACGAGGGTTTTGACATGAGACGGCCCTCGAACATGCCGCCGGGGCCCGTCAGCGCCTGGTAGACCAGCGTGCCTCCGCCGGCGAGGGCCAGGGCGCGCAGCACGGAGCGAGGCGAGATGCCGCCTGCGGCCGTCAGCAGCAAGGCCGCCCCGGCGCCCAGTCGCCACCAGGTCGGGGCGGATGTGTCCGTGCCTTGCCGGGCGGAGCCGGATTCGGTGGGCGGGCGATCGGGATAGCTTGGTTCCATGGTGTCCTCCTGAGTTTTTCAAGGATGGACGGAGCAACCTGGATGCCGCGGAATCTGCGCAGTCAAGCACCCGCTGCCGGCGGCACGTCCCTTGCCGAAACAAGTTTGTCCAGAAGCATCTCGGACCTTCCGTCCGGCAGTGAGATTCGCTACACGAGTGCGGTATCGATGTCGCTTGCGGGTTGGTGAGGTTCAGCGTCGCGGCGTGGTCGCGGGCAGCACTGCGATCCATGGCCTCTGGGCGAAAAACGCAGTTTCTTTCTGTCGAAAACTACGGCAATCGATCGCACCAACGGAACATCCGGTGCTGGTTGCCCTGGGGATGTCCGGCTCGGTGACAACCCGGGTCGGTGTCTCGCCGCCTTTTGCTTTGTCCGGGCATGGATCAGCCTTTCCCATGCCGTGCGCAACCTCTTCTCGTGCACGAGCCGTGCAGCGGGTCCGAAGCCCGTGCATGCGAATTCATTCAGGCCAACAGAATGCATAAAGAACCCAAATTCCACACCGACACGGTCATCGGTTTTCCCGAAGGCATCAGCGGGCGGACCGTGCGACGTCCGCATCCGCGGGGCTCGTATGGCATCCAGCGGGCGCGTGTCATCGGCTGCGTCAGCTACCGAGGCCCCAACGGCCTGCTCCAAACGGTTCCCACCGGTATTTGTCGGGTCGATCCGCAGGCCGATGGATATCGACTCACCTGGACCGTCGATCGAGTCGATGTCTCGGTCGTGGTGGATCCGCTGACGTATGGCGAACATCTGGCCCGCAAGCAGATCCGGCCGTTGTGATACGCGGTCCTGAGGGGCCGAGGTGCCGCGCGAGGGATCGTGCGGCACGATCGGGCGTCGGGTCGCGATGGGGCGCAGGCATGGCGGCCGTGGCCGCCGATCAGATCCGTTCGGAGAGCTGTCGGATGCACACCCTGCAGCGAATGCCGGTGGGTGAGGCTTCACGCCACTCGACTTCTCCACCCAGCTGCTTGACGCGCTTGCGCACGCCTCCCAGGCCCAGCCCGTGGGCCCAGGCCTTCGGGTCGCGCCCGACCCCGTTGTCGGTGACGGTCAGGTCGAGCCTGTCGTTCTCGAGCTGGAACTCGATCTCGAGCAATTGAGCCTGCGAATGGGCGATGACATTGCTCACCAGCTCGCGCATCACGCGGGTCAGCCCCGACCATTGCACCACCGTGAGGTTGATGTCGCGGTCGAAGGTGAGGCTCCAGGTGAGGTCGATGTGGGCGGCGGTGAGCCGTTGCGTGATGTCGGCCTTCCATTCGCCCGCCGCGTGCGACAGCGGCCGGTTGTGCGCGGCGAGGCCGCGCGTCAGGGTCTTGAGGTCCTGCAAGGTGTGTCGCACATAGTCTTCCATCTCGGGTGACTGGGCCTTGTACATCAGGGTCAGCAGGCGCGCGCCGATGTCGTCGTGAAGGTCCTGGGCCAGCCGCAAGCGCTCTTCGCTCCGCCCTTGCTCGACGGCCTTGTCGAAGGCCACTGCGCGGCACAGTTGCTCGACGATACGATCGGTGAGGCGGGCGTCCTCCGAAGTGAACAGCCGTTGGCCGCGATTGGCGAAACGCATCACGATCGAACTCGGCACGCTGAGCTGCTTGTCGGTCAGCGCCGGGACCGGTACCAGCATGGTCGAACCATCGCTGACCACCCTCACGCCCTGGCTGCGTTTGTGGATCACCATCGATTCCATGGGTTCGAACAGATCGCGCAGCAACTGGGTGAGCAGGGCGGGCGATCGGTCGGGGTGCGCCTCGACTTCCCGTGCAATGCGGTAGAGCTTCTCGAACATGCGCTCCGTGGTGAGCATGTTGCGGCTGCGCACGCGGTTGAGAACCCACTGGCGGGCGCCGGCATACAGCCCCAGCGACAGGAACAGCGCCAGCGTGACGGAGGCGAACTGGCCGAACGAGAACACCGTGACGAAGAGCAGGTCGAGCGAGGTGGCCACGGTGCTGATGGCCGCCAGCAGCGAGAATTCCCGCATGACCTGCTGCGACTTCGACAGGAAGGGCATCAGCAGCAGCAGCGATGCCAGGAAGACATACCAGACCATCAGGCCGACATGGGCGATGCGTTGCTGCGCGGAAGACACCATGTCCGGCGCGGAGGAGACGACCGCGATGGTGACCAGCACCCAGGTGCACAAGGCCATCAGGCTGAAGCGCCGCATGACGAGCGCGAACGGATGCTGCAGCAGGCGGTAGGACCAGCTCAGCAGCCCGATGGTGGCGAGCCCTGCGAGCACCACGGCGCCCTGGATCCACCACCAGACATTGTCGAGCAGCTTCGCGGTCAGCAGCGTCAACAGCAGCAGCATGGATACCCAGATCACCGATGCGATGAGCTGCCGCCCCGGCAGCAGACGCGGGTGGATGGCGGCGGCATGGACCACCGCCGCGCCGGTGATGAGATCGAAGCTGGCGCGCATCGGCAGGTCGAGCAGGGGGAAGGGCAGGGGCAGCCCCAGCAGCATGGTCGATTCGATGGCCATGAACGAGAGATTGCCGGCCTGGGCCACGCACATGACCGCATAGAGCAGGGTGCGCGCCGAGGGTTTGGCCAGCAGCACGACCATGCCTACCAGGTACAGCACCAGGGCCAGCGCGAACAGCAGCCAGAAGACGGGGCCGAGGCTGCCCGCACCGCGTGCCTGGGGCATCAGCTCGATTTTTTCGCCGCTGGCGAACTGCAGGGTCACGCGCGGCTGTGCCAGCGCGCGCGCGATCTGGACGTGCAGCGCCTGCTGGCGCGTCTGCTCGAGGTCGTCGGTGAGCCATCGGGCCGAGGCTTCCAGCGCCAGCGCATCGAGCCCCACGACCTGCCCGGAGGCGCTGTGGATGGCCACCAGGGTCTGGCCGATGTAGGGCTGGAGCCGGGGATCGGAGGCGGTGGCCAGCTCGATGCTGCTTGGTGCGCCCAGCTGCCATTGGGCCGGCAGTTGAGGGGAGGCGGACAGCCAGCGCGCGACCATCAGGACGGCCAGGCAGCCGACCAGGGCCGCCACCGCCAGCAGCCGCAGGCGCCAACCCATCCAGCGGGCCAGGTGCTCGCCCTTGCCCAGCGTTTTCTCGATCAGGCGCGAATCGAGGATGGAGTCGGGATGCTGGCCGAACAGGTTGGACGAGGACTCACCCAGGGGAGAGACCTGGGTGCCGGGTGGCTGGGAAGACGTGGTCGTCATGGCCACAGCGCCGGTTCGGCGGTGGACCGCTCAGACCAGGCCGTGCTTGCTGGCCAGCACGGCTGCTTCAGCCCGGCTCGAGACGTTGAGTTTCTTGTAGATCGATTTGATGTGGTCATTGACGGTGAACCACTTGATGCCCATCAGGTTGGCAATTTCCTTGATGGTAAAGCCCTTGCTCAGATAGGTCAGCACTTCGCTTTCGCGGGGCGTGAGGCGTTCGTGGTCCAGCGGTGCGCCGCGGCCCAGCGGCATCGGCCGGCTGCTCTGGAAGCCGGAGCCGCCGGTGAGGGCCGGCTCGCCCAGGCCGGCCAGGCCGCCCATGCCACCCGGGCCCTGGCGGAAATGGCTGAGCAAGCGCCGCGCGATGGCGGGTGACAGCGGCGGCTGACCGCGCACGATCTTCTGCAGCTCTTCGACCAGGACCTCGAAGCGGTCTTCCTTCAGCAGGTAGCCGTCGGCACCGCATTGCAGCGCGGGGAACAGGTGGTCGTCGTCCGAATAAAGGGTGGTCACGATCTTGGTGGCGGGGTAGCGCACCAGCTCGGTCAGCAGCTCCATGCCGTTGCCATCGGGCAACTCGAGGTCGACCAGGATGAGCTTGAAAGTGTCCGCGCCCGTGTCGGCGTGTTCCGGGTCGAACGCGCCGACCTGGCGCCGCGCGGTTTCCAGGTCGCCGGCTTCGGTGATGATGATGGCGTCGCTGAAACTTTCGCGCACAACTCGGCACAGGAAGCTCCGAGCTACTGGGTTGTCTTCAACGATTAGAACCTTGATTGCCATGCCGAATTTAAGCTCTTTGGTGGGCTTGCATCGTATCGCACTAAGGCGCTCAGACCCGTATTCATCGCGGTACCCTGACAACATTGACAGGGGAGACCCGACTTGCCAGCGTCACGCAGCTGTGCTCCCTTGGCCTGCTGTCCGAGAAGGGCTGCCGCGGCCCCGGCAAACGGCCTGTGACTGCCGTGGATCACGCCGGTGACGAGTCTTTACAATCGGCGGATGCGCATTCTGATTGCCAACGACGATGGTTACCTGGCGCCTGGTCTGGCGGCTCTGGTGCGGGCCTGCGAAGGGCTGGGCGAGATCGACGTGGTCGCGCCGGAGCAGAACGCGAGCGGCACGTCCAATTCGTTGACGCTGAACCGGCCACTGTCCGCCTATACCGCGCCCAACGGGTTCCGCTATCTGAACGGGACACCGTCGGATTGCGTACACGTGGCCTTGACGGGGTGGCTGCAGCAGCGGCCCGACCTGGTCGTCTCGGGCATCAACAACGGCGCCAACATGGGCGACGACACCTTGTATTCCGGCACCGTCGCGGCTGCGATGGAGGCCTACCTGTTCGGCATTCCGGCGATTGCCTTCTCGCAGGTCGACAGGGGCTGGGCGCATCTCGACGCGGCGGCGTGCGTGGCACGCTCGCTCATCGAGCAACTGCTGCATTCACCGCCATCTCGAAGCCCGTGGCTGCTCAACGTGAACATCCCGAACCGTGCCGATGCCGCGACCTTGCCGCGCCGCATCACCCGGCTTGGCCGGCGTCACGCGAGCGAGCCGGTCATCTGCCAGACCAACCCGCGCGGCGAGCCCATTTATTGGATCGGTCCACCCGGCGATGCCCGCGAGGCGGGCGAGGGCACCGATTTCCATTGCACGGCCGGCGGGGCGGTGTCGATCACGCCCTTGCAGATTGATCTGACCGATCATGCCGGCCTGCCGGCCTGGCAGCAGTGGTCCGTCGCGCAAGGTACCGCATGAGCTCTCCGTCCACGCCCCGTCCCAAGTTTCCCCTGCAACTCGATGGCCTGAACAAGCCGGCGCGTAAAACGGTCGCGTCGCCCGGGCCGCGGCGTGTCGTGGTGACCCCGGCCGCGAGCACGGTCGCGGCCGCGCCGGCGCGACCGTTGCGCACGCTGCTGCGGCCGCAGCTGCCGCTGCAGCAGGCAGCGGTCGATCTGGCCCGCTCCGCCAGGCCGAGCGGCCAGGGTTTCGACCCTTCAGGGGTACGAAAACGCATGCTGGATCGGCTCAAGGCCGCCGGCCTGCGTGACGAACTGGTGGTGGCCGCCATGCTGAAGGTGCCGCGCCACGCCTTCGTCGATGCGGCGCTGATCAGCCAGGCCTATGAGGACACCAGCCTGCCCATCGGCCTGGGGCAGACCATCTCCAAGCCCTCGGTCGTGGCTCGCATGATCGAGCTCTTGATGGAGGGGGCGAATGCCCGCGCCAGCCGCTCGCTCGGCCAGACGCTCGAGATCGGCACCGGCTGCGGCTACCAGGCGGCCGTGCTGGCCGGGCTGTCGCGGCAGGTGATGAGCATCGAGCGGCTGCGCCCGCTGCACGAGAAGGCACGCGAGCTGCTGGCTCCTCTGCGGCTCATGAATGTCCGGCTGGTGTATGGTGACGGGATGCGGGGACATCCGCCGAACGCCCCCTACAGCAGCATCATCTCCGCTGCCGGCGGGGAGTCGCTGCCCGACGCCTGGCTGGAGCAACTGGCCGTCGGGGGACGCCTGGTGGCACCGGTGCACGACAGCTCGGGGACGCGTCAGGTGTTGGTGGTGGTCGACAGAACGGAAGAAGCTTACATCCGCTCGGTGCATGAGGCGGTGAACTTCGTCCCCTTAAAATCAGGAATGGATTGATGGCATTGGCATCTATGGGCACGATATCGAACGGGGCGTCCGGCGCCCACCACTCTGACCGCGGCATCCGGCTCGTTGGCTGCGCCTTGCTGGTCTTGCTGTTGGCGGGTTGCGCGTCGACCCACACCGGCCGCGCGCCGGTGGAAGAGCGGGGCACCTCGTCCCGGTCATCGTCCGGGTCTTCCGCCGGCGCCGCTTCCTCGGGCAGCGAGGCCGTCAAGTCGCCTCCGCCCGGTGCCGAGAACGCGGGCAAACCGGGCTACTTCAGCGTCAGGCCGGGCGACACGCTCATTCGTGTCGGCCTCGAAACCGGCCAGAACTGGAAAGACCTGATGAAGTGGAACAACCTCGAGAATCCCAACCTCATCGAGGTCGGGCAGGTTCTCAGGGTGGTTCCGCCTGGGGCTGATCCCACTGCCGTGACCACCCGCGCGGTGGCGACCGCCAAGGTCGAGGCACGGCCGCTCGATGCCCCCAAGGCCGCCGCCGCACCGGTGCCGGCGCCTCCGGCCGC
>CBIHOH010000083.1:0-21371 GCA_966211755.1 uncultured Rhizobacter sp. | reverse complement strand
CCGCCCGGCCCCGTGCCCGCGCGGGCGCCCGCTTGCGCGGGGCGGTCTCGGCCGACGGCCTGGACTTGCGGTGCTCGATGTCGACGAAGGCATCGTAGACCGGCTTGGAGTCGTCGCCCGTCTTGCCCAGCTGGCCGATGCCCTCGACCCGGCAGCCCTTTTCGCGCAGCCGGATCACCAGCGGCGCGAAATCGGAATCGGAGGAGACGACCACCACCACGTCGGGCCGCTCGGCCACCACCAGGTCCATCGCATCGACCGCCAGCGAGATGTCGGTCGAGTTCTTGCCGGTCGACAGGTTGACGATCGGACGGATCGAATGCGACTTGAACAGCCGCAGGTTGGCCAGCGCCGACTCGGGTGTGCAATAGGCCCGCCGCACATGGATCGCCCCATGCTCGGCCCGCACCTTGTCGACCGCCTGGTCGATGACATCGGCCGACACGTTGTCGGCATCGATGAGCAACATCACGCGCTTCTGGGAATTCATGCCAGTTTCCAGCTCAGGGTCTCGCCGCCACGCAAGGGCTTGAGTTCGGCCGCGCCGAAAGGCAGGGTCTCGGGCAGGGTCCAGGGCTGCTTGCGCAGTGTCACCGTGCCGGTGTTGCGCGGCAGGCCATAGAAGGCCGGCCCATGGAAACTGGCGAAGCCCTCCAGCTTGTCGAGGGCGCCGGCCGCCTCGAAGGCCTCGGCGTACAGCTCGATGGCGCTCAAGGCGGTATAGCAGCCGGCGCAGCCGGAGGCATGTTCCTTCAGCTGCGCCGGATGGGGCGCGCTGTCGGTGCCGAGGAAGAAGCGGTCGCTGCCCGAGGTGGCCGCGGCCACCAGGGCCCGGCGATGCTCTTCGCGCTTGAGCACCGGCAGGCAGTAGTAATGGGGACGGATGCCGCCGGTGAACAAGGCGTTGCGGTTGTACAGCAGGTGATGCGCGGTGACGGTGGCCGCCGTGTGCACGCCGGCCTCGGCCACGTACTGGGCCGCCTCGCGGGTGGTGATGTGCTCGAACACGATCTTCAGCTCCGGGAAGTCGCGGCGCAGCGGAATCAGCTTGGTGTCGATGAAGGCCTTTTCGCGGTCGAACAAGTCGATCTCGGCATCGGTGACCTCCCCATGGACCAGGAACGGCATGCCGTGGCGCTGCATGGCTTCGAGCGTCGCGTAGGTCTTGCGCAGGTCGGTCACGCCGGCATCGCTGTTGGTGGTGGCGCCGGCCGGATACAGCTTGACGGCGACCACCCCGGCATCGCGGGCCCGGGCGATCTCGTCGGGCGGCAGCACGTCGGTCAGGTACAACGTCATCAGGGGCTGGAAGTCCAGGCCCGGCGGCACGGCGGCCAGGATGCGCTCGCGGTACGCCATGGCCTGGGCCGCGGTGGTCACCGGCGGCTTCAGGTTGGGCATGATGATGGCGCGGGCGAACTGGCGCGCGGTGTCGGGGACGACGGCGGCCATGGCGGCGCCGTCGCGCACATGCAGGTGCCAGTCGTCGGGGCGGGTCAGGGTGATGGAATCGGGGGTGCTCATGATCCGGATTCTCTCGTATGTTGGCGACTGTCCCCTATCGTTCACTGCCTAGCGTGGCGCTGCCGCCGGTGCTGCCCCGGTCGCACGACCGCGCCCGCGGGGCCGCTGCGCGGATCCCCCGGTGCGGCGCGACGCGTGCGGTCGCTTCGCTGCAAGCGCGCGGCGGGCTTCAACCCGCCGGCCTGCCCAGCCCGAAGAAGCGGGCTGCCACGCCGGCCAAAAACGCTCGCATTAATTTTGAAGAAGATTTCACACAAAGCCCAATTGTTGATGTAGAGTACCGCTCAACAGTTCTACGCAAGACAGGAAATCCCCCTGATCGTTTCTTGAGTGTTACTGCGTGAAAATGCATGTGCTTTTCACTTTTCTCGATTAGGAGATTCCTTTCATGACGACGCAAACCGGCACCGTTAAGTGGTTCAACGAAAGCAAGGGCTACGGCTTCATTGCTCAAGACGCAGGCGGTGCTGACCTGTTCGCTCACTTCCGTGACATCGCTGGCACGGGCTTCAAGACCCTGGCCGAAAACCAGAAGGTCGAGTTCGAAGTCAAGCAAGGCGAAAAAGGCCTGCAAGCAGCGAACATTCGCCCGCTCTGATCCAGCACCTTGGCACTCCGGTGCCATGCTGAAGAATGAAACGCGACCCAGGTCGCGTTTTTTTTCGTCCGTCTTTCGCCTGCCTGCACCAGCATCTTCCGATTCGAGCCTGCTGCGCTCTCGGTGGCATCTCGGCAGACCGGGCATTCACCGAGGTTCGCCCATCCTTCGATGGCCCTGAATCCGGCGACTCGTCACCATGTCCCCACGACCTCGTGTGGTCCTTCCCGTCCACACGACACCGAACCCATTCTGTGGCAAGGTCGAGTCCGCTGGTCTGGCCGGTGGACGCCACACCGACCTGATACCCGAAAAACTCAACTCAAGCACAGGGGACGACATGGAGATGCGGGTGAGGGATCTTTTCAAGGTCGGTGTCGGGCCATCGAGTTCGCACACCGTCGGCCCGATGGTGGCGGCGCGCCGATTCCTGCTCGAGTGCGAGGCGCTGGACCAGGCGACCGGCATCGAAGCCGCGCTGTACGGCTCGCTGGCCCTGACCGGCGTCGGCCACGCCACCGACAAGGCGGTGCTGCTCGGCCTGATGGGCGAGACCCCGCAGCAGGTCGACCCCGCGGCCGTCGCCCCGAAACTGGCCGAGCTCGAGCGCGGCGGTCCCTTGACCCTGCTGGGCCGGCACCCGGTGGACTTCGACCGGCAGCGCGACCTGGTCTGGCACATGCAAGAGCGCCTGAGCGAACATCCCAACGGCATGCGCTTCACGCTCAGGCGGCGCGACGGCAGCAGCACGACGCGGGTGTTCTATTCCACCGGAGGCGGCTTCGTGCATGCGGAAGACGACACGCGGCAGCCTGCCGACGGGCCATCCACCCCGCTGCCCTACCCCTTCGACAACATGGGCCAGCTGCTGGCTCACGGCCGGGCCAGCGGGCTGAGCCTGGCGCAGATGATGCGGTCCAACGAAGCCGCACGCGACGGCGACGTGGACGCCACCATCGACCATCTCTGGAGCGTGATGCGCGACTGCATCGAACGCGGCCTGAACGCCGGCGGCGAGCTGCCCGGCGGCCTGCGGGTCAGGCGGCGCGCGGCCAAGCTCTGGCGGCCGGCCGGGCCGGCGGTGGCGGCGCTGCCGCACGACGGCATGCACCGTGTCAGCCTCTATGCGATGGCGGTGAACGAAGAAAACGCGGCCGGCGGCCGAGTCGTCACGGCGCCGACCAACGGAGCCGCCGGCATCGTGCCCGCGGTACTGCGCTACTACGCCGAAGACTGCCGACCGGCCGATCCGGTACGCGGCATACGCGACTTCATGCTGGTCGCCGCGGCCATCGGCATGCTCTGCAAACGAAACGCCTCCATCTCCGGCGCCGAGATCGGCTGCCAGGGTGAAGTGGGCGTGGCCTGTGCCATGGCGGCCGCCGGCCTCACCGCGGCCCTGGGCGGCAGCAACGAACAAATCGAAGCCGCCGCCGAGATCGGCATCGAACACCACCTCGGCATGACCTGCGACCCCATCGGCGGACTGGTCCAGATCCCCTGCATCGAACGCAACGGCATGGGGGCGGTCAAGGCCATCACCGCCGCCTCCCTCGCCCTGCGCGGCGACGGCACCCACCACGTCAGCCTGGACCAGGTCATCGAAACCATGCGCCAGACCGGCGCCGACATGCAGGACAAGTACAAGGAAACCTCCCTCGGAGGCCTCGCCGTCCACGCCATCACCGTCAACTACTCGGCCTGCTGAAACCCGCACCGCCCCAGAGCGACAGCCCGGCCCAGCAAAACCAAGTCCCATCAAAAGCGCGACCTGTCGCAGCAAGGCAAGGCAAGGCAAGCACAAGCAAAGCGACGTGCCCCCTTCCCAATGACGATTGAGCGGTCGCGGCGATGCAATGCGAAGCGAGCCCAGCACGAGCAAAGCGAAGTGCCCCATCAAGCAACTCCCAAAGGACGGGTTCCCCGGCCCAATGGGAGGCGCCCCCTTGGGGGGCAGGAGCGAAGCGACGTGGGGGCCTACTAATGACTCAGGATTTTGGAGAGGAACTCCCGCGTCCTGGGCGCCCTCGCCTCCGGATTGCCGAAAAACTCGTCCCGGGGACAGTCCTCGACGATCTTGCCGGCGTCCATGAAGATCACGCGGTGGCTGACCTTGCGGGCGAAACCCATCTCGTGGGTGACACACATCATCGTCATGCCCTCCTGGGCCAGGCCGACCATCACGTCCAGCACCTCGCCGACCATCTCGGGGTCCAGCGCGGAGGTGGGCTCGTCGAACAGCATGACGATGGGGTCCATGCTCAGCGCACGGGCGATCGCCACGCGCTGCTGCTGCCCGCCGGACAACTGCCCCGGGAACTTGTCCTTGTGCGCGCTCAGGCCCACCCGGTCGAGCATCTTCAGGCCACGCGTCTTGGCCTCGGCAGGCGAACGCTTCAGCACCTTGACCTGGGCCAGCGTCAGGTTCTCGGTCACGCTCAGATGGGGAAAGAGCTCGAAGTGCTGGAACACCATGCCGACACGGCTGCGCAGCTTGGGCAGGTTGGTCCTGGGGTCGGCGATGGAGATGCCGTCGACGACCACGTCCCCCTTCTGGAACGGCTCCAGCGCGTTGACCGTCTTGATGAGCGTGGACTTGCCCGAGCCCGACGGACCGCACACCACCACCACCTCGCCCTTCTGGATGCTGGTGCTGCAATCGGTCAGCACCTGGAAACTGCCATACCACTTGGAAACGTTTTTGATGTCGATCATGTCTTTCCTGCGGTTCACCGAACGATCTGGATCTTCTTTTTCAACTGCCGCACCTGCATCGACAACGTGAAGCAGATGACGAAATAGACCAGCGCCGCCACCAAGTAGGTCTCCATGGGACGGTTGTAGTTCTTGCCGGCGGTCTCGAAGCCCTTGAGAAGGTCATAGGCATTGATGGCATAGACCAGCGAGGTGTCCTGGAACAGGATGATGGTCTGCGTCAGCAGCACGGGCAGCATGTTGCGGAACGCCTGAGGCAGCACGACCAACTGCATGCTCTGCGCATAGGTCATGCCCACCGCATAGCCGGCGTTCACCTGCCCTTTGGGCACCGACTGGATGCCGGCGCGCATGATCTCGGCGAAATAGGCCGCCTCGAACAAGGTGAAGGTGATCAGGGCCGACAGCTCCGGCCCCATGCGGTAGCCGGTGATGAGCGGGATCAGCAGGTAGAACCACAGGATCACCATCACCAGCGGGATCGAACGCAGCGTGTCGACATAGGCCGCGGCAGGCATGCTCAGCCAAGCCCTGCCGGACAGCCGCATCAGCGCGAGCACGGTGCCCAGCGCGATGCCGCCGACCATGGCCACCAGGGTGAGCCGGATCGAGAACCCGAGGCCACCGAGCACGAAGCTGCTGATGACATTCCAGTTGAGGAAACTGAAGTCGAGGCTCATCGTCCACTCCCTGCCATCCCCGGCACACGCACCCGGTGTTCGATGAACACGGCCACCCGGTTGACCAGGAAGGCCGAGGCGAAATACAGGGCCGTCACCGCCAGGTAGACCTCGATGCCGCGCGAGGTCTCTTCCTGCGCCTGCATGGCGAACAAGGTCAGCTCGGAGATGCTCACCGCGAAAGCCACCGCCGAGTTCTTGACGATGCCCATGCCCTCGCTGGTGAGCGGCGGGATGATGATGCGGAATGCCACCGGCAGCAGCACATGGCGGTAGGTCTGCGGCAGGGTGAAACCCATGGCCAGGCCGGCGTAGCGCTGGCCCTTGGGCAGGGCCTCGATGCCCGCCCTGACCTGCTCGGCGACACGCGCCGAGGTGAAGAAGCCGAGCGCCAGCACGACCAGCAGGAAACTGGGCACCTTCTGCAGCGCGGGGAAGATCGCCGGCAGCACCTGGTACCAGAGGAACACCTGCACCAGCAGCGGGATGTTGCGGAACAGCTCGGTCCAGGCATCACCCACCAGCACCAGCCACCTGTTCGGCGCGGTGCGCAGGATGCCCATCAGGGAGCCCATGACCAGCGCGACGATCAGGCCGAGCGAAGCCACCGACAGGGTCCAGCCCCAGGCGGACAGCATCCACTCCAGGTAGGTGGTGTCCCCACCTGGGCCGAAACAGCTGGGGTAGCGGATGTCGTCGACGGTGCTCTTGCAGAACACCTGCCAATCCCAGGTCGATCCTTGACCGGCAGAACTCATGCACAAATCCTCGGGAACGGGGGGCTGTCAGCCGGGAGGACGGCGGGGGCGGGACGACCGCCGCACTGGGCTATGACGGGGGGCGAACAGCCGCCCGGGGTCACTTCTTGTAGCTTTCGGCCGGGTTGTCGTTCGGATTGGCGATGGCGTGCTTCAGCGACGCGCTCATCGGCATGCCGACGACGGCCCCGCGCGGCGGGATCGGCGAGGTGAACCACTTGGCGTAGATCTTCTCGAGTTCGCCGCTCTTCATCAGCCCGCGCACCGTGTCGTCGACCAGCTTCTTGAAGCCGGGGTCGTCCTTGCGGTACATGATGGCGATGGGCTCTTCGGAGATGGTCTCGCCGACGATGCGGTAGTCGCCCGGCGTCTTCGAACTGACGATCAGCCCGGCCAGGATGTTGTCGTCCATGACGAAGGCATCGGCGCGTCCCGATTCGACCAGCAGGAAGCTGTCGGCGTGGTCCTTGCCCAGCACCTCCTTGAAATCCACGCCGGCGGCGCGTTCGTGCTTGCGCAGCAGCAGCACCGAGGTGGTGCCGGTGGTGGTGGCCACGGTCTTGCCGTTGAGCTGGGCCAGCGAGGTGATGCCGGAGTTGCCCTTCACCGCGATGCGCACGTTGGTGACGTAGGTGGTGGGTGCGAACGCCACGTCCTTCTGCCGGCCGACGTTGTTGGTGGTCGAGCCGCACTCGACGTCGATGGTGTTGTTGGTGATGAGTGGAATGCGGTTCTGCGAGGTGACGACCAGGTACTCGACCGCCAGGTTGGGCAGCTTGAGCTCCTTCTTGACGGCCTCCGCGATGCGCTGGCAGATCTCGACGTGGTAACCGGTGTACTTGCCGTCGCCGAGGGTGTAGGCCAGCGGCGCAGACGAGTCCCGGGTGCCGATGACGAACTTGCCGGATTGCTTGACCTTGTCGAGCGTCTGGGCCTGGGCGAAGGAGCTGGCACACAGCAGGGCAAGCAGTAGGAGACTCTTTTTCATGCGGATTCCTTCAAGGAATTGAACTCGGGCGACCGGGCCCGCGCTGCCCGGATCAAGGGGGGAGACATCGCGGACACCGTCGGTGCACTAGTATGCACAAGTCGTGCCTTGCCGCAATAGGTTGGCTCCCACGTGGCGGCTACGTAGCAGCCACACTTGTCACACTACCGGCGGGCCGCCGGCGTCGCGCAAAAACTCCCACAGGGCTTGCGCGCCCGGTTTGGTGCGGCGCGCCATTTCGGGGCGCTCGCGGTACATGCGAACCTCGATGGCGAGTTCGCAGGCGCCGGGCGCCGAAGCCCTCACGAGGCGGTGGTCGCCCAGTTCCTTGCGCACCGAGCTGCCCGGCAGGAAGGCCACGCCGTGGCCTTCGATGGCCATCGCCTTCAGGCCCTCGGCCATGTCGGTTTCGTAGATGGACTCCAGGTGCAGGGGCACCGGCGACAGCTTGACGATCAGCTCGACCAGGCGCCCGAGATAGGCCCCCGAGGCATAGCTCAGGAAAGGCACGCGCGGGGCGGCCGCACCCGGCAGCTGGAACATCGGGCGCCCCGCCGCGTCGCTGCGCGCATAGGGGGCCAGCACCTCGTGGCCCAGGCTCAACATCTCATACCGGTCCGGGCTGAGCTGCAGGGGTTGCGACGGATGGTGGTACGAGATCAGCAGATCGCAATTGCCCTCGCTCAGCTGCAGCACGGCATCGTGCACGTTGTGGGCCACCAGCCGGCTCTTGAATTCGCCGAAGCTGCGGCGCAGCTCCATCACCCAGTGCGGGAAGAAGGTCACCGACAGCGAGTGCGGCACGGCGAAGTCGACAACGTCCTGCCCCGTCGCCTGGTGCGCGTGCATCATGTTGCGCGTGCTCTGCAAGGCGCCCAGGATGTCGAGCGCCTGGGAACGGAAGGTCTCGCCGGCCGGGGTCAGCCGCGTGGGATAGGAGGAGCGGTCGACCAGGTCGATGCCCGCCCAGGCCTCCAGCGACTGGATGCGCCGCGAAAAAGCGGGCTGGGTGACGTGGCGCAGCTGGGCCGAGCGCGAAAAACTCCGCGTCTCGGCCAGGCTGACGAAGTCTTCAAGCCATTTCGTGTCCATCGCTGCCGCCGCTCCTGCTGCCCGTTGCGCGCTCGCCGGCCTCGTCGGCGCCGCTTTGCTGCAGGCGCCACATCTCGGCATAGCGCCCGTTCTTCGCCAAAAGTTCGCCGTGGGTGCCGCGCTCGAGGATGCGGCCGTGTTCCATGACGAGGATCTGGTGCGCATCCACCACCGTCGACAGACGGTGCGCGATGACCAGCGCCGTCTTGTTGCGCGCCACCCCCTGCAGTTCGGCCTGGATGGCGCGTTCGTTGGCCGAATCGAGGGCCGAGGTGGCTTCGTCGAAGATCAGGAACGGCGGGTTCTTCAGCAGCGTGCGGGCAATGGCCACGCGCTGCTTCTCGCCGCCGGAGAGCTTGAGGCCGCGTTCGCCCACCAGCGTGTCGTAGCCCTTGGGCGTGGAGACGATGAAGTCGTGGATGCGTGCGGCCCGCGCCGCGGCCTGCACCTCCTCGAGGCTGGCCCCGGTGCGGCCATAGGCGATGTTGTAGGCGACGCTGTCGTTGAAGAGCACGGTGTCCTGGGGCACGATGCCGATGGCCTGGCGCAGGCTGGCCTGGGTGACCTGCCGGATGTCCTGCCCGTCGATGGTGATGCGGCCTTCGTTCACGTCGTAGAAGCGATACAGCAGCCGCGCGAGCGTGCTCTTGCCCGAGCCCGACGGCCCGACCACCGCGACGGTCTTGCCGGCCGGGATCTCGAAGCTCAGGTCGTGCAGGATGGGCCGGGACTTCTCGTAGGCGAAGCCGACGTGCTCGAAACGCACCTCGGCATGGCTCACCCGCAGCGGCGGTGCCGCGGGGGCATCGGCCACCTCCATGTCGCGCTCGAGCAGGGCGAACATCTTTTCGAGGTCGGTCAGGCTCTGCTTGATCTCGCGGTAGATCACGCCGAGGAAATTGAGCGGTATGTAGAGCTGGATCATGAAGGCGTTGATCATGACCAGGTCGCCCAGCGTCATCTGGCCCTGCACCACGCCGGTGGTGGCGCGCCACAGCATCAGCACCAGGCCGGTGGCGATGATGAGCTGCTGGCCGGTGTTGAGGAGGGACAAGGTGGTCTGCGACTTCAGCGAGGCGCGGCGCAGCCGCTCCAGGCTTTCGTCGTAGCGGCCGGCCTCGAAGGACTCGTTGTTGAAGTACTTCACCGTCTCGTAGTTGAGCAGCGAATCGACGGCACGGGTATGGGCGTGCGAGTCGAGCTCGTTCATCTGCTTGCGGAACTGCGTGCGCCAGTTGGTCACCGTGATGGTGAAGCCGATGTAGAGCAGCAGCGCCGCCAGCGTGATCCAGGCGAACCAGGCGTCGAACTTCACCGCGAGCAGGCCCAGCACCAGCGTGACCTCGATCAAGGTGGGAACGATGCTGTAGAGCGAATAGGAGATCAGCGAATGCACGCCGCGGGTGCCGCGTTCGATGTCGCGGGTCATGCCGCCGGTCTGCCGCTCGAGGTGAAAGCGCAGGCTCAGCTCGTGCAGGTGGCGGAACACACGCAGCGAGATGCTGCGCGCGGTGCCCTCGGTGGCCTTGGCGAAGATGAGCTCGCGCAGCTCCCCGAACAGCGAGGTGCTCAGGCGCAGTCCGCCGTAGGCCAGCAGCAGGCCGACCGGCACCACCAGCACGGCGCGGGCATCGCCCGGCTGCAGCGACAGGCTGTCGACCAGGCTCTTGAGCAACAGCGGCACGCCCACGTTGGCCAGCTTGGCGCCCACCATGAAACCGAGGGCGATCATCACCCGCCAGCGGTACTGCCACAGGTAGGGAAACAGCTTGCGCAGCGTGCGCCAGTCGGAGCGCGGCGCGGCAGGCCCGGCATCGGGTGACGGCGGGACGGAAGCGGCGAGGGAAGCAGGACGCATCGTGAGGATCAGGAGCCAGCCAGAACACGGACAACCCGGTCGCGTGCCGGGGCAGCGTCAAATGTAGCGCCCTCCCCGCCCCGGTCGCGGCTGCGACCGCGATCCGCGCCGGGCGGTGGGGGCATTCGGCGCCGACGCCTTCCCGCGTGCCGGCCGTCTGGCGGACAATAAGGCATTCCCGACCCCTTTCGCGCCCCTTTCGCATGAGCAGTTCCCCACCCCCCGGCACGACGAGCACCCTGGCGCTGAGCCTGCCCACCGACGGCACGCTGGTCATGCGCGTGGCGCCCATGCCGGCCGACGCCAACATGAACGGCGACATCTTCGGCGGCTGGATCATGGCCCAGGTCGACCTGGCCGGCTCGATCCTGCCGGGGCGCATCGCCAAGGGCCGCATCGCCACCGTGGCCGTCAACGAGTTCACCTTCAAGCAGCCGGTCTCGGTGGGCGACCTGCTGAGTTTCTATGCCACCGTCGAACACATAGGTCGCACCTCGATGAGGGTGTGCGTCGAGGTGTACGCCGAGCGCGACCCGGCCGACCTGCACGTGGTCAAGGTGACCGAGGCCAGGCTCACCTACGTCGCCATCGACCAGCAGGGCAAGCCCAGGCCCATCCCCCAGGCCGGCGCGCCGCTCAGCGCTTGACGCGCAGCAGCTTGTGCAGGGTGCGCGGCGCCATGCGCCGCGTGGGGGTCGTCTGGGGCAGCAGCGGCACGATGTCGTGGCTGATCATGTTGGCCAGCTGCTCGGCCCACAGCGCATAGACCGCCGGGCCGGGATGGAATCCGTCCTCGGCCATCAACACGCTGTCCGAAGACGGCTCGTTCTCGAAGGGCAGGGGCAGCCACCAGCGTTCGGGCCAGGCCTTGACCCAGTCGGCCAGCGCCTGGTTGTAGCGCCGCGCCTGCATGCCGAGGATCCAGCGCAAGGGGTTGGGCAGCAGAAACGAATGCACGGGCGGCAAGCCGCTGTGCACGACATGGTGCACCCCCGCCCGCTTGGCCACCAGGCGGTCCAGCCGGTCCAGCCGGTTCAGCCAGCGGCGCGGCGAGACCTGCTCCAGCACATCGTTGAGCCCGAGCGCGGTCACCATCACGTCGGCCGGATGCAGGGACTGGGTGCGCAGGGCGAGCAAGGCATCGCGGGTGGTGTCGCCGCGCCGCGCCACCAGCTGCCACACCACCGCGCCGCCCAGGCGCTGCGACAAGGCCTCGCTGAGGCGCCCGGCCAGGGCCTGGGCCTGCGTGCGGGCGCCGACGCCGGCGGCCGAGGACTCGCCGACGATGAGGATGCGCAGGCACACCTTGCCGATGCCGGTGACCCCCTGGCGCGAACCTTCTGCCTCGGGGATGTCGCGCGCCCGCTGCCGCACCTTGCGGCCCTGCCAGTGCAGTATCGGCGCCAGCAGCCACGAGGCCAGGCGCAGCGACAGGTCCAGGCATGTCATGGCGGCTCGGCCCGTGTCGACGGCGGATGCGCGGCAGGCAGGCGCTGGGCGGCTCGGGACTCAGTTGAACTGGGCGAAGTCGGGCCGGCGTTTCTGGAAGAACGCGCTGAAGGCTTCCTTGGCCTCGGGGCTGTTCAAGCGCTGCACGAAGACCTCGTTCTCGGCCGTGATGGCGGCCATGACCTGCTCGGCATTGCCGCGGCGCATCAGCCGCTTGCTTTCGCGCACGGCGCTGGGCGGCAGGGCGTTGAAGCGCTCGGCCACGCGGCGCGCGTGAAGGGCCACCTCACCGGCCGGCAGCACGGCGTTGGCGATGCCGTACTCGACGGCATCGGCGCCGCTGAACGGGTCCCCCAGCAACAATTTCTCGGCCGCCCGGCGCGGGCCCATCAGCTGCGACACCAGCAGGCTGGAGCCGAACTCGGGCACCAGGCCCAGGCTCACGAAAGGCATGGCCAGGCGGGCTTCATCGGACACGTACACCAGGTCGCAATGCAGCAACATCGTGGTGCCGATGCCGATGGCCGCGCCGGTGACGGCCGCGACGACCGGCTTGTCGCACGACACCAGGGCCGTCATGAACTGGAAGGCGGTCGACTCGGCGACCGTCCCGCTGCGGCTCATGAAATCCTCGAGGTCGTTGCCGGACGTGAAAATGCCGGGCTGGCCGAGGATGAGCACGCTGCGCACGCTGCCATCGGCCGTGGCCTCGTTCAGCCCGCGGGCCATGGCGGCGTACATCTCGCCGGTCAGGGCGTTCTTCTTCTCGGGTCTTGCCAGTTCGATGGTGTAGACACCATTCAGCACGGCGGTCTTGATGCTCATGGGGTGTTCTCCTCGGGGAATCTTACAAGAGCGCCTCGCAAACGAGGCTCGCCCCGCCGGCCCGCCCTCGCCGGGCCGGCGGGGCGGCGGCTCACACCCGCTCGAAGATGCCGGCCGCGCCCTGGCCGGTGCCGACGCACATCGTCACCATGCCGTATTTCAGGTTGTGGCGGCGCAGGGCATGCACGACGGTGGCCGCGCGGATGGCGCCGGTGGCGCCGAGCGGATGGCCGAGCGCGATCGCGCCGCCCAGGCGGTTGACCTTGGCCTGGTCCAGCCCCAGCGTGTCCAGCACCGCCAGCGACTGCGCGGCGAACGCCTCGTTCAGCTCGATCCAGTCGAGCTGGTCCTGGGTCAGGCCGGCGTAGCGCAGCGCCGCCGGGATGGCCTCGATCGGGCCGATGCCCATGATCTCGGCCGGCACCCCCTTGGAGGCGAAACTCACGAAACGGGCCAGCGGCGTGAGGCCGTACTGCCGGACGGCCTTCTCGGACGCCAGGATCAGGCAGCCGGCGCCGTCGGAGGTCTGGGAGCTGTTGCCCGCGGTCACGCTGCCCTTGGCGGCGAACACCGGCCGCAGCTTGGCCAGGCCTTCCAGCGAGGTGTCGGGGCGCGGACCTTCGTCGACGCTGACCGTGCGCCGGCGGGTGCTGATGCCGCCTCCCGCCAGGTCGGGAAAGTGCTCCACCACCTCGACCGGCGTGATCTCGTCGCTGAACTCGCCGGCGGCGATGGCGGCCAGGGCCCGCTGGTGCGACTGCAGGGCGAAGGCATCCTGGGCCTCGCGCGAGACCTTCCACTGCTTGGCCACGTTCTCGGCCGTCAGCCCCATGCCGTAGGCGATGCCGATGTTCTCGTCGCGGGCGAACACCTCCGGGCTGAAGGACGGCCTGGCGCCGCCCATGGGCACCATGCTCATGCTCTCGACCCCGCCGGCGATCATCACGTCGGCCTCACCCACCCGGATGCGGTCGGCCGCTTGCTGCACCGCCGAGATGCCCGAGGCGCAGAACCGGTTGACGGTGATGCCGCCGACCGTGTTCGGCAGGCCGGCCAGGAGGACGCCGATGCGCGCCACGTTCATGCCTTGTTCACCTTCGGGCATGGCGCAACCGATGATGGCGTCCTCGATCGCCTTCTGGTCGAGTCCGGGCACTTGCTTCAGGGCGCCATGGATGGCCGCCACGAGCAAGGCATCCGGGCGGGTGTTCTTGAAATAGCCACGCCCCGAGCGCCCGATGGGCGTACGGGTGGCGGCGACGACATAGGCTTCTTGGACTTGCTTGCTCATCTTGTTCTCCGGTAGGAGTGAATTCATCGAAAGCGACAGGCAGGGCCGGTATCGCGAAACACCTCCCGGGCTTCGGCCCCGGCGGCATCGACGCGGCCGCCGGGCTCAGTTGCGGACCGGCTTGCCGGTGGACAACATGCCCATGATCCGCTCCTGTGTCTTGGGGTTCTCCAGCAGGGCGCAGAAGTGCTTGCGCTCCAGCCCCATCAGGTAGGCCTCGTCGACCAGCGACCCCGCCTCGACCTCGCCGCCGCACACCACCTCGGCGATCAAGGCGCCGATGTGGAAATCGTGGGCGCTGATGTAGCCGCCGTCGCGCATGTTGGCCAGCTGCCCCTTGATGGTGGCGATGGCCGAGCGGCCGGCCACGGGGAACAGGGCGCGGGCGGGCGCGCGATAGCCGCTCTCGAACATGGCCTTGGCCTGCTGCGAGGCGACGTGCAGAAGCTCGTCCTTGTGCGGGACGATCACGTCGCTCCAAAGCAGGTAGCCCATCTTGCGGCTCTCGATGGCGCTGGTGCCCACCTTGGCGGTCGCGGCGCTGGTGAAGCCGTCGCGCAGGAAGGCGAACCAGTCGGCGTTCGCATTGCCGGCCGCGGCCATCTCCGCCGCGCGGCGGGCGATGTAGGTGAGCCCCCCGCCCCCGGGCAGCAGGCCGACACCGACCTCCACCAGGCCGACGTAGCTTTCCATGGCCGCCACGCGCCGGGCCGAGTAGACCGCCAGCTCGCAGCCGCCGCCAAGCGCGATGCCGCGCAGCGCCGACACCACCGGCACGCTGGCATAGCGGATGCGCAGCATGGCATCCTGCAGCCTCTTCTCCTCGGGCGCGATGCCCTTGGCACCGCTCTTCATGAAGACCGGCATCAGGGCCTCGAGGTTGGCACCGGCCGAGAACACGTCGTCGGGCGACCAGATCACCAGGCCCTTGTACTTGGCCTCGGCGATGTCGACCGCCTTCAGCAGGCCCTCGGTCACCTGCGGGCTGATCAGGTGCAGCTTGGCGGTGATGCTGGCGATCAACACCTCGCCGTCGAGGCTCCAGACGCGAATCTCCTCGTTCCTGAACTCCTCGGTCCCGGCCTTCAGCGGGTCGGCCGCCCCGGCGCCGAACACGTCCTCGGGGAAATACTGGCGCTGGTACACCGGCAGCCGGCTGCGCGGGATGTAGGCGCCGGCGCTCGGGCTCCACGAGCCCTCGGGGGTGTGCACGCCGTCGCGGCCATCGAACACCCAGGCCGGCAGCGGGACCTGGCTCAAGGCCTGGCCGGCATCGATGTCCGCCTGGACCCACTCGGCCACCTGCTTCCAGCCGGCTTGCTGCCAGAGCTCGAAGGGCCCCTGGGCGGCACCGAAGCCCCAGCGCACGGCGAAGTCCACGTCGCGCGCGCATTCGGCGATCTCGGCCAGGTGCACGGCCGCGTAATGGAAGCTGTTGCGCAGCAAGGCCCAGACGAAACGCGCCTGCGGATTGCTCGACTCGCGCAGCAGCTTCAGGCGCTCGGCCGGCGGCTTCTTCAGGATGCGGTTGACGATCTCGTCCGCCTTGGCGCCGCCCGGCACGTACTCGCCGCTGGCCGGGTCCAGGCGCAGGATGTCCTTGCCGACCTTCTTGTAGAAACCCGCACCGGTCTTCTGGCCCAGCTGGCCCTTGGCGATCAGGCCGGCCAGCACGGCAGGCGTCGCGTAGCTGGCGTAGAAGGGGTCGCCTTGGAGATTGTCCTGCAGCGTCTTGATGACGTGCGACATCGTGTCCAGGCCCACCACGTCGGCGGTGCGGAAGGTCCCCGAGCTGGCCCGGCCGAGCTTCTTGCCCGTCAGGTCGTCGACCACGTCGTAGCTCAGGCCGTGGTTCTCGGCCTCCTTGATGGTGGCCAGGATGCCGGCGATGCCGACCCGGTTGGCGATGAAGTTCGGCGTGTCCTTGGCGCGCACCACGCTCTTGCCGAGGGCGGTGGTGACGAAGCTTTCGAGCTGGTCGAGGATCTCCGCACGCGTGCCCGGCGTGGCGATCAGCTCCACCAGCGACATGTAGCGCGGCGGATTGAAGAAATGGATGCCGCAGAAGCGCGGCTTGATCTCCTCGGGCAGCACTTCCGACAGCTTGGTGATCGACAGGCCGGAGGTGTTGCTGGCGACGATGGCGTGCCCGGCGATGAAGGGCGCGATCTTGGTGTACAGGTCGAGCTTCCAGTCCATGCGCTCGGCGATGGCCTCGATGACCAGGTCGCACTCGCGCAGCAGTTCGCTGTGCTCCTCGTAGTTGGCCTGCTGGATCAGGGCCGCGTCCTCGGGAATGCCCAGCGGCGCCGGCTTGAGCTTTTTCAGGCCCTCGACCGCCTTGGCGACGATGCCGTTCTTCGGCCCCTCCTTGGCGGGCAGGTCGAACAGCACCACCGGCACCTTGACGTTGACCAGATGGGCGGCGATCTGCGCGCCCATCACGCCGGCGCCCAGCACGGCGACCTTGCGGACATTGAATCGACTCATGTTCTCTCCTGCAATTGATTTTTTCCGGGCCGCTTGCCAGGAGCGGCGCCGCTACTGAGACCGTGGGGCGTCCGCACTACTCGACGCGAACCCACACCTGGCTGCGCCCGAACACCGGCGAACCCACATACCCGCGAACCTGCAACTTCTTCCCGCCTTCCAGCGGTGTCATGCGCACCTTGTAGGACTTTCCGTTCTCCGGATCGAGGATGGTGCCTCCGTCCCACACGGGTTCGGCATCGCTGTCGGCGTTCTTCTTCACGCCACGCACGATCTCCAGGCCGACGACCGGCTTGTCCTTGCGGTCGTCGCTGCATTGGTCGCACACCCGGTCCAGCTTGGCCTGGGGGTCGAGCAGCTTCTCGATGCGCGCGGACAGCACGCCGTTGCTGTCGACCACACGCACGAGGGAACGCTCCTTCTTGGCGTGGTCGTCGATGGTTTTCCACAGCCCGGCCGGCGTGTTCTGCGCCGCGGCAGCGGACGCGGCCAGCACGGCGGCCAGGACGGTCAGCAGACGTCTCATGGATGTTCCTTTCTTGAAGTTGACCGCGCCCGGGCGGACCCGCGCGACATCAGAACCAGGCCTCGTCCATGGCCATCAGGCTGGACGCGCCGGCGCGGGCGCTGCGGATGAGGGCGGCCGTCTCGGGCATCAGCTTGGCGAAGTAGAAGCGCGCGGTGGCCAGCTTGGCGGCGTAGAACGGATCGCCGCTGGCCTGCTTGTCGAGCGCGACCTTGGCCATGCGGGCCCACAGGTAGCCGAACACCAGGTGCCCCACCACCCGCAGGTAGTCCACCGCCGCGGCGCCGACCTCGTCCTGGTTGGCGAAGGCCTTCATGCCGAGCTCGGTGGTGAGCTTGATCACCTTCTCGCCCAGTTCGGCCACCGGGTTGATGAACTCCTGCATGGCCTCGTTGGTGCCCTCCTCCTCGATCAGGTCCTGGACCAGCTTGCCGAACTTGCGCAGCTTGGCGCCGTTGTCGCCCAGCACCTTGCGGCCCAGCAGGTCGAGCGATTGGATGGTGTTGGTGCCCTCGTAGATCATGTTGATGCGGGCATCGCGCACGTATTGCTCCATGCCCCACTCGGCGATGTAGCCGTGGCCGCCGAACACCTGCAGGCAGTTCGAGGTGGCGATCCAGCCGTTGTCGGTCAGGAAGGCTTTGACGATAGGGGTGATGAGCGCCACCATCTCGCCGGCTTCCTTGCGCTCATCCTCGCTCGCCGCGCTGAGTTCCTTGTCGAGCATCAGCGAGGTCCACATGACGAGCATGCGGCCGCCCTCGGCGTAGGCGCGCGCCGTCAGCAGCATCTTGCGCACGTCGGGATGCACGATGATGGGATCGGCCGGCTTGTCGGGCGCCTTCGGCCCCGACAGCGAACGCATCTGGATGCGGTCCTTGGCATAGGCCACCGCATTCTGGTAGGCCACCTCGGTCAGGCCCAGCGACTGGGTGCCCACGCCCAGGCGTGCGGCGTTCATCATGACGAACATGGCGTTCAGGCCCTTGTTCGGCTGGCCGACCAGGGAGCCGACCGCGTTGTCGAGCACCAGCTGGGCGGTGGAGTTGCCGTGGATGCCCATCTTGTGCTCTAGCCCGGCGCAGAAGATGCCGTTGCGCTCGCCCAGGCTGCCATCGGCACCGACCTTGAACTTCGGCACCGCGAACAGCGAGATGCCCTTGGAGCCGGCGGGCGCATCCGGCAGCCTGGCCAGCACGAGGTGGACGATGTTCTCGGCCAGGTCGTGCTCGCCGGCCGAGATGAAGATCTTCGCGCCGCTGAGGCGGTAGCTGCCGTCGGGCTGCGGCTCGGCCTTGGTGCGCAGCAGGCCCAGGTCGGTGCCGCAATGCGGCTCGGTCAGGCACATGCTGCCTGTCCATTGGCCGCTGGTCAGCTTCGGCAGATAGACCTGCTTCTGCTCCTCGGTGCCGTGCGCATGCAAGCACTCGTAGGCGCCGTGCGACAGGCCGGGGTACATGGTCCAGGCCTGGTTGGCCGAGTTGAGCATCTCGTACAGGCCCTGGTTGACCAGATGGGGCAGGCCCTGGCCGCCATAGGCGGGATCGGCGCTGAGCGCCGGCCAGCCGCCTTCGACGTAGCGGGCGTAGGCCTCCTTGAACCCCTTGGGCGCGCTGACCTCGTGCGTCTCCTTGTCCAGCCGGCAACCTTCGCGGTCGCCGCTCTGGTTCAGCGGGAAGATGACTTGCGAGGCGAACTTGCCGCCCTCCTCGAGCACCGCGTTGATGGTGTCGGCATCGATGTCCCCATGGGGAGGCAGGGACTTCAGTTCATCGGCCGCATGAAGGACTTCGTGCATCACGAACTGCAGATCGCGCAGGGGTGGGGTGTACTGGGCCATCGATAGCTCCTTGGAAAAATGGATGTGGAATCAACGGCGCGGCGGACGCGCCAGTTTGGCAGTGTTTTCGGTCGACGCCCGGCCCTGCGGCGTGGCGTAGTGGCCGATGACCCTCTCGAAGGCCGTGCGGCAGCGCTCGAGGGCTCCGGGATGGCGCAAAAACCGGGCATCGTGATGCAGGGCAAGGATCAGGCCGTGCACCTCGAACAGCATCTGCTGCGGATCGGTCTGCGCCACCAGGTGCCCCTCGGCCACCGCCAGCCGGATCGCCTTGGTCAGCGCCTGCTGCCACGACGCCACCATCTTCACCAGGGCGTCGCGCACCGGTCCGGGCCGGTCGTCGAACTCGACCGCGCCGCTGATGTAGATGCAACCGGAATCGATCTCGACCGAGACCCGTTTCACCCAGCGCTCGAACAGGTCGCGCAGGCGGGGCAGACCGCGCGGCACCGCCATGGCGGGGAAAAACACTTCGTCCTCGAACTTGGCGTGGTACTCGCGGATCACGGAAATCTGCAACTCCTCGCGCGAGCCGAAATGCGCGAACACGCCCGACTTGCTCATGCGGGTGACATCCGCCAGCGCACCGATCGACAAGCCCTCCAGGCCCATCTGCGAGGCCAGGCTCAAGGCCGCGTCGAGGATGGCCGCCCGCGTTTGCTGGCCCTTTTGCAGGCTCCGGGGCGCGTCGCGTGCGGCCCGGCTGTCGGCAGGTCGTGGATCAGTCACTGAAGCATTCCGAGAAAACGAACGATCGTTCTATTCTGCAGAATATTTGCCGCCTTGTGTGAATCGGCGTTAAAGTTTTTGTTGTCTTTTTGTAGGGGTCGCCGCCTAAAAACCGCGCTCTTCCCCGCAAGGCCCGGGTTAACCCTCCGTGGCCGGGCCTAGGGTGCGGCATGCTGGTACCCCGTCCGCCCCGCCCGGGACTGTCGCGCCGCCACTCCGGCGTGCCCCCAGCCCGGCACTGGCGCCCGCTTTGGATTACGCTCTGCCCAAGGAGAGTCATCCGTGGAAGTGCTGCAACTCGATGTTTCAGGCCGACCGCAATCGTGGATCTCGGCCAAGGAAGCGGCGATCATCTACGCCAGCGATGGCGTGGCCTGGACGCTGGGAGAAGCTTTGTGCGTGATGCGCGGCGGCCTGCAACGCCGCACCGGGTTGCAGTCGCGCATCGAGGTGCACCCCATCGTCGCCGTGCGGGGTGCGATTCCCAGCCGCGCCTGGCGCCAGTCCCCCGCTCTCTCCAACCCCAAGCTTTTCTCGCGCGACCGGCACGTCTGCGCCTACTGCGGCCATCGCTTCCCGACCGACGACCTGACCCGCGAACACATCATCCCCACTTCGCGCGGCGGCCTGGACACCTGGATGAACTGCATCACCGCCTGCCGGCCCTGCAATGGCCACAAGGCCAACCGCATGCCCGAGGAAGCGCGCATGTCGCTGCTGTACCTGCCCTACGTGCCGAGCCTGCACGAGGATATGATCCTGCGCGGGCGCCGCATCCTGACCGACCAGATGGAATTCCTCTGCCAGGGGCTGCCCAGATCGTCGCGCCTGCACCCCAACCAGTTGCAGTAGCACCGGGCCGGCCCCTGCCCCGGCGCGCTCCCTGGCGGCACGCCCGGGGAAGCCGGCCGCCGCGACGCCCGGCACGCGCTCGAGCTTCACCACCCTCCCTACTGTCCCAAGGAACCCTCGTGGCCATCGACTGGAATTCGTTCACCCCCTGGTCCGCGCTGGCGGGCGGGGCCCTCGTCGGCATCGCGGCGGCGATGCTGCTCCTGCTCAACGGGCGCATCGCCGGCGTCAGCGGCATCGTCGGCGGCCTCTTGAAGCCGGCGAAGGGCGACCTGGCGTGGCGCGTCTCGTTCGCGCTGGGTCTCGTGCTGGCACCGGTCGTGTATGGACTGATGGCCGACCCGGCGCCGCCGCGGATCGAGGCCGGCTGGGGCACGCTCGTGCTGGCCGGCCTGCTGGTCGGGGTCGGCACACGCTACGGCTCGGGCTGCACCAGCGGACACGGGGTGTGCGGCCTGTCCCGCCTGTCGCCCCGGTCGCTGGCCGCCACCGTGGCCTTCATGGGGGCGGGTTTCGCCACGGTCTTCGTCATCCGTCACCTGCCGAGTGCCTGAAGGAGCCCCCATGCCCCTCGTCGCCGCCCTGCTCGCCGGTCTTGTCTTCGGGCTGGGCCTCATCGTCTCCGGGCTGGCCAACCCGGCCAAGGTGCAGAACTTCCTCGACCTCGCAGGTGCCTGGGACCCTTCGCTGGCCCTCGTCATGGCGGCTGCGGTCGCCGTGGGCCTGGTGGCCTTCGCGCTCGCAAGCCGGCGCAAGGCCTCGCTTCTCGGGCTGGACATGAAAATGCCCACCGCGAGCCGCATCGACCGGCGGCTGCTGGCTGGGAGCCTTCTGTTCGGCATCGGCTGGGGCCTTGCCGGTTTCTGCCCGGGCCCGGCCCTGGTGGCGGTGGGAACGGGGGCCGCCAAGGCCGTCGTTTTCGTGCTCGCCATGCTGGCCGGCATGGGACTGTTCGAGTGGCTCGAGCATCGCCGGCAACGCGTGCCGACTGACGCAGCAGAGTGACCGACAGGGCGGATGGGGACCTGAGCAACGCCCCCTGAGCCCCCTGTCGCCGCGCAGCGTGCGGTCGCCCCCAAGCCGGCCGGGGCCGGCTTGGGCTCAGGCGCGCAGGCGCTGGATCAGATGGGCGGTGGATGCGTCCAGGCCGCTGGTG
>CBIHOH010000082.1:0-21878 GCA_966211755.1 uncultured Rhizobacter sp. | reverse complement strand
ACCTCTTCGTCACCAACACCAAGATCCTGAAGGAAGGCATCGACAAGCGCATCGCCAACTCGATCCTGATCAAGATCAACCAGATCGGCACCCTGACCGAGACCTTCGCCGCCATCGAGATGGCCAAGCGCGCCAACTACACGGCCGTGATCAGCCACCGCTCGGGCGAGACCGAGGACTCGACCATCGCCGACATCGCCGTGGGCACCAACGCCGGCCAGATCAAGACCGGCTCGATGAGCCGCAGCGACCGCATGGCCAAGTACAACCAGCTGCTGCGCATCGAAGAAGACCTGGGCGATGTCGCCTCCTACCCGGGTCGTGCGGCGTTCTACAACCTGCGCTGACCGGCCGGCCCGGCCTGCTCCTCGATCCGATGCGTCTCGTCACCCTCGCGCTGCTGGCCTTGCTGGCCTTCGTGCACGCCGAACTCTGGTTCGGCAAGGGCGGCGTGCCGCGTGTGCTCGAGCTGCAGGCCCGCTTGAGGAGCCAGCAAGCCGAAAACGCGGCCGCCACGGCGCGCAACGACCAACTGGCCGCCGAGGTGCGCGATTTCAAGGAAGGCCTGGAAATGGTCGAGGAAAAAGCGCGCTTCGAACTCGGCATGGTGAAGCCGGACGAGATCTACGTCCAGGTTTCGACCCCCAAGCCCTGAGCCTCTGCCGCCCCATGGGCCTGGTCGTCGCCATCCTGGGTGCGCAAGGCACCGGCAAGACCACCCTGGCCGCCTCGCTCGGCGAAGCCCTTCGCCGTGAAGGCCACGATGCGGCGGTGGTCCCCGACCACCTGCGGGAGTTCCGCGAGCACGCGCAACGCATGCCGCGCGTGGACGAGCAGCGCTTCATCGCCGACGAACAGACCCGCCGCATCGCGGCCGCGGCCTGCGCACACGACATCGTCGTCGCCGATACCAGCGCCCTGATGGTCGCCGTCTACAGCGACCAGGTGTTCGGCGACCCGTCCCTGTACGAGCCGGCCCTCGCGGCCCACCGCCAGTGCCAGCTCAGCCTGCTCACCGCACTCGACCTTCCCTGTCCACCCGACGGCCTGCAGCGTGACGGGCCGCAGCTGCGCGAAACCGTCGACGCCCTGGTGCGGTCCGCCCTGCTGAACGCCGGGCTGGGGTTTTCAGTCGTCGCCGGCCAGGGCCCGGCCCGCCTGGAAGCCGCGCTGGCGGCCGTGCGCCATCTGCTGAAGGCACCGTCGGACGATGCCCAGGCGCGAGGCAACCCGCGCTGGCAGTGGGCATGCGAGCGCTGCAGCGATGGGGAGTGCGAGCGGCATCTCTTCAGGCTGGGATAGGCCGTCGCGGTCATCGCCCTGCCGGGTGGGGGGGATGCCCCCCCGATGGACCTGGTCGCCAATCACAGGCGTCTCCGGGATGCCGCAGAAGCGCCATTGAGCCTCAGTACGACCAATCCACGCCTTCATGGAACAAGAGGTCCTTCAGCCGCCGCGGCACGGGCAGTTCCAGTCCATCCACGTACACGAAACCGCTCGCGGCTTCCCATGACAGGGGCGAGTTGACCTGTTCGATGCCGAGCATCGACAACGACGCACCGGACACCGCGGCCTCCACCTGCGCTTGCAGCGCCTCCCAGCCTTGTCGTGCCTCCCAGGCTTGTGGCACTGCGGGGTGCAAGCCCAGGGGCTCCCCGAAGGCCCAGTCCCGTGGAGTGGCCCGGTCCTTGCCGGACGCCGACCGCCTCTGCCAGTGTGCCTCGCCGAATCCGAAACAGGCCACGGGCGCCATGTGGCTGACATGGAGGAAAGCGGCAGCGACGTACGAGGAGCCTCCCTGCATGAACTGGTTCCTTCCGGCCCGCCAATAGGTGAAGACCGAGTACGACTTGAAAGTCCCCTGGCCGTGCCCTCCTTCCACGAAGGCTTCCCTGAAAGCACCGAGGGAGGCCCTGCACGACAACTTCTCCTGGATGTAGGCCCCCGGTCCATCCGTCGATTCCAGGTACGCCGAAGGCCACCTGGCGGGCAGCGGCAACAGCTGCTGGAGGAGTTTCTGGTTCAAGCTCACTGGGTGGACTCTCGAGAATGAAGGGGACATCGATGGCCCAGCCGCTTCCGGGCCGCGTCCCGCAGCCGCCGGCCAAGGAGGACCGACGAATTGTCGTTGACTCCCCCGGAGGCTTGAACCCTCCGAGCCGGTGCGCCACCGTCACAGGGCCGAGGACAATCCATCAGACCATTTGCTTGCAGCGACGAGCGGGCGGCCTTGCAGCGGGTCGAAACAGCCGCCGCGATGCAGTCCCGGCAGGCAGCACGCATGTGCTTTCGCGCGCCATCCGGCCAGGCGGCACGGGTCGGCCTGCTGAGCCAAGCACTCCGGGGGCAAGGCCATGCGGCGACGGTGGCGCCCCAGTGCCCGTACGAGCGCTGCGGACGGAACGGGAACGTCCAGGAACGGGTTCAGCGTCCCACGCCCAGGGCGAACCAATAGGGTGCAAAACCCTCGCGCACACACTCGGCCACCAGTTCCAGGAAAGGCTCCAGGTCGCCTTCGACATGAGCGCGATCCAGGGCCTCGTAGTACGTCAATCGCCGCTCGACCGGCAGCACCACCGCGGGATACCCGGCTTTCAGCAGTTCGAGATTCAACAACAGCCGGGCCGTACGACCGTTCCCATCCACGAACGGGTGGATCTTGACGAAATCGGCATGCAGCCGGGCGGCCCTCTCCACCGGATGGAGTCCGCCGGCCTCGGTCTCGTACCACCGCAACAGCGCGCTCATCTGCTCGGGCACCTGCAGCATATCGGGCGGCAGGTGCCGGGCACCGGCGATGGTGACGTTGAACGGACGATAGCGCCCGGCATGTCCATCGTCGATCTGCTTGAGCACCAGCCGATGCAGGTTGCGGATCCGCCACCCGGTCAAGGGTTCCACCCGCCTCACCACGTCCTCGACGTACAGGATCGCGTCCCGATGGTTGATGGCTTCGAAATGCTCGCGCAGCAGCTTGCCCCCCACGGCGATGCCCTCGAGCACGACCTTGGTTTCCATCAAGGTGAGCGTGTTGCCTTCGATGGCGTTGGAATGATAGGTCCAGCGCAGCACGAGTTCGTCATGCAGGTTGCGCGAGACCGCCGAAGGCAACGGGCGCAGCGCATCGAGTCGGGCCTTGAGTGCGTCCAGAACGCTCAGGTCCATAGGGCCTCCGCAGGATCGTCAACCATCACAAAATATCGGCGCAGGCCTGCAGTACCACATGCTACAGGACGCCTTTGCCGCAGCAGGGTATGGGGTCGGACAGCGCGGGCTCGTGTAGAGTGGCCGACGACAACCCATTCACCAAGGACGTACCCCATGGCCAGCCAACCCTCCTCCGCGGCACGCAAGATCGATGTGAAGAAGCTCGCCTCCGACAGCGGCGTGGCCGTCGAGGCCTACGACACCTACGATACCGACGAGGAAACGCTGGCGGCGGCGCATCGTTTCGCGGCCAGCCTCATCGAACGGGTGGCCACGCTCTGCGACAGCCAGCCCGGCAAGACGATCGACGCCGCCGGGCTGCGCGCCCTGGCGGCCACGCTCAAGCCCTGATCGCAACTGGCTTCCCGGCTTTGAAAGGGTCCGGAAAACGGCCCCGCCCGCCTACCCGCCGGCGCGCTTGACCACCCAGCCGGGTTGCAGTTTCCGCAGCAGGGCCAGCACCTGCTCGACATGGTCGCCCTGCACTTCGATCACCCCGTCCTTGACCGTGCCCCCGGAGCCGCAGGAGGCCTTGAGCTGCTTGCCCAGCTGGGTGAGCCCCGCCAGGTCGAGCGCCACGCCCTTGACCAGGGTGACCCCCTTGCCCTTGCGGCCCTTGGTTTCGCGCGACACCCGCACCACGCCGTCCGTGGGCGGCAGGGGCCGCGCCAGGCGGCAGCTGCACTGCGCCGCCGCCTTGCGGCAATCGGGGCACATGCGACCGCCGGCGTCGGTGGAATAGACGAGGGAACTGCCGGGTCGGTTCATGGGAGGGGGGACAGGTTCAATGCAGGGCACCGAACAGGCGGTGCAGGAGCTCGTCGGCCCAGTCGGGCAAGGCGGCCAGGGCGAAGGGTTCGGTCCGGCCGTATTCGTCGTCGTCGATGACGGCGCTGTGTTCGACCGTGCCGCCGCCGTTCACGCTCAGGCTGAGCCAGCCGCGCTCCGGGACCTCCCATTCGAGCACGATGGCGCCACCCGGTTCGACGAACACGCCCGGCGCCGGGCCCACGACCGCCGTCAGGGCAAGCAGTCGCTCGGCCTCCGCGATGGCGGCCGGGCCCGGCACGACCCAGGCGCGTTCGACGGCCAGCAGATGAGCTTCTTCGAGGGCGGTTTTCAGCTCGGGCGACATGAGCGCATTGTCGCCGCTCGCGCCCTCCAATGCACGGCATTGTGGGTTCACCCGGCCCGCCGCCGGCCCATCGGTCAATTCGACCGACACCTCGTCAGGCCGTATTTGCAAACGAGGGCGAGGCCGCGGACTTCGGAAGCGGATGCGCCATCCGCAGCACCGTGTCGGCCAGCCGGTCCATCGACACCGGTTTGCTCAGCACCAGCGCCATGCCGGCATCGAGGTAGCGCTGGCACTCGTGTTTCATCGCGCTGGCGGTGAGCGCCACGATGGGCGGCGCGACGCGGCCTGCGGCACCGGCCATGCCGAGGATGCGCCGCGTCGCCTCCACCCCGTCGATGCCCGGCATGCGGTAGTCCATGAGGATGAGCGAGAAGTCGGTGGCGGCAGCCGCCGCCACCGCCTGCTGCCCGTCGGTGACATGCACGACCGCCGCTCCCGTGCGTTCCAGGAACAAGCTGACGATCAGGGCGTGGACCGGGTCGTCCTCGGCCACCAGGATGCGCAGGCCGCTGTCGGGAGCCCTCAGCTGGCTGTCGGTGTCCGCGAACACGGGACGCGACGGCTTCATGGCTCAGTCCCGGGCCCCGGGGCCGCGGCCCGCCTGCAGGTCGAAGGTGATGCGGGAGGCCTCCACGCGATTGCCGGCGGCGGACAAGGGCCCTTCGACCCGGACGCTGGCGCCGGCCCGCAGCCCGTCGGCCGCCCCGTGGACGAAGCGGGTCTGGGCCCCGTAGCTCACGGCCACGCCGCGCAGCGTCAGCACGCGGGCGACGGCATCCACCGACTGGATCTCACCGTTCAGTTCGAAGTCGTCCTCGCCTCCGCCCGCCCGCTTGAAATCGACCTTGCGCGCGACCAGCACGCCGGCCTGCAGCGTGCCGCCGATCTTCAGGCGTTGGCCGTCGGCCAGTTGTGCGCTGCTGCCGCGCTTGTAGACCACGCCGGGTCCGCCGGCATCGACCGGCACGCCGTCGAGCCGGAAAGCGGACGCGCCGGCGAAACCGCTGACGAAACCTTCCAGCTCGACATGCGAACCGTCGGCGAGCGGCGGCTTCGCCTGGAAGAGATGCGTGGCGCGCCAGCGCCCGCCCTCGGGCACCGGGTCCAGCCGCAGATGGACCGGCAGGCCGTCGGCCAATGCGGCAGCTTGCGCCGGCGGCAGGCCGGCGAAGGAGATGGCCTGGCCGCCGACGGACAGCGTGCGGGCGGCGCTGTCGAGCTGGGCCACCGTGCCCTTGAGCTTGAAACTCGTGGCCTGCGGCCGGGGTTCGATGCGGGTGGCGGTGAACACGCCAGGACCGCCGTCGAGCAGCGCGTGGACCTCGAGCACCTGCCCCGGCTGCACGTCGGCCAACCCGTTGGCCAGGCCGTCGAACACGGTATCACGGTCGACCTTCACCACCTGCCCCAGCACGCTCAGCGTGCCGGCCACGGTGTCGACGGACTGCGCCGGGCCGCGCAGCTCGCTGCCGAAGCGCACCGTCGCGGCACGCGCGCTTTCGAGGCCAGTCGCCCCGTCGGTGCCGATCGCGCCCGACTCGACCTGCACCATCATGCCGAGCTTGAGATCCTCGCGCCTGGACACGCTCCCCTCGTCGTCGACGATGCCGGCGAGGCTTTCATCGAAATGCACGCCGTGGACCAGGATCGAGCCGAAGCCCGAGATCGGGCCCGAGGCCACCGTCTGCGGCTCGGAGCCGGTGCCGCCGGTGTCGACGCCGCCCCCGCCGCCGCAGGCCACCGCCAGCAGCGCGGCGGCCAGGGGCCAGGCCCAGCGACGCAGGTGAGAGTGGACGTGGACGGATTTCATGCCTTCTTCTTTCGCCGGCTGGTGCGGTGGGAGCCGGCCGCCTCGGCGGCAGCCGGTTCGGCGGCGGCCGGGGGCGGCAGGCCCATGGCCGCATCGAATGCATACAGGCCGATGCGCACGCGGCGCTCGCGGGGACGGTCCTGCGACTTGTCGTCGTCGATCAGCTGCTGCACCACCGGAGCCAGGTCGCGCACCAAGCCCTGCCACTGGGCGCTGACCAGCGGCTTGAGCCGCTCGACCGACTCGCAGGACAGCTCGTCGGCGAACAGCGCCTGCTCGAGGTGACGCGGACGCTCCGCGACGACGTTGTCCACGGCGGCGGACAGATGGTCGCCCACGTTGGCCCCCAGGAAACCGAACAGGCGTTCGTCCCTGCCGTCGGGCACGAAGCGGTTCTTGAGCAGCACCACCCGATCGCCCTCGGCCTCCAGCTTCACCAGGCCCAGGCGGCACAACTCCTCGAGCAGGGTGCGCGGGTGGACGTCCTTCGTGACCGCCTGGGCCAGGGCCTCGAAACTCGGCGCCGCGCCCTGGCGCGGCAGCGAAGGCGGCGAGCCGGCTTCCTCGCGCTCGGCCTCGGCGACCCAGCGTGTGAACAGCTCGGTGGCCGGCGAGCGCCTGGGCCCCTCGCAGGCCACGGTGTTGATGAGCCGGTCGACCTCGCGGCGGTTCAGGCCGGTGGCGGCGCTGACACGGCTGACCGACCTCTGGGCCGGCACATGGGGGTGCGCGTCCCGCGCCGCGGCCACGAAGGCGCTGCGCACGATCTCGTCGATGTCGGCATAGCGCAGCCCGCGCGCCACCGCCAGCCGGGCCAGCGGCCCGATCACCATGCGGCAGGCGCTCAGCAGCAGGCCCTGCCGCGCATCGGGGGCAGAGGCCGTTGTGTCAACGGTCGCGTCAACGGTCGGGGCGACATCCACGGAGCAAACGACCCTCGTCGGTGGTCAAACGGAAGGAGTTTAAATGTGCATTATGCACATGTCAAACAAGGGAAGGAGTAGACTTCGTCCCGCCGCATCCGACGCATCGCCGCCGAAGACCGGCCTCACCGGAGATCGATATGAAGTTCAAGACATTGTTTGCCGCGGCCAGCCTGGCCGCCCTCAGCGCCACCGCCGTCGCGGCACCCAGCGTGGGTGTCTCCGTGACCATCGGCGATCCGAACTTTTATGGCCGCATCGACATCGGTCGGGTGCCGGCACCGCCAGTGCTGGTGTACGAGCAGCCTGTCGTGATCGTGCAGCGGCCGGCGCGCTTGCAACCCATCTACCTGCGCGTGCCGCCGGGACACGAAAAGCACTGGAGCAAGCACTGCCGCAAGTACGATGCCTGCGGCCGGCCGGTGTACTTCGTGCGCGACGACTGGTACCGCGAACACTACGGCCGGCGTGACGATCGGCGCGACGACCGGCGTGAGGTCTACCGGGAGGAACGCCGCGACGACAGACACCACGGCCATGGTCACGGCCATGGCCATGGCCATGGCAACGGAAAAGGCCACGGCCGCGACTGAGCCCCGCCCGGCCGCGCGATCTCGCGCCGGGCTTCTTGGACCGGCGCTTGCTGCCGCCCCCGCATGACCACACTCGCCGACAAACTGAGCGCCCTGGGCCTGGACCCCGCCCGCCACGCCTCCATCCAGCGGGATCTGGCCGACTCGGACGCCCGCGCCCTGCTCCACGAACTGTTGCTGCGCGGCTTCTGGCGCGATGTCGTCGACGAGACGGTGGTGCCGGGGCCGGCCTGGATCGAGGACTGGCGCCGCCTCGCAGGCTCCGGTTTCCCGATGATCGACACGGCCGCCCTCGACCGGCTGCTCGCCGCCGGTGCCGACCCGCACGACCTGACCGATGTGGTCCGCTCCATGCAGGTGCTGACGATCTACAACATCGCCAACCTGCTGGACGATCCGTCCGAGGAAATCGGCGTCCCCGAAGCACCCGAGGACGTCGATGACTTGCTGGAACTGCGCTGCGCCGGTCCGGGCGGGCGCGCAACGCCGATCCACAGCCTGCACTCGTCGCTGATGGAACGCGACCCTTCGGGCCGCCACGGCGGACCCCGTTCGCTCGAACTGCGCCAGCTGCAGATGCTGGACGACGAGGTTCGCCGCAGCCTCGCCGGTTTCATCCGGCAGCGGCGTTTTTCCGCGGCGGCCGCCCTGTGGCGCCGCCATGTGGGCGGCGAACTCCAGGCCTGCCTGTCCGCGGTCCAGGGACTGGCCGGACAGCTGCCGAAAGACACCTGAGCCGACGCGCCCACCGGCCTGCCGTTCAGCTCATCGTGCCGGCCATCACCACCACCACGATCACCGTTCCGATCACCAGGTTGATGCCCACCCAAGCGCGGATGGTGGCCATGGCCTGGCCCCCCGAGGGCCAGTCCTGGGCCGCGACGGCGGCCTGCAGCCGCCGGTAGGGCACGAGCCGCACGTAGGCGAAGACCAGCACCATCACCACGCCCAGCGCGGCCATGATGCCCCACTCCAGCGGCATGTTGAAGGCGGCACCGGTCTGCCGCGTGGCGCGGGCCACGCCGCCCATCATCGCCCCCCCGGTGAGCAGCAGCAGCGCCGCGGCCACCGTCACCGCCTGGAAGAACCGTCCCAGCGCCACCTGCAGCACCGCCAGGCGCTGGGGCGGCGGCAGCAGCAGCACCGCGCTGCGCAGGCAGAACAGGCTGAAGAACATGCCGCCGAGCCAGACGATGACCGACAGCAGGTGAACGGTTTTCAGCAGCACATGGAACATGGGGAGCTCCCTGACCTCAGTTCAGCGCAGTGGAGCCGGGAGGCTGGTCGCGGGCGGGGATGAACAACTCGCCCACGTCGATCGCATCGAAGTGGTACTTGACCCCGCAGAAATCGCAGCCGATCTCGACCCGCCCCTGCTCCTCGACGATGCCGTCGACCTCCTGGCGGCCCAGGCTGCGCAGCATCGCGCCCACCCGCTCGCGCGAGCAGGTGCAGGCGAAACGCGGCCGGCTCGGCTCGTAGCGCACCACCTGCTCCTCCCAGAAGAGGCGCCGCAGCACGGTGTCGGCGTCGAGCGTGAGCAGCTCCTCGCGGGTCAGCGTGGAGGCCAGGTGGGCGATGCGGTTGTAGGCCTCGTCCAGGCCGATGTCGTCCTCGTTGCGCCGGCCGCCGAGGTTGCCCGCGCCTTCCAGCGGCAGGCGCTGGATCAGCAGCCCGGCGGCGATGTCGTCGTTGGCGGCGAGGATGAGGCAGGTGTCGAGCTGCTCCGACTGCAGCATGTAGTGCTCCAGCACCTCGCTCAGGTTCTGCAGCGGCTCGCGCTGGTCGCCGTGCAGCGACACCACGCCCTGGTAGGGCGCCTGCCCGGGCATGCGGCCCTGGGCGTCGAGCGTGATCGCGCAGCGCCCCCCGCCATGCACGTTCACCAGGGCCTCGAGCCGGGCCCCCTCGGGCACCTCGCCCACCACCTTGGCGGTGACGCGGTAGGCCAGGTCGGGCTGCACCTCGGCCACGGCCAGCTTCACCGGCCCGTCGCCGAACACCTGCAGCACCAGCGCGCCGTTGAAGCTGATGTTGGACTGCATCAGCACGCCGGCCGCCGCCATCTCGCCCATCAGCGTGCGCACCGACGAGGGGAAGGCCTCGGAGGCCTGCTCGCGCCGCCGCAGCACCTCCTGCCAGCTGTCGGTCAGGCGCACGAGCATGCCGCGCACCGGCAGCCCATCGAACAGGAATTTATGCAGTTCACTCATCGAAACGTTCAACCCGTCTTTTTCAAATCCGCCCTGAAGCGGCGTGCATTGAGCACATAGTGCGCGCCACCGCGGCGCATGCCCTCGATCTGTTCGGCCGTCAGCTGCATCGCCACCCGCGCCGGTGTGCCGAGTATCAACGAACCGTCGGGAAACTCCTTGCCCTCGGTGACCAAGGCGCCGGCGCCGACCAGGCAGTTGCGGCCTATCCTCGCCCCATTGAGCACCGTGGCCTTGATGCCGATCAGCGAACCGTCGCCGACCGTGCAGCCATGCAGCGTGGCCTGGTGGCCGACGGTGACGCCCTCGCCCACCACGAGCGGAAAGCCGGCGTCGGCGTGCAGCACGCTGCCGTCCTGCACGTTGGAGCCGCGGCCGATGCTCAGCCGCTCGGTGTCGCCGCGCAGGATGGCGCCGAACCAGACGCTCGCATCCTCGCCCAGCGTGACCGCGCCGATCACCTGGGCGCTGTCGGCGACCCAGGCCGTCGGGGCGATGTCCGGTGCGGTGTCGCCCAGTTGATAGATGGCCATGTGTCGGTCCCGGTGGCGTGAAAGCCATAATTCTAGGGATGAACCCACGACAACGCGCCCTGGAGGTCTTGCGACTCACCGACCCCGCCGCCAAGGTGGCCGAGACCCGGGCGCTTTTCGCCTCGCTGGAGCCCGCGGACATCGACCCCGCCGCGGTGTTCGCCGACCCCGGCGACCTGCCGGGACGGCCGGCCCGGCCGGCGCTGCTGCCGGCGCGGCAGGTGCCCTCGCGCAGCGCCTTCACGACGGAAGGCCGGGCCGCGCTGCTGCACTCGATCGCCCACATCGAGTTCAACGCCATCAACCTCGCGCTCGATGCCGTCTTCCGCTTCGACGGCCTGCCGGTGGCCTTCTATGCCGACTGGTTGCGCGTGGCCAGCGAAGAGGCCTTGCACTTCAGCCTGCTGCGCGAGCACCTGCGCACGCTCGGTGCCGACTACGGCGACTTCGACGCCCACGACGGCCTGTGGATGATGACGCAGCGCACCTCGGTGGACGTGGTGGCCCGCATGGCGCTGGTGCCGCGCACGCTGGAGGCGCGCGGCCTGGACGCCACGCCGCCGCTGCAGGCCAAGTTCGCCCGCGCGGGCGACCGGCGCGCGGTGGAGATCCTCGACGTCATCCTGCGCGACGAGATCGGCCACGTGGCCATCGGCAACCACTGGTACCGCTGGCTGTGCCGGCGCGACGGGCACGACCCGATCGCCTACTACGGCGAGCTGGCGCGGCGCTTCGAGGCGCCCAAGCTGCGGCCGCCGTTCAACCTCGGGGCGCGCCAGGCGGCGGGGTTCAGTGACGAAGAGCTGGCTTATCTGGGGGAGGGTTGAGCATCGGGCTGCCTGAGCCCGTCCGAAATCAAACCGCAAAGATACAAGGTTCGGCTGGCCGAGAAGTTCGCTTCGTTGGCTGCGGCGTATCTCGAGGCGCTCGACGGCATCTTCCGCTTCGACGGCCTGCCGCCTGCGCTCCACCCCGAGTGGTTGCGCGTGGCCAGCGAGGAGACCTTGCACTTCAGTCTGCCGGCGAGCGCCCCCAGGTGCGCAGCCTGTCTGCGTATGATGATCGCAGGCAAGCCGTCCCCGTTCGACCCCCGAACGCCATGAACGCTTTTCACATCCAGGACATCCACTTCGAACACGAGCACCTGACGCTCGCCCTGGCGGGCGGCAAGCGCTTTCGCCTGCCCCTGAAGCTGCACGAACCGCTGCTCAAGGCCACGCCCGCGCAGCGGCTGCAATGGCAACTGGTGAACGATGGTTTCGGAGCCGCCTGGCCGACCCTCGCAGCCGCGGACGACACGGGCATGATCAACAGCCTGGAGCTGGTCTGGAGTGAATCCTGCGACGAAGCGCTCGAGGCCCTGCGTGCGGTCGACTGGCGGCTCGATCGGTTGGCGACGCGCGAACGCGAGATCGTCGCCTTGTGGCGGCTGCAGGCCGACGGCTACAACGGCGGTTTCATCCAGTTCTTCTGCAATTGGGGCGAAGACAACTGGCAGACCGCCAAGCAGGCCTTGCAGGCCATCGGCGCGACGGCCACCCTGGAGATCGTGGCCCGCCAGCGGGCCTTGCTGACGAGGCTGGAGAGCTCGCCCGACCCGATCGCGTTGTGGGACATTCCGCGGCTGCTGACGGAGGCTGAAGCGAAGGAGATCAACGAGGTGCTGGACCTTCGCCTGTGGGACACGGCACGTGAGATTCCGCGACTCGCTGCCCGGCACTACGCGGCCCGGGGCTGAACGCTCGCATCCCTCCTCACCTCCCGCGCCAGAACAAGCCGTCCAGTTCCTTCATCGTGATCTGCCGCCAGGTGGGCCGCCCGTGGTTGCACTGGTCGGCCCGTTCGGTGCGTTCCATGTCGCGCAGCAGCGCGTTCATCTCGTCGAGGGTCAGCGAGCGGTTGGCGCGTACCGCACCGTGGCAGGCCATGGTGGAGAGCAGCTCGTGCTGGGCGCGCTGGATGACGGTGCTGGCGTCGAACTGGGCCAGTTCGGCGATGACGCTGCGGGCCAGTTCGACCACATCGCCGCCGTCGAGGGCGGCCGGGCGCGAGCGCACCGCGAGGGTGGTGGCCGACAGCGCCGAGACGTCCAGCCCGAGCTGCCGCAGGTTGTCGCCCTGGACTTCGACCGTCGCGATCTCTTCCGCGGTGGCAGCGAAGGTGGCGGGGATGAGCAGGGGCTGCGATTCGATGGCGGCGGCGCCCAGGCTGGCCTTGAGCCGCTCGTAGACGATGCGCTCGTGCGCCGCGTGCATGTCGACGATGACCAGGCCCTGGGCATTCTCGGCCAGCACGAAGACGCCGCCCACCTGGGCCAGCGCGCGGCCGAGCGGCCATTCGCCTTCGGGCAGGGCCTGGGCCGGGGCCACAGGCTTGGGCGCGGCGCTCGGCCAGGCCGCGGGCGTGCCCTCCTGGGCGTACAGCACGGCCGCCTGCTGTAGCCCCAGCGCGCCCTGCGCACCGGGCGGACGGAAGCTGCCGAAGCCGTCGGCCGGCGGCCGGTAGGCGACCGGCGCGACCGCGGGCGCAGAGGCGGACGTGGCCGACCACAGCGGGGCCGGCATCTCGGCGGCCGGCAAGGGCGTCAGCGTGGCCGGCGCCAGCGCGCCGGACTGCGGCGCGGCCAGGGCCGACTCGACCGCGCGGCGCATCGCCTGGTGGACTTCGCGCGAGTCGCGGAAGCGCACTTCGATCTTGGTCGGGTGCACGTTCACGTCCACCCGGTCGGGGGCGATCTCGATGAACAGCACGTAGGCCGGCTGGCGCCCGCCGTGCAGCACGTCTTCGTAGGCCGAGCGGATGCCGTGGCCGATGAGCTTGTCGCGCACGTAGCGGCCGTTGACATAGACGTATTGCTGGTCGGCACGCGTGCGCGCGGCGGCCGGCACGCCGGCCCGGCCGGTGATGCGCATCGGGCCGGCCTCGAAGACGACCTCGCGGCTTTGTTCGATGAATTCCAGGCCGAGCACGTCCTGCATGCGCTGCTCGGCGCTGCTGCGGCGCCATTGCTGCACCAGCTTGCCCTCGTGCCAGACGGCGAAGCCGACATCCGGGCGGGTCAGCGCATGGCGGCGCACCGCGTCCACGCAATGGGCCAGCTCGGTGGTGTCGGTCTTGAGGAACTTGCGCCGCGCCGGGGTGCTGAAGAACAGCTCGCGCACCTCCACGCTGGTGCCGATGCCGCGCGCCGCGGGCGAGAGCTCGCCGGAGCGGGCGTCGAGCCGCTGCGCGTGCGGCGCCCCTTCGGTGCGACTGGAGATGCTGACCTCGGACACCGAGGCGATGGCCGCCAGCGCCTCGCCGCGGAAGCCCATGGTGGCGACGTTCTCGAGTTCGTTCAGCGAGGCGATCTTGCTGGTGGCATGGCGCCGCAGCGCCAGCGGCAGCTCGCTCTCGGGAATGCCCTGGCCGTCGTCCTCGACCAGGATGCTGCGCACGCCGCCGGCCATCAGCTTGACCACCACCTCGCGCGCCCCGGCGTCCAGGGCGTTGTCGACCAGCTCGCGCACCACGGAGGCGGGCCGCTCCACCACCTCGCCCGCGGCGATCTGGCTGACCAGTTCGTCGGGCAGTTCTCGGATGGGGCGGCGGGCGGCAGCTTGCAGGACGGCGTTCATCGTCACATTGTAGGGAGGCGCCGCCGACCCGTTCCGCAGGGGTGTCATCAGTCCAGCTGATAATCGGGCCCATGGAATTCCTCACCTTTCTTCTCGACTTCATCGTCCACGTCGATATCCACCTGAGCAACTTCGTGCAGGCCTACGGCATGTGGGTCTATGCGCTGCTCTTCCTGATCATCTTCGTCGAGACGGGCGTGGTGGTCATGCCCTTCCTGCCGGGCGACTCGCTGCTGTTCGTGGTGGGCGCGCTGTGCGGCGCCGGTCTGATGAGCCTGCCGCTGTCGATCGGCCTGCTGCTGGTCGCTGCCATCCTCGGCAACCAGACCAACTATGCGCTGGGACGCCATTTCGGGCCCAAGGTCTTCAAGTGGGAGAACTCGCGCTTCTTCAACAGGAAGGCCTTCGACCAGGCGCATGCGTTCTACGAAAAATACGGCGGCATCACCATCGTCGCCGCGCGTTTCATGCCCTTCGTGCGCACCTTCGCCCCCTTCGTCGCGGGCGTGGCCCAGATGACGCGCAGCAAGTTCACCTTCTACGACGTGACCGGCGGCGCCCTGTGGGTGGGCGGGGTGACGCTGGCCGGCTATCTCTTCGGCAACATCCCCTGGGTCAAGGAGCACCTGGACAAGATCATCTGGAGCGCCATCCTGCTGCCCGGGCTGCTGGTGCTCGTGGGCGCCTGGAAGTCGCGCCGCAAGGCCTCGGCCGTCGCCTGAGCCCGCGCGCCCGCCGCTCCCTTGCGGCGGGCCCTACAGCTGCCGGTTGCGCGCCAGCGGCGGGTTCTTGGCGAAGTAGCGCCGGATGCCGGTGGCCAGGGCCTCGACCAGCTCGTCCTGGTAGCCGGGATCGCGCAGCTTGGCCTCTTCCTCGGGGTTGGAGATGAAGGCCGTCTCGACCAGGATGGACGGGATGTCGGGCGCCTTGAGCACCGCGAAGCCCGCCTGCTCGACACGCGGCTTGTGCAGCCGCCCGACCTTGCCGATCTGGCCCAGCACCTCGCCGCCGAGCTTGAGGCTGTCCTTGATCTGCGCCGCGGTGCTCATGTCGAGCAGGGTGCGCATCACGGCCGCGTCCTTGGCCTGGATGTTGGCGCCGCCGACCAGGTCGGCGGCGTTCTCGCGGTTGGCCATCCAGCGCGCCGCCGAACTGCTGGCGCCGCCTTGCGAGAGCGCGAACACCGAGGCGCCGCGGGCCTGCGGGGTCAGGAAGGCATCGGCGTGGATGGAGACGAAGAGGTCGGCCTGCACGCGCCGCGCCTTGCGCACCCGCTCGTGCAGCGGCACGAAGAAGTCGGCGTCGCGGGTCATCATGCAGCGCATGCCGGGCAGCGCGTTGATGCGGTCGCGCAGCTTGAGGCCGACCTGCAGCACCACGTCCTTCTCGCGCAGGCCGCTGGGGCCGATGGCCCCCGGGTCCTCGCCGCCGTGGCCGGGGTCGAGGGCGACGATGATGAGGCGGTTGAGGCGGGCCTGGGTCATCGGCTGCGCCGCGCCGGCGGCGGGCCTGGCGGGCGCCGGCGGCTGCCCCGGTGCCGAGGCGGTCGGGGCCTCGGGCGGCGCACCGACGGGCGCAGGCGGCCCGCCGGGCTTGCCCATCTTGCCGATGAACTCGCCGAGCGCGTCCTGCACCGCCTGCGCCGCCTGCTGCTCGGCCTGCTGCTTGTCGTTGACCAGCGCCAGCAGCGGATCGGCCTCCTGGACCGGATGCAGGTCGAACACCAGCCGGTGCTGGTAGGCGGCCACCGGCTGCAGCGTGAACAGCTCGGGCCGCGTGCCCTGCTTCAGGTCGATCACCAGGCGCACCACGCGCGGCTGGTTCTGGCCGACCCGCACGCCCCCGATGAAGGGGTCGTCGGCGCGCACCTTGCCGACCAGCTCGCGCAGCGCGGGGCTGAGTTCGAGGCCGTCGATGTCGATCACCAGGCGGCGCGGGTTGTCGGCCATGAAATGCTTGACCGACAGCAGGGTGTCGGACTCGAGCGTGACCCGGGTGTAGTCGGCCGCCGGCCAGACCCGCACCGCGACCAGGCTGGCGCCGAAGGCCAGCTCGGCCGTGCCGAGCGAGAGCACCAGGCCGCCGAGCCCCCCGAGGACGGTGCGGCGCCTCATGGCAGCAGCTCCAGGCCGCGCGGCGTGTGGGCCTTGAAACTCACCCGGCGTTGGTCGCCTTCGAGGGGCACGAGTTCCATCGACAGGTCGGCCTGCGGCAGCAGCGCGCCCACCTGCTGCGGCCACTCGGCGAGCTTGAGGCCGGGGCCGGCGAAGACCTCGCGGAAGCCGGCGTCCTCCCACTCCTGCGGGTCGTTGAAACGATAGAAGTCAAAATGGCGGATGGCCAGGCCGGCCGCCTCGTAGGACTCCATCACCGCATAGGTGGGGCTCTTGACCCGCCCCGCCACCCCCAGCGCCTGCAGCAGGTGGCGCACGAAGGTGGTCTTGCCGGCGCCCAGCGTGCCATGCAGTTCGATGAAGGCGTCGCGCAGCGCGGGGCGCGCGGCCAGGGCGCGGGCGCTGGCCGCGCAGGCCGCTTCGTCGGGCCAGTGCTGGGTGCGGGTTTCTAGAATGATCAAATGACGGACGCTCGGATGAAGGAAGGAACCAGCCCGGCCGCGCTGCTGCTGCAGCTGCGCGACTGGGCGTCGACGCTCGGATTTTCCCAGATCGGCGTGGCCGATGTGGATCTGTCGTCGGCCGAGCCCGGACTTTTGGCGTGGCTGAACAACGGCTTTCACGGCAACATGGCCTACATGGCCGCCCACGGGCTGAAGCGGGCCCGGCCGGCCGAGCTGGTGCCGGGCACGGTGCGGGTGATCACCGCGCGCATGGACTACCTGCCGCGCGACACGCCCGGGGACTGGCAGGCGGTCGAATGGCGCCGGCTCGGCGACCCGGCCCAGGCCGGGGTCTCGGCCTACGCCCGGGGACGCGACTACCACAAGGTGCTGCGCGCGCGCCTGCAGAAGCTGGCCGACCGGCTGGGCGAGGCGGTGGGCCCGTTCGGCCACCGGGTGTTCACCGACTCGGCGCCGGTGCTCGAGGTGGAGCTGGCCTCGCGCAGCGGCATCGGCTGGCGTGGCAAGCACACGCTGACCCTGCACCGCGAGCACGGCTCGATGTTTTTCCTGGGCGAGATCTACATCGACTTCGCGCTGCCCGTGTCCGAGCCGGTCAGCCCGCACTGCGGCAGCTGCACCGCCTGCCTGGACATCTGCCCGACCCGGGCCATCGTCGCGCCCTACCGCGTCGACGCGAGGCGCTGCATCTCGTACCTGACGATCGAACATGCCGGGCCCATCCCCGAGGCCTTGCGCCCGCTGATGGGCAACCGCATCTACGGCTGCGACGACTGCCAGCTCGCCTGCCCCTGGAACAAGTACGCCCGGCGCAGCACCCTGCCCGACTTCGACGCGCGCGACGCGCTCAGCGGACGCAGCCTGCTGCAGCTGTGGGCCTGGTCGGAGGACGACTTCCTGCGCCACACCGAGGGCGGGCCGATCCGGCGCATCGGCTTCGAGCGCTGGCGGCGCAACCTGGCGGTGGGCCTGGGCAATGCCCTGCGCGCGACGGCCGGCGAGGCCGGCAGGGCCCCGCTGCGGCAGGCCCTGCAGGACGCTCAGGCCGCCGCCAGCCCGCTGGTGCGCGAGCACATCGACTGGGCCCTGGCCCAGCCTTCGGATCGCGGCGCTTGAGCCGCTGCAAGGAATCCTAGAAGCCCAGGACCAGCGCGGCCGTGGGTCCGGACAGCTCGAGGTTGATGTCGGACTGGATGTCCTCGCCCTGCAGGCGCTGCCTGCGCACGAAGTAGCCGGCGCGCAGCGACAGCGCCGGCGCCGGCCGCAGCACCAGGGACAGTTCGCCGTCGCTGCTGTGCCGACGGGAGGCGGCGGCATACGACAGCCGCGCTTCCAGCCCCAGCATGTCGTTGAAATTGAAGCGCGGCGTGATGCCGGCCACGAAGTAGCTGCCGCGCCGGCGTGCGGACAGGCCGGCCAGCAAGGGGTCGGCCGACCTGCTGCTCACATCGACCTGCTGCCAGGCCAGGCCGGCGCGCGGCTCAAGCTGGAAACGGCCGAAGCTGATCAGGTGGTTGTAGCCGGCGTGCCACTGGTCGATGCGCACCTTGTTGCGCAGGGTGTCCGGGCCGGCGAGCGTGCGGTCGTCCAGCCTGACGTGCTCGGCGCTGTCGAGGCGCTGTTCGCTGTTGCCGCGGTATTGCTCGTAGCCGAACTCGAGCCCGCCCTGCGAGCGCCGGGTGGCCGGGAAACCCTGCGGCCGCACCACCATGCGGGCCGACAGCTTGGTCGCGTGGGCGTCGTCGACCTTGACGTCTTGCAGCGTCGAGCAGCCGGCCAGCGCGGCCACGCCGGCCGCCAGCAGGAAGGGGAATCGCAGGATCATCGCGTTGCTCCGGAGTGCGCCCGAATCTAACACCGCCGGATCAGCCGGCCAACGACAGCAGCAGCCACAGCCAGAACGGGATGCACAACATGCCGAGCAGGGTCGAGACCGTGACCAGCCCGGCCACGTAGGGGCCGTCGCCGCCCATGCGGGCGGCCAGCACGTAGGCGCTGGAAGCGGTCGGCAAGGCGGCGAACACCGCCACCAGCAGGCGCTGCTCGGGCGGCAGGCCGAGCAGCAGCCCCAGGCCGATGCCGACCAGCGGCAGCACCAGGTGGCGGATCGCCAGCAGGCTCGCCGCCAGCCGCGGCCCGGCCTTCAGCCCCCCCAGCTGCAGGCCGGCCCCGACCGCCAGCAGGCCGACCGGCAACGCAGCCGCACCGATGCGCTGCATCGTGGTCACCACCGCCTCGGGAAAGCGCAGCCCCGCGAGATTGGCGAGCAGGCCGGCGAGCGTGGCGACGATGAGCGGGTTGCGGGCGATCTCGCGCAGGTAGGAATGCCCGCCGTGGCGTGCCAGCGGCAGCACCGCCGCGACATTGCAAAGCGGCACGCAGACGGCGATGAGCAAGGCCATCCAGGCCACGCCGGACGGCCCGCCCAGACGCTCGGCCAGCGCGAGCGCGATGAAGGAGTTGAAGCGGAAGGCGGTCTGCGCGCCCGACGCATGCAGGCGCGGATCGACCCCCGGCCAGCGCCGCAGCGCATAGGCCAGGCCGATGCCGCACAGCACCACCCCGACCCCACCGGCGGTGAGGCTCAGCGTCTGCATCGGCTGCAGCGGGCTGCGCGCGATCGAGTTGAACAGCAGCATCGGGAACAGCAGGTAGTACACCAGGCGCTCGGCGGCTTCCCAGACCGGGCGGTTCAGCGCCGTGAACCGGCACAGGCAAAACCCGCACACGATGAGGAGAAAATCCGGTAGCAGGAGCAAGGCGGTCGACATCGCGCCAGTGTGCCAGCAGCTGTCGTGCGTAGTTTCCACACTCGCCAAGCCTGCTGCCGGGGGGCAACATCGGCGCCGGGCCGGAGCCGTGGGCTGCGCGAGCAGCTGCACGGGCACCGCCGCCACGCAGTACCTCATCCCAACGGAGACCCTCATGCATCGACGAATCCTTCTTGCCACGGCTGCCACCGCACTGCTGGGCGCGACGAACCCGAGCTGGGCCCAGGGCTACCCGAGCAAGACCGTGCGGCTGGTGGTGCCCTTCGCACCCGGCGGCACCACCGACATCATCGCCCGCACCCTGGCCGAGAAACTGAACGGCCCGCTGGGCCAGACGGTGCTGGTCGACAACAAGGCCGGCGGCGGCGGGATCATCGGCGCGGCCGAGATCTCGCGCTCCGCGCCCGACGGCCATACCCTGGGCGTGGCCACCGTCTCGACCACCGCCGCCAATCCGGCCATCAACCCGAAGACCGGCTACAACCCGATCACCGATTTCACCGCCATCACCAACGTGGCCGCCACGCCGAACGTGATCGCCGTGCACCCCAGCTTCCCGGCGCGCGACTACAAGGGCTTCCTGGCCGAGCTGAAGAAGAACCCCGGCAAGTACTCGTACGGCAGCTCGGGCAGCGGCGGCATCGGCCACCTGCAGATGGAGTTGTTCAAGAGCCTGTCGGGCGTCTTCGTCACGCACATCCCCTACCGCGGCGCCGGCCCGGCCCTGAACGACGCCATCGCCGGCCAGGTGCCGATGATCTTCGACAACCTGCCCTCCGCCCTGCCCTTCATCAAGGACGGCCGCCTCATCCCCATCGTGGTGGCCGCGCCCACCCGGCTGGCGGTGCTGCCGAACGTGCCGACCTTCAAGGAAGTCGGCCTCGAACCGGTGAACCGCATGGCCTACTATGGCATCCAGGGCCCGAAGGGCCTGCCGAAGGAGGTGGTCGACAAGGTCTACAACGCGGTCAAGAAGACGCTGGAGGACCCGGTGGTCAGGAAACGCATCGAGGACACCGGCTCCCTCATCGTCGGCAACACGCCCGAGCAGTTCGCCACCCAGATCGCGGCCGAGTACGAGGTGTACAAGCGCGTGGTCGCGCAGCAAAAGCTCAAGTTGGAATAAGTGACTGCACAGGAAGAAAGCCAGGCCGCCATCGACAGGTTCATCGATGCGCTGTGGATCGAAGACGGCCTGTCCGCCAACACCCTGGCGGCCTACCGGCGCGACCTCAGCCTCTACGCCCAGTGGCTGGCCGAGACGCATGGGAAACCGCTGAACCGCAGCGCCGAGGCCGACCTGCGCGAGCATGCCGTCGCCCACCATGCGGGGCGCAAGGCCACCAGCGCCAACCGCCGCCTGACGGTCTTCAAGCGCTACTTCCGCTGGGCCTTGCGCGAGCGCCTGGTCGACGCCGACCCGACGCTCAAGCTGCTCAGCGCCAAGCAGCCGCCGCGCGTTCCCAAGGTGCTGAGCGAGCTGCAGGTCGATGCGCTGCTGGGCGCGCCCGACACTGCCACCCCGCTCGGGCTGCGCGACCGCAGCATGCTCGAGCTGATGTACGCCAGCGGCCTGCGGGTCAGCGAGCTGGTGACGCTGAAGACCGTGCACATGGGGCTGGACGAGGCGGCGCTGCGCGTCAGCGGCAAGGGCAACAAGGAGCGCCTGGTCCCCTTCGGCGAGGAGGCCCATGCCTGGCTGCGCCGCTACCTGACCGAGTCGCGCAGCGACATCCTCGGCGGCCTGAGCAGCGACGCCTTGTTCGTCACCATCCGCGGCGGCCCGATGACGCGCCAGATGTTCTGGCAACTCATCAAGAAGTACGCGCAACGCGCCCACATCAGCGTGCCGCTGTCGCCGCACACCCTGCGCCACGCCTTCGCCACCCATCTGCTCAACCACGGGGCCGACCTGCGGGCGGTGCAGATGCTGCTCGGCCATGCCGACATCTCCACGACCACCATCTACACCCACGTGGCGCGCGAGCGGCTCAAGACCTTGCACGCCGCCCATCATCCGCGCGGCTAGGCCCACGCCGCGCCGCCCGGTGCGGACACGCCGCCGCAAGGCGCCCGCGACCGGCGCCGGTTCACGCCGGCCGGGGCACGTGTTCCAATCGGAGCTACACAGAGAGCGCAGCGCCATGGTCACCATCAAACTCAAGAAGTCGCCGGCCCCGTCCGGCCCCAGCAAACCCGAGCGCGCCCCGGTGCGCGGCGCGGGGTCCGGCGTGAAGCGCCGACCCACCCTGGCCGAGGCCCAGGCACAGCGGGCCGAGCGCGAGGCGCGCTACCAGGAGCAGCTGCGCCAGCGCTTCGGCGACAACCCGCCACCGGCCTTCACGCGCCGGGGCGAACCCGACAGCCCGCGCCCGCAGCGCGAGCGCGGCGGCACGGCCGCGCCGCGCCGCGACGAGCGCCGCCCCGCCTCCGAGTCCCACGGCCGCCCCGCGCGCGAGGAACGCGATGCCCGCTACCAGGACCAGCTGCGCCAG
>CBIHOH010000081.1:0-22110 GCA_966211755.1 uncultured Rhizobacter sp. | reverse complement strand
GGGGGGGGGGGGGGGTTTTTTTGTTGTTGTGGCGTTTTTTTTTGTCCCCCCGCCTGGGGGGGGGGGCGCGGCCGCGCCCCCCCCCGCCCGAAAGGGTCAGTTGCCCTTTCACCCCCCGGCATCGCGGCTTCGTGATGGGTGAAAACGCCGGGTTCCTGGTTCTCGAATCACGACAGCACGCATTGCAACGAGGTGCGCACATCCTGGCCGAAATCCGGGGCAGCGCGCAGACTTTGGAAGCCTTCCATCCCACAGCCAGTCCCCAGGACGGCTCGGAGTCGGCCCGTTGCATGCAGGCAGCCCTGGACGACGCGGGCGTGCCTGCCGAGGCGATCGACCACATCAACACCCATGGAACCTCGACGCCTTCCAACGACACGATGGAAATCCAGGGCATCAGGCGTGTGTTCGGCAAGCGGGTCATCGACATCCCCCTCACATCCACCAAATCGGCACTGGGCCATTCCTTGACCGGCTCGGGCGCCATCGAAGCCGTGATTTCGGTCTTGTCGCTACAGCACCAGCTGATTCCCCCCACCCTGAACTTCGACAGGCCTTGCGAGGCTGCGGTCGGATGCGACGTGGTGAACACGGCCCGGCCCGCCGCCCTGCGCCATGTGCTGTCGAACTCGTTCGGGTTTGGAGGAGAGAACACCGCGCTCATCTTCAGCACTGGAGACGCCGCTTGAATACACGTCCTGCTTGCGACTTGTCATGGGTGGCCATACACAGCCCCGTGCTGATGGGGCCCTTCCATGCCGACGGCACGACCGACATTTCGGCGATGTGGGAGATGATTCAAGCCAACGAGCTGCCGCTTCAAGCCCTGCCCTATGCGCACGTGGCATCTTGGCCCTATACCCATGCACTGCTTGCCGCCGAGCCCAAGGTGGAACGTCTCGGCTTGGACAGGAAGCTACTGCGCACCACCGAAAAGAGCATGCGACTGTGCATCGCCGCGGCGAACGCCGTGGCCCAGCACCCATGGCTGGGCGACTCCCCGTCAACCGGGCGCACCGGCGTCTACCTGGGCGTGCCGAGCATCGAGGACTCGGTCCCCGGCTGGGACACGCTGCAAGCCCTGAGCCTTCCCGGCGAGGGCATCGAACGGCTGGGCTTCCACGCCCAGCACACGGCCCAGCCTATGGTCGGGCTGGTCCGCCTCAACAGCACGCTGTCGGCGCATCTGTCCATCGCCCATCACTGCAGTGGCGCCAATGCAGCCTTCTCGCCATTCGCCGATGCCGGCGTACAAGCCCTGATCGAAGCCGCATTGTCGATTGCCGAGGGTGAAAACGATGCGGCGCTGGCAGGCGGCACCGCGATGCACTTGAACGAGACCTCGGCGCTGCAGTGGAGGGCCCTGGCGCTGTCGCGCTTCGGCGTGCTGCCAGGCGAAGGTGCAGGGATGGTCAAGGTGGAACGCCACACGACGGCCGGCGACGTCCTCCGCCTGCGGGGATACGGCCGCTGCTTTCAGGCCGATGAACCCCGGCTGGCCCTGGCCCAGGCCGTCCGCCTGGCCTGCGAGATGGCGGGGGAAGCCGCCTCCTGGATCATCAGCGACCTGCCCTTGCCGGACGACAGCCCGATACCCCATCTGCCGCTGGCACAGCGTGCAGGCTGGCTGGGCGGGGCCCATGGCGTGACCGCCTTGGCACTGGCGGCGCACGGCTTGAAACATCGGCGCCGGCTGGTGGCCCTGTCGGACCACTGGTCCACCGCAGACGGACCGCCGGGCTGCGTGGCCATTGCCGGGTGCAGTCCGCACGGGCAGGCAGCGGCCATCCTGGTGATCCTCGGGCAGGCCTTGCCGAAGGGCGGTGACGCATGACACGACGCGTACTCATCACGGGGCTGGGCACCGTTTGCGCCAACCGCTTCGACCACGCCGACTTCTGGGCCGGTCTGACGGCCGGCCACAACCACATCCGGCGCTGGCACAACGACTGGCTGCCCGATTTCAGCGTTCGTTATGCCGCGCCGGTCGACGACGAGGCACTGTCGCGCCATTTCGCGGAGGACTTCGGGACGTCGTGGCACGAACCGATGGAACGCTCCGCGCGCTTTGCGTTGGCAGCCACTTGGCAAGCAGTCCGGGATGCCGGTCTGGCAGGCACTGTCGGACCGCTGCAAGCGAAAGGCCTGGGTGTGATGCTGGGGGTGGGTGTCTCCGAGCGCGCCATGACTGACATGTTGCCGGCGCTCGGACCCGATGGGCCCGACTGGCAGCGAGTGGTCCAGGCCTTCGACCGCCTCGACCCGGCCAGCGGACTGGTGCACTCGCGGGATGAGGCAGCGGCCCGGATCGCTCGCCGCTTCGGACTGAGCGGCAGCGTGCAAACCATCAGCACGGCGTGTGCCGGCGCGGCACACGCCATCGGACTGGCGTTTCGCATGGTGCGGCGAGGGGAGACCCCGTGGATGCTGGCCGGCGGAAGCGACTCGGTCCTCAATCCAAGCACCATGGTGGCCCTGCACCTGCTTGGCGCGCCGTCAAAGGAGCAGCGCCTGGGCGACTGCCTATCGCGCCCGTTCGACCTGCGGCGCAGCGGCCTGGTAGCCGGTGAAGGCGCCGGCATGATCTTGCTGGAAGACGAACACCACGCCCTGGCGCGGGGCGCCCCCATCCACGCGGAATTGGCCGGTTTCGGATCGTCCATGGACGCCTACCGGTTGACGGCCCCTCACCCGCAGGCCGAGGGCGCCACGCTGGCGATGAGCCGTGCCCTCAAGGATGCCCGACTGCAACCTTCGGCGATCGCCCATGTCAATGCGCATGGCTCCTCCACCCCGCTCAACGACAAGATGGAGGCCCAGGCCATCAGGCAGGTGTTTGCCGACGGAGACCACTGGCGAAGGGTGTCGGTCACCGCGAACAAGTCCATGCTCGGTCACCTGATCGCTGCCGCCGGGGGGCCGGAGCTGATCGCCACCGCCCTGACCGTGAAGACCGGCGACATTCCACCTACCGTTCATCTCGACGAGATCGACCCCGAGTGCGAACTCGACCACGTGCGGCACGCCGTCAGGCATGCCGATGTGCCTGCGGCGTTGAGCAACTCGTTCGGCTTCGGCGGCCTCAATGCCTGCCTCGCGGTAAAACGATATGCCTGACAGCGATGTCCATGTCTCCGGCTGCGGCCTGGTCCTGCCGGGCATCGACAGCCCCCGGGCGCTCTGGCAACGAGTCAGTGCGCAAGCATGCGTGCTGTCAGAGCGTGTGGTGTCGGAACATGTCGACGCCCCCTTCCCCTTCGGCTGCATCGGAACGGCGACACATGAAGCGAGCCGTGAACTGCTGCCCCACAGGCTGAGGCGTTTCGCATCCCGGGTGACGCGGCTCGGTCACCTGGCCCTGCACCGGGCCCTCGCTGCCGCACGACTCGACCTCGACCAGGTGGAGCCGGCACGGCGGGCCCTGTTCACCGTTGAGGGCGACTATGCGACCGGTTTCGATTGCGCCACCAACGCCATAACCGGCACGGCAGCGCAAGTCAATCCAACACTGGGCGACTTCATCCACCACTGTCTTGCGCGACGCAAGCTGGACGTGCTGGGGATGGTCAAGTCGAGTTCCAACAATGCCCTGCTCGTGAACAGCATGAGCTATCGAACCCGTGCTACGGGCGGCGCCTTCTTCGCCGGTCCCCATGGTGTCGTCTCGGCGTTGTCGCAAGCCAGGGCGGCCCTGATCGAAGACCGCTGCGACGTGGCTTTGGTGCTGACAGTGGACGCCTGGCTCGACCCCTTCTTGCTGGTCGAACTGCATGACCTCGGCTGGCTGGCCCCCTCCCTGCGCGACCTCGAAGGGCATTTGAGCGCGAGATGCTTCGACGAAAGAAGCCGTGGGCTGGTGCTATCGGACGGCAGTGCCGCCCTGGTACTGGAGCGGAGCACCCGGACCGATCAGCGTGGCGCCGAGGTCCTGCGGCTGGGGGACACGATCTCCAGGTCGACGGCCCCGGAACCCTCGGTCGAGGGGATCTCTCCATGCCAGGCCGGCTGGGTGATCGCGCAGGGCACCGGCCTGCCGCGGCACGACCAGGCCGAGGCCCGCCTCATCGCAGCGCGTGCGCCGCATGCCACCGCCGTCACATCGGCCCGGGACCTGCTGGGCTATGCAGGCAGCAGCAGCCTGGTGGCCGACATCGCCCTGGCCGGGCAAGCCTTGGCCCATCGGCAGCTGCCGGGCATGGCAGGCCGGCTGCAACCGGTATCTCCCCCACTTCCGTGGGCTCATTCGACCGTCCCTCATCCAGCAAGCCACCAGGTGATGGTCTCCGGGCGCGGCCTCCATGGCGACTGGGCCTGCATCAATGTGGAGAAACCATGATGGAAGCAAACGCTGCCTACCGGCGCTTCGTGAAACCGCGCCTGGCCGAAGTGCTGCATGCGCTCGGTCTGGACGTCGCCTTCCATCGTGCGCAGGGCGACCGCGCCTACTACCGCGATGTCGACGGGCAGGAGGTGGCCGTGCTCGATCTGGTGGGCGGGTACGGTTCACTGATGCTGGGCCACAACCCGCCCGAGGTCGTGGCCGAACTACAGAACGCGCTGGCGGCAGGCATGGTCGTGCACGCCCAGTTTTCCATCCGGCACGAAGCGGGCGCTCTGGCGCAGCAGTTGAACGAGATCGCCCGCAGGGACAGCGGTGTCGATGAAGACTTCGTCGTGCATTTCGCCAACAGCGGCGCGGAAGCCGTCGAGCTGGCCATCAAACATGCCGAATACGCACGCTGGCGGCAGCAGCAGGCCCTGCGGGAGGAACTCGACCAGCACCGCTGCCTGGTCCAGGCCGCATTGCGAGACGGACAGGTCCTCTTCGACGCGGACATTCTCCGGGGAAGCGCTTTGGACACGGCAGGTACCCGGATCCATTGCTTTGCCGACCTGTGCGCCGTACTGGACGCCCACCACCAGCAGCTCTGGCGGCGCCCGCCGATGTTCATCGCGCTGGAGCGGGCCTTCCACGGCAAGTTGATGGGCAGCGTGCAGACCACGCACAATGATGTATTCCGGGCTCCGTTCGGGCATCTGGGCTTGCAGGTGCAATTCGTTCCCAGCGACGATACCGCCGCGCTCGAACGCGCCGCCACCGAAGCCAGCGGCACGGCTTTCGACCTGCTGCTGGAAGACGGCCGGCTCCGGCTCGCGCCCCGGCCGGTACGAGGCATCGGCGCCATCCTGGTGGAACCGATTCAGGGCGAAGGGGGCATTCACGTGCTGACACCGGCGTTCGCCCAGGCCCTGCGACGCCTCTGCCATCGGCACGGCTGCCCCCTGCTGGTGGACGAGGTGCAAAGCGGCATGGGCCGTTCGGGTCGCTTTTTCGCCGCCAGCAAGCTGGGCTTGAAAGGCGACACCTACGTCCTGTCCAAGTCCCTCGGCGGTGGAGTGGCCAAGATCGCCGCCGTGCTGATCCGCAAGAGCCAGTACGAGCGCGACTTCTGCCTGATCCACAGCTCCACCTTCGCCGAGGACGATGTGTCATGCCGGGTGGCCCGCAGGGTGCTCGACCTGCTGGAGCGCGACAATGGCCGCCTGTACCACCTGGCGCATGAGAAAGGCGAACGCCTGCGGGCCATGCTGGAAGGGTTGCGGGCACGCTACCCGGCGGTGATCCAGGCGGTGCGCGGCGAAGGCTTGCTGCTCGGGGTGGAATTCGCCTCGCTGGCCCATAGCCCCTCGCAATTGCTGCGCACACTGGAGCACAACCGTTCCCTCGGCTATTTCCTAGCCGGTTATCTGTTCCACGGCCACCGCATTCGTGTCGCCCCGTCCGCCAGTGCGCCTCGAGTACTGCGCCTCGAACCGTCGGTGTACCTCGACCAGCCCGACATCGAGCAGATCGAGACCGCCCTTGCAGCAGTGTGCGAGATGGTGCAGAGGCAAGACCTGCGGCCTTTTGTCTTCGCACTCACCTCGCGGACTCCGCCTCGGCCACACCCGGCCGGGCAGGAATTCACCCCGAAGTGGACCGAGCCCGTTCCCCCTCCGAGGACGACATCGAAACAGCCGGTCCGCAAGATCGCCTTCATCAACCACCTGATCGATGCCCGCAACCTGGCGGGTGTCGAGCCCTCGCTGCGCGAGTGCACCGATGCGGAACTGGCGCACTTCATCGAGCGACTGTCCGTGGATCCGCGTGCAGCCCCCTACCCGCCCGTTCGCATCCAGTCACCCACGGGCTCGGCCATCGACTTCATCCTGTATCCACTGGGCATCACCTCCCGGCAAATGGCCGCCTGCCTCGACGGCACCGGGCTGCAGGACATCCGTGACGCCGTGCAGGAACGCGTCGTGGCCGCGCGCAACGACGGTTGCGAGATAGCCGGCCTGGGCATGTACACGTCGATCGTGACCCACAATGGCTTGTCGCTACAGGTTCCCGGCATTCGCCTGACCACCGGCAATGCGCTGACAGTGTCCATGGCGTTCGAGGCCATGGAGCAGGCCGCCTCGCAGCGCGCACTGGATTGGCGCCATGCCACCGGGGTGGTGGTCGGAGCCACCGGCAACATCGCCTCCATCTGTGCGGAGCTGCTGGCCCGAAAGGTGACGCGGCTGGTACTGATCGGATCCGGCAAGAGCAGTGCCACGAAGCGCCTGGAGCGGGTGCGTTCGCAGATTTTCGGCGCCTGCTGGCGACAGCTCCGGCTGGCCCGACACGACAACACCTTGGATCGACTGGAGGGCATCCCCGGCGCACTCGCCCGCCACCCCTGGGTGACGGTAGCCCTCGAGGCCGGCCCGCCCGACGACCTCCCCGATGCGGACTTCCTGCTGCGCTGCGGCCGGACCGATCTGATCCTCATCGGCAAGGGGCTGTCCGACGTCGGGCAAGGCGATGTGGTGCTGTGCGGCGCCAGCCATCCGCAGCCCTTCCTGGAGCCCGAACACTTCAAGTACGGCGCCATGGTCTGCGACGTGGCCGTCCCCAACAACGTGCAGACGCACGTGGCCGCCCGGCGCCCCGACCTGTGGCTGGGGCAAGGCGGCGTGGTGGGCACGCCGCACGGCGAGAGCCTGCCCCCCGGTGCCCGTGCCTTTCTAGGTGCAGGGCAACTGTTCGCCTGCATGGCCGAGACGGCCGTCCTCGGACTGGCCGGACTGGACCGTCACTATTCACTGGGCGACCTCGATGCACGTCAAGTCGAGGAAATCGCCGCGCTGGCCCGCTTGCATGGGTTCCGCCTGTCCGACGTGAAAAGAGAGCCATCACTGTGACCGCCCTGAAGATGGAAAACCGGCTCGCGATCGTCACCGGCGGCAGCCGCGGCATAGGCCAGGCCATTGCCCTGAGGCTGGCGCGCGAAGGCTCCGACGTGGTGCTGACCTACCGCCGAGAGACCGATGGCGCGCAAGCCGTGGTGGCGCAGATCCAAGCCCTGGGCCGGCAAGCCTGGAGCCATCCGCTGGACCTGGCCCATCGCGACGACATAGAACGTTTCGGGCGCGAAGTGCTCGCGCGGCACGAACGCGTGGACCTGCTGGTCAACAACGCAGGCATGAGCCAGGACACCTTGCTGGCCACCATGACCGCGCGGCAGCTCGAAGACGTCATGCAAGTGAACGCGCTGGGACCGATCTGGTGCACCCGCCAGTTCGTGACGGCCATGATCTGTCAGCGCCATGGTCGCATCGTCAACGTCACTTCCTGCGCGGCATCCAAGCCTGGAGCCGGGCAAAGCCACTACGCCGCGGCCAAGGGGGCGATGGAATCCTTCACCAGGGCCCTGGCCGTTGAACTGGCACCCAGGAACATCCTGGTCAACGCCGTGGCTCCCGGCGTGATCGAAACCGAGATGTCGGAGGCCATCCGCAGCCGGGGGCACGAACAGATCATGCAACGCCTCCTGGTCAAGCGCTGCGCCCGGCCACAGGAAGTGGCCGACTGGGTCGTCCATCTCGGCAGCCCGGACAACCAGTACCTCACGGGCGAGATCATCCACCTGGATGGCGGCCTCAAGCGGGCATGACGACGATGACCTGCCCCGATCAGCGCAGCGCCTGTATCACCGGCGCGGCATCCGGTATCGGCCAGGCAGTGGCACTGCGGCTGGCGAAGGAGGGGTTGCGGCGCCTGCTGCTGGTCGACCTCGACGCCGAAGGCCTGGCCGGCACCGCCGACCAACTGGCCGCCACCGGCGCCGAAGCGCACAAGCTGTGCCTCGATGTGGCGGACCATGCCGAGACCTCGCGCTCGCTGACCCTGGCCGCCACCGGGCTGGGTCGCCTGGATGTGCTGGTCCATTGCGCCGGGGTGGCCACCCCCAACCGGCTGGACGAGGACGACACCTGGTTCCGCGTCATCGCGGTCAACCTGCATGGCGCCTTCAGCGTCACCCGTGCCTTGGTGCCCTTCATGAAACACGGCGGCCGCATCGTCCACGTGGGCTCCATTCTCGGACTGGCCGGAGCCCGCAACAACACCGCCTACGTGACCTCCAAACACGGCCTGACGGGCTTTTCCAAAGCGCTGGCCCTGGACCTGGCCGCCCAGGGCATCACGGTGAACGTGGTGTTGCCGGCCTGGGTAGACACGCCGATGCTGCAGCAGGAAATGTCGCGCCAGGCACGCCAAGCGGGGCAGCCGCTCGCGACGATCACAGCCAAGGCCAAGAAAAGCATTCCGATCAAGCGTCTGGTGCAGGCGGAGGAAGTGGCGCACACCGTGGCGTTCCTGTGCAGCGAGCAGGCAGGCGGCATCACGGCACAACGTTTCGTGATCGACGGAGGCGTATTGTGCGGTGCATGACGAGGAGAGGTCTGCGGGCCGCCTGCTGGCTGGCCTGTGCCGCCGCTGCGCTGCACGGCTCCGCGGCCGCCGCACCGGACCCGACACTCGAAGGCAGCCTAAGGTCCGGTGCGGTGTATCGACCGCATGATGAGCGCCACCGCGCCAACCCCGTGGGGGAAGTGCGTCTCAAGGCCAGGTGGAGCGTGGCCGAGGCCGATGTCGTGGCGGACGGTCGCCTGCGCGGCGACGGGGCCTATGCCGGCGCCGGCTCGTATGGCGACCAGGCCCGCCGTGCGTACGCCTGGACAGCTGATTGGCGCGAACTGTCGCTGACAGCCCCGCTGCCGGGCGACTGGCGTGGGACGGTGGGCTACCAGCAGCTCAACTGGGGGCGTGCCGACAACCTGCGCGTGCTCGACCAGGTCAACCCGCTCGACCTGCGCGACCACGTCCTGCCCGAAATGGAGGACTACCGCATCGCCCTGCCCCTGCTCAGGCTGCAGGGGCCACCAGGCGGCAGCGGCTGGTTCATCGACAGCTACTGGGCGCCGCGCTTCGAGCCGCATCACCTGGCCGTGACGGGCAGCGAATTCGACTTGCGGCAGACGGCACCGATGCTGGCCGCGGGCATCGAGGTGCTGCCGACGCAACGCCCGGCCACAGGGTGGCGCGAAGGCGAGGCTGGAATTCACATCTCCAGGTCGCTGGCCGGAGTCGACCTGAGCCTGGTCGCCATGCGCCTGTGGGACCGCAGCCCTGTGTACCGACTACAGGCCGCTCCTGCTGGAGGAGGCATCCAGGCGCGAGGCGAATACCAGCGCCAGACCCTGTGGGGTGCAGGCATGGCCTGGGCCTACCCTGGCGGTTGGGTATGGCGCGCCGAGGTGGCCCGCCTGCCCGGCGTCACTTACAACACCAGTCGAACCGCCGACGGCCTGACTCGTTCGTCGCACACCAGCGCCTTGCTCGGCCTGGACCGCGCCTGGCGAGACTGGCTGTTCACTGCCCAGGTGTCTGATCGCCACATCGGGCATTGGCAGCCTGGTGACCTGCTCCCGCAGCACCAGCCCATCCTCACGCTGGCCGCCACCGGCAGCGGCTTCGACGCCCGGCTGGAGAACCGTGTGTCATGCGCCTGGATGATGCGCAACCGGGACGGCACGCTGTGCCAGGTCCGTCTGACCTACAAGCCCACGGACTCGCTCTTCCTGGTCGCTGGCGCCGACATGTTCAATGGCCCGGACACCGGATTCTTCGGCCGCTTCGACGCGCAAGACCGCCTATGGCTGCAGCTGGGCACCCGCTTTTGATCCCATCAGCCGGTGCGGGGCAACCCGCGCCCTTTCCACCAGGAGAGCCGTCACATGAGCACGTCCCGTTTTTCATCCCCTAGACGCTGGATCGCGCTGGCCTTGCTGGCAGCGACGCCGTGGGCCCGGGCAGATCCGGCGGCAGACCGGTTGCTGCAACACGCACGCGACCGGCCCGACGGCAAGGACTGGATTTCCCAAGTGAATCTGGTCCTGCGCGGCCCCCAGGGCCAGGAACGCAGCCGCAAACTCCTGTTCCTGAAGAAGCAGCAGGGAGCAGACGAGATCTACACCATGTACTTCAGCGCTCCGGCCGATGTGCGTGGCGTGGCCTTCGTCAGCGTCAATCGCGATGAACGCGCGAGTCGCGACGACGACATGTGGATGCACCTGCCGGCTTCGCGCCAGACACGTCGCATCGCCGCAAACGACAAACGGGGTGCCTTCATGGGCAGCCAGTTCTCATACTACGACATCGAGAAGCTGAGAGTCTCCGACTTCCAACAAAGCATCACCGGCACCGAACGGATCCTCGACCGCGACACGCTGCGCGTGGAACGCACACCGGCCTCGCCCGCGACCATTGAAAAATCCGGCTACAGCAAGGTGGTGATGTGGGTCGACCCGGCCACCAACCTGGTGCTGCAACAGCATCTGTTCGACGAACGCGGCGTCTTGAAAAAGATACTGCGAATCCAGCACATCGAAAGGATCGACGGCTACTGGACCCCGACGGACATCGAGGTGCTCAACCAGACCGATGGCCGCAGCTCCCGGATGGAGTTCCGGGCCACCCGGTACGACCAGGGTCTGGCCGACTCCTTGTTCATGTCCGCGCAACTCTCGAACGGAGCGTCCTTTGAGCGCCTACTTGCAGGTCATTGAGCGGCATGCGCGCCTGGTGCTGGCCGTCACCCTGGCCATCACCGTCCTGTTTGCGGTCCAACTGCCCAAGCTGAGCGAGGACAGCAACCCGTATCTTCTGCCAGAAAGCCACCCGGCCCGCGAGTCCATCAAGAACCTGCAGAAGGAGTTTTCAGGCACATACGATGCGGCGCTCATCGTCGTGGTCAAGCAGGACGGGGTGTTCAACCGGAACACCCTGGACGCCGTGCTCGACATCACCCGCGCGGTACGCCGCCTGAGCCTGGTCAGTGCCGGGGATCGGCAGCAGCTGCAGAACATGGCCGACCGGCTCGCCAACCGACCGGAGGCGGCGCCCATGCTGCCGGTGTTGCAGCGCATGCTTGTCGATGGCCTGGACGTGAACGATGCGCCGGCTGCCAGCAGCTTGCTCACCCTCCCCGGCGCCGCGAGCCTCAGTGCGGCCGAGCGCCAGTTCCTGCGCTTCCTGCCCGGCCGCCTGGCCCCCATCAAGGACGTCAGCGGCCTGGCGGGCACCGAGAACCTCACCGCGCGCGATCACATGCTGCATGTGCAGCGCAGCCTCCACGACAAGACGACACCGCCGGAGATCGTTCGCCAGGAGGTCATGGGCAATACGCTCATGCACACCGCCGTCGTATCCGGCGATGGCCGGATTGCGGTGATCGCCGCGGAGCTGGACCTGCGCGCCGAAGACAGTGAAGGCCAGATGCGTGCCCAGAGGGCACTGCAGCTCATCGTGGCGGCCCAACGCACCGCCAATCCCGCCGTCGCCGACGAGGTGTACATCGCAGGCACGCCGATCTTCATGGCGGAGCAAGCCCGCCTGATGAACCATGACCTCGAAGTGCTTCTACCGGCGGTCCTGCTGGTGGTGGCACTCGTGCTGATCCTCCATTTTCGCCGGCCATTGGGTGTACTGCTCCCCCTGCTGAATGTCACGCTGAGCACCGTCTGGACCCTGGGACTGATGGCATGGCTGCGCGTCCCGATCGACTTGATCACCAGCGTGCTGCCGGTGTTCCTGATCACGGTCTGCGGGGCCGACGCCCTGCACCTGCTGAACGAATTTTATGCCCAGCGCCGGCGTGGCCTGTCGCATGCACGGGCCACCCGGGAAAGTCTGCGCCTGCTGATCTCGCCGGTGGTGCTCACAACCATCACGACCGTCATCGGATTTTTGTTCGCCACCGCCACGCAGATCGAGAACATACGTCACTTCGGCATGTTCATGGCCTTCGGCCTGGTGGCCGCCCAGTTGATTTCGGTGACCTTCATCCCCGCCTGCTTGTGCTGCGTTCCGTCACGCCAGCCGGATGGCCAAGGTGTGCCGCAAAGGCGACACTCGCACAACCTCCTGGGCCGGTTGCTGACTGCGGCGTTGCGCCCGGTGATTGCCCACCGTCGCGGCGCGGGCGCGGCATTCCTGCTGGTACTGGGCGTCGCGGGCTGGAGTGCCAGCCGTATTCATGTCGAAGACGAAGGCGTCAGCTACTTCCTGCCCGACAACCCTGTCCGCGTGGCGGACACCTTCATCAATACCCGCTCGGTGGGCACCAGCCCCGGGTGGATCGTGATCGACAGTGGCCATCCACGTGGTGCCATCGACCTGGCCACCCTGCGCTTCATCGATGAACTGGACCAGTGGCTGCAAGGGCAAGCCCACGTACGCTATACCTACTCCATCGCGAAATACATCCGGCGCATACAAACCGTCCTTCACGACGACGATCCCGCGTGGGATCGATTGCCTGCGGACACCGAGACCCTGCCGCCGCGGCCGGACGCGGCGTCGCCAGCGCCGGTAGTCGTGTCCGGTGCCGACCTGGTCAATGAAGCCCTGGTGATGTACGAGAACAGCGGTGGCAAAGATCTGCAGAACGTGCTGAACGGCGACTATGCCAAGGCTGTCACACTCTTCACCCTGTCCACCACCAAGGCCAGTGAGTACCGCTCCATGCTCGAACAACTGGACGCCTGGGTGGAAACCCATCGACCCAAGGGAGTTCGTGTCAGCGTGGCCGGCACACCGGTCATCTGGAGCAGCGTGCTCGACGAGATCCTGCAAGGCCAGTTGCTGAGCTTTTTCATGGCTTATGCGGTGGTAGCCGTCGTGCTGATGGGATGGTTGCGGTCCCTCAGGCGAGGCCTGGTGTCCTCGCTGCCCCTGGCCGCCACCATGGTCTTGTACTTCGGTGCCATGTCGGCCCTGGACATCGACCTGAACATCGGCACGGCCTTGATCTCCTACCTGCTCGTCGGCATCGTGGACTATTCCGTGCACTTCATGCACAGGGTCTCGGAATACCATCGCACAGGACACACGGCGGACGAGTCTGTGCTGCATGCAGCAGAACATGCCGGCAGCTCGATCTTCTTCAACATCCTGTTGTTTTCGCTGGGGTTCCTGACCTTGCTGGCCTCCGAGTTCACCCCCCTGCGCCACCTCGGCCTGCTGGTCGCCCTGTCGCTGCTGATCAGCGGTCTGATGTCCTTGTTTCTCATCAGCCTGCTCGCACCTTGGTTTCTGCAGCGCACACATCCCCGAGCGCCGGCGGCCTCTCAGTGATGAAGGAAGAGCAAGCGTTCCAAGGCTCCCCGAGGCCCCGATGCCGGTGAACCGAGACTCAATGGGTCTGCATCGCACTCTGGACGATCTCCTGCGCGCTGCGGAGCATGTGTAAATGCCGACCAGCGCCAAACCGGTCAGCAAGAACAAGGTCATGCGCATCACATGGTGTGGCGATCGGCAGCGACAGGATGCGCTTGAAGTCGGTGGAGCCCTTGTTGCCGCCGAAGCCGGTCTCGTTGCGGAAGAAGAACGGCATTGCCGCATAGGTGAGCGCCCGGGTAATGATCAAGACGCCCCTTGACGCACGATCAGCGCCTGCTGGCCGGCCAGTTTCACCTCGTCGTCCGGCAGGGCCCGGAGATAGCGGGCGAGGCCGGCGTCGCCGCGGGCCAGCGAGGTGTTGAGCGCGGTGATGCGCTCCTCGTTCTCGCCCGCCGCCAGAGCATGGGCCGGCTCGGCCGTCAAGGCATGGCCAGGCCCGGCGGCCAGCCGCATCGCCAGCCCAAGGCAGAGTCGGCCCAGGCCTTGGGTCGAGTGATGTGCCCCAGCGGAACCAAGCCACGAAGATTAAGAAGCGCGGGGATTTTCAGGAATGCGCCAGAGCCACGAGTGCGAAGCTCAGGCCCGGGGCCCGGTCTCGCCCGCCGGCCGGCCCCCGTGCCGCAGGCGGAAACGGCGGCCCAGGTAGAAGGAAATCGCCAGCACCGGAAGCACGGTGGCCAGGGACTGCCCCGCGTAGTACGCCATGCGCTCGGTGACCTGGGGCAGCGTCCACTGGTAGCCGAACAGGCCGACGATGGCCGCGAGCAGAAGCCAGAAGAAGACCGCGGCACCATTGACCAGCGGCTTGCCGGCCAGGGCGTTCACGGCCCGGGCCACGCCGAGGAAGGACAGGAGCGCGACGCAACAGATGATGAAGAGACCGAGGAGACCAGCGTCCATGTCATGTGCACCTTCGCCGACGGCAGCGGGTCGGCCGCATGGCGGCGACGCCGTCGCCGGGATTCGAAGTGTCCTCAAAACCATGCCCGCTGACAAGCGCCCGGGACACGATGTCCCTGCGGGCGCCTTCACGGCTGGCGCCCGATGTCCTCGCGCCAGCCGCGCTTCTCGACCACACGCACGTTCGGCACCAGGGCCAGGCGGTCCAGGTAGCGGGACAGCAAGGGCAGCTCCGTGTCGGCCGGGTCGCCGAGGAACTCGCGCACCGCCACCAGGTTGCCGAAGTTGGCGGCGTATTTGGCCGGCGTGTCGTCCACCGCGATGATGGACTCGAGCCGGTAGCCCCTGGCCTTGAGCTTGCACAGCTTCTTGGCCCACTGCTGGCCACCGGTCTGCCAGTCGCGCACCAGGGTGCAGCGCGAACTGGCCCAGACGAAGCGCAGGCTGCCCGGCGGAAAGAGATGGTCCACCACGGCGGCGGCGTACTGCTCGCCGGAGGAGGTCCACACGCCCACCTCGAAGCGGCCCAGCACGTGGGCGATGAAGTCGCGCACGCCGGGCCGCTCATACACGGCATAGGGGCCGACACCGAAATGGGGCTCGTGCGCCAGGCGGGTCTCGCAGGCGTGCACCAGGGTTTCGTCCAGGTCGAGCACCAGCAGCTTGGGCCTGGGCGAGTCGCTGTCCGCGGCCCGGAGGTTCCCGGGCTGGCCGAGCGCCGCCGGCAGACAGGCCGGCCGCGACACAGGGAATGGACGGGCTTTCATGGGGGACCAGGGCAGAACCGTTCATCGAACAGGTGCCGATGATGGCACGGCCCGGGGCGCCCCCGCGCTCAATGGGCCTTCATCGCGTCGTCGACGATATGGCGGGTGCTGCGCAGCAGATGGTCCAGGGACTCGGGCGCCTGGCCCTGGTAGGACACGACGGCGCCGAAATCCTTGGCCAGCGCGCAGCTGACGATCATGGCGCAGGCGTGGTCTTCCACGCTGCCGCCCCACACCAGGCTCATGCCGTAGTCGTTCTCGCCCGCGATGCGCCGCAGGGCGTTGTCGCCCCGCACGACTTCCCCGGCGGCCTCGCCGTTCAGCTCGAAGCCGACGCCGGCGATGCCGTTCAGGGTGCAGGGCAGGAAACCCGAATCCTCCAGGGGACTGAAGTCGGGATACAGCGTCAGGTCGAAGCCGAGGGCGTCGATGGAGGCCTGCAGCGCCTCCCTCCCCGGCACCTGCGATTTTTTCAGGAAGGCAAACTGGGTGTTCGACATGGCTTCTCCTCGAGTTCGGATACCGGGTTTCCCCAGGTGCGGGACCGGATCGCGCCCGGCCGCGCAGCCCATTCTGTTTCAGAAGAAACGGAGAAAGAATGAGGTCAATCGCGAAGAATGTCGAGCGAAAAGAAGCCTAACATTAGGGGTTGCAGGACAGGGCCCGTCCGCCCTCCGCCAGAGCGCGACTCCCCCCTTCGGCGGCCCCCTCGCCCCCCGAACGAGGCGTGCCGGCGGCCCCGCCGCCGTGATAGCGTTGCGCCCTCCCCGTGCCACCCCGCGCAGCCGCCTGCGAACGAGCCCTCCATGACCAACGCGATCGATGAAGTCAACCTGCGCACCATGCGCTCCGCCTCCGCGGTCAAGCACTATTCCCACCGCGAGGACCTGAGCCCGCCCGAGCGCGCTTCGCTGGACGCCGTCGCCGCCTCGGTGCGCGGCCAGCCCATCCTGGACATCGGCGTCGGCGGCGGCCGCACCGTCAAGGCCCTGCTGGAAGTCAGCCCCGACTACCTGGGGGTGGACAACAGCCTAGAGATGGTCGAGGCCTGCCGCCGGCGTTTCCCGGGGGTGAGGCTGGAGCACGCCGACGCACGCCGCATGGACAAGGTGGCCGACGGCTCGATCCAGCTTGCGATGTTCAGCTGCAACGGCATCGGCATGGTGTCGCACGAAGACCGGCTGGCGATCATGAAGGAAGTCCTGCGGGTGCTGCGCCCGGGCGGAGTGTTCCTGTTCTCGACCCACAACCGGGACTGCCCCGACCACAGCGCCGGGTTCCGGTTCCCGCCCTTCACCTGGACCCTCAACCCGGTCCGCCTCGCGGTGCGCAGCCTGCGTTTCCTGGCCCACACGCCGGTGCGGGTGTTCAACCGCAGGCGTTTCCTCAGGCACGAGCAGCGCACCCCGACCTATTCGATCATCAACGACGTCTGCCACAACTACGGCACGATGCTCTACTACATCTCGCTGGCCGAGCAGCGGCGCCAGCTGGAGGCCCTGGGCTTCGAGCCGGATGCGGTGGCCTACGACCTGGACGGCCGCGTCATCGGCTCCGGCTCCGACCACAGCTCGATGGCCTTCATCGCCCGCAAGCCGGCCTGAAGCCTCGCCCCCTCAGGCGCCGGGCGTACGCAGGTAGTTGTCCTTCACCCGCACGTAGTGCTCGGCCGAGTAGCGCAGGTGGGCCAGCTCGGCCTCGGTGAGCGGCCGCACCGCCACCGCCGGCCGGCCGACGTACAACATGCCGCTGGACAGGTGGCGGCCGGGCGGCACCAGGCTGCCCGCGCCCACCATCACGCGGTCGGCGATGACCACGTCGTCCATGACGATGCTGCCCATGCCGATCAGGCATTCGTCGCCGATGCGGCAGCCGTGCAGGATCACCGAATGCGCCACGGTGACGAAATCGCCGATCACCAAGGGCGAACCAAGCGGCTTGGCCGCGGTCTTGTGCGAGACGTGGCACATGGCCAGGTCCTGGATGTTGCTGGCGCGGCCGATGCGGATGTGGTTCACGTCGCCGCGGATGACGGCGTTGCACCAGACGGAACTGTCGTCGCCGAGAACGACGTCGCCGATCACCTGGGCCGAGGCGTGCACGAAACCGCCGGGGCCCGCAACGGGATGGCTGTCGAGGTAGGGGAACAATGGCATGGGCTGCACCGTGGGGTCGGGAAGACCGCATCGTAGCGCCCCCGAGGGCGGTCGCCGGCCGGGCTGCCCGGCGGGTGCTCCCTGCCTGCCACGGGGCCTCGCCGGACCGCCGGCGCCGGGACGGCCCGAATTCGGGAGCAAGCGGCGGAGTGCACCCGGCGGCATCCCTTTCTAGACTGCGGGCATCGCCAGCCGTTTCAGTCGAAGGAGGACCCCATGACGATGTTGCAGGACCCGCCCGGAACCCTCGAGGACCTCGGGGCGCGCGTCGCGGCCGTGGACTGGCCCGCGGTGGAACGCGAACTCGACCTGTGCGGGCACGCCATGCTGCCGGCCCTGCTGTCGGCCGCCGAATGCCAAGGCCTGGCCGCGCTGTACCCGCGCGAGGACCTCTACCGCAGCCGGGTGGTGATGGCACGCCACGGTTTCGGCCGCGGCGAGTACAAGTACTTCGCCTATCCGCTGCCCGATGCGGTCGCCGGGCTGCGCGGCGCGCTGTACCCGCGCCTGGTGCCGCCGGCCAACCGCTGGAACGCGGCCATGGGCCTGGCAGTGCGCTATCCGGCCTCGCACGCGGAGTTCCTGCGGCGCTGCCACGAGGCCGGCCAGACGCGGCCCACGCCCCTGATGCTGCGCTACGTCGAGGGCGACTACAACTGCCTGCACCAGGACCTCTACGGCGAGCATGTGTTTCCGCTGCAGGTGGCGGTCCTGCTGTCGGCGCCGGGCCGCGACTTCAGCGGCGGCGAGTTCGTGCTCACCGAGCAGCGGCCGCGTATGCAGTCGCGTGCGGAGGTGGTGCCCTTGCAGCAGGGCGACGCCGTGGTCTTCGCCGTGCACCAGCGGCCGGTGCAGGGCAGCCGCGGCAGCTACCGCGTCAACCATCGCCACGGCGTGAGCCGGCTGCGTTCAGGCGAACGCCATACGCTGGGGGTGATCTTCCATGACGCGGCGTGAGGCGCGCACGGCCGCGGGCTTTCGACCGCAAGACGCGGAGCGCGGGCGCGGCCTCGACGGCCTATGCTTTCCCCAGGAACACCGAGGAGCCGACACCATGGACACCACCGCCCCATCGGCCGAGGCCCTGCACGCGGCGCGCTGGGCCGCCGTGCTCGCCCGCGACCCGGCGGCCGACGCGCTGTTCGTGTATGCGGTGAAGACCACCGGGGTCTACGGCCGCCCGAGCAGCGCGGCGCGCCTGCCGCGGCCGGAGAATGTCGAGTTCTTCGCCACCGCCGAGGAAGCGCAGGCCGCCGGCTACCGGCCGACGCGCCGCCCGATGGCCAACCGCAGCGCCGCCGCCGCCCGGCATGCGACGCTGGTCGCCGAAGCCTGCCGGCGCATCGAGGCGGCCGAGGCCCGGCCCGACCTAAAGACACTGGCCGAGGGCTGCGGCCTCAGCCCCTACCACTTCCACCGGGTCTTCAAGTCGGTGACCGGCCTCACGCCCAGGGCCTACGCCGACGCGCACCGGGCACGCCAGCTGCGCGGCGGCCTGGCCCGCGGCGCCTCGGTCACCGAAGCGCTCTACGAGGCCGGGTTCAACTCGAACGGGCGCTTCTACGCCAGCTCGAACCAGCGGCTGGGCATGACACCGACCGCGTGGCGCCAGGGCGGCTCCGACCAGGCGATCCGTTTCGCGGTGGGGGAATGTTCGCTCGGATCCATCCTGGTGGCGCAAAGCGGGCGCGGTGTCTGCGCCATCCTGCTCGGCGACGACCCCGACCGCCTGACGCGCGAGTTGCAGGACCGATTCCCCCGCGCCGAGCTGATCGGCGGCGACGCCGCCTTCGAGCGGACCGTGGCCCGGGTGGTGGGTTTCGTCGAAGCACCAGGCCTGGGGCTGGACCTGCCGCTGGACCTGCGCGGCACCGCCTTCCAGGAGCGGGTGTGGCAGGCTCTGCGCGACATTCCGGCGGGCCACACCGCCAGCTATGCCGAGATCGCCGCCCGCATCGGCGCGCCCACGTCGGCCCGCGCGGTGGCGCAGGCCTGCGGCGCCAACCGACTGGCCGTCGCCATCCCCTGCCACCGGGTGGTACGCAACGACGGCGGGCTGTCGGGCTACCGCTGGGGGGTGGAGCGAAAGCAGGCCTTGCTCGACCGGGAAAGGGAGGCACCGCCCTGAACAGGTGAGCCGGCCGCTCCGGCTCTCATGCGCCGCGGGAAGAAAGGGTGTTCGAGCAGCAGGAAGAAGGGCCGGTCATGACGGCTGTTGCAACTCCAGGGTCACCCCGACGCACCGCATGTCGTCCAGCATCTGTTGGAACCGCTGCGTATCCACCCCATGCCACTTCACGGTCAGGGGCAGCCGGATACCGAAATCGCCGCAGAAACAATCCTTGAACGAATCGAAGCAGGTCCCAAGATAGCCTCCGGGGCCGTGGACCGCCTCGCCCATGGCCAGGTAGAAGCCGGCGTCATCGGTGATCAGCCCGGTGTTCAGGTGGAGCACCCGGCCCTCGACATCTTCCGTCACCCGTTCGACGATGCGTGCGAAGAAATAGGCACGCACCGTCTGGCCCCAGGCGAAACGCTCCTCGGCCGGCAGCTCGGCCCAGCCTCGTTCGAAGAGCAGGTGGTGAAGCTCGTCGTCACTCAGCCTCTCCCAGGGGCTGGGTTCGACCAGTTGCACGCGGCACTGGATGCCATGCGCCGCGAACTCTGCCTGCTCGATGGGGAGGCTCAGGAAGTTGCCCGTGGCCAGAACATACCCCGGCGATCGAAGGATGCGGTTGCAGGTCTGGCGGGAAACCGTGAAGTAGTCCTGGACGAATCCCTGGGCCACCGTGCGGTCTCCAGAGATGGATTCGAAGACGAGTTCATGCACCTCGTCGATCTTGCGGATGATGCGTACCTCGGCAAGCGGGTCGACGGTGTGAAGGCGTGACATGGGAAGCGGATCTGAGAGGAGAGCCACTCTATCCGAGGTCGGCAGCACAGGGACAGCTTGCGTCCTTGGAAGGCCGGCCGGCAGTCCGCTCAAGCCCCCCGCCACGCCCCCAGCAACCTCACCTTGCCCATCGCCAGCGAGGCCGCTGCGTTGCGCGTCTCCACGCCGAGCTTCTCGAACACGTGTTCCAGGTGCTTCTTGACGGTGGCGGGGCTGCTGCCGAGGATGTCGCCGATGTCGCGGTTGGTCTTGCCCTTGGCCACCCAGTACAGGACCTCGGCCTCGCGTTGGGTGAGCTTGAAGGTCTGCACGAGCGCCTCGACGATGGCCGCATCCGACACCTCGCGCATCACGATCAGCCAGTCGTCGTCGCTGGTGCGCTCCTGCAGGGTGAGCACCAGCTGGCGGGTTTCCTGGCCCACCGTCAGCGGCCGGGGTTCGCCGCCCTGCGCCGCGAGGGCGAGCTGCTGGCGCAGCCAGTCGAGCAGCCCGGGCGGCACCTGGCCCGCCGCCGCCTGGAAATAGCGCTGCATCAGTTCGCGCGCCAGCGGCGTCTGCCAGACCGCCCGGCCGCGGCCCATCGCCTCGTCGGCGTGGATGGCCATGGTGGCGTGGCCGAAGGCATCGAGCGCGTTGCGCGCCTGGCGCGCCTGGCGGGCGCTCTGCAAGTGCACCGTCATGCGGGCCAGCACTTCCTGCGGGCGCAGCGGCTTGGTCACGTAGTCGACGCCGCCGGCCTCGAACGCGGCCACCACATGCTCGGTCTCGGTCAGGCCGGTCATGAAGATGACCGGGATGTGCGCGGTCGCGGTATCGGCCTTGAGCCGGCGCGCCACCTCGAAGCCGTCCAGGCCGGGCATGACGGCGTCGAGCAGCACGATGTCGGGCAGGGCCTGGCGCGCCCGCTGCAGGGCGCTTTCGCCACTGGTGGCCACCAGCACCGCGTAGCCGGCGGCGTCGAGCGCATCGTGCAGCAGCGACAGGTTGTCGGGCACGTCGTCGACGATGAGCACCAGGTCGGAGGCGCTGCGGTCAGGAAGATCGTGATTCATGGAGGGCTCTGCCGATGATGCCGCTCATGGCATCGAGCTGGAAACGGGTCGCGAGGCCGCGCAGGTGGGCCACGAAGCTGCCATGCGCCGCATTCTCGCCTTCGATCTCGTCGAGCTTCCTGACGATGCCGCGCAGGTAGCCCAGGCTGACCAGTTCCTGCAGGGCCGACAGCTGCGACACGCCGGGCAGCACCCAGTGGGGCAGCACCGCCGCGGGAACGGGCGGGCGCTCGTCCGGGGCGTCCAGCCATTGCAGGCCCAGACGCCGGCCCAGCCAGTCGAGCAGCTCGTGCACCCGCACCGGCTTGAGGATGAAGTCCTCCGGCACGATGCCCACGTCGTTCTCGAGCTCCTTGTCGAAGGCATTGCCCGACACGATGGCCACCGGTGCCGCGCTGAGCCCCTGCTGGCGCAGGGCGCGGATGGTGGCCCAGCCGTCGATGCCCGGCATGGCCAGGTCCATCAGCACCGCGTGCGGGTCGAAGGCCTGGATGCCGGCCAGGCACTCCAGGCCCGACGCCGCCTGCTTCAGCTCGAAGCCCAGCGGCTGCAGCACCTGGACCAGCAGCTGGCGGTCGTCCTCCTCGTTGTCGACGACCAGCACGCGGCGGCGCTCGCCGAGGTAGCCGACCCGCTTGGCGCGGGCCGCTTCCTGAGCCACCGCCGCGCCGCGCGCCGCCGGCAGGAACAGGCGGATGCGGAACAAGGTGCCCTGCCCCAGCGTGCTGTGCACCGTCATCTCGCCGCCCATCAGGTCGGTGAGCATCTTGCTGATGGTGAGCCCGAGGCC
>CBIHOH010000080.1:0-22389 GCA_966211755.1 uncultured Rhizobacter sp. | reverse complement strand
TCAGTTGGTAGAGCGCAACCTTGCCAAGGTTGAGGTCGCGAGTTCGAGCCTCGTCTCCCGCTCCAAGATCAGTAAAAGGGAAGCTTCTCAAAAAGGCTTCCCTTTTTGCTAAGGCGTATTGATTCGTTCGATATTCGAGCGGTCACTCCTGAGGCGCGATAGCAAATCGGTTATGCAACGGATTGCAAATCCGTCCAGCCCAGTTCGACTCTGGGTCGCGCCTCCAACGAATACCCTTGCCCCGTGGAAACGCCTCGGTCCTCCGAGGCGTTTCTGTTGCTGTCTGTGAGCTCCCGGGAGGGCAGGTCAGCCGGCCGCGGCATCCCGACGCAAGTCAAGCTGCACGCGCTGTTCAAACAGAAAGATCTTGAGGATCAGGCTTGGCGAGCTGCCGTACCTGACCAGCCCCTGCGCATCAGGCCAGTTCCGGGGGGGCTTCTCGTTGGCACTTGTTCTTCGTGCCCTGATAAGGTCGAGGAATCCAGGATTGCCGATCGGGTGCATCATGGCTTCAGCGCTGTCCTGAAGGCGGCCAGCATGTTCGGCCTCTCGCTCCGCCTCGAAGCCACCAATACGATGTGGCGCGTGAAGGCTGCACCGGCTATCGGGGTGATGCTGCACCCCGTGGCCATGTCCGCCAGCCCGGCCCAACGCGGCACCAGGCTGACCCCGACGCCTTGCGCCACCAGCAGCGCGATCGCCTCGAGGGCGTCCAGGTCGAACAGGGGATCGATGGCCAGCCCTTCCTGCGCCAGGTAGCCCTCGGCCAGGCGGCCGCCCCATGACCTAGGGTCATAGCGGATGTAGGGATGGCTCTGCAGCGCCATGCGGATGCTTTCCCGCGTCTTCTTCTTCGACAGCAACACCAGGGGCTCTTGCCGCAGGCCGAACACCTGCAGGGATGCCGGCACGTCGAAGGGGGGCGACACCACGATGGCCGCGTCGATCTCGCCGTCCAGCAAGCACTGATACAGCGAACTCGAGGTTCCGGGGACGACGCGCGGCCGGATGTTCGGCGCGATGCGGGTCAGGGTGCGCAAGGCGGACGGCAGCAACCCGGTCAGCGCGGTGGAGATGGCCCCCAGCCTCAGCGTTCCGCTCAGGCCCTCGGGATCCACGTCTCCCGCCATCAGCTCGATTTCGCGCACGATGCGCCGCGCGCGCGGCAGGATGTCGAGGCACGCGTCGGTGGCTTGGGCCGTATGGCCGGCGCGCGACAGCAAGGCAAAGCCGAATCCCCGCTCCAAGGCCTGGATTCTCTGGCTGATGGCGGCCGGGGTGAGATGTTCGACGCGCGCCGCATCGCTGATGGACCCGCGATCGACGACCTCGATCAGGCTTTTGAGATAGCGCGTGTCCATAAGAAACTCTTTCGAAGTACGAAAGAATTATATGGTTTTGCTTTTGAAGGGCCTTCGCTACGATGGGCATCCCAGCGTGACCGGCTGCTCTGCCCGGCCCCACGCTCCTTGATGAAAGACCTGAGAGAACCCTGATGCCGTCCTTGTTCCACTTGGCATACCACGTTCGTGACCTGCAGCAGGCGCGGCATTTCTATGGCACCGTGCTGGGCTGTCCCGAGGGACGCAGCACCGACACCTGGGTAGATTTCGATTTTTTCGGCCATCAGGTCTCGCTGCATCTGGGTGAGCCCTTCGTCACGACACGCACCGGCCAGGTCGGCGAGCACAAGGTTCCGATGCCCCATCTGGGCGTCATCCTCTCGATGACCGAATGGGAGGCCTTAAGCGCACGCCTGGCGGCGGAGAAAATCGAGTTCGTGATTCCACCGAGCATCCGCTTTCGAGGCGAGGCGGGCGAGCAGGCCACGATGTTCTTCTTCGATCCTTCCGGCAATCCGATCGAGGTCAAGGGCTTCGAGACGCTGCAGGGGGTTTTCGCGGCATGAGCACCGAAGTCATTCCGTTCATCGCCGCCCGCGACGATGCGCAGGCCGCGGCCTGGCTCGTGGCCTTGCGACAGGCGATGCCTGGCCTCAAGGTGGTTCTTCTCGCCGACATGGACGAGGCCGAGAAAGCCGCTTGCCGCGTCGCCGTCGTCGCCAATCCCGATCCGGCCCTGCTGTCCCAGCTCCCCAACTTGCGTTGGGTGCACAGTGTCTGGGCCGGTGTCGAGCGCCTGCTGGCCGTGCTCGGCCACAGTGGCATCGAGATCGTCCGGCTGGTCGACCCGCAACTTGCCGAGACGATGGCCGAGGCCGTGCTGATGGCGAGCTTGTACCTGCATCGCGACATGCCCGCCTATGCCCGGCAGCAAGGGCAGCAGGTCTGGCAGGCGCTGGCCTACATCCGGCCAGAGAGGAGGACGGTCAGCCTGCTCGGCCTGGGCGCCCTGGGCGAGGCCGCCGCCCGACGGCTGGTGGCCGCGGGTTTCAAGGTCAACGGCTGGAGCCGACAACCCAGACACCTGGCGGGGGTGAACTGCCTGACGGGCGAGACCGGTTTGCATGAGCTGCTCGGGCAGACCGACATCCTGGTGTGCCTGCTGCCGCTCACGCCGGGTACGCGGGGGCTGCTCGACGGCGATGCGCTGGCCCGGCTGCGTCCCGGGGCCTCGCTCATCAACTTCGCTCGCGGGCCGATCGTCGTGGACGAAGCCTTGCGAGCGGCCCTGGACAGCGGGCACCTGAAGCACGCCGTGCTGGACGTGTTCGCGACCGAGCCCCTGCCGGCCGGGGCGTGGCCATGGCTGCATCCGCGGGTGACCGTCCTGCCCCACTGCTCGGCGCCCACCGATCGCGACACGGCCTCGGCCATCGTGGCCGCGAACATCGGGCGCTACCTGGCGGACGGAACCCTGCCGGCGAGTGTCGACACCAGGCTGGGGTACTGACGCGGCCGACGCTGTATCCCGGGTCTTCTCTGACCATGGACCCGGTTCGGCGGGATGTTCTTGACCGGCAGCCGGCTTTCCATGGGTTCTGCGCACCGGTGCCGCCAGCCGGCGATCAAAGGGGCGACTCGGCATCCCGAGCGGCTCGGCGTGTGTCGACGCAGCGGCCGCCGTCGCGGGCCTGCCTGTCCATTTCAGCCTGAAAAGTGTCGTTTCCGACTCTTCTCCCACCGTCTCATCGGGGGCCCAATGGATGCAGGCACAAAGCGAAGCTTGCCCTTGCGCCTCTGCCTCATGACCGCGCGGCGGTCAGCCCCTCCCTCGAGCCGAACAGGAGATGCTTCATGCCGAATCGGAACCTGAACGAAGACGACCCGCTCGATGACTTCGGACATCGCCGGATCACCCTCGATGGGGTCACGAAACTGGTGCATGTGGTGGGGACGGGCCCTGCCGTGGTGGTTCTGACCGAGATGCCGGGCATCAGTCCGCAGGTCGCCCGCTTCAGCCGTTGGGTGCGCGATGCCGGTTTCACGGTGTACATGCCGTCGCTGTTCGGCCGCGACGGTGCCGTGCCGGGGGCGAGCGAAGGGATCGCCGTCTTCAAGCGGGCCTGTGTAAGCGCTGAATTCCGTGCCTTCGCCGCCGATGAATCGAGCCCGGTGACCCAGTGGCTGCGGGCGCTGGCGCGGCTGGCCCACCAGGAGTGCGGCGGGCCCGGTGTGGGGGCGGTCGGCATGTGTTTCACCGGCAACTTCGCGCTGTGCATGATGCTGGAGCCTTCGATGCTCGCACCGGTGATGTGCCAGCCGTCGCTGCCGATGGACCAGCCCGCGGGCCTGCACATCGGGCCCGATGAGCTGGCGGCCGTGCGCCACCGCCTGGAGCGTGAGGACCTGACTGTCATGGCCTATCGTTTCGAGGGCGACCGCCATTGCACGGCGCAGCGGTTCGCGGCCTACGCCCAGGCCCTGGGCGAGCGTTTCGTGGCGCGGGTGTTGCCGGCGCAGGCGGCCCATCCGTCGCCTCCGCCGTTTTTCGCCCAGGTGGTGGCCTGCCCGCACAGCGTGGTGACGGCACACCTGATCGACGAGGCCGGCCAGCCGACGCTTGCGGCACGCGACGAGATCCTGGCGTTTTTCGCGCATCGGCTGCGCAGCGCAAGTGGCTCTGCCGCGAGGGGGCAAATCGGCTGACAGGGGGAGTGGACGGGTCCAGGCTGTCGGCCTGCTGCGGGGCACGCCCCGGACCTGCGGTCGACGCGGCGCCTCCCCGTATTGGGGGGGGCGTAGGCTTTCCCGAGGGCCGGGCGCAGCCTGCCGCAGGCAGAATGCGCCTCGAAGGGAGGCAGCAAGCCATGGCAGAAGAACAGCTCGTCGTTGCTCGTGTCGCATTTCGCGAAAGGGCGGGCGCCGGGACCGGTGCTTGTCCTCGCGTCGTCCGGCGGGGTTCGCCAGCCTTGCTTGGCGCAGCCTGCTGGTTTTTTGCCGCCGGCGCGCACGCGCAACCGGTCAGCGCCTGCGAGCAGCTCAAGAGTTCGCTGGCCGCGCGTCTGCCTGCCGATCCACGAAGCTACCGGCTGGAGACCGTGCCGGCCGCCGAGCCGGTGCCGCCCGGCGCCAAGGCCATCGGGACCTGCGAAGGCGGGACCCGGAAGATTCTGTTTCGCCGGGCGGATGCCGCCGCAGGGCCGGCAACGGCGAGCGCGGCCGGGCCGGCTTCGGCACCGCCGGCCAGCAAGCCGGTGGAGGTGGCCGGGCGCATGGCGGCGCCGGTCGCGGCGTCCGCTCCGTCGGTCGTGTCCAAGCCGGCACCGCGCCCGGTCGAGGCGGCTTCGGCCGCGCAGACCTCGCCCCAGGCAGGCAAGGCGCCCGTCGATGCCGTCGCGGTGGGCCCGGTGGGCCGAGCCGAGGCTCGTGTCGACCTGCCGCTGGCCGCAAGGCCTGTGGATGACGGCTCCTGGGTGGAAAAAGCGTCCGGGCTCGCCGCCGGCTACTGGCATTGGATCGGGGCCCTGGTCTTCCTGCCGCTGGGACTGTGGGGAGGCGCCTGGCTGGCGTACCGCAGGAACTACGACGCGGCGGGCCTGCCGCGCGGGCCCAGGTTGTGAGCGGGAGGGGAGGCCGCCGCTGCGGCAGGGACGGCTGTCAGGCCCGCGGCTGGCGGCGCAGGTGTTCGCCGAGCTGGTCGAAGGTTCCGCCGTAGCCTTGTGCCAGGCTGCCCGACGCGCACAGCTCGGCGAAGTAGCCGATTTCTTCGTTGCTCGCGCCGAACGGTGTCGCACGCAGGCCGACGACGGTCCTGCCGGCCTCTTCGGTGAAGGTCACGCTGTTGTCGACCTCTAGCGGGCACAGGTCGCTGAACGGCGCTCGCGCGATGCCGCCCCGCTGGTTGGCGAATGAATTCAGCCAGGCGATGCGCTGGCGCGGGACGATGTCGCGGTAGTTGAAGCGGCCCCACATGGCGGGTGCGCCTTCGAACCGCATCGCGTAGTGGAAGAAGCCGCCGGGCCTGAAGTCGAAGGCCATCGTCTCGATGGCGCAGCCGGAGGGGCCCCACCATCGTCCGAACTGTTCCGCATCGCTCCAGGCCGACCACACGCGCTCGAGGGGGGCCTCGAACACGCGGGTGATGTCGAACGACGCCGGGGTGGCGGGCTGCTCAGGGCTGGCGTGCATTTTTCTTTCCTTTGGCGGTGGGTGGGTTCGATCGCAGCAAGGCATCGAGCCGGTCGAAGCTGTCTTCCCACAGGGCCCGGTAGTGGCCCAGCCATGACGCGGCCTGCGCGAGCGGCGCCGCGTTGAGGCGCACCGGGCGGTATTGGGCTTCGCGGCCGCGCGACACCAGACCCGCCCGTTCGAGCACTTTCAGGTGCTTGGAGATCGTGGGTTGGGTGAGATCGAACGGGGCGATGAGTTCGTTGACCGTGGCTTCGCCGGCCATCAGCCGGGTGAGGATTGCGCGCCGGGTGGGATCGGCGAGGGCGCCGAACACCAGGTCGAGCGGGGCGTGCGAGGGCATTATATTTCCAATTGGCTATATGGCTGATCGGAGATTAATGAGATGCGATGCAGCTGTCAAGGCATCGCTCCTGGACGCCAGCCGGGCGATGGTCGACGTGTTGCGGGCGATGGCCATCGGGTGGAGGGGGATACGCTGAGATAGCGAGTCATCACAGCCGGGTGTGCCCGCGGGACAGCCTCCCTGTCGAACACCGTCGATTCGGCGGTACGGCGAGGGCAGGGTGGCGATTGAAGCGACCTAGAATTCGCGTTTCGGAAAAAAGGGAGCTCTCATGAAACCAGTCGGCACATCCGTCGCGGGACCGGTGGCCTTGTCGGTCCTGGCCTGCGCCATGCTGTTGGCCTTGCCCGGTTGCGGCAACAAGAAGGAAGCGAGCAAGGGCAACTTCCAGTCGGCCATCCAGGCCTACATGGACACCACGCCGGGCGCCTGCGTGACCTTGCCCGCGAAGGAGGCGCCTTTCAGCCTCGAGAAGGACGGCGGTTTCTTCCGCGATCGCCTGGCCAAGGCGGCCGCGCTGGTCGAGGCAGGCCTGCTGTCGGCCCGCGACACCGAGATCACCGTGCCGGGCAGCCCCCGCAAGGTGGCGGGCACCGAGTACAGCCTGACCGAGGAAGGCAAGAAGTTCCTGTCCAAGGAAGGCGGCGGCAACATCGGGCGCTTCGACGCATTCTGCGCCGGCAAGTACAAGGTCACCGAGGTGGTGAATTTCACCGATCCGGCCGAGACCTTCGGCATGAAGATCTCGCAGGCCAACTACCGCTACAGCGTGGACGGCGCGCCGAAGTGGGCCGAGCTGCCGTCGGTCCGGGCCGCCTATCCCGAATTCGCCAAGGACTTCCAGAGCGAGGCCGCCAACAAGGCCGTGCTGGTGTCGACCAGCGACGGCTGGATGCACGAGCGGCTGTTCAAGGCCAAGGGCGGCTGAGCAGGATGGCCTGTGGCCGGCCGCCGGCCACAGGCCTGGTGAAGGAGTCCCGAGCGCACGGTATGCGCGTCTCCAGGGAGAGGCCATGTACATCGGAGAAATCGCCTCGTTGACCGGCGCCTCGCCGAAGGCGGTCCGGCACTACGAGTCGCTGGGTCTGCTGGGCGATGTCCGGCGCCTGGGCGTCTATCGGGTCTACGGGGACGGCGACGTGTCGCGGGTGCGCTTGATCCGCCAGGCCTTGTCGCTGGGTTTCCGCCTGTCCGAGCTCGCGCCGGCGCTCCAGGGGGCGAGCGGCGAGCCGGACTGGGTCGGCCTGCTCCGGCAGATCGAGCTGAAGCGAAGCAGCGTGCGCGCCGAGATCCTGCGCCTGCAAGCCCTGGACGGGCGGCTGGGCGAGATCGGCGAGGAGATCGGCACCTGTCTCGGCGGTGGCCATGGTGGCGAGGCCGGGCGTGGCCGATGTGCCGTGCCCGCCGATGGCGTTGCGGCCGGGCCGCTTGACTCTGCCCTCGGGGGCAGGCCTAGGCTGGCGACTTCATTCACCGAAGGACGTCATGATGGGCAAGAAGATCCTGGTCATCCAGGGACACCCGGCCACCGATAGTTTTTGCGCGGCCCTCGGCGACCGCTATGCCGAGGCGGCCAGGGCCGCGGGGCACGAGGTCCGGCTGCTGCGCCTGGCCAGTCTCGATTTCGACCCCATCCTGCACGAGGGCTATCAGCGCATCCAGCCGCTCGAGCCCGATCTGCTGGCGGCCCAGGCCGCCATCCAGTGGGCGACGCACCTGAGCTTTGTCTATCCGGTCTGGTGGGGCAGCGTGCCCGCGCTGCTCAAGGGTTTCCTGGACCGGGTGTTCCTGCCCGGCTTCGCCTTCCAGTACCGGGCGGGGGCGGCGTTCCCCGAGCAACTGCTGAAAGGCCGGACCGCCCATCTCCTGGTGAGCATGGATACGCCGCCCTGGTACTTCCGGTGGGTCTATCGCATGCCTGCCGTGCACCAGATGCGGCGGACCACGCTGGGCTTGTGCGGCGTGCGTACCTTGAAGGTGGCCGCGTTCGGTCCCCTGGTCGGGTCCGGCCGGCGGCAGCGGGACCGGTGGCTGGAGCGGGCGCACGCGTTGGCGGCGGCCTTGTGAGGACTGTGCCGCGTCGAAGGCGGGCGGGGGCCAGGTCTGGCGCGCCTGCCGGGCATGGCTGCCGTGGAACGCGTACCGGCTCAGCCGTAGTTGGCGATCCACTCGATGCCCTGGGCGCAGGCGGCCTCCAGGGCTGCTTCCTCGCTCAGGTATTCGCCCCGCGCCACCGCTATCTCGCGCGGGCGGGTCGGCCAGACCTGCTTGGAGACGACGAGGCCGGGGCAGAACCGGCCGCCATCGACCGCCTTCGCGGTGCACACGAGTTCGTAGTTCTGGTGCCGGAAAGTCCTGGTGCTGTCCATGCTCGATCCGTTTTGGTGGGAAAGGATCGAGTATGCGCTTCGTGCCTCCTGCATGACGGAAAGCCCGTGGTGGCCGGTGGTGAACCGCCGGCCACCACGGGGCTCGCCCTGCCGGTGCTTCAGCTTCGCGCGGCGGCCCGGTGTTCCGCTTCGCGGACCGTCCGGCAGAAGAAGTCGTCGAGCGGCACCTGCGGCCGCACCGCCTCGGTGGCCGGGATCCCCGCCTGCAGGGCGAGCAGCTCGGCCTCGATGAAGGCGTGCACGGCTTCCCAGCGCGGGCTGGTGGCCGCCTCGCCCGAGCGCATCTTCACCTCGAGCAGGCGGTTGAACTCGCCGAGCATCGCGGCGTCGGCCACCGTGGCCTCGGCCAGCTCGGCGAAGCGCATCGGCGGCGCGCCCCGGCCGGCACGGATCCAGCGCGCGGCCAGCAGCGGGCGCAGCACGTACAGGTACTTCTTGAAGCGCACCGTGTCCCCGCGCAGGTGCTCGCGGAAGTTCTTTTTCGCCATCGACGCGTAGTGGTAGTAGCCGCGCAGCTCGGAGAACGAGGCCGTGACCAGCTCGGTGAAGCGGCTCATCAGCGCCGTGTCCTGGCGGTAGACGATGGGCGAACGCAGCCATTCCAGCAAGGTAGGGTTGGAACGCCTGGCCAGTTGCAGCGCCTTGCGCAGGTCCCAGCCGTTCACGTCGAGATCGCCGCTGATGGGCATCTCGATCACATCGCGGCGCGGCTCCACGCTCAGGTACCAGGGCAGGCGGTGGACATAGATGAAGCGCACGTCGTAGTCGCTGTCCGGCGAGGCGAAGCCCCACCCGCGGCTGCCCGATTCGCAGGCGAACAGCACCGTCACGTCGTGCCGTGCCTCGAGTTCGCGCAGGCAGTCGAGCACGGTGTCGCGCATGGCCGGGGCCACCGGGTGGGCGCTGAGCAGGCTGGGGAGTGTGGTCATGGTGGATCCTCGAAAGTCAGGAAAAGTTGTCTCGCGCGGGCGTCCGGCCCGCCGGATGAGTCGATGAAACTGGTCTCGGCAGACGGGTTCGAACCGCCGACCTGATGCTCCCGAAGCATCCGCGCTACCTGCTGCGCCATACCGAGAAGAAGGGTTGGTGGGCCGCACCGAAGGGCGGGTGTCCGTGGACCATGGCTTGCTCCGACCTGCCGGGGACAGGGGGATCGATGGGCATCCCGTGCACGGCTTCGTCCGGGCAGGGGCTCTTCACCGAACCGGCGAAGCTGAACGAAAAGGCCCGGTTCCACTGGGAAACCGGGCCTCTGCTGGAGAGTCGGGAAGAGGGCGTGAACTACACGCCGCCTTCACCCGGAGGGAATGGATTCTCGATGTGCCCGGGGCGTTCGGCGAGGCCTGGCCCATGGCCTCGCACCGGCCGCGGAATCTGCACGACCTGGCACACGAACGCGTCTCGCCCAACGACGGGCTTGGGCGTGGGGTGGAAGGTGGCGGTGCTCATGGCGGTCCTGGGGCTGGCTGGAGTGATGGGCTTGCGGTGGAATCGAATGGATCGACTGTAAAGACTATTTACTTCATCGTCAAGCGGCGATGGACGGGGCCGTGCGCGCGGGGCCCGGCCGCGTTTCACGCTAGCAGCCGCCGCACATCGGCGATGAATCTTTTCAGGTCCAGGGGCTTGGTCCAGTAGTCGGCTGCGCCGGATTGGCGGGCCCGTTCCGCGTCCTCCGGCATGGCGCTCGCGGACAGCGCCACCACGTGCAGCGGGACGCCGCCCGGGGCCGGTCCCAGCGCCTGCAGCACCTCGATGCCGTCCATGTCGGGCAGGCGCATGTCCAGCAGCACCAGGTCGGGTTGCAGCCGCCGGGCCATCTCGATGCCCTGGCGGCCATGGTCCGCCTGCGCGAGCTGCACGCCCGGCCAGCGCGCCAGGGCCTGCTCCACGATGAGCATGTTGACCGGGTTGTCCTCGATGTAGAGCACGACCCCCTGCGGGTCGGGGCCGTTCGCATCCTCCTCCGCCGGCTCCGCCGCCGGGGCGGCGTGGACCGCGGGCAGGGTCACCCGCACGGTCGAGCCGAGCTCGGGCGTGCTGTCGACCTCGATCGTCCCCTGCATCAGCTGCACCAGCTGGCGGGTCAGGGCCATGCCGATGCCGGTGCCTTCGATGTGGCCTTGTTCCCGGCCCAGGCGGTTGAACGGTTCGTAGAGGTGGGCGAGCTGTTCGCTCGTCATGCCCAGGCCGGTGTCGCTGACCTGCACGCAGACCTCGCGCGCCGACAGCGCCACGCTCAGCGACACCGACCCCCCCGGCCGGTTGTACTTCACCGCATTGCTCACCACGTTCAGCAGGACCTGGCGCACCCTGACCGGATCGCCCCATACCTGGGCCGGCGGCTGCCCGAGGTACAGCGCATGCATGACCACGCCCTGGCGATCGGCGCTCGTGCGCAGCAGCGCGAGAACGTCGTCGAGCAATCCGGTGAGCGGCACCGCGCTCGGGTTCACCTCCAGCCGGCCGGCCTCGATGAGCGATACATCGAGCACGTCGTTGATCAGCGCGAGCAAATGCCAGCCGGCCTGGTGGATGGAGGCGAGCTGCGCGCTCTGCCGCTCGGACAGGCTGTCGCCCGCCTCCGACTTCAGCAACTGCGAGAAACCCAGCACCGCGTTCAAGGGCGTGCGCAGTTCATGGCTCATGCGCGAGAGGAATTCGGTCTTCGCCTGACTGGCGGCTTCCGCGGCCAGCCGGGCCTGTCCGGCGCGCCTGGCTTCGATCTCGCCCGTGGTGTCGCGTGCCACGATGGTGGTGAGCTGGTCCTCGCCGTCGCCCGAGTGCCAGGCCGACATCGCGATCGGGAAGGACTCGCCGTCGGCGCGCAAGCCCACCGGGGGCTCGGCCTCGGGCCCGGGTCGCGCCGGGCGGATGAAGCGCTCCAGCGGGCTGCCCAGCGCCTGCATGGCCGGGATGCGGAACATCTGCGAGGCGGCGCGGTTGAACACGACGATGCGCTGCTCGGTGTCCACCGTCACCATCGCGTCCATCGCGGTTTCGACGATGCCAGACAGCCGGGCTTCGCTGTTGCGCAGCGCCCGCTCCATGCGCTTGCGCTCGGTGATATCGGTGGCGATGGTCAGCATGCAGTCGCGTCCGCCGAAGCTGATGTATTCGGCGTTGACCACCACATCCCGCCATTCGTCCGACCGGGTACGCACCCTGGATTCGAAGTCCCGCACCGAACCGTCGCGCACGACCCGGTCCGCCACCTGGCGGCGCGCGTCCTCGGAGGGGCCGATGCCCAGCTCGGCCCACTTGGATCCGATCATGGCCTCCCGGGACCTGGCGTAGCGCTCGCAGGCCACCGGGTTGGCCTCCAGGATGGTGCCGTCGTCGAGGGCCAGGATGAAGATGGACGCCGGCGTGGCGCCGAAGATGCGCCGGAAGCGTTCGAAGCCGATCTCGACCTGGTGCAGGGCTTCGACACGCGCTGTCTCGCGGTCGATGTTGTCGAGCGCGAAGGAGAGGTCGCCCGCCATCTCGGTCAGCAGCGACACCATGGCCTCGTCGAAGACCGCCGGCTGGCCGACGCAGAGCTCGAGCGCGCCGACCACGCGGCCGCCGCGGCACACCGGAAACGCGGCGGCCGCGCGCACGCCATAGTCGGCGGCGACGCGGTGATGATCGGCGGTGCGTGCGTCGGCCAGGTAGTCGTTGCAGACCCAGGGCCGGCCCTCCAGCACGGTGCCGATCAGCGAAGGCATCACGCTGGAGCTGGCGCGTCCGGCGCGGAACAAGGTGTCCGCCGGTCCGGCCGTGCCCGCGATGTGCATCTGCGGGCCGTCGAGCAGCCAGATGCAGGCCATGCGGGCGTGTCCGGTGTCGACGCAGATGCGGCAGATGTCGGCATACAGCGCCTGCTCGCCCGGGCCCCGCACGATCAGCTGGTTGGAGCGCGACAGCGCGGCATAGAACTGCGCCTGGCGGTGGGTGCGCGCCTCTTCGTCGCGCACGCGCTGCAGCAGGGCGCGCTGTTCGCCGAACAGGCGTTGCAGGGCGTCGCGCATGTGCTCCAGGCGCTCGCCCAACTGCCCGATCTCGTCGTCCTTGCGCAGGGGGAGGGCGGCGCTGAAATTGCCCTCGGCCAGATGGCCGGCGAAGCGCCCCAGCTCGCGCAGCGGACGCAGCACCCGCGAATGCAGCAAGGCCAGGATCAGCGCCAGCGACACCAGCACCTGGGCGGAGACGATCAGGGCGAAGAAGCGGCGCTGCTCGCCCACAGTGGCCGCGGCGACGCTGTCGTCGATGTCGATGCGCACCCGGCCGATGAGCCGGTTGCGGCGCACGATGTCGCGCTCGCCGCTGATGGTGCCCTCCGTCTTGCGACCGGGGGCCAGCAGGTCGACGAAGGGCTTGTTCTGCATGAGGTCGGTGACCTGCACCCGGACCACGTCGGGCGACTTGGTCGCCGCCTCCACGACCTCGCGGGCGGCCACCGCATCGAGGTTCCACAGCAGCTCGGCCAGGCTGCTGGCCAGCAGGTCGAGGTGGGCCTGCAACTGCTGCTGTTGATGCTGGGCGAGGGCTGGAGGCTCTCGCACGCCGACCACCAGCACGCCGATGAGGGCGGCCGGCAGGCTCAGACCGACACAGACGACGAGGGTCATCGCCAGGAAGAGCGAACGGGGGCGCCGCCAGCGATACTGCAATTAAAAACTCCACCGAGGTAGGTGCCGGCATCGGGTTGCGGCCATTCTTTTTCCGGCTCCCCTGCGTGAGGCCCGGCCTGTCGGCAATGCCAGGGTGAGGCCAGGGCGAGGCCTGGGCTCACTATACTTCGCCCTCCGGTGGAAAGTCGTTGTCCAGGCAGGCTGCAAGCCGGCATTTTTCCTTGCTATGTGCAGAGAAATCCAGGATTGACAAGCGGCGGGTCGCGGCCGTGCGGGCAGGCCGGCGAGGACATCCCGCCAGCGGGGCGACGAGGCCTCCTGCCCGGCAGGCCGAGCCTGTGCTCGGCCGCATGTTTTCCTTGCGCGGGAGACACGGTCGTACAGACGCGGGAGACCCTCGTCCGCGCGCAAGAGCAAGAGGCTGCGGCAGGCGGCCTCACCGATGTGCACGCCGATTGCCGAAGCAGGTTTCCGTAGATGAGGAGACTGCCTTGAGCGCTCATGCCAGTCCTGTGCCCTGTGTCGGACCGCACGGCTTCGACCACCTGATCGTCGGCGCCGGCTTTGCCGGTGCCGTGCTCGCCGAGCGGCTCGCCAGCCAGCTCGGCCGGCGCGTGCTCATCGTCGACAAGCGGCCGCACATCGGCGGCAATGCCTACGACCGCTACGACGATGCAGGCATCCTGGTGCATCCCTACGGGCCGCACATCTTCCACACCAATTCGGCCGAGGTGTTCGACTACCTGTCGCAGTTCACTCAGTGGCGGCCCTATCAACACCGTGTGCTGGCCAGTGTCGACGGCCACCTGGTGCCCTTGCCGATCAACCTCGACACGGTGAACCGTCTGTACGGCATGAACCTCAGCGCGAATGAACTGGGTGCCTATTTCGACTCGGTGGCCGAGCGGCGCGGGCAGGTGCTGACCTCGGAGGACGCGGTGGTGAGCCAGGTCGGGCGCGACTTGTACAACAAGTTCTTCCGCGGCTACACGCGCAAGCAGTGGGGCCTCGACCCTGCCGAGCTGGACGCCAGCGTGACCGCCCGCGTGCCTTCGCGCACCAGCCGCGACGACCGGTATTTCACCGACACCTTCCAGGCCATGCCGCGCCACGGCTACACACGGATGTTCGAGGCCATGCTGCGTCATCCCAACATCAAGGTGATGCTCAACACCGACTACCGCGAGGTGGCCCATCTGGTGCCCTGGAAGCACATGGTGTACACCGGCCCCATCGACGCCTTTTTCGGCCACAAGCACGGGCGCTTGCCCTACCGCAGCCTGGAGTTCCAGCACCTGACCCTGCCGCAGGCCCACTACCAGCAGGTCGGCACGGTCAATTTCCCGAACGACTACGCGTACACGCGGGTCACCGAGTTCAAGCACCTGACCGGGCAGGTGCATGCCCAGACCTCGGTGGTCTACGAATACCCGCGCGCCCAGGGCGACCCCTACTACCCCGTGCCCAGGCCGGAGAACGCGGCGCTCTACCGCCTCTACCGCGATGAGGCCGACCAGCAGGCCAACGTCGTCTTCGTCGGCCGGCTCGCCAGTTACCGCTACTACAACATGGACCAGGTGGTCGCGCAGTCGCTGGCCGCCTTCAAGCGCTTGCGGGCGCTGGCGCAGGGGCCGGCCCGCGGCGACGGCGCGGTGGAGCAGGTCGCCGCCGCATAGGCGGCCCCAGGTTCTTCCGGGCATGGGCCAGGGGAGGGCACGTTCCAGGCGCGGCATACCACTTGCCGAAACGAGCGAGACCTTTTGCCTGGAGCCATCGCCATGTCCTCTTTGCTGCACATCGGGAGTGCCCCCTTTGCTTCCTCTTTGCCTTCCTCCTGCCGGCACCGTGTGCCGAGTCGCGCGGGCGGCCCGGCCGGGTCCGTGGGAGGCCCGCCATGAAACTCAAGGTCATCAGCCTGGCATGCCAGGGCTCGCGGTGGCAGGCGGCCAGGCGCCAGTTCCAGTCGGCGGGCCTGCTGCCCCTGCGCGAAGAGGCGGTGCGCGGCGAGTCCCTCGCGCCCTGGCAGCGCGAGCAGTTGTACAGCGCGGCCCTGAATCGGCAGCAGTACCACCGGCCCCTGCGCCTGGGCGAGATCGGCTGCTATGCCAGCCATCTCGCGGTCTGGCAGGCACTGCTCGAGTCGGACGAGCACTGCGTCGCCGTGTTCGAGGACGACGTCGAGGTAGCGCCCGACATGAGCTGGGTGCTGGCCGCCATCGCCCGTCTGGGCCGTGGCTGGGACCTGATCAAGCTCATCGGCCGGCCGCGCGAGAAAGTGCTGGCGCGCAGCGCCCTGTCGCCCGGCCACGATCTCATCCGCTACCGGCGCGTGCCCAGCTTCACCTCGGCCTATGTGCTGCACCGGCGAGGGGCCGAGAAACTGCTTGCCCGCCGCCAGCCGTTCGGGCGTCCGGTCGATGTCGACATACGTTACTGGTGGGAATGCCGACTCGAGATCCTCGGTGTGCTGCCCTATCCCGCATTCCACGCCCCATCGAGCCGCCATTCGTGCATCAGCGGCCGCCGCGACGAGCCACCGGGCGTCGCTGCCCGGCTGCACAAGCTCTACCTGCAGGCGCGTTATACGTTGCTGAATGGACTGGCCACCCGCGAGGCCGGCAAGTCGCGCGCATGGTCCGACGGGCGCGCGGGCGCCCTGGGGCTGGAGGCGCCCGCCGGTGTCTCGGGGCTGGCGGCCGAGGTGGCGAGTCCGGAGCACGACCATGCCTGAAGGCCTCGCCGTCGCACCTGCGGACGCCATGGTGGGCCCCAGGCGGCACCCGCGCCACCTCGTCATCGTGCGGGCCGGCGACCAGTCGCTGCACCGGCAGTGGATCACCGCGCCGGGACGGGACTTCGACCTGTTCATCAGCTACTACGGCAGCACGCCGGGCCGGTACCGCGAGGACGCCGACTTCTACGAGCACCGCCCCGGCCCGAAGTGGCCTTGCCTGGGCGATCTCCTGCGCCAGCACGCCGGGCTGCTGGACGACTACGACAGCTTCTGGTTTCCGGACGACGACCTGTCGGTCGACGGCCCGGTGCTGAACCGCATGTTCGCATTCTTCTGCGCCCACCAGCTCTGCCTGGCGCAGCCGGCCCTCACGCGCAATTCCTTCCACACCTGGAGCACGCTGCTGCAGGAGCCGCACTGCCATCTGCGCTACACGAGCTTCGTCGAGGTGATGGCCCCGCTGTTCAGCCGCGACGCCTTGCGGGTCTGCGCGCCCAGCTTTTCGGAAAGTCCCAGCGGCTGGGGGCTCGACTGGCTCTGGCCCGGCCTGTGCCGCCGCGCCGGGCTGCGCGGCATGGCCGTGATCGATGCCACGCCGGTCTGGCATACACGAGCACTGGGCGGAGAGCTTTACCGCAACCATGGTCAACTCGATCCACGCGCCGACGCGGCCGGGGTGATGCGCAAGTACGGCCTGCAAGAGGTGCGGGCGGTGGCCAAGTACTCCATCGAACGAAAGGTCAAGGACGTGCCGCTGCCTCCGCTGCAGCGACTGCTGTACTGGCTGAAACGCCTCAACGGACGGCGCAAGCACCTTGGCCGCGCGTGATCCACTGCCCGGGAGCGGGCCTGCCACCTCCGAAGCCGTGCCGGCTCCGGCCCCGAGCCTGCGGGACACGGCGCGGCGCCTGTCGTCCTATGTGCGGCCTCATCGCGCGGTCATCGGCCTGGCCGTGTTGCTCTTCTTCGCGGGGGCAGGCATCGATCCGCTGTTGCCCGCGCTGTTCAAGCAACTGGTCGACAGCGGCTTCAAGACCACGCCGGTCTTTCCGGTCTGGCTGGCCCCGGTGGTGATCATCGGGCTGTTCGCGTTGCGCGGCCTGCTCAACTTCGGCGGCTCCTACTTGTTCGCCTACGCCACGTCGAATGCGGTCCTTGCCCTGCGCACCGATTTGATGGATGCGGTGATGCGCGCCGATGCCAGCCTGTACCTGCACCTGAGCCCCGGGGTGGCCGCCACCCGCATCATCAACGACCCGCAGAACGCCACCAATGCGCTCGCGGGCGCCCTGACCACTGTGCTGCGCGACGGCACCACGCTGCTCGCCCTGCTGGTCTATCTGTTCTACCTGAACTGGCAATTGACGGTGGTCTCGCTGGTCACGCTGCCGCTGCTCGCCCTGGTGGTGCGGCGCGTGCAGCAGCGGGTGTTGCGGATGGCCGGCGAATCCTACGAGTCGCAGATCCGCCTGGTCGGCATCGTGGACGACATCGCCCGCGCCTGGCGGGTGGTCCGCACCTTCGACGCCGGCGACTTCGAACGCCGCCGCTTCGGCGCCGAGGCACGGCGGCTGCGGCGCACCACGCTGAAGGCGGTGACGGCGGGCGCCCTGATGACACCGCTCACGCAGCTGGTCACGAGCATCGGCGTGGCCGTCATCGTCACGATGGCGCTGGTCGATGCGCGCGAGGGCGGCGCGACGGTCGGCTCCTTCGTGGCCTTCATCACCGCGCTGCTGATGACCATCTCGCCCTTGCGGCACCTCACCGACGTGACCCAGCCCATCGTCGGCGGCCTGGTGCAGGCGCGGGCCTGTTTCGACCTCATCGACACCCGGCCCGAACACGATCCCGGCGACCTCGTCATCGAGCGTTCGCGCGGCGAGCTGTGTTTCGAGCATGTCTGCGTGCTGCATCCGGGCAGCCCGCAGCCGGCGCTGGACGACGTCTGCCTTCACCTGCCGGCGGGCAGCACGGTCGCCCTGGTCGGTCCCTCCGGGTCTGGCAAGAGCACCCTGGTCAGCAGCCTGCTCGGCTTCGTCTCTCCATCGGCCGGCCGGATACGCCTGGACGGCATCGACATCGACGCGCTTCGCAAGGCCTGCCTGCGCAGGCAGTTCTCGGTCGTGTCGCAGGACATCGTGCTCTTCGACGGGAGCATCGAGGACAACGTCGCCTACGCCCAGCCCAAGGACCCGGGCCGCGTGCTCGCCTGCCTGCAAGGTGCCGATCTCTGGGGCTTCGTGCAAGGCCTGCCCGAGGGCCTGGCCACCCGGGTCGGCAACAACGGCAACCGCTTGTCCGGGGGCCAGCGGCAACGGCTGGCGATCGCGCGTGCGCTCTACAAGGAGTCCAGCGTGTGGGTGTTCGACGAAGCCACCTCGGCGCTCGATTCCGAGTCGGAGCGGCTGGTTCACGAGGCGATCGAACGCTGGCGCGGCGAGAAAACCCTGGTGCTCATCGCCCACCGGCTGAGCACGGTGCGGCATGCCGACCGCATCTGCGTCCTGGTCGATGGCCGCATCGTCGAATCCGGACCGCATGACCATCTGATGGCCCTCGCAGGCGCATACGCCGCGATGGTCCGCTCGCAGCAGGTGCAGTGACCGGAGGGACGATGAACACTTTGCAGCAACTGGTCCAGGCCAACCTGGAGATCTCCTCGCCTCAGGACATGTACCTGCGGCTGGACGGGCAGGCCTGGGCGGAGCTGGCCCGGCCCAGGGTGCATTTCGGTGCCGGAGCCCAGGCCTGGAGCGACACCTTCTACAACGGGCTGACGGTGGGCACCTGGAAGTCGTTGTGCGCCGTCCGCGAGCTGGTGCTGATGCTCAGGGGCTCGGGCGATTTCGTGCTGACCTTCGGACTGCATCGCCGCGAGCGAGATTCCGTCTGGTTGAGCGAGCACGGCATCTCGCTGGCGCCCGGCGGGACGCTGCTGCCGGTACCGGCCTGGGCGCAGCTGAGCGATGGCATGCTGTTCTTCCGGCTGCGGGCGCTGGGGCAGGGGGTTCTCGAAGACGGGGCCTACCTGACGCCGGACGCGCCGCTGAACCCGGTGCGCCTGGGCCTGGTCATCACCCACTTCAACCGCCAGGCCCAGGTGCTGCCGGCGATCGGGCGCATCCGCAGCCGGCTGCTCGAACGGCCGGAGTTCAGCGGCCGCCTGACCCTCACCGTGGTCGACAACTCATCCAACCTGGCGTTGGAGCCGGCGCCCGGCATCGAGGTGATCCCCAACCGCAACCTGGGCGGCACCGGCGGCTTCGTGCGCGGCTTGCTGGCCTTGAGGGATGGCGGCCGCCACACCCATGCCTTGTTCATGGACGACGACGCCTCCTGCGAAACGGAAGCCATCGCCCGCAGCCTCGCCGTGCTGCAGTACACGCACGACCCGCAGCTGGCGGTCGCGGGCGCACTGCTGCGCGAGCTTGCGCCCTGGCAATTGTTCGAGAAGGGCGCCCGGTTCGACGGCAAGGTCGAGCCGCTCTGCAGCGGCCTCGACATGCGGCGTGTCGAGGACCTGCTCCAGGCGGAACGGCGGGAGGCCCGGCCCGACTACGGCGCCTGGTGGTTCTTCGCCTTTCCGATCGACGCCGTGCGCCAATACCCCTTCCCGTTCTTCGTGCGCGGAGACGACGTGCTGTTCGGCCTCGGCAATGCCTTCCACATCACCACCCTCAACGGCGTGGCCTGCTACGGGGAGGATTTCGGTGTCAAGCACAGCCCCCTGTCAGCCTACCTCGACGCCCGCTACCACCTCGTGCACGCCTTGCTCGCCGATCGCCGCCGCGTCGCGCGCATCTTCATGTCGGCCGGCCGTCTGTTCCTGAAGTCGGTCACGTCCTATCACTACACGGGCGCGCGCGCCGTCACGCTGGCGCTTCGCCACGTGCTCGAGGGCCCCGAATTCTTCCGGCGCCATGTCGACCTGCAGTCGGTGCGGCGCGAGATCGGTGGCTGGACCCCGGCCGAAAAACTCGAGCCCATCGACTGCGCCGGCATGCGCCTGCGTGGTGCGCGCACGGGCCGCGAATCGGTGCTGCGCCGCCTGGCCCGCTTGCTCAGCCTGCAGGGCTTCCTGCTGCCCGGCTTCCTGCTCCTGAACCGCACCACGGTGCAGGACAAGGCCTTCCATGGCAGCGCGCGCGCGATCTTCCGCTACCGCCGCGTGCTGTACCGGCATGCGGCGACGAACACCGGCTACCTGGTCGAATACGACCGCGCCCGCTTCTTTGCGGAGCTGGGCGCCTTCATCCCGGCCATGGCCAGGCTGCTCCTGCGCATGGGGCCGCTGCGCCGGGCCTATGCCCTGGGGGTCGAGGACATGACCTCGCTGCGTTACTGGCGCAGTGTCTATCCGCCAGGGCATGAAGCAGAGCGGGGGGGCGCAGGGCTGGGCGCGACAGTGGGTGAGGTCGAGCACATTGCGGGCTGACGGCACGAGGGGGCGCCTGCCTCTGGCCGGGCGGTGGTTGCGGCCGATGCGCCCCCGTTCAGCCCCGGTGCCGCGGAGTCAGGCGACCCGCAGCGCGGAGAAACTCACCGGGCCCGGGTTGTTGCCCACGAAGGGGTTCAGCAGCATGAAATTGATGCGCCAGTTGCTGTCGGTCAGCATGCCGCTGATGACGAAGGCCCGCGAGGCCATGCTGGTGTAGTTCAGGTTGATGAAGGCAAGGCCGCTGGCCGGATTGTTGGGCACGGCGTAGAACGGGCCCTGCTCGATGATGGTCGCCCCGGAGCGGATGGTGTAGGTGCCGAACTGGCCTCCGGGGTCGGGGCCGGGGACGAAATCGAAGTTGATGATGGTCGGGAAAAAGCGGTTCTCGCTCCACAAGAAACTGCCGCGGAGGCCGGCCACGGTCTGGATGTCGTCGTACGGATGCCAGCCCGCGGGGCCGAGCACCGCGGGATCGTCCGGCATGCCGGCGGCAAGGGGGGCGACTGCGTGGGACATGAGTGCGTGAGACATGATGAGGTCCTCTCTTCTGTTCCGGCACGAAAGCGCGCGCCGCGCGAAGCGATGCAGGACTCGAAGCGCTGGGGCGGCGCTCGCCCCGGGCGTCACGGGGTCGTCACCGGGCCTGGCTTGTCGCGTGGCAGATGTCTCCTCCACCGCGGCCGGGTGATGCGCATCGGATCAAGGGGGCGGGTCCTGCTTGGCTCGGGCACCGTGGTGTCCGTTACTGGAAATCTTAGGGCGTCGGGTTGGGTTGGCTACCCCTAGTGCATTGCTGAAACCCGGGGGGGCTTGGCCAAGCGAGACTCGTGCGTAGGCATGAGCTACCGGCTTGATGCCGCTGCGGCCTGTCGTCCTGGCCTGTCAGTTCTTGCGCTGCGCCACAAAGGACAACGGCCTAGACATCGCTGTCTAGGCCGTTGATTTTTCTGGCTCCTCGACCTGGGCTCGAACCAGGGACCTACGGATTAACAGACGGATTCCGGTTCATTTTCAACCCCGACCGCGGGGCACACGCCTATGAGAACCGGGAGCGTATCGGAGGGAGGAGCCACATCGATCAGTCAAACGTAGCTACGTTTGAGCTACGTTTTGATGAGAACGGCTGACCTGATCCGTAGTCGTCAGGCATCAAGACCTGCCGGGCCACCTCCTACCACCTCTTCGGGTGGCCGGCAGACACCTGGGGCTCATGACCAGTGCCTGTTCGAGACTTCTTCCATTTTTGGCGAACTGCTTCAGTTGCTCACGCTCAGCAAATGTCATTGAGTGAGCCGGTTCAAGTTGATCAGTTCGGTGCATCGGTGGTTTGTCGTGGGCTCTGAGTATGGGCTATGCCGACACGCCCGAGACAAGGAATGTGATCGACGCTGGCGGGTGAAGCAGGGAGGGCAACGTTTGACTTAAGCGGCGCCGTCAAGCAGCCGCATGAACAAGTTTTCCAAAGAAGAGTTTTTCATAGATTTTGTCTAAATCTGTAGACTCTCCTGCAAATTTCCTTGGGTAGATCTGGAAATATCACCGAAGAGATTCCACGCGGCAAGAAACTCGTCGCAGTCTACTGGAAAAGCTGCCTTGGCGCTTAGCCAAGACTGAATGACATCCAAATCATGCAGTAGTGGCTCTTCATCCATGATGTCAATTCCGGCATCGTACGCAAAGTCTTTCAGTTCTCCAGAGCTGGAGAAGCTCGGCACACACATCGCCTCATCGACGACTACGCCGTCAAGATCGTTCGAGTACCAGGCGATGTAGCGGTCTTCGGTGTCAAGGCGGTACCAGAGTTGAAAGTGTACGCGGGACATCGTAAGCAAGACAGTAGAAGGAAGAGTGGAAGCAATCCAATGAAGATAGAAAATCTGAGGATGGTACGAATGGCCCCGATCATCTTGCCGCCTAACGTTCGCATGATGGACGGGTTAGGTGCTTTTACCAAGAACTCCATCATTGGATGCAACTTCGACCATCATAGGGAACACGTATGCGTATTCGGATTGAAATCTCGGCATCACCGGCGACAGCTCAGAGAGGATTTTCCTTGCCTCCTCCCACGATACTGCATGGGTTTCCTTTGTCGTATCGATGCTCTCTAGCCCAGTGACGTGGCTTGTGCGAGGCGTGCGTACGAACCACTCTATCCGCGGCTGGAAGTAGCCGACTCGCTCAAACCTTCGGGCACCGTCGACTGCCAGATGAACTGGGAAGAACAAAGTGAATTCAATGCCCTCGCTGTCCAGAAAAGCCACGCTCAGCGACCCACCGTAAGCTCCCCTGTCAAGAGGACAGTTGATTCCTAGAGTCAGCGGCGGTTGT
>CBIHOH010000079.1:0-22962 GCA_966211755.1 uncultured Rhizobacter sp. | reverse complement strand
CAGCGCGGCATCGCGCAGGCCGTCGATCTGGCGCGCGATGTGGCGCGTCAGCAGCTGCGACACCGCCATGCCGGTCGCCATGGCCTCGCCCGCCCAGCCCCTCAGGGACAGGACCAGCATCAGGCACAGGAGCAGCAGGCGGCGCATGGGCGGATGATACGGCCTGGCCAGCGTGCCGGGTCAGATGGCCAGGTGGGTGGTGTTCTTGACCTCTTCCATCACCGCGTAGGTGTGGGTCTCGCGCACCCCCGGCAGGCTCCAGACGACGTTGCCTATCCACTCGCGGTAGGCCCGCATGTCGGCGACCCGGGTCTTGATGAGGTAGTCGAAGCCGCCGGCGACCAGATGGCATTCGAGGATCTCGGGCCGGCTCTGCACGGCGGCGGTGAAGGCCTCCATCACGTCGGGGGTGGTGCGGTCCAGCACCACCTCGATGAACACCAGCATGCCCGCGCCGAGTTTCTCGGGGTTGAGGCGGGCGGTGTAGCCGAGGATATAGCCGTCGCGGGTGAGCCGCTTGACCCGTTCGAGCACGGCCGTGGGCGAGAGGTGGACCTCCTCGGCCAGCTTGATGTTGGAGGTGCGGCCGTCGCGCTGCAGGGCGCGAAGGATGCGCGTATCGATCTTGTCGAAACCCGCCGGGCCGCCGGTGTCGTGGCCGGCGGTGTCGGGGTCGCGGGCGAGAGGCGATCGCATCGTTGATAAAACTCCAAGCCAGGGCGTGGATTTAGAGATTAATCCATGGGGCTCGGATCTACCATGGTTCATCGCCCCGAAAACTGGAACGATTTCATGGAATACGCCTGGTTGAATCGAACGAGCGCCGAGCGCAGCGACCGCCTGCCCTCGCCGTACCGTGCGGAGCACGAGCTGGCCGCCGCGCTGCTGCAGCGGGTGAGGCTGTCCTGGCCGGCGGTGCAGCGGGTGGCGCGGCCCTGGGTGCAGGCGGTGCGCGAGCGGCCGGCCCCGTTCTGGGCGCTGGAGTCCCTGCTGCACGACTACCCGATCTCCAGTGCCGAGGGCAGCGCGCTGATGCGGCTGGCCGAGGCGCTGCTGCGCGTGCCCGATCTCGAGACCGCCATCGCGCTGACGGCCGATCAACTCGGCAAGGCGGACTTCCATGCCGCCGCCGGCAGCCCGCACCAGCTGCTGGCGGGCCTGTCGTCGAGCGCCATCGCCTGGTCGAAGAAGTGGCTGCCGGATGCCGAGGGCGAGGGCGGGCTGCTCCAGCGGCTGGGCGCGCAGACGGTGGTGGCCGCGGCCGTGCAGGCCATCCAGCTGCTGGGGCGGCAGTTCGTGCTCGGGCGCGACATCGGGCAGGCGATCGGCCATGCGCGCACGGCGCGCCGCGACGCACCGGGCTTGCGCTACAGCTACGACATGCTGGGCGAGGGCGCGCGCACCGAGGCCGATGCCGAGCGCCACCTGGCCGCCTATCTCGACGCGCTGCGGCACATCGCCGCCGCCGGCGGCGGCACCGGGCCGCAGGCCGGCGACGGCATGTCGGTCAAGCTCAGCGCCTTGTTCTCGCGCTACGAGGAAGCCCAGCGCAACCGGGTCTTCCGCACGCTGCTGCCGAGGCTCTGGCGGCTGGTGCCGGAGGCCGCCAGCGCCGACATCAACCTGACCATCGACGCCGAGGAAAGCGAGCGGCTCGAGCTGTCGCTGGAGGTGTTCGAGGCCCTGGCCCGGCGCGCCGCGCAGGACTTCCCGCGCTGGCACGGGCTGGGGCTGGCGGTGCAGGCGTACCAGACGCGCGCGCTGGCGGTGGTCGACGAGGTGGCCTCCATCGCCCGGCGCCACGACCGGCGTTTCATGGTCAGGCTGGTCAAGGGGGCGTATTGGGACGGCGAGATCAAGCGCGCCCAGGAGCAAGGCCTGGCCGCCTATCCGGTGTTCACCCACAAGCACCATACCGACCTGTCGTACCTGGCCTGCGCGGCCGCCCTGATCGGCCACGCCGATCGCCTCTACCCCCAGTTCGCGACCCATCACGCGGGCACCATCGCCGCCGTGGCCGGGATGGCGCAGGAGGCCGGCGCGCGCTGCGAGCTGCAGCGCTTGCACGGCATGGGCGAGGGCGTCTACCGCGAGGCCATGAAGGCGCTGGCCCTGCCGGTGCGTGTCTATGCGCCGGTGGGCGAACACCGCGACCTGCTCGCCTACCTGGTGCGGCGGCTGCTCGAGAACGGGGCCAACTCCTCCTTCGTGCACCAGCTGGCCGACGACACGCTGCCGGTCGAGACCCTGCTGGCCTCGCCGCTGCGGGTCGAGGCCGAACCCGGCCTGCCGCTGCCCAGGGCCTTGTACGGCAGCGCGCGTCCGAATTCGCTCGGGGTCGACCTGGCGGTGCCGGCCGAGCGCGCGCCGATCGAACTCGCGCTGCGCCAGACCCGCATCGAGGCGGTGCCGCGGCTGTCGCCGGAGGCGGTGGCGGGCGAGATGCAGCGCCTGCGGCAGGGCTTCGGTGCATGGAACGCGCGTCCGCTGGGCGAACGCGCGGCGGTGCTGCGGCGGGCCGCCGAGCGGCTGGAGTCGCGCCTGCCCGAGTTTTGCGGCCTGCTGGTGAAGGAGGCCCGCAAGACCCTGCCGGACGCGGTCTCCGAGGTGCGCGAGGCGATCGATTTCTGCCGCTACTACGCGCTCGAGGCGGAGCGCCGCCTGGCCCCGCAGGTCCTGCCCGGGCCGACCGGCGAGAGCAACCTGCTGAGCCTGCACGGGCGCGGGGTGTTCGTCTGCATCAGCCCCTGGAACTTCCCGCTGGCCATCTTCGCGGGCCAGGTGGTCGCCGCGCTGGTCTGCGGCAATGCGGTGGCGGCCAAGCCGGCCGAGCTGACGCCCGCCGTCGCCCTGCGTTTCGTCGGCCTGCTGCACAAGGCCGGCGTGCCCGCCGATGTCCTCGCGCTGCTGCACGGGCCGGGCAGCAGCCTGGGCGCCGCGCTGGTGGCCGATCCGCACACGGCCGGCGTGTGCTTCACCGGCTCGACCGGCGTGGCCCGCGGCATCCTGCGCCGCCTGGCCGAGCTGGACGGGCCCATCGTGCCGCTGATCGCCGAGACCGGCGGCATCAACGCCATGCTGGTGGACAGCAGCGCGCTGCCCGAGCAAGTGGTCGATGCCGTGCTGCAGAGCGCCTTCCGCTCCGCCGGGCAGCGTTGTTCGGCGCTGCGCCTGCTGTGCCTGCACGAGAGCATCGCCGACCCCGTGCTGGACATGCTGGCGGGGGCGATGCAGGAGCTGGTGGTGGGGGATCCGGCTCTGCGCGAGACCGATGTCGGGCCGGTCATCGACGAGGTCGCGGCGGTCCGGCTGCGGGCCCAGATCGAGCGCCTGGAAGGCCAGGCGCGGCGGGTGGCGCGCACGCCCCTGCCGTCCGGGCCGGGCGCGGCCTGTTTCGTCGCGCCCGTGGTGTTCGAGCGCGCGCAGATCGGCGAGGTCGGCGAGGAGATCTTCGGTCCGGTGCTGCAGGTCGTGCGCTGGTCCGGCGAGGCCGAGGCGGTGATCGACCGCATCAACCGGCTCGGCTACGGCCTGACCCTGGGCATCCAGTCGCGCATCGACTCGCGCGCCCGGCGCCTGGCGCAGCGCGCGCAGGTCGGCAACGTCTACGTCAACCGCAACATGATCGGCGCGGTGGTGGGGGTGCAGCCCTTCGGCGGAGAAGGCTTGTCAGGCACCGGGCCGAAGGCCGGCGGGCCGCACTACCTCTACCGCTTCTGCAGCGAGCGCTGCCTGACGATCAACACCGCCGCCGCCGGCGGCAACGCGGAATTGCTGGCGGGCCCGGGGCTGCCGCGTCCCTAGCGGCGCCGCAGCGCGGAGGGCGGGGCTGCTTGCACAATGGCGGTCCATGCCTGCCAAAAGACCCGGTTCCTCCTCTTCCCCGGCCGCACGCGACGCGGCCATCGCCGCCTGGGTGGACGCCTTGCGTCGCCAGGCCGATGCCGCCACCTTGCGCAGCCTGCCGAGCCTGGCCGACGAGGACGCGGCCCGGGTGATGGCCTTGCTGCGCGGCGAGACCGCCGCGTCGCCTCCTCCCGTTCCTGTGGAGACCGGGGAGACCGGGGCCGCCGCCACGCCCAGGCTACCGGCCGGCGAGGCCGGCGTGCCGGCCCGCTTCCGCCCGCGCCTCACCCTGCAGACCCTGACCCGCGGCGACGGCCTGCTCGGCCTCAAGCCCGAGGGACCCTTCGGCCCGCGCGGCGACAGCGTCACCATCGCCCGTGTCGACTGGGTCTACACCGTCGACGGCGGGCTGGTCTGGACCACCCCTGCGCCCACCACGGTGCTGAACAGCCGCGCCGCGCCGCTGCAGGCGATCGCCTCCGCGTCCGGGCGCCGGCTGCTGATCGAACGCGACCGCGCGGCCGAGGCTCAGGCCATGGACACGCTCTGGTCCAGCGGCCTGCTCCCCGTGCCGGAGGGCGCGCTGCAGTGGCGCAGCCGCGAAGCCGGTGCCGCCTACCGCCAGCTGTGGAGTCTGGCCCAGGAGTCCTTCTTCGGCGACTTCTGGGCCGAGCAGCTGCCGGTGCTGCAGGCCTTGGGCTGGGCGCTGGTGGTCTGCCCCGGCTTCGCCCACGAAAGCGTGCCGGTCGATCGCTGGCGCCTGGTGCTCAGCCCGCTCACCGGTGAAGTCGTGGGCAAGGAGCCGGCGCAGCCGGTGCGCCGCCCGGCGCAGATCGGGCGTCTCGGCGCACCCGCGCGCGAAGCCTCGTGGATGATCAGCCTGGGCGTGGAGGTGGACGGCGAGACGCTGGACCTGGTGCCGCTGCTGGCCGACCTGCTGCGCCGCGACGTGCGCTGGCTGAACGCAGCCTTGCTGCAGCAGATCGGCGACGGCTCGCTGGTCTCTCTGCGCGCCCCGTGCGGGCGGCGCATCGATGCCCCGGCGGCGCCGCTCAAGGCCATCGTCGGCGCCATGCTGGACCTGCTCACCGACCCGCTGCGGCGCGACGGACCGATACGCCTGTCGTCCTGGGAGGCGCACCGGCTCGACGCCTTGCGCCTGGGCCTGCTCGACACGCAAGCCGGCCGGGCCGGCCCGCAGGGCGCCTGGCAGCTGCAGGGCGAGGCCGGCCTGCGCCAGCTCGCCGAGCGCCTGCGCGGCAGCGGCGGCCCGCGGGCGGTGACCGCGCCCGCGGGCCTGGGCATCACCCTGCGGCCGTACCAGCTGCACGGCCTGGGCTGGCTGCAATACCTGCGCGAGCAGAACCTGGCCGGCATCCTGGCCGACGACATGGGGCTGGGCAAGACGGCGCAGGCGCTGGCCCATGTGCTGCTCGAGCGCGAGGCCGGGCGGCTCGACCTCCCCGCCCTGGTGGTCCTGCCCAGCTCGCTGGTCTTCAACTGGCAGGCCGAGGCCGCGCGCATGGCGCCCGGCCTCAAGGTGCTGGCCCTGCAAGGCGCGGACCGTGCCGGCGATTTCGGCCGCATCGCGGATGCCGACCTGGTGCTGACCTCGTATGCGCTGCTGTGGCGCGACATCGAGATGCTGCAGGCCCAGCCCTTCCACCTGCTCATCCTCGACGAGGCCCAGATGGTGAAGAACCCGGCCGGGCGGACCGCCTCGGCCGTGCGCCGCCTGCGTGCCCGCCACCGCCTGTGCCTGACCGGGACGCCGCTCGAGAACCACCTCGGCGAGCTGTGGACCCAGTTCGATTTCCTGATGCCGGGATTCCTGGGCGACGCGCGCAGCTTCGCGCGCCAGTGGCGCAAGCCGATCGAGGTCAACGGCGAGACCCAGCGCGCGCTGCTGCTGGCCCAGCGTGTGCGCCCCTTCGTGCTGCGCCGGCGCAAGGAGGACGTGGCCAGCGAGCTGCCGCCGCGCACCGACGTGATCAAGCGCGTGAGCCTGCAGGGCCGCCAGCGCGAGCTGTACGAAAGCGTGCGCCTCGCGGCCGACGAGCAGCTGCGGCGCGTGATGCAGCGCAAGGGCTTCGCGGGCGCGCAGATCTCCATCCTCGACGCCTTGCTGAAGCTGCGCCAGGTCTGCTGCGATCCGCATCTGCTCAAAGGCCACAAGACGCCGCGTTCGATGGAGCGGGCCAAGATCGAACTACTGCGCGACCTGCTGCCGGGCTTGGTGGCCGAGGGGCGGCGGGTGCTGGTGTTCTCGCAGTTCACCGGGATGCTCGGCCTCATCGAGCTGGAGCTGGCGGCGCTGGGCCTGCCCTGGCTGGCACTGACCGGCGACACGCCGCCGCCACGGCGCGCGGCCGTGGTGCGCGAGTTCCAGGCCGGGGCGATGCCGCTGCTGCTGGTCAGCCTGAAGGCCGGCGGGGTGGGCCTGAACCTGACGGCGGCCGACACCGTCATCCATGTCGACCCCTGGTGGAACCCGGCGGTGCAGGAGCAGGCCACCGCGCGCGCCCACCGCATCGGCCAGGACCGGCCGGTGTTCGTCTACAGCCTGGTGGTCGAGGGCAGCATCGAGGAGCGCATCCTCGACCTGCACGAGCGCAAGGGGGCGCTGGCCGAAGGCGTGCTGGGGCGCGACGGCGAGCTGACGCCCAAGTTCAGCCTGGAGGACTTGCAGCGGCTGCTGGCACCGCTGTCGTCCACGGCGGTTGGCGAGTGAGGTCCGGGCCGGCGGGAACCCGCATTCCGGGGATGGCCCGACGCGGGCCGGCAGGTCACCATGCTCGCCGGATCGCCCGTCCCGCCAAGAGGCCGGACCGCGGCGGCCGCACGAGAAGAAGAACAACAAGAACGATGTCGGCGCCGTCCCCCGGTGCCGCGCCTGCTTCTTCGCAGCAGGTGAGCCGCGGCAGCGCGCGAACCTCAAAGAACAACAAGAACGAAAGACACCTTCCATGAGAGATATCGGAGCCAACCTCACCTCCAGCCAGTTTTCCAGGGACCTGGACCAGGTCCTCGCCCGTGCCCGCGACGCCGGCGTGCGCACCATCGACGTGACCGGCACCAGCCTGGCCCATTCGCGGCAGGCCATCGCCCTGGCCGAGGCCCACCCGGGCCGCTTGTTCGCCACCGCCGGCTGCCATCCCCATCACGCCAAGGACTGGACCGATCGCAGCGCCGTCGAACTGCAGCAGCTGCTCGCGCACCCTCGGGTGCGGATGTCGGGCGAGATGGGCCTGGATTTCGACCGCAACTTCTCCACCCCGGCCCAGCAGGCAAAGGCCTTCGAAGCCCAGCTGGAGGTCGCGGCCGGCTTTCCCGACAAGCCGCTGTTCCTGCACTGCCGCAGCGCCCACCGGGCCTTCCTGGAGGTGATGGACCGCCGGCCTTCGCAGCTCGGCAAGGTGATCGTCCATTGCTTCACCGATGGCCCGGCCGAGGCCGACGCCTACCTCGAACGCGGCTTCCATCTCGGCATCACGGGCTGGGTGGCCGACGGGAAGCGCGCCCAGGCCCTGCGACTGGCGCTCCCGCGCATCCCGCTGGAGCGGCTGCTGATCGAGACCGACGCGCCCTACCTGCTGCCGCTCAACAAGCCCGGGGCCCAGCGGCGCGACCGCAACGAACCGGCCTGGCTGGTGCATGTGGCGCAGGCCCTGGCGCCGTTCTACGGCATCAGCGCGCAGGCCCTGGGAGAGGTGACCGGACGCCAGGCCGATGCGCTGATCGGCGGGGTCTGAACTTCGGGCGGCAGGTTTCCTCGATCGTTTCCATGGCCAATAAATCGCGTAGCCCTGTTTTCCAGAGAGCGATCATCGTTCTTCCGGACAGTCCGGCGGAGATGGAAAGCGTCTTCGTGGAAAAGCTCAGGGGGAAAAGATACAAGGTGGCGACGATCCCCTTCTTCGCCTACAACATCTCGTTCGGCGATGTCGTCGAGTGCGGTCCCGATGAAGAGGGAATCGGCTTGTTCGTGGAAAGAGTGCTTGCGAAGTCCGGGAACAAGACATTGCGCATCGCCTTCGACGGAGACAAGGGCCTCGACGATCCGCAGGGGTGTCGATTCCGCGAGTTCCTGGACGACAACGGCCTGCTCTACGAAATCTTTCCACCGGTCGTCTTCTCCGTGAACGTGCCTGTCGGCCATGACACCGACGCCCTGGTGAAGAAGCTCGATTCGATGCTCGGATCGGTGCCTCATTTCCGTTGGGAGTTCGGCGATCCGGACCCGGAAGTGAACTGGGACGGCAGTGAAATCGAACCGGGTCCTCCCAGGGCCGACTGAAGGAGGTATCGTCTCGTGGTTCCATCTCTTCCATCGCTGGAAGGACGTGTTCCTGGACTCGCGCTCCGCCAAGCTGAAGTTCCCCGCAAGGCCGGCGGACCGCATGCCCGATCCCTCATGACACCGCGGACCGCTCGTTTCGAAGGCCTGATCGCCGAGGCGTCCAGGGCGGATATCTGGCTGGGATGCCTGTCCGAGAGGAGCTGTCCGGTGCTGGAGTCCGATGCGGCATCGCTCGACATCCTGAGGGAGCTCAAGCTGGGCCTGCGGTTCAACTTCACCTGTCTCTAGTGGTGCGCCCCTGCCCGCACCTGTAAACTCGCCTCTTTTTGTGGAGGCTGTCGATTCATGGCCGTTGCCAAAGCTGTTGCGCCCGCCCCGTTCGAGTTGAAAAGTGCCACCCTCAGCGTCGTGGCGCTGGTGCTCCGGACGGCCGATCTGGCGGCGCTGGCCAGCGCCATGTCGGCGCAATTCGGCGGCACCCCCGAGCTGTTCAGCCAGGATCCGGTGGTGATCGACCTGTCGGCGGTGGCCGACGACAGCCTGCCGCTCGCCTTCGAGGAGCTGGTCGCGCTGCTGAAGAGCTATCGCATGCTGCCGGTGGCGGTGCGCGGCGGCACCGCGCTGCAGATGGATGCGGCCTTGCAGGCCGGCCTGGGCGAGGCGCCGGCCGCCGACCCCGTCCCGGCCCCCCGGGCGCCGGAGCCGGCCAGCGCAGCCGCCCCCGAGCCGCCGCCGCCACAGCCCGCGCCCGCTGCCGCCGTGCCGGTGTTCGTGCCGACTGTGGTGGTCGACAAGCCGCTGCGCTCCGGGCAGCAGGTGTATGCCAAGGGCGGCGACCTGATCGTCATGGCGGCGGTGAACTTCGGCGCCGAGGTGCTGGCCGACGGCAACATCCACGTCTACGGGCCGCTGCGCGGCAAGGCGGTGGCCGGGGTCAAGGGCAACAGCCAGGCCCGCATCATCTCCACCTGCATGGAGCCCGAGCTGGTGTCCATCGCCGGGACCTACCGCACCACCGAGAGCCCCCTGCCGGCCGACGTGGTGGGCAAGCCCGCGCAGATCCGGCTCGACGACGGGCGGCTCGTGTTCGAGCCCCTGGCCTGAGCCACCGAACTTTCCCTACTGTTTTTTCAAGGACCGCCATCCATGGCCAAAATCATCGTTGTGACTTCCGGCAAGGGCGGGGTCGGCAAGACCACCACCAGCGCCAGTTTCGCCTCGGGCCTCGCCTTGCGCGGCCACAAGACCGCCGTCATCGACTTCGACGTCGGCCTGCGCAACCTCGACCTGATCATGGGCTGCGAACGCCGCGTGGTGTACGACCTGATCAACGTCATCCAGAACGAAGCCAACCTGAACCAGGCCTTGATCAAGGACAAGCAGTCCGACAACCTGTTCGTGCTGGCCGCCTCGCAGACCCGCGACAAGGACGCGCTGACCCAGGACGGGGTGGAGCGCGTGCTGACCGAGCTGTCCGACATGGGCTTCGAGTACATCGTCTGCGATTCGCCCGCGGGCATCGAGACCGGCGCGCTGATGGCCATGCACTTCGCCGACGAGGCGCTGGTGGTGACCAACCCCGAGGTGTCCTCGGTGCGCGATTCGGACCGCATCCTCGGCATGCTCAATTCCAAGACCCGGCGCGCCATCGAGAAGCGCGAGCCGGTCAAGGAACACCTGCTGATCACCCGCTACAACCCGACCCGGGTCGAGGGCGGGCAGATGCTGTCGCTGGAAGACATCAACGACATCCTGCGCATCAAGCTCATCGGTGTCATCCCGGAGTCCGAGGTGGTGCTCAACGCCTCCAACCAGGGCCTGCCGGCGGTGCACATGGAGGGCTCGGACGTCTCCGAGGCCTACAAGGACGTGGTCGCCCGTTTCCTGGGCGAGGACAAACCGATGCGTTTCGTCGAGGCCGTGAAACCGGGCTTCTTCAAGCGCATCTTCGGCGGGAGGTAAGCCATGAGTTTTCTCTCATATTTCCTGGGCGAGAAAAAGCGCACCGCCAGCGTGGCCAAGGAGCGGCTGCAGCTGATCCTGGCCCACGAACGCAACGGCCACAGCCGCGGTCCCGACTATCTGCCGGACCTGCAGCGCGAGCTGATGGCGGTGATCGCCAAGTATGTGTCGATCAATCCTTCGGACATCCAGGTCAAGATGGAGCGCCAGGGCGATACCGACGTGCTCGACGTGAAGATCGAGCTTCCCGAATCCGTCGCGCGCTGAGCCGTCCATGAGCACTCCCGAGACGAGCGACGAAAGCGTTTGGTGCGAGGCCCGGCGGGCCGATGTCCTCGCCTACCTCGAACGCCAGGGCATCGCCCATGGCCGGGTGGGCGACGGGCCGGCCTTCTTCGTCATGCCCTATGCCAGCATCTGGGCGGTCGAGAGCCGCGACCGGCCGGAGTGGATCGGGCACTGGGTCATCAGCGGCGACCTGCCCACCGACTCGCTGCCCGCGCACGACCTGGCGACCCCGCGCGATGCCATGCGGGCGTTCGGCAAACGCTGGGCGCTGCACGGCAGCGAACTCGATCGTGGCGTGGTGCACCCGGCCTGGCAGCACCTGCCCGACGAGCAACTGCCGAAGTTCACCGCCACGCTCAAGTCGCGCGGCGCGGCCCTGCAGCTCTGGGCCGACGACGATGCCTCCTGGGGCGGTCCGGCCGCGCCAGCAACGGATGCCGGTGCCTGAAGACGCGGGCCGTCTGCCGCACGAGCCCGTGACGGATGTGGACGCCTGGGAGCGGGCGCCGTCCGCCGGGCCCGAGATGGTCAAGCCCTTCGTCCACGAAGGGCTGAACTCGAAGACGATGTACTTTTCGATCTCGGCGATCCAGAGCCGGATGGAAATCCAGCGTCCGGACGTGCTGGACCTGGACTACACCCGCACCATGATGGGTTTCCTGTTGTTCAAGCCCCGGCCGTCGGCGCTGGCGATGATCGGCCTGGGAGGCGGCTCGCTGGCCAAGTTCTGCCACCGCCACCTGCCGGGCGGCGCGATCACGGTGGTCGAGATCAACCCCCATGTGATCGAGCTGCGCGAGGCTTTCAAGGTGCCGCCCGACAGCGCGCGCTTCCGGGTCCTGGCCGCCGATGGCGCCCGGTTCGTGGCGGAGACGCCCGAACGTTTCGACGTGCTGATGGTCGACGCCTTCGATGCCGAAGGCATGCCGGCCGCGCTGGGGACCTCGCGCTTCTACGACGACTGCCGCGACGTGCTGCGCCCGGACGGCCTGATGGTGGTCAACCTGCATTCGACGCACCCGAATTTCCCGGTCTACCTGGAGCGCATCCGCGGCAGCTTCGGGGCGGCCGTGTTGTGCCTGGACGAACCGGGCGGCAGCAACAGCGTGGTGTTCGCCTGCAAGGGCGATCTGCTCGAACGCGGGGCCATCGGCCCGGTGCGTTGCCCGCCGTCGCTGATCGGCGAGGCCTGGGAGCAACTGCGTCCGGTGTTCTCGCGCATCGCGCAGCGCCTGCGGCGCGACGCCGCCGGCTGAGCCTCGCGCGGCACCTTCCGGCGTGCGCTCAGGCGTAGGCCAGGGGCAGTGCCGTCGTGAGCTTGATCTCCTCCATGGCGAAGCTCGAGCTCACGTCGAACAGCTCCGAGGCACGGATGAGCCGCTTGTAGACCGTGTCGTAGTCGGCGATGCTGGGCACGACCACACGCAGCAGGTAATCGATGTCGCCGCTCATGCGATAGAACTCGACCACCTCGGGCATGGCCTTGACCGCGGCATGGAACTTCTCGAACCAGGCCTCGCTGTGCTGGTTCGTGCGCACCGACACGAAGACGGTGACCCCGAGGTTGAGCTTGCGTGGGTCGAGCAGGGCGACCTGCCGGGTGATGAAGCCGTCCTCCTTCAAGCGCTGCACCCGCCGCCAGCACGGCGTGGGCGACAGGTTCACCGCTTCCGCCAGCTTGGCCATCGGCATTTCCGCGTCCTGCTGGAGCAAGCGCAGCAGTTCCTTGTCGATGGCGTCGAGTTTTTTCATGGATGGTGGAATTGGAGCATGGAATTCCACCATCGAATGACATCACGCGAAAGATCGTGAGTTGTTTCCGGATTCACGCAAGCAAACCGATGCGCTTCACAAGACAGCGGCTGCGCTGCGGAGAAGGAATGAAGAGCACCGGATCGATTCGCTGCATGAGCCGAGGCTCGACAGCGATCCACTGCCCGATCTTCGACCGGGTGGGGCAGGAGCAGGGGGAGGGCCGCCGCGATGGGCGGAAGCTGCGTCTTCAGACCTGAAGACGCAGGGGGCGGGCCGGGTGGGACCGGCCACGGCACCGATGGGGCCGAGCTTGCGGCAGCCCGAGGCTGCCGCGTCGGTCCAGGTCAGGCCTTGCGGCGACGAGCCATGAAACCGACCAGGCCCAGGCCGGCCACCATCAAGGCCGCCGAGGCGGGTTCGGGGACGGGTGCGGCCACGGGAACGAGGCTGCCGTACAGGTCGGCATGGGACAGGCCTTGGCCGAAATGCGGGTTTTTCTTGCGGCCGGACAGGAAACCGACGCCCAGGGTGTCGAAGGACACCGACGAAATGCCGCCGGCCACCAGGGAACCGTCGAATTCGTACAGGCTGAACGCGTCGCCGGCCTTCAACGAGATGGCGAACAGGCCGGTCTGCGTGGCGAAGCTCAGGCTGCCCGACGAGCTGCCGGCTTTGTTGCCCGTGATGTCTTGCGCGGCCAGGGCCGTGAAGCCCCAGTTCGACAGGATCTGGGCCGACACGTCCTCGGACTGGTTCTTGTTGTTGCCGGCCCACGCGCCGGAGCAATCGAGGTAGCCGGGCTGGGCGGTCATGGTGATGCCGTTCGAATCACAGGCGACGCCGGTGAAGGTCAGCGAAGCGTGCGCCGACATACCGAGGAAGGCTGTGGCACCGACCAAAACGGCGGCCAGGGTGCGGAGGCGGAACTTGTTCATGCGAGGGTACTGCTGGTGAAACATGGAGCTGCCGCGGATGAGCAGGCTTGCCGGGATCATAGAGTAACAGGCTGTGACCCAGCCAGGGGGCGGCCCCCCCGGGCTGGGGGGGCGTGCGATCGGCGAGAGGTGTTGCGGGCAGCGACCGCCGTGGCGCGGGACGGGTGAGCGTTTCGGCACAAACGGCGAGCGTGGCGGCACCCCCGGGCGCGGCTGCGGCCGGCAGACTCTGCATTCCTTCATTCACCTACCATGAGAACATCCATGAAACCCATCTGGCTCCTGATTCCCTTGTTGAGTCTGACCCTGGCCGCCCAGGCCGCCGAGTTCGTCCTGGAAAGCACCGATGTGGCCGAGGGCCGGGCCCTCGATTCGCGTCAGGTGTTCAAGGGCTTCGGCTGCGAGGGCGGCAATGTGTCGCCGCAGTTGTCCTGGCGCGGCGCGCCGGCCGGCACCCGGAGCTTCGCGATCACCGTCTACGATCCCGATGCCCCCACCGGCAGCGGCTGGTGGCACTGGACCGTGGTCAACCTGCCGCCGGGCACGACCTCGCTGCCGGCCGGCGCCGGCAGCGCCGGCGGCAAACTGCCGGCGGGCGCCGTGCAAGGGCGCACCGACTACGGCCGATCCGGCTTCGGCGGGGCTTGTCCGCCGGTGGGCGACAAGCCCCACCGTTACCAGTTCACGGTCTGGGCCTTGAAGGTGGAGCAGCTGCCTCTGGACGAGAATGCCAGCGGGGCCATGGTCGGCTATATGCTGAACAGCCATGCGCTGGCGAAGGCGCAGCTGACCGCGACCTACCGGCGCTGATCGAGGTCCCGGCGCGAGGGGGAGTCGTGCCTGCCGTCCGGCCGGGCAGGGGCACGCTCCTGGCGCGTCTCCATCCACCGGGCCTGTCGGCGGGCCCTCCAATCCGGGACATCTGATCCATGAGCGCGGGGCAAAGCATCCTCCACAGTGAACGGCGCATCGAAGCCGGCTTGATCGAGGCCCGCCAGGCGCATGTGTTGCGCCGGGTGTCGATCTTCCTGCCCACGCTGTGTCACGTGCGGCTGGGCGAGAAGCGGGTGCAGCGGGGCAGCCGAGAGCTGCGTGCGGGCCCGCAGCACTTGCTCCTGCTGCCGGCAGGGGAGGAAGTCGGCGTGGCCAACCTGCCGGGGCCGCGCGGTTATGCCACGGACCTGGTCAGTTTCTCTCCCGAGCTGCTGCGTGGTTTCCGGCAGCGGCATGGCGCCGGGCTCGACGCGCAGATCGCCGCGGCGCCCACGGCCAGCCTGTGCGTGCCGCTGGACCGCTACGTCGCGGACGCCTGGGCACAGCTGCTGGCCTGCCTGGCGGGCGACGCACCGGGCCCCTTGCGCGTGCATCACCTGGAGGGGCTGCTGCTGGCCTTGAGCCTGGGCGGGCACGCCGGCCCCCTGCTGATCGACCGGCGCGATCCGCTGAGCGCCCGGCTGCAACAGCTGCTGATGCTGGACCCGGCCGGCGACTGGACCGTGGCGCGCGCCGCCGAGCGCCTGAACCTCGGCGCATCCACGCTGCGCCGCCAGCTGGCGGCCGAAGGGCGCTCGTTCCGGGGCATCCTGGAGGGCGTGCGGCTGGGGGTGGCGCTGCAGTGGCTGCAGACCAGCGCCCGGCCGGTGGGCGAGATCGCCGAAGCCAGCGGCTATGCCAGCGCATCGCGTTTCTCGGTGCGCTTTCGCCAGCACTACGGGTTGTCGCCGCGGGCGCTGCGGGCCGCCATTTGAGCGGTGGAAGGCCGGGTGTCGCCCCGGGTCTCCGCTAGGATAGGCCGAGCCGGCTGCAGCCGGCCCCCGCCCTTCGCCCGCCAGCTTCGCCACCGTCCGTGTCATGCCCAAGATCTTTCTGTTCCTGGCCCTGAGTCTGGCCGTCTTCCTGGCCGCGGCCGGCGAGCCGGCGCCGGCCGAAAGGCGGGCCTTGCTCGACGCCGTGCGTCCCTCGGCCGCGGCCCTGGCCGGCCAGTCGGTGCGCATCAAGGTCGATTCGCTGCAGGTCGACCGCGGCTGGGCGGTGCTGGTGGGCAGCCTGGTCTCGGCCCGCGGCGGCGAGCCGGACTGGCGCCTGGCGAAGGACTGCCACCCCGAGCTCGACAAGATGCTGTGGGTGGTGGCCCGGCAGGTCGACCGGCGATGGCGCGTCAAGCACATCGAGATCTGCGCCTCGGAGCCGCCCTACTGGTACATGGAGCAGTACGGCGGCCTTGTCTGGCCCTGCGGGGTGTATGCGGGCCTGATGGGCGCCGAGGGCGGCCCCACGCTGGAGGAGCTGTGCCGGCGCCAGCGCCCGCGCAAGCCTTGAAGGCGGCCGCCCGCCCGGCGTTTCAGGCCGCGGCCGGTTCCTGCCCGGCCACCACCACCTGTGCGTCCTCGTGCAACTGCAGCAGGGCGACCAGCACGCCGAAGTCGGCGGCGAGCTCCGTCGATGCCGGGTGAGCCGAGGCGGCCCGCAGCAGCGTCGCGAAACCCTCCAGCCGCTGCGCCAGGGCCTGCAGGCCGAGGCCCTGCAGGCGCCGGCCCAGCGCCGCGGCGTCGCCGTGCCAGCTGCGCGGCAAGTGCGACAGGCCGTGGTGCAGCAGGCTGCCGAGCGCGTCGCGCAGCTGCGCCAGCGCCTGCCCGACGGGGTCGCCGCCCTCGGTCGCGGCCGAGCCCAGGGGCAGTTTGTCGAGGGCGCCGCAGGGGCCCGAGAAGTCGGGCACCACCACGCGGTCGCAGGCCAGCGCCCAGGCCTCGATCTGCGCCACGCCGCGCTCCCAGCGCAGCACGCCCGCCACGTGGCGCAGCGGGCCGAAGTGGCCACCGAGCGCGCCGGCCAGGGCATCCAGGGCGTGCCGGGTGTGTTGCTCGTGGGTGCGTCTCACGACGAGCTGCCGGTCGTCGCGGTCGCGCAGCAGCGCCACCACCGCCTGTTCGTTGGGGTCGAACAGCACATCGTCGACCCCGGCCGGGGTGAAGACGGTGAACTGCCCGGCGGCATGGCGCGGCTGCAGCGCGGCGGTCGGATGGGTGCACTGGTGCGCGACCAGTTGCGCCACGGACTCGAAACGCAGCGGGGGGCGCAGCAGCGACCAGTCGGCCGCTTGCGGCAACACGCTGTTCTGCGAGCTGCGCGCCTTGGCGAGCCTCAGGCTGCCGTCGGCCAGGCGCCTGGCCTGCTGGGCCAGCACCTGGCCCTGCGCCAGCTGCTCCAGGCGCACGCCGGGCGCGAGGCGCTCGGCCGCGCGTTGCGTGGCCTCCTGCGCGAGCCGGGCCTCGGGCACGCTCCAGTCGTGGCTGAGGATCATGCGCGTGCCGGTGTCGATGTCGCCCATGACCAGGCGGGTGCGGCGTTGTTCGCCGTCGCGTTCGGTGCGTGCGCCCAGGCACATCAGGCGCAGCCGGTCGAGAGCGGTTTCCTGCACCTGGCCCACGCCCAGCACCGCCAGGGCATGGCCGGGCAGGCCGCCCGCGCCCAGCCGCAGCGACAGTTCGGCCAGCAGGCTCACCCCGCGGCCCGGCTCGTACAGGGCGCTGCGCCGGTCGTAGGACGAGGCCCAGGCTTCGAGCTCGGCCAGCAGATGGTCGAGCCAGACGGCGCCCGTGCCGCGCGCCGCTGCGGTGGCCGTGCTCAGCGCCTGCACCAGCGGCGCCACGCCTTGTGTCACGCCATGACGCAGCAGCGACTCGACCAGGGCGTGGTAGGGCTGGGCATCGACGGCGAAGCGGCTGCCGGCATGGCCCAGCCGGACCTGGGCCGAGGCGGCCCGGGGCTGTTCGGCGTCGGCCTGCCTGAAGGCCCAGACCCCGAGGGCCAGGTGATCGCAGGCGGTCGCGTGGATGCAGTCGCAGCGTGCCGCCTCGATGGCGGAGCCGGCCCAGAAGCGCACCGTCGCCGAGGGCAGCCGGGCGGTGTCGCAGGGCTCGCCCGAGGCTCGCCGGCGCAGGTCCACGCTCAGGCCCTGCGCCCGCTGCTGCTCGGCCGCCTGCAGCAGCAGCGGCGGGACCAGGCGCCGCAGCGTGTCGTCGTCGGCCCGGCCCGGGGAGTCCGGCGAGTCGGCCGCTCCTCCGGGCGCTGCCGCGGCCGCCTCGGCGCGGTAGGCCAGCGCGGCGATGATGCGGTGCCGGCACACGCTGGCGGCGCCGCAGCTGCAATGGCTGTGCTGGATCGGCTTGCCGCGCGCCCAGGTCGTGACGAGGCCGTCGGAGAAACGCGCCACCAGCGTGGCCTCGGTATCCAGCGACAGCTCGGGCCGGTAGCCGCCGTCGAGCTCGCGCACGGCGCGTTTCACCACGCCCAGGTTGGCCACCTGGGCCAGGGCCTCGGGCGACAGGTGCAGCAGGTCGGGACGCGGGCAGGGAAGTTCGCTCATGTCAGTTTGTCCGCCAGCCAGTTGGCCAGCTGGCCGGGTGTCATCGCGCCGACGTGGGCGCCGGCGTCGACCAGCCGGGCGGCCAGGGCCCGGTCGTAGTCGGGATCGGCGCGTTCGTTCAGCGCCGCCAGGCCGAGCACCTGCGTGCCCTGCGCCACCAGGGCGCGCACATGGCCGAGCAGCACGTGTTCGGCCATGCCCTCGTAGAAGTCGCTCACGATCACCAGGATGCTGCGCCGCGGCACCTCGATGCGGTCGGCGGCATAGCCGACCGCCTTGCCGATGTGGGTGCCGCCGCCGAGCTGCACGCCCATCAGCAGCTCGACCGGGTCCTGCACCCGGTCGCTCAGGTCGACGACCTGGGTGTCGAAGGCGATCAGGTGGGTCTTGACGCCGGGCAGTCCCCACAGGCAGGAGGCGGTCACCGCCGAGTGGATGACCGAGCTGACCATGCTGCCGCTCTGGTCGACCAGCAGCATCACCTGCCAGGGCTCGAGCGTGCGCCGGTGGTTCAGGTAGAACATCGGCCTGTCGATGACGAGCTGGCGCCGCGCCGCGTCGTAGTGGCGCAGGTTGCGCCGCAGCGTCTCGCGGGCGGCGAACTGGCTCATCGAGCCTTGCACGCCCAGCCGCTGCCGGCGGCGCGTGCCGCTGAACGAGCGCTGGATCTCCTTGGCCAGTTTCTCGATCAGCTCGGCCACCACCTTGGCGACCAGCTTGCGTGCCATCGCCAGCACCTGCGGGTTCATCAGGTGCTTGGTGCGCATCACGGCCTCGAGCAGCGCGGGGTTGGGCTCGGCCCGCTCCAGCACCTCGAGGTTGGTCACCACCTCGTCGATGCCGTAGCGTTCGATGGCGTCGCGCTCCAGGCGCTCTATGGTTTCCTTGGGGAACAGCTCGTGGATCTCGTTGATCCATTCCGGCACGCTGAGCCGCGAGGCCTCGCTGCCGCCGTGCCGGTCGAGGCGGTCGGTGTCGTCCACGGCGTCGTCGCGGCCGTACAGCCAGGCCAGGGCGCGGTCCATGGCGCCGCCCCGGGTCCCCAGGCCGCCTTGCAGGCCGGGCTGCGCCGCCTCGCCCAGCAGCAGCCGCCAGCGCTCGCTGGCCGAGAGGGTGAGCACGGGTTTGTTCATGCCTTCACTCCGTAGGCCGAGGCCCAGGCCAGCGCCTGCGCCTCGATGCGCCTGGCGTCGATCAAGGCGGCGCTGCCCTGGTGCAGCGCCAGCAGGCGCGATTGTTCGGCCGTCGACAGCCCGAGCAGGCGGGCCACCATCGCGGCCAGCGCGCCGCGCTCGCGCGGGGGGAACCAGGAGAAGGCGCTGCGCAGCGAGGGCAGCGCGACCAGGAAGTCCTCCGTGCCCATGCTGTCGAGCGCGCCGTGCACGGCCCGCACGATGCCGTCGGACCCGGTCGCCAGCGAACGGGCGCAGGAGAACAGGCCGTACAGGAAATCGCCCAGCGCCTCGCGCGGCGGCACGGCGCGGGTGAGGGCGACGATCTGCGCGGTCGGCTCGGCACCCAGTCCGCCATGGGTGTAGGCCACGGCCAGCGCCGCGCCGCGCAGCCCCGGCGGCTTGCCGGTGGAGCGGGCGAAGCGGAGCAAGGTCTCCAGGGTGAACTCCCTGTCGCGGCCGCCATCCAGGCGCAACAGGGCATCGAACACCCGCACCGCGCTCACGTCGTCGCCCAGTTGCCCGGGCGAGCCGCCCTGGCGTTCCTCCAGCAGCCAGAGGATGCGCTCGGCCAGCTCGGCCAGCGTGTCGTCGAGCAAGGCCTGGGTGTCGGTGCCCCAGAAGCCGGTGTGGCAGACGTCCAGCAGCAGGTGGGCGGCGCCGGCCAGCGCCCCGAGGTCGTGGGCGTGGGGCAGGGTCGAGCGCAGCTGCGCGGCGAGCGCGCCGCCCATGTCCATCAGCCCTGCACGCAGCGCGTGCAGCAGGCATTCGGCCGAACGGCCGGCATGGCCTGCGGCGTCGCGGACCTGCTCCAGCAGGGCGTTGCGCGATGCCGCCTCGAGCGTGGCGCCATGGATGGCGGCTTCGATCAGGTCGGGAAACCAGCGATCGTCCTGTGTCAGTGTCCAGTGTTCCTCGAAACGCAGCTCGGGCCGCAACTGGCGCGAGGCGTGCGGCGCCCGGGTCTCGTCGAGCCGGGCCCCGTGCACGCCCAGCAGCTGCAGCTGCCACAGCGTGGCCGCGGCGCTGCCGTCGCTGTCGCGGCGGCGGTCGAGCAGCAGCCGGCGCGGCGTGCGCTGCGCCTGCAGGCCGGCCTGCGCCAGCCGGCGTGTCACGTCGTGCAGCAGGGGCGGCAGCGGGGTGTCGGCATGCAGCCGGCCGGCCTCGTCGCCGGTCAGGGCCATCAGCGCCTCGCGCAGCGCGGGATGGTCCTGCGGGCCCAGCAGCTCTTGCGAGACCCAGGGCGGCGGGGCGTCCAGGGCTTCCTTGACGATGGCCGACTGCAGCGCATCGAGGATGTCGTGGCGCAGGGCCACCGCATGTCCGCGCAGGCGGCTCAGGCCCTGCAGCGTGTGCTGGAAGGCCAGCAGGTCGGCGGTCGACAAGGCGAGCTTGCGCCGCCTCAGGCGGGCGACGATGTGTTCGACGGCGCGCTCGCCGGCGGCGGCCATGCCGTCCTGCCAGGCCCATTGGTAGAACAGCGGCGACTGCATGCCCGAGCGGTAGCCGCCGAGCGCGTCCACCTGCCGGTATTCGTAGGGGACGAGGTAGCTGCCGGCCGCGCGTTCATCGGCCGGTGCCGGGCTGGGCGGCTCGGCGCTGCCGTCCAGGCCGGGCCAGAGCGCCTCGATGGCCCGCTTGTGCCAGCCGCCGCAGATCACCAGCACCAGGCCGTCGCCGGCCTCCGCGAGGGCCCGCGCCTGGGCCCAGGCGACCCACTGCGACATCGTGTGTTCGCGCGCCCGGTCCTGTTCGGTCCCGGCATCGCCGGCGCGCAGCTCGTCGAAGTAGAGGTCCAGGCGGCGCCTCAGCTCGGCCGTGCCGGTCTCCGGCGGCAGCGATTCGAAGAGGTGGTCCCAGAGCGCATCGTCGCCGTCGCAGCCGAAGCGTTCGCACAGGCGTTGCACGACCTTGGCGTAGCGCGAGCGTTCGGGTTCTGGGGCGAGTCGGGACGGCGCCTCGCGGCTGTCGGGCAGCGCGCGGTAGGCCCAGTGCGGCAGGTCGATGAAGCGCACCAGCGCGCCCGCCTCGTGGCCGAGCCGTTGCGCCACCCATTCGGGCGAATAGTCGAGGAAAGGAAACCAGCACTGCGCCGGCCGGTCGCCTTCGTTGCTGTAGCTGTACAGCGCCACCGGCAGGGTGTGGGCAAGGCGCAGCTCGGCCAGGCGCGGGTTGAAGTCGCTGGGCCCCTCGATCAGCACCGCGAAGGGCTTGCGGCCCGCGATGGTCTGTGCCACCAGCCGGGCGCAGGCCGGGCTGTGATGGCGGATGCCGATGATCTCGACCGTCATGTGGGCAGCAGGTGGCGCGCCGCGTGGAAGGCCTTCCAGTGCGCGCCCTTGCGCCTGGCGGCCCGGTGCTCGATGTAGCGGCGGATCTTCACCAGGTCGTCCGCATTGTCCTTGGCGGCGGCGCCGGCGAGCGCTTCGACGATGTCGGCCGGCTCGCCCGCCCCGCCGCGCAGGTAGTGGCCGCGCAGGGCCACCGCGTGGGCCACGCTCACCGCTTCGGCGGTGCTGACCACGGTCGACAGGCGTTCGCTCGCGCCGCCTTCCTTGTCCACGCCCTGGCGCAGCTCGCGGAAGGTGGTGACCAGCACCTCCAGCACCTCCTCGGCCGGTGCCACGTCGATGCGGTCCTGGGCCAGCAGCCGGGCCACCTCGCTCCTCACCAGGGCCAGCTCCTGGTCGTAGTCGGCGATGGGGAACACCGTCTCGAAGGCGAAGCGGCGCTTGAGCGCCGCCGACATCTCGTTCACGCCGCGGTCGCGGGTGTTGGCGGTGGCGATGAGGTTGAAGCCGGGCGCGGCGAAGACGGCGTTGTCGCTGGCCAGCTCGGGCACCATCAGCAGTCGCTCCGACAGGATGGACAGCAGGCCGTCCTGGACCTCGGGCGGGCAGCGGGTGATCTCCTCGAAGCGCACGATCTTGCCCTCCTGCATCGCGCGGTACAGCGGCGAGGGCACGAGGGCGCGCGGCGAGGGCCCGTCGTTCAGCAGCAGGGCGTAGTTCCAGCCGTACTTGATCTGGTCCTCGGTGGTGGCCGCGCTGCCCTGGATGGTGAGCGTGCTCGTGCCGCCGATGGCCGCCGCGAGCAGCTCCGACAGCAGGCTCTTGGCGGTGCCGGGCTCGCCCACCAGCAGCAGGGCCCGGTTCGAGGCCAGGGTCACCATGGCGCGTTCGATCAGGCTGGGCGAACAGACCATCTTCTGGCGGATGCCTTCGTCGCCCATCATGAAACGCAGCACCGATTTCATCGACAACTGCCAGCCCGGCGGGGTCGGCCCCCGGTCTTCGCGCTTCAGCAAGGCGAGTTCGTCGGCGTAGAGCTGCTCCGCGGGCGGGCGTTGCGAGCGGGAGGGCACGGGCTTCATGCGGTTTCCTTGAACGGGGCGAGCAATTCGATGTCGCGCAGCAGTTCGCTGGCGAGGATGGGGTCGAGGGCGGCGAAGGCCACCAGGCCTTCCTTGTCCCAGGTGCGGGCCTTGCGCAGGCTGATCGAGGGCAGCTTCTGCTTAGGCTCGTACGACGGCTCGCCGATCACGGTGCCCGGGTCGAGCTCGAGGTCGGCCTGCAGGCCGCCGGGCAGCGGCTTGTGGAACTGGTGCACCCAGCCGCCGTCCTCGGCGGCACCACGCTCCCAACCCCGGTTGCCCAGGCCCATCACGCTGCCGATGGCGACCGCCTTGTCCTTGAAGCGGGTGATCTCGTGGCCGGCCTTCTCGGCCTCGGTCAGGCCGAAGGTCTCGCGGCCCAGCTGCTTGAAGGGCTGCAGGATCTCGTAGTCGGCGAAGACCTGGCCGAAGGCGTCCTGCAGTGCCGCGGGCATCTCCAGCACGTGGGCGAGGCCGACGCTGGCGTCCTCGGGCAGGATGAAGAGTTCGTCGTTCCCGTCGGCCAGGCTCAAGTCCTCGGCGACGCGGAAGCCCTGGGTCATGCGCCCGTCGACGTACACGCCCCAGACCACGCGCGCGGCCAGGTGGCGCATCAGTGGATGGTCGATGAAGAATTGCCTGAAGTCGGCGGCGCTCCAGCGGCGGCGGGCCACCATGCCCATCTCCAGCCGGATGATCTGCAGGCTGCCGACGGCCTTGGCGTCCTTCTTGATCTGCTTGTAGCGCTCGGTGGCGGCCCCGGCCAGCGCCGCATCGTCGCTCTTGAGGGGCTTGGGCAGGTCCTTCAGCCGCGTGCCCTGGCCGTCCCTCACGAAGGGCTTCAAGGTCTCGTCGAAGGCGACGACGAAGCGGCGCGGCCCGAAGTCCAGACGCAGCGTGCCCTGCTCGTCGAGGCCGAGGTCGGGCACCAGGCGGTCGGCCAGTTCCTCGGTCGTGAAGCCGCG
>CBIHOH010000078.1:0-23282 GCA_966211755.1 uncultured Rhizobacter sp. | reverse complement strand
CTCGTGGTGGTGGCCATGGCGGTACAGCTCGGCCTTCTCGAGCAGGAAGAAGAACAACAGGCCGCACAGCAGGGTGAGGAAAAGGCCGTGCGGGTCGGCCGAGCCTTCGAAGGCCTCGGGCAATACGTGCAGCAGGGCCGTGCCGAGCAGCACGCCGGTCGACAGGCTCACCAGGTGGTGCACCACCTTGCTCAGCACGGCGACGGTCAGGCTGGCGGCGATCAGCACCGACAGCAGGCCGCCGGCGAAGGTTGCGATCACGATGTAGAGAAGGGTCATGCCAGGGCCATCACGTTCACTCGCCAATCGGGGCGCCGCAGCGCCCCGTCAAATCAAAAATGCCGCGCTGGGCGCGGCTTGGCCGACCCGTCGCCGCCCGATCAGGCCACGCCGTTCGCCTTGAACCAGGCCAGGCACCGCCTCCAGCCGTCCTCGGCCGCCGCCTTGCGGTAGCTGGGGCGGTAGTCGGCATGGAAGGCATGAGGCGTGTCGGGATAGACCACGATCTCGGACTTCCTGGCCGCGGCATTGCCGCCCGCCAGGGCACCCCGCATCTTATCAACCGTGTCAAGCGGGATGCCGGCGTCGGCCCCGCCATAGAGCCCGAGCACCGGGCCGTTCAGCTGCGCGGCGACGTCGACCGGCTGCCGCGGAGCCAGCGGCGTGGCCTCGCCCACCAGGCGGCCGTACCAGGCCACGCCGGCTTTCACCGCCGCGCTGTGCGCCGCATACAGCCAGGTGATGCGACCGCCCCAGCAAAAGCCGGTGACCCCCAGCCGCGTCAGGTCGCCGCCCTGCCCCTTGGCCCAGGCGGCCGTGGCATCGAGGTCGGACAGGACCTGCTGGTCCGGCACCTTGGACACCACCTCGCTGAGCAGCCGGGAGGTTTCGGTGTAGGCCCTGGCGTCCCCCTGGCGCACGAACAGCTCGGGCGCGATGGCCAGGTAACCCAGCTTGGCGAAGCGGCGGGCCACGTCGGCGATGTGCTCGTGGACACCGAAGATCTCGGACACCACCAGCACCACCGGCAGGCCGGTCCTGCCTTGCGGCGCCGCGCGGTAGGCCGGCATCCTGAAATCGCCGACCGGAATGCTCACCGGGCCGGCGCTCAGGCCCTCGCTGTCGGTCCGCAGGGTCTGCGCGGAGACCGGCAGGACCGCCGCCGCGAAACCGGATCCCACGGTCGTGCGCACGAAATCTCGGCGGTTGAAGTCCCGGGAGGGGGTCAGGCTGTCCAGTTCGTCGAGAAGCATGGGCGATCTCCTTGGCTGAGCTGCCGGGCAAGGCAGGGCATGGCATTCTAGGAAGGAAGCCGTTTTCCTGCTGCGACCCTTCGCGCCGTGCAGGCAAGGCCGCCGGCGCGCACCCGTCGACGTCCCGCCGCCTGTCCGGCCGGGATGTTTCTTGCCCGGCTCCTGCGCCGCCGGGCCGCCGCTGTCACAAAAACACGGGAGAATCGCCGGCATGAGTCTTCAGCGCGTTTCTTCCGCAGAGCCGGCCCTTCTCCGGCCCGGCCATCTCGCCGCCATCGATATCGGGTCCAACAGCTTCCGCCTGGAGATCGGCGCACTCAGCCCCGGCCGCTACAAGCGGATCGACTACCTCAAGGAAACCGTGCGGCTCGGGGCCGGCCTGGACGACAGCGGCATGCTCACCGAGGAGGCCATGCAGCGCGGGCTGGCCTGCCTGACACGGTTTGCCCAGCGCCTGAGCGGCTATGCGCGCTCGCAGGTCCGGGCGGTGGCCACCCAGACCCTGCGCGAAGCGCGCAACCGCGAGCTGTTCCTCGCCCGCGCCCAGGCCGTGCTCGGGCACGGCATCGAGATCATCTCCGGCCGCGAGGAAGCCCGCCTCATCTATGCCGGCGTGGCCCGGCTGCAGCCTTCCGAGGCACGCCGGCTGGTCATCGACATCGGCGGACGCTCCACCGAGATGATCCTCGGCCAGGGGCGCACGCCGCAGCGTGCCGAGTCGTTCCGCATCGGCAGCGTCAGCCTGTCGATGCGCTACTTTCCCGACGGCCGCTTCACGGAACAGGCGTTCCGCGCGGCCCAGGTCGCCGCCGGCGCCGAACTCGAGGAAGCGCTGGTGCCCTTCGCGCCCCAGCACTGGAGCGAGGCGCTGGGTTCGTCCGGCACGGCCGGCGCCGTGTCGCAGATCCTGGCCGCCAGCGGGGTCACCGACGGGGTCATCACCCCCGACGCCCTGCGCTGGTGCATCGGCCAATGCCTGAAGGCCGGCCGCATCGACCGGCTCGACCTGCCCGGCCTGAAGGAAGACCGGCGCACGGTGATCGGCGGCGGCGTGGCCATCCTGTACACGCTGGCCACCCACTTCGGCATCGAGGCGCTGCAACCGGCCCGCGGCGCCTTGCGCCAGGGCGTGATCTTCGACCTCGACGAGCGGCAGCACGCCACGCCGGGCGGCGGGTGCGCCCAGCACGACCTGCGCGACGCCTCGGTGCGCGAGCTGCAGCGGCGCTTCGAGATCGACGTCGCCCACGCCGCGCGTGTCGCCGGCGTGGCCGCCTCGCTGCATGCCCGGCTGGCCGACGGCGAAGACCCCCTGCCCGGCCGCGAGCTGCAATGGGCCTGCGCCCTGCACGAGATCGGCATGATGGTCTCGCACCACGACCACCACCGCCACAGCGCCTACCTGCTGAGCCATGTCGACGCGGCGGGGTTCTCGCAATCGCAGCAGCGCCGGCTGGCCGACCTGGTGCTGGCGCAGCGCGGCGGCCTGCGCAAGGTCGAGACACAGCTCGAGGAGGAAGCCTTCGCCTGGCAGGTGCTGAGCCTGCGCCTGGCCATCATCAACTGCCATGCGCGGGTGGAAACCGACGTGCCGGCCCTCGACCTGCACCGCCAGGACCGCCACGCCGTGCTGTCGGTGACGCCCGAGTGGGTCGATGCGCATCCCCGCACCTGGTTCCTGCTCAACGAGGAGATGGGGGTCTGGGAACGCGCAAGCCGGTTCCGCCTGCAGGTCAGGAGCACGGGCAAGGCAAGCTGCTGACAAGACGGTGTCAGCAGGCGGTCCATACAGTCGCGGCCTCCTGAACTCTTGCACCGATCTCCATGCCAACGACCTCCCTCCATCCCGCGCAAGCCGCCTGGAACGCCTATGCCCGCGCCTGGTCCGAGACAGACCCCGCCGCCAGGCTGGAGGCCCTCGCACCCTGCGTGAACCCGGCGTGCCTCTACACCGACCCGCTGGTGCAGCTCACTGGGCACGCGGACCTGTGCGACTACATGGCCCTGACGCAGGAGCAGACACCGGGCGTGTCCTTTGTCACCACCGGCTTCATCAGCCACCACGAGCGCAGCCTGGCCCACTGGCACATGGTGGACGGCGAAGGCCGCCTGCTGCTTGAAGGCGCCAGCTACCTGCTGCACGACAGCGACGGCCGCCTGAACCAGATGAACGGTTTCTTCCAGCCACCGCAGGCCGGCTGAGTTCACACGCAGTCCGGCCCCATCACCGCCTGCAGCACCACCTGCGACACCCCGCCGCGTTCGCGCTGGCGCAGCCACCAGACCGCGCCCTTCTTGATGACCCAGGCCTGCGGCACCTCGGCCAGCAGCAGCGCGGCGAGCTGGCCCAGCGCGGGCTGGTGGCCGACCACCAGCACCGGCTCGCTGGAGTCGGGCCAGCGCACCGCGCTCAGCAGGCCCACCGGCGAAGCCTCGGGCGCCAGGGCCGGCACGGTCTTGAAGCGGCGTTCCAGCGCCTTGGCCGTCTGCTGGCTGCGCAGGGCCGGGCTGACCAGGATGCGGGTGGAATGCGCGAGGCGCTGGTTGAGCCATTCGCCCATGCGCTGCGCCTGCCGCTCGCCCTTCGGGGTCAAGGCCCTGGCGAGGTCGTCCTCGCCTTCGCGCGCCGCCTGGGCTTCGGCATGACGCCAGAGGACGAGGTCCATCAGGTCCCCCGCGCCGAATGCAGCTGCAGCAAGGCCTGCTGCGCGCTCGGCCCGTCCGTGCCGCAGCGGGTGTAGCGGCCGTCGGCGTGCAGCTGCCAGGCGTCCTGCGCGTCGTGCAGGCAGGGCACCAGGCATTCGTCGATGGTGCGCTGGCGCAACGCCGGGTCGCGCACCGGCCAGGCCACTTCGATGCGGCGGAACATGTTGCGCCCCATCCAGTCGGCGCTCGACAGGTAGAGCGCCTCCTCGGCATCGGAGGAGCCCCAGCGGAAGTACATCACCCGCGAGTGCTCGAGCAGCCGGCCCACCACCGAACGCACGCGGATGCGGTCGGTCAACCCGGGAATGCCCGGCGGCAGCATGCAGGCGCCGCGGATGACGAGGTCGATCTGCGCGCCGGCCCGCCCGGCCGCCACCAGCGCCTCGATCAGCGGCGGGTCGGTGAGCGCGTTCGCCTTGGCGACGATGCGCGCCGGCTTGCCCTCGCGCGCCGCCTGCGCCACCTGCTCGATCAGCCGGATCATCTGTCGGTGCAGCGTGAACGGCGCCTGCAGCAGCTGGCGCAGCGGACGGGTCTTGCCCAGGCTGGCGAGCTGCTGGAACACCGCGTCGGCGTCGGAGGTGATCTCGGGGTCCGCCGTCAGCACGCCGATGTCGGTGTAGAGGCGGGCGGTGCGGGCGTTGTAGTTGCCGGTCGACAGGTGCGCGTAGCGGCGCATGCGCCCCTGCTCGCGCCGCGTGACCAGCAGCAGCTTGGCATGGGTCTTCAGGCCGACGATGCCGTACACCACCTGCGCGCCCACCGCCTCCAGCCGCTCGGCCCAGTTGATGTTGGCCTCTTCGTCGAAGCGGGCCTTCAGCTCCACCACCGCCGTCACCTCCTTGCCGCGGCGCGCGGCTTCGATCAGCAGGTCCATCAGCGGTGACTCGCTGCCGGCGCGGTAGATGGTCTGCTTGATCGCCAGCACGTCGGGGTCGTGCACCGCCTCGCGCAGGAACTGCACCACCGGCTCGAAGGCCTCGTAGGGATGGTGCATCAGCACGTCGCCCTCGCGCAGCCGTTCGAAGAAGGACTGCTCGGGCAACAGGCTGGCCGGCCACGGCGCCTCGTGGGGCGCAAAGCGCAGCTGCGGGGCGTCGGCGGCATCGATGAGGGCATTCAGGCGCACCAGGTTCACCGGCCCGTGGACCCGGTAGAGGGCCGCGTCCGGCAGCGCGAACTGTTCGAGCAGGAACTGCGACAGCTCGGGCGGGCAGGTGTCCACCACCTCCAGCCGGATGGCCTGGCCGAAGTGGCGGGTGGTGAGCCCGGAACGCAGGGCCTGGCGCAGGTTGGTCACGTCCTCCTCGTCGATGGCAAGGTCGGAGTCGCGGGTGAGGCGGAACTGCGAGAAGGCCTCGACCTCGCGCCCCGGGAACAGCTCGGCCAAGTGGGCCCGGATGACGCTGGTCAGCAGCACGAAGGCCTGCCCGCTGCCGGCGATGTCGTCGGGCAGCCGGATGACCCTCGGCAGCACCCGCGGCACCTTGACGATGGCGATGCTGTTCTCGCGCCCGAAGGCATCCTGGCCGCCCAGGCGCACGATGAAATTCAGGGACTTGTTGGCCACCTGCGGAAACGGGTGCGACGGGTCCAGCCCGACCGGCACCAGCAGCGGGCGCACCTGGTGCTTGAAGAACGCATCCACCCAGCGCCGCTGCGCCGGGCTGCGCTCGGCGTGGTTGAGGATGCGGATGCCCTCGCGCGCCAGCGCCGGCATGACCTCGTCGTTGAAGGCGCGGTACTGGTCGTCGACCAGGGCATGGGCATCGGCGGCGACCGAGGCCAGGTCGCGGCTCGACACCGCGGCGCCGGGCATGCGGGCGGCCTGGATGGAATCGGCGACACGGACCTCGAAGAACTCGTCCATGTTGGACGAAACGATGCAGATGTAGCGCAGGCGCTCCAGCAGGGGCACGTCGGCGCGCCGGGCCTGGGCCAGCACCCGGCGGTTGAACTCGAGAATCGATCGCTCGCGGTTCAGCAACACGAGCAGAGGTACTGCGGCAACGGTCATCGCCCCAGTCTAGGCAGCTTCGAAGACATTTTCATGACAGGAAGATCCGCTGGCCGCTCCCCCGCGCCAGCCCGGAACGCGGCCTCTGTCCCTCGGCATAAAATCCGCCATGCACCTGATGATCCCGTTCGCCTCGGCCGTCTCCGAAGCCAGCCAGCACGCGCTCCGTGATCTGAGCCTTCCGAATCTGTCCAAGCTGCTCGCACGCCTCGCGCCCGAGCCCCCCGTCGGCAGCGACGAGTACAGCCTGAGCACCCCGTTCGAACGCGCCCTGGCCGACGAGTTCGGCTGGCGGGGCGAGGACGGCTGCCTGCCCTGGGCCGCGCATGCCGCCGCGCAGGATGGCGTGGACACCGGCGCGCTGGCCTGGGCACAGCTGACCCCGGTGCACTGGCACGTCGGCGCCGAGCATGTGGTGCTGGCCGATCCGCACGCCCTGCACCTCAGCGCCCAGGCCTCGCAGCAACTCTACGAAGCCATCCTGCCGCTCTTCCAGACCGAGGGCTGGAAACTCGCCTGGGGCGCTCCCACCCGCTGGTATGCCTCGCACGACAGCCTGGACGCCCTGCCCAGCGCGTCCATCGACCGGGTCATCGGCCGCAACATCGACCTCTGGATGCCCGGCCATCCGCAGGCCCGCCTGCTGCGCCGCCTGCAAAACGAAGTGCAGATGCTGCTGTACCAGCACCCGCTCAACGACGAACGCGTGGGCCTGGGCGCCCTGCCCGTCAATTCCTTCTGGCTGAGCGGCTGCGGTCGGGCCCAGCCCGTGCGCGCCGCGCCCGGGCTGCGCCTCGACACGCGCCTGCGCCAGCCGCTGCTGTCGGACGACTGGGCCGCCTGGGCCGAGGCCTGGAAGGCACTCGACGCCTCCGCCGTGGCCGAGGCGCTGGCCGCCGCGCAACACGGCGAGGCCGTTTGCCTCACCCTGTGCGGCGAACGCCGCGCGCAACGCTTCGTCACCCGGCCCCAGGGCCTGTGGCCCCGCCTGCGGCAGGTCTTTTCGGTGCGCCCCGCGCACCTGGCGATTGCGGGCCTGTGATGAACGGCCCGACCCTCAGCCGCCGCGACGTGCCCCCGCGCAGCGCCTGGGCGCTCGAGCAGGCGGGAGTGCATCCCCTGCTGGCGCGGCTGTTCGCCGCCCGCGGCGTGCGCCAGCCGGAGGAACTCGACGACGGGCTGGCCCGCCTGCTGCCCCCGGGCGAGCTGCTGGGCGCCCGCGAGGCCGCGTGTTTCCTGGCCGACGCGCTGGCGGCGCGCAAGCGCCTGTGCATCGTGGCCGACTACGACTGCGACGGCGCCACCGCCTGCGCCGTCGCGCTGCGCGGGCTGGCGCTGCTCGGCGCGGCACCCGGCAGCCTGTGCCACATCGTGCCCGACCGCGCGGTGCACGGCTACGGCCTCACCCCCGCCATCGTCGACCTGGCGATGGACCTGCGGCCCGAGGTGCTGCTGACGGTCGACAACGGCATCGCCAGCCTGGCCGGCGTCGCCCACGCGCGCCGGCTCGGCCTGGACGTGGTCGTGACCGACCACCACCTGCCCGCCAAGGAAGGCGAGCACATCGTGCTGCCGGACGCGACGGTGATCGTCAACCCCAACCAGCCCGGCTGCGGCTTCGCCAGCAAGCACCTGGCCGGGGTCGGCGTGGTGTTCTACGTGCTGCTGGCCTTGCGCGGCGAACTGCGCGCCCGCGGCGTCTTCAACGCCGAGACGCAGCCGCGCCTGGACGCCCTGCTCGACCTGGTCGCGCTCGGCACGGTGGCCGACGTGGTCCGGCTCGACGCCAACAACCGGCGCCTGGTCGCCCAGGGGCTCAAACGCATCCGCCAGGGCCGCATGCAGCCCGGCGTAGCCGCCTTGTTCAGCGCCGCCGGGCGCGACGCCCGGCGCGCCTGCGCGGCCGACTTCGGCTTCGCCCTCGGTCCGCGCATCAACGCCGCCGGGCGGCTGTCCGACATGTCGCTGGGCATCGAATGCCTGCTGACCGACGACCCGGCGCGTGCGGCCGAACTCGCCCAGCTGCTCGACGGCATCAACCGCGAGCGGCGCGAACTGGAGTCGGGCATGCGCGAACAGGCCGAGGACATGCTCGAGCGGCTGATGCCCGAAGGCACGCCGCCTGCCGCGCTGGCCTTGTACGGCCCGGAGTTCCACGAAGGCGTGGTCGGCATCGTCGCCTCGCGGCTGAAGGACCGGGTGCACCGGCCGACCTTCGTCTTCGCGCTGGGCCAGGACGGCCTGCTCAAGGGCTCGGGCCGTTCGATCCCGGGCTTTCACCTGCGCGACGCCCTCGACCTCGTCACCAAGCGTCATCCCGGCGTGCTGAAGAAATTCGGCGGCCATGCGATGGCGGCCGGATGCACCTTGGCGGAGGAAGATTTTCCCGTGTTCGACCGTGCCTTGCAGCAGGTGGCGGCGGAATGGCTGGATGCCGCCACCTTGTCGCGCACCCTGCTCACCGACGGGCCGCTGCAGGCCGAGTACTTCAATGCCGACACCGTGCGCTCGCTCGATGCCCAGGTGTGGGGCCAGGCCTTCGAGGCGCCGGTGTTCAGCGACGAGGTCGAGGTCGTGTCGCAGCGGCTGGTCGGCGACAAGCACCTGAAGCTCAGCGTGCGCCACCAGGGCAGCGTGCGCGACGCGATCTGGTTCGGCCGCGTCGACCCCATCGCCGAAAGGGTGACCCTCGCCTACCAGTTGCGCATCGACGAGTTCAACGGCCGCGAACGGGTGCAGATGATCGTCGAGGGCCTGGGATCCGTCCGCACGGCGCCGGCCTGAACCGGGGAGACACACCATGCGCCGAGCCTTGCTCCTGCTGATGATGGTGGCGGCGCTCGCCGCCTGCCGGCGTGCCGACGGCGCCCCCGATGCCGACGGGCTGCGGGTGCGCACCGTGGCGCAGGGGCTGGTCCATCCCTGGGGCCTGGCCTTCCTGCCCGACGGCCGCATGCTGGTCACCGAGCGGCCGGGACGCCTGCGCCTGATCGACGCGCGGGGAAACCTGGGCGAGCCGGTCGGCGGCGTACCGGAAGTGGACGCCCAGGGCCAGGGCGGGCTGCTCGACGTGGCGCTCGACCCGCGCTTCGCCGACAACGGCCGCGTCTACCTCAGCTATGCCGAGAAGGGCGTGGGCGAGGACAGCGGCCGGAACGGCACGGCGGTGGCCCGCGGCCGGCTGGCCGGCAACCGGCTGGAGGACGTGAAGGTCATCTTCCGCCAGCGTCCCAAGGCCGGCGGCTCGGCCCACTTCGGCTCGCGGCTCGTGTTCGGCCGCGACGGGCGCCTGTTCGTCACCCTGGGCGACCGCTTCACCCTGAGGGACGAGGCGCAGAACACCGCCAACCACCTCGGCAAGGTGGTTCGCATCGACACCGATGGCGGCGTCCCCGCCGACAACCCGCCGCTCGGCGAGCCGCGCCAGGCCGACGAGATCTGGAGCTACGGCCACCGCAACGTCCAGGGAGCGGCGCTGCACCCCGTCAGCGGCGAGCTCTGGACCCACGAGCACGGCCCGCAGGGCGGCGACGAACTCAACCTCGACCTGCGCGGACGCAACTACGGCTGGCCGGTCATCACCTACGGCGCCGAATACGGCAGCGGCCGGCCCATCGGCGAAGGCCGGGCCAAGGCCGGCATGGAGCAGCCGCTGGCCTACTGGGTGCCGTCCATCGGCCCGAGCGGCATGGCCTTCCTGACCAGCGAGCGCTATCCCGGCTGGAAGGGCGACCTGTTCGTCGGCGCACTGGCCGCCCGGGCGCTGCTGCGCTTGACGCTGGACGGGAACAAGGTGGTGGGCGAGGAGCGGCTGCTGACCGGGCTGGACGAACGCATCCGCAGCGTGGTGCAAGGCCCCGACGGCTGGCTCTACCTGCTCACCGACCACCCGAAGGGCCGGGTGCTGCGCCTGGAACGCTGAGATGCCCCCATGCCGGCACGTTTTTCCACGCTCTCTACAATCCCTGCGTGAATCCCCTCAACGCTGACCTGCACTGCCACTCCGTCGTCTCCGACGGCACCCTCACCCCCGAAGCACTCGCCGCACGCGCCAAGGCCAACGGCGTCGAACTCTGGGCCCTGACCGACCACGACGAGATCGGCGGCCAGCACCGGGCGCGCGAGGCCGCGCTCTCGATCGGCCTGCCCTACCTCACCGGGGTCGAGATCTCCGTCACCTTCGCCGGCCTCACCGTGCACATCGTCGGGCTGGGCTTCGACCCCGACGACCAGGCCCTGGTGGCCGGCCTGGCCGCCACCCGTGGCGGCCGCGGCGTACGCGCCCGCGAGATGGCCGCCGGCCTCGCCGCGGTCGGCATCGAAGGCTGCTACGAAGGGGCGCTGAAATACGTCGGCAACCCCGAACTGATCTCGCGCACGCATTTCGCCCGCCACCTGGTCGAGCGCGGCGTCTGCCAGGACACCTCCGAGGTGTTCCGCCGCTTCCTGGTCGAGGGGCGCCCCGGCTACGTGGAGCACCGCTGGGCCAGCCTGGGCAATGCGGTCAAGTGGATCACCCAGGCCGGCGGCACCGCCATCATCGCCCATCCTGGCCGCTACAAATTCACGCCCAACGAGGAATACGCGCTCTTCACCGAGTTCATCACCCACGGCGGGCGCGGCGTCGAGGTCGTCACCGGCAGCCACAGCAGCGCCGACTTCGCCAAGTACGCCGACATGGCCATCGAATTCGACCTGCTCGCCTCGCGCGGCTCCGATTTCCACAGCCCGGCCGAAAGCCACGTCGACCTCGGCCGGCTGCCGCCCCTGCAGGCGCGCCTGGACCCGGTGTGGGACCTGCTCGCACCGCGCGTGCACCGGGCATCGTGAACCAGCAGCGCCCCCAGCTGGGCATCGCCCTCGTCTTCCTGATGGCGGGCTGCTTCGCCACCATGGACACCAGCGCCAAGTACCTGGGCGCCTTCATCCCGGTGCTGCTGATGATGTGGGCGCGCTACCTGACGCAGGCGCTGGTCATGGCCGCCTGGCTGATGCGCCCCGGCAGCGCCGGCTTCCGCGCCGCCCATCCGCGCTTCCAGGCCCTGCGCGGCATGCTGCTGCTGTTGACGAGCAGCGCCAGCTTCTATGGCGTGCAATACCTGCCGGTGGCCGAGTTCACCGCCATCAACATGCTGACGCCGGTGGTGGTGACGCTGCTGGCCGCCTGGATCCTGCACGAACGGGTGTCGCTGCTGCGCTGGACGCTGGTGTGCGGCGGTTTCGCCGGTGCCCTGATCGTCATCCGGCCGGGCAGCGGCCTGTTCGGCTGGGCCGTGCTGTTCCCCCTGGCCGGCGCCTTCAGCTACGCGAGCTTCCAGGTGCTGACGAGCAAGCTCTCGGCGCTCGAAAGCCCCTACACCACCCACTTCTACACCGGGCTCACCGGCACGCTGATCCTCACCCCGCTGCTGCTGCTGAGCCCGATCGACATCGCCGCCACGCTGCAGGCCGCCCAGCCGCAGCACCTGGCGCTGATGCTGGTCATCGGCCTGCTCGGGACCACCGGCCACCTGCTGCTCATCCTCGCCCTCGGTTTCGCCCCCACGGCCACGCTGATGCCCTTCGTCTACGTGCAGATCGCCGCCGCGGCGGCGGTGAGCTGGGTGGTGTTCCGCCATGTGCCGGACGGCTGGGCCTGGGTCGGCATGGCGGTCATCGCGCTGTGCGGCGCGGCCAGCGCGTGGCTGAACGTGCGCCGGCCGGTGGCGGCCGCCCCCGCGCCGCAGGCTGTGGATACCATCGCCACCTGACACGCCCACGCCCATGCCGCAATACGTCGAACTCCACCCCGAGAACCCGCAGCAGCGCCTGCTGAAGCAGGCGGCGCAGGTGTTGCACGACGGCGGCATCGCGGCCGTGCCCACCGATTCCAGCTACGCCCTGGTCTGCCACCTGGACGACAAGACGGCCGCCGAGCGGCTGCGCCGCATCCGCGGCGTGGGCGACAAGCACCACCTGACCCTGCTGTGCCGCGACCTGTCCGAGCTGTCGAGCTATGCGCGGGTGGACAACAAGCAGTACCGGCTGCTCAAGCTCGGCACGCCGGGGCCCTTCACCTTCATCCTCGAAGCCACCAAGGAAGTGCCGCGGCGCGTCTCGCACCCCTCGCGCCGCACCATCGGCCTGCGCGTGCCCGGGCACAAGGTGCTGCAGGAACTGCTCACCGTGTTCGGCCAGCCGCTGCTGGCGACCACGCTGATCCCGCCCGGCGAGACCGAGCCCTTGAACGACCCGGAGGAGATCCGCGAGCGTTTCGGGCACCAGCTGCAGGCCGTGGTCGACGCCGGGGCCTGCGCCATGCAGCCGACCACCGTCATCGACCTCAGCGGCGAGACGCCGGCCATCCTGCGCGAGGGACGCGGCGACGCGGCGTTGCTGGGGCTGGGTTGAGCGGCCGTGTGGTTCCGCTCGCGGCCCATGCAGACAATCGGTTGCCCACGCCCCTCGCATCTACCCACCAGCTCATGAAACTCCAAGGCAAAAACGCGCTCGTCGTCTCCGGCTTACTGACCCTCCTTGGCGGATGCGCCTCGACCACTTCTGTGTACGGGACGAAAGTTCGCCTTCAACCAGGCGAGGGGATGGTCTACGTTTATCGTGCCCCGGGGAGCAAGCTGGAATTGCTGTCAGCCTTGATCGACGTCGATGGAAAACAGGTCGCCGTACTAGAACAAGCCAGCTGCGTAGCCCTACCCGTTCCAATCGGGACACATCGAATCGGACACCAGTGGAAAGCGGGATTGCTGGGAAATTCCAAGCTGGAAAACAAGCCGATCGAGCGGCAGATCGAGGTACAGGAAGGCCAGGACACCTACTTGAGCCTAGGCGCCTCGACCGCATCTCAACTGGCAAACCGCATGATTAATATTCGCTTCGATTGGCAATTGAGGGAAGTCACCCGATCCGAAGCCGAAGAGCACGTGGCCTCATGCCGGCCACCCCAACCCGCGGGGCCGGCAAACCTCGAGAAATGAAGGTTTCGGCAGCGCCGGGCCGGCAATGCGTGCCAAGCAGCATGCCGGCTGGGCATGTCGGACGAACACGATTCACCGATGCCCGCCTGTCGAGCGGAAAAACGTCGCGCCAGCTCACCTGCGCCGCCGTCAACGCGATCTCGACCCGCCAGTACAGCCAGCAGGACTCGACAAAATAGGTCATTGAAGTCAGAGGCGAGCCCTGATATTCTAGTCAGACCAACCAGATTTCGAGGTGCCTATGGACAAGACAAAATCAAGCCCATCCGCATTGCCAGGCCACTGGGTTCTACAGGACGCGAAAGCCCGTTTCAGCGAGTTGGTACGCCGGGTGCACAGTGAAGGACCGCAGCATGTCACCGTACATGGCCGCGACGAAGTGATCGTCGTTGCCGCCGAGGAATTCCGCCGATTGCAGGGCAATCGAACAGGCCGTCTCCTCATCGAGGCCATCCAGGCCTCTCCGTACCGCGACATGGAACTTGAAGTTTCGCGTGCACCTATGCCGGTGAGGGACGTACAGTTGTGATCGGCTACCTGCTGGACACAAACGTCATCTCCGAGTTGCGCCGCCCCCGTCCCGACCAACGAGTGGTCGCCTTCGTCGACGCGCAACCACTTGAAACGCTTCACCTCAGCACGGTGACTCTGGCTGAAATCCGCTTCGGCATTGAACTGGTCACCGATGCGAGCCGTCGCGCGGAATTGGCCACCTGGCTCACGCATAAGGTCAGGCCCATGTTCGAGTATCGCGTGTTGCCTATTTCAGAAGATGTCATGCTCACATGGCGTCTTCTTGTTCAAGAAGGCCGCAAGGCCGGGCACACGTTTTCACAGCCCGATCTCATCATCGCGGCGACCGCGGCTCGATACGGGCTGACAGTCGTCTCGCGCGACATCTCGGAATTCGAGCGCGCGAAAGTTCCGTTCGTCAATCCTTGGGATTCAAGTCCATAGCTTCCGGCCATCCGGCCGGCCGCATCCGCTCACGCCCGCAGCGCCGCCGTCACCACGATCTCGACCCGCCAGCCCGGCCGGGCCAGCCGCGCCTGCACGGTCGCGCGCGGAGGGGCATCGCCCGGCGCCACCCAGTCGTCCCAGACCTCGTTCATGCCGTCGAAGTCGGCCAGGTCGGCCAGGAAGATCTGCGCCATCAGGATGTGGGCGTTGTCGGTATGCGCCTCGGCCAGCAACTTGTCGATCATGCCGAGCACCTGTCGCGTCTGCCCCCGGATGTCGAGCGAGGCATCGTCGGCCACCTGGCCGGCCAGGTAGACCGTGCCGTTGTGGATGGCCATCTCCGAGAGCCGGTCGCCTACATGGAACCGCCGCACTGCATGTGTCATGACTTGATCTTCCGTCGTTTGGAACCAGGGGATCGGGCAGGCGCCGCAGCGGCGCTCCCGCTTTTCGAGCCGAGCTTGCTTTCGGTGCCCGCCATCAGTTTCTGGATGTTGGCACTGTGGCGCCAGACCAGCAACACGCCCATTGCGGCGACCACCACCGCGACCGGGCCCGCGCCCCAGACCAGCAGCTGGTAGAAGGGCGCGAAGGCGGCCGACACGATCGCGGCGAGGGACGAATAGCGGAAGAAGAAGGCGATGATCCACCAGGTGAGCACGGTCGCCAGGCCCAGCCAGGGGTTCAGGGCAAGCAGCACGCCGGCCGCGGTGGCCACGCCCTTGCCGCCGCGGAAGCGGAAGAACACCGGCCACAGGTGGCCGAGGAAAGCCGCCAGCCCGACCAGCGCGACCGTGCCCTCGCCGAGCCCGTGGCGCGGGCCGTACAGCCCGGCCAGCAGCACCGGCAGGAAACCCTTGAGCGCATCGAACACCAGGGTCAGCACGGCCGCCAGCTTGTTGCCCGAACGCAGCACGTTGGTGGCCCCGGGATTGCCCGAGCCGTAGCTGCGCGGGTCGCTCAGGCCCATCGCACGGCTGACGATGACCGCGAACGAGAGGGAGCCGACGAGGTAAGCGATCAGGACGGCGCCGGCTGGTATCAGTGTCTGCATGTCATTCAAAACTGGTGAAGGCCGTCATTCTGCACCGGCGCACTCGACCGGCCTCGCCCCCAGCAGGTCCAACAACGCTTTCGGTTCGATTCCGACCAGATATCCGCGCTTTCCGCCATTGATGTAGATCTTCGGCAACAGCAGGACGCTGGCCTCCACGTACACCGGCAGGGGCTTGCGCGTGCCGAAGGGCGAGGTGCCGCCGACCAGGTAGCCGCTGTGGCGTTGCGCCACCTCCGGCTTGCAGGGCGAGACCTTCTTCACGCCGATCTGCCGCGCCAGCGCCTTGGTGCTCACCTGCCGGTCGCCATGCATCAGCACGATCAGCGGCGCGGCCTTGTCGTCTTCCATCACCAGGGTCTTGACGACATGGTGTTCATCGACCCCCAGCTGCCGCGCCGACTCGGTCGTGCCGCCGCGCTCCACATACTCGTAGAGGTGTTCGCTGTAGGCCACGCGCCGGGCCTTCAGCAGCTGGGTGGCGGGGGTCTCGGAGGCGTGGTCCTTGCGTGCCATGGGATGCCGTGCTCTGGTCCGGGGGGCTCGTCTATTGCGCGGGGTCGCGGTGCAGCCAGCGGATCGCGTCGATCTCGGCCAGCAGCTCCGGCGACAGCGTCGTGCCCCATGCGTCGATGTTCTCGTCCAGCTGGGCCGGCGTGGTCACGCCGATGATGGTGCTGGCGACCCGCCACGAGGTGTAGCAAAAAGCCAGGGCCAGCCGTGTGGGCGTCAGGCCGTGGCGCCGCGCCAGCGCGTTGTACAGGCGCGCGGCGGAGAGCGCTTCGGGCCGGGCCCAGCGCTGCCGCTTCATCGACTCGAAGATCGCCAGGCGCCCGGGCCGGTCCCCGCCGTCGAGGCCGCTTTCGTCGTACTTGCCGGTCAGCGCGCCGAAGGCCAGCGGCGAGTAGGCCAGCAAGGACACCTGCTCGCGGAAACAGGTCTCGTCCAGCCCGTTGTCGACATGGCGGTTGGTCAGGGCATAGGGGTTCTGCACCGTGGCCACGCGCGGCAGGCCGTGCTGCTCGGCCAGGCGGACGAATTCGTGCACCCCCCAGGACGTCTCGTTCGACAGGCCGATGTGGCGTACCTTTCCCGCCTTCACCAGCCCGGCCAGGGCCTGCAGCTGCTCGAGCAGCGGCGTCGCCTCGGCCTCGAGCGAGGGATCGAAGTACAAGGCGCCGAAACGCGGCGAGTTGCGGGTCGGCCAATGGATCTGGTAGAGGTCGATGCGGTCGGTGCGCAGGCGCTTCAGGCTGTCGTCGCAGGCCGAGACGATGTCGGCCGGCGTGGGGTTGAGGCTGCCCTGGCGCACCCAGTCCATGCCGCGCGAGGGGCCGGCCAGCTTGGTGGCGAGCACCACCCGCTCGCGGCTCCCCGGACGCGAGGCGAACCAGTTGCCGATGATGCGTTCGGTCGCGCCATAGGTCTCGGCCCGCGCCGGCACCGAATACATCTCGGCGGTGTCGATGAAATTGACGCCGCGCGCCAGCGACCGGTCGAGCAGCATTTGCGCCGCTGCCTCGTCCACCTGCTCGCCGAAGGTCATGGTGCCCAGGCAGACCGGCGTGACACGCAAGTCGCTGCGGCCCAAGGGGATGAGAGGGAGTTCGTCCATCGGCACAGTTTAGAGGCTGCGGGGCAGCGGTGCAGGCCGCGTGTCGGGCAGCGTGCTCAGCGCTCGGCCAGGGCGGTCAAGGCCTCGCCGGTGACACGGCAGATGCGCCAGTCGGGCATCACCGTGGCGCCCATTTTTCGGTAGAACGAAATGGCGTTTTCGTTCCAGTCGAGCACGCTCCATTCGAAGCGCCCGTAGCCGCGCTCGACCGCCAGCCGCCCCAGGCGCACCAGCAAGGCCTCGCCCATGCCCTGGCCGCGTGCCGAGGGCTTGACGAACAAGTCCTCCAGGTACAGCCCGGGTTGCGCGAGGAAGGTGGAGAAATTGGTGAAGAACAAGGCGAAAGCCATCACCTCGCCGTTCGACTCGGCCACCATGGCCTCGGCCACCGGCTTCTCGCCGAACAGGTGCGGCCGCAATTTCTCCGGCGTGACCTGCAGCAGGTGGCTCAATTGCTCGAACTCGGCCAGCTCGCGGATGAGCGAGACGATGGGGGCGACGTCGCGCAGCTCGGCCTGCCGGATGATGAAAGGAGAGTGACTGCTCATGCCGGTATTGTGTCCGCAACCGGGCCGGCGCGTGTCTCGTCCGGCCGACAGCTGCCGCGCCGGCTCCCCTCTATGATGGCCGGGATGAGCCCTTCCCCGTACGAGCCCAGCCGTCCCGGCCGCAGCGAGTTCTCCAGCGTGCGCGGGCTGCGCTACCACTGCCGCCACTGGGGCGATGCCGGCCTGACGACGGCGCAGCGCCCGCCACTGGTCCTGCTGCACGGCTGGATGGACGTCGCCGCGTCGTTCCAGTTCGTCGTCGACGCCTTGTCGGCGCTGGAAGGCGAAAGCCGCCTGGTGATCGCCCCCGACTGGCGCGGCTTCGGCCTGACCGGGACTCCGCCCGGCGACACCTACTGGTTCCCCGACTACCTGGGCGACCTCGACCAGCTGCTCGACCAGTGGCTGGGCCCGCCGGCCGAGGGGCGGCAGGTCGACCTGCTGGGCCACAGCATGGGCGGCAACGTGGCCATGCTCTACGCCGGCATCCGCCCGGGGCGCATCCGCCGGCTCGTCAACCTCGAAGGTTTCGGCCTGCCCGCCGCCGCGCCCTCGCTCGCCCCGCGGCGCTACGCCGCCTGGCTGGACGAGCTGAAGCAGCCCCAGGAACTGAGCCGCTACCCGGACCTCGACGCCGTGGCCGCGCGCCTGCGCAAGACCAACCCCCTGCTGCGCGCCGACCGCGCCGCCTGGCTGGCCGCCCAATGGGCCCGGCAGGAGGCGGACGGCTCCTGGCGCATCCTCGGCGACCCGGCGCACAAACGCAGCCAGGCCCAGCTGTACCGCAAGGACGAGGCCCTGGCCTGCTGGGCCGCCATCGAGGCGCCGCTGCTGTGGGTCGAAGGCGCGCAGACCGACATCGGCAAGTGGTGGGGCCCGCACTATCCCGCCGCCGAGTTCCACGAGCGCCTGAAGGTCGTGCGCCAGGTCGAGAAACACGTGCTGTCGCCGGCCGGCCACATGCTCCACCATGACCAGCCCGAGGCGCTGGCGCAGCGGCTGCTCGACTTCCTCGCCTGACACCCGCCCTGCACTCCCCAACGGGGCATGGCAGCGGATTCGCCGCGCGTGTCAAAATCGAGGGCTGAACGAATCTGGAACCACATCATGGACGTCGAACACATCAATGCCATTGGCAACACCCTGGCCGACCTGAGCCGCCGCACGGTCGACCTTCGGGGGTATCTTTGACTACGATCGCAAAGCCCTGCGCCTGAACGAAGTCAACGCCGCGCTCGAGAACCCCAAGGTCTGGGACGAACCCAAGCGGGCCCAGGAACTCGGCAAGGAAAAGCGCACGCTCGACACCGTGGTCGAGACCATAGACCACCTGAGCTCGAACCTGGCCGACAACACCGAGCTGTACGAGATGTCGAAGGCCGAAGGCGACTTCGACGGCCTGGCCGCGATCGAGAGCGAAGCCGCCAAGCTGGCCGAGATCGTCGAGGGGCTCGAGTTCCGCCGCATGTTCAACAACCCGGCCGATCCGAGCAACTGCTTCATCGACATCCAGGCCGGCGCCGGCGGCACGGAGGCCTGCGACTGGGCCGGCATGCTGCTGCGCCAGTACCTGAAGTACTGCGAACGCAAGGGTTTCAAGACCGAGGTGATGGAAATGAGCGACGGCGACGTCGCCGGCATCAAGAGCGCCACCATCAAGGTCGAGGGCGACTACGCGTTCGGCCTGCTGCGCACCGAGACCGGCGTGCACCGCCTGGTGCGCAAGAGTCCGTTCGACTCCTCCGGCGGGCGCCACACCAGCTTCGCCAGCCTGTTCGTCTACCCCGAGGTCGACGACTCCTTCGAGATCAACATCAACCCGGCCGACGTGCGCACCGACACCTACCGCGCCAGCGGCGCCGGCGGTCAGCACATCAACAAGACCGACTCGGCGGTGCGCCTCACGCACATCCCGACGGGCATCGTGGTGCAGTGCCAGAACGACCGTTCGCAGCACCGCAACCGCGACGAGGCCTGGCAGATGCTGCGCTCGCGCATGTACGAGCACGAGATGCGCATCCGCATGGCGGCCCAGCAGAAGCTCGAGGACACCAAGACCGACGTCGGCTGGGGACACCAGATCCGCTCCTATGTGCTCGACCAGAGCCGCATCAAGGACCTGCGCACCAACGTCGAGATCTCGAACACCCAGAAGGTGCTCGACGGCGAACTCGACGCCTTCATCGAAGCCAGCCTCAAGCAAGGCATCTGATGCGGCTGCGCCAGGCGCTTCATGCCGCCCCGCCCGGGGCCCGGACCATGCCGGCCGCGGACGGGGCCTGAAGCGGCGCGGCGCCCCGTCCCTGGCAGGCAGGGGCCGCCCGTTCGTTGTTCGTCAGCCAGAAAACAAGAAGGACATGCAACATGCGTGAAGGCACCGCCACCCTGATCCGCCGCGAGGACTACACCGCCCCGGCCTACTGGATCAAGAGCGTCGACCTGACGTTCGAACTCGACCCGGCCAAGACCCTGGTGATCAACCGCATGCAGGTCGAGCGCAACGCCAGCCTGCCCGCGCAGCCGCTGCGCCTGGACGGCGAGGACCTCAACCTGACCCGGGTGCTGGTCGACGGCGAGTCGGTGTCCTTCCGCACGGAGAACCACCAGCTGGTCATCGACACCCTGCCCGACACGCCGTTCTCGCTCGAGATCCGCACCACCTGCGCGCCCGAGAAGAACACCAAGCTGTCCGGCCTGTACACCTCGGGCGGCGGCTTCTTCACCCAGTGCGAAGCCGAGGGCTTCCGCCGCATCACCTACTTCCTAGACCGCCCCGACGTGATGGCGGTCTACACCGTGACGCTGCGCGCGGCCAAGGCGGCCTACCCGGTGCTGCTGTCCAACGGCAACCTGGTCGAGCAGGGCGAGCTGGAGCAGGGCCGCCACTTCGCCAAGTGGCACGACCCCTTCCCCAAGCCCAGCTACCTGTTCGCCCTGGTGGCCGCCGACCTGGTGGCACGCGAACAGCACATCCGCACCCGCGCCGGGCGCGACCACCTGCTGCAGGTCTACGTGCGGCGCGGCGACCTCGAGAAGACCGAACACGCGATGAACTCGCTGATCGCCAGCCTGATGTGGGACGAAGCCCGCTTCAAGCTGCCGCTCGACCTCGAACGCTTCATGATCGTCGCCGTGGGCGACTTCAACATGGGCGCGATGGAGAACAAGGGCCTGAACATCTTCAACACGAAGTTCGTCCTGGCCACCCCGGCCACCGCCACCGACACCGACTATGCCGGCATCGAAAGCGTGGTCGGCCACGAATACTTCCACAACTGGACCGGCAACCGCGTCACCTGCCGCGACTGGTTCCAGCTGAGCCTGAAGGAAGGCCTGACCGTCTTCCGCGACCAGGAATTCAGCATGGACATGACCGGCAGCGCCAGCGCGCGCGCCGTCAAGCGCATCGAGGACGTGCGCCAGCTGCGCCAGATCCAGTTCCCCGAGGACGCCGGTTCGATGGCGCATCCGGTGCGGCCCGACAGCTATGTCGAGATCAACAACTTCTACACCGCGACCATCTACGAAAAAGGCGCCGAACTCGTCCGCATGATGCAGACCCTGGTCGGCCGCGACGGTTTCGCACGCGGCATGGCCCTGTACTTCCAGCGCCACGACGGCCAGGCCGTCACCTGCGACGACTTCGCCCAGGCCATCGCCGACGCCAACCCCGAGAGCGAGCTGGCCAGGCAGCTGGAGCCGTTCAAGCGCTGGTACAGCCAGGCCGGCACGCCGCGCGTGAGCGCGCGCGGCCGCTACGACGCGCCGAGCCGGACCTACACGCTGAGCATCGAGCAGAGCAGCCTGCCCTCGCCCGGCCAGCCCGAGAAGCTGCCCTTCGTCATCCCGGTCGCGCTCGGCCTGGTCGGGCGCGACGGCCGGGCGCTGCCGCTGCAGCTCGAACGCGAGGAGCAGCCGCAAGGCACGGAACGCGTGCTGGTGCTCAACGAGCCGCGCAGCTTCTACACCTTCATCAATGTCGATGTCGAACCCGTGCCCTCGCTGCTGCGCGGTTTCTCGGCACCGGTGGTACTGCTCGACCACCTGGGCGACGCCGAGCTGCTGACCCTGCTGCAGCACGACCCCGATCCGTTCAACCGCTGGGAAGCCGGCCAGCGCCTGGCCATGAACCGCCTGCTGGCGGCCATCCAGGGCGAGGCCCCGCTGCAGCTCGACAGCGCCTTCGTCGAAGCCATGCGCGGCGTGCTGCGCCACCCCGGGCTCGACGCGGCCTTCAAGGAACTCGCCCTCAACCTGCCCAGCGAGACCTACATCGCCGAGCAGCTGGACGTGGTCGACCCGCAGCGCATCCACCAGGCGCGCGAGGCCATGAAGCTGCAACTGGCACAGGCCTTGCACGAGGACTGGGCATGGGCCTTCGAATCGCACCAGACCCCCGGCGGCTACTCGCCCGACGCGGTGTCCGCCGGCCGCCGCTCGCTGGCCAACCTGGCGCTGGCCATGCTGTGCCTGTCGGCCGCGGCGACGGGCGACGGCGTCTGGCCGGGCCGCGCCTACCAGCGCTTCAAGGACGCCACCAACATGACCGAGCGCCTGGGCGCGCTGAACGCCCTGGTGGCCTCGCATGCCGAGCTGGCCGATGCCGCGCTGGCCCGCTTCCACGCCTTGTTCAAGGGCGACGCGCTGGTGATCGACAAATGGTTCGCCCTGCAGGCCAGCGCCCCCGAGAAGGACGGCCGGGTGTTCGCCCGCGCCCGGCAACTGCTCAAGCACCCCGACTTCTCGCTGAAGAACCCGAACCGCGCGCGCAGCCTGATCAGCGCGCTGTGCAGCGGCAACCCGGCCGCCTTCCACCGCCCGGATGCCGCCGGCTATGTCTTCTGGGCCGACCGCATCATCGAACTCGACGGCATCAACCCGCAGCTCGCGGCGCGCATGGCGCGGGTGATGGACCGCTGGAGTTCGCTCGCCGAACCCTACCGCAGCGCGGCCGGCGTGGCCTTGCAGCGGGTGGCCGCCAAGGCCGACCTGTCCAACGACGTGCGCGAGATCATCGGCCGCGCGCTGAGCCAATCCTGAGGAAAACCAGACCATGACCAAACGCATCAGCCTGACCCAATACCTGATAGAACAACAGCGCCTGCACGGCAACATCCCGTCGCAGCTGCGCCTGCTGCTCGAAGTGGTGGCGCGCGCCTGCAAGCGCATCAGCATCAGCGTGAACAAGGGCGCGCTCGGCGACGTGCTCGGCACCGCGGGCAGCGAAAACGTGCAGGGCGAGGTGCAGAAGAAGCTCGACATCATCGCCAACGAGGTGCTGATCGAGGCCAACGAATGGGGCGGCGCCCTGGCCGCCATGGCCAGCGAGGAGATGGAAGGCATCTACGTCGTGCCCAACCGCTACCCGCAGGGCGAGTACCTGCTGCTGTTCGACCCGCTCGACGGCTCGAGCAACATCGACGTCAACGTCAGCATCGGCACCATCTTCTCGGTGCTCAAGAAGCCCGACGGCGCGGTCGGCATCAGCGAAGCCGACTTCCTGCAGGCGGGGCACGCGCAGGCGGCGGCCGGCTACTGCGTCTACGGCCCGCAGACCACGCTGGTGCTGACGGTGGGCGACGGCGTGGCGATGTTCACCCTCGACCGCGAGCAGGGGTCGTTCGTGCTCACGCAGGACGAAGTGCGCATCCCGAGCGACACCAAGGAATTCGCCATCAACATGAGCAACATGCGGCACTGGGCGCCCCCGGTGAAGCAGTACATCGACGAATGCCTGGCCGGCAAGACCGGCCCGCGCGGCAAGGATTTCAACATGCGCTGGATCGCCAGCATGGTGGCCGACGTGCACCGCATCCTGACCCGCGGCGGCGTCTTCCTCTACCCGTGGGACCAGCGCGAGCCGGACAAACCCGGCAAGCTGCGCCTGATGTACGAAGCCAACCCGATGAGCTTCCTCATCGAGCAGGCGGGCGGCGCGGCCACCAACGGCCACCAGCGCATCCTCGACCTGGTGCCGGGCCGGCTGCACGAGCGGGTGAGCGTCATCCTGGGCGCGAAGAACGAGGTGGAACGCGTCACCGCCTACCACCAGCAGGCCAACAAGCCCTGAGCTGGGCTATAATGGATGGCTAGGCCGGTGTAGCTCAGTTGGTAGAGCAGCGCATTCGTAATGCGAAGGTCGGGGGTTCGACTCC
>CBIHOH010000077.1:0-23394 GCA_966211755.1 uncultured Rhizobacter sp. | reverse complement strand
CCCGCCGCGCCCGTCCGGCCGCACAGTGCCCGCCCCGGCCCCGCGCCGCGTCCCCGCGCCGGCAGCAGCGCCCGGGACGCCCGGCGATCTGATCGAACACGCAAGCCGGCTGGCCGATCAAGGCCAGTTGGACCAGGCCGAAGCCCTCTGCCGGCAGCAGTTGCAGGCCCACGGCGCCTCGGCGCCGGCCTTCTACCTGCTCGGCCTGATCCAGGACGCGCGCGGGGCGCGGGCCGACGCCGCCGCCTGCTACCGCAAGGCGCTCTACCTGGAGCCCTGGCACGGCGCGGCCATGATCCACCTGGCCGCCCTGCTCGACCAGCAGGGTGACGAGGCCGGCGCGCGCCTGCTGCGTGCCCGCCTCGAGCGGCTGGACCCCGGCAGGCCCGCCCGATGAGCCGGCCGCCTCCGGAGCACGACGAGATGCCGGCCGAACCCGCCGTCGACGACTGCTGGAACCGCATCGGCGTACAGGGAGACCGCAGCTGCCCGGCGCTGGCGCAGCACATCCACTGCCGCAACTGCCCCGTCTACGCCGCGGCGGCCGCGGTGCTGCTCGACCGCGAGGCGCCCGCGGGCCACCTGGACGAACGCAGCCTGCATTTCGCGCAACAGCGCCAGGACCTGGCCCGCCGCACCCTCCCCGTCGCCCTCTTCCGGCTGGGAGCGGAATGGCTCGCCCTGCCGGCCGCGGCCGTGGTCGAAGTCGCCGGCCAGCGCAGCATCCACAGCCTGCCGCACCGGCGCGAGGGCAGCGTGCTCGGGCTGGTCAACATACGGGGGGAATTGCTGGTCTGCGTGTCGCTCGCGAAGTCACTGGGGCTCGATCCCGCGGAAGACAACCCACGAGCCGACACGCCCGACACCGCCTATCCGCGGCTGCTCGTCGTCCGCGCCGACGGCGGACGGCTGGTGGTCCCGGTGGACGAGATGCACGGCATCCATCGCTTCGATCCGCAGCAGGTCCAGGCATTGCCGGTCACCGTGCAGAAATCCACCGTGCGCCACGCCACGGCCGTGCTGGAATGGAACGGCCGCAGCGTGGGCCTGCTGGACGAGCAACTGGTGATGCACACCCTGAACCGGAGCCTCGCATGAGCGCCGGCGCACTCGGCGACATGTCGATCCACGAGCTCCTGCGCCTGGAGATGGAAGGCCAGGTGCCGGTGCTGACGGCGGCCCTGCTGGCCCTCGAGGCCGACACCCTGCCGGTGGACCAGCTGCAGACCTGCATGCGCTGCGTGCATTCGCTCAAGGGCGCCATGCGCATGGTGGAGCTGGGCGCCGGCGTGCACCTGGCGCACGAAATGGAGGAATGCCTGGCGGCCGCGCAGCGGGGCAAGACCGCACTGCCCCGGCCGCAGATCGACGGCCTGCTGCTCGGCGTGGACATGCTCAAGCGCATCGCCGGCACGCCCGACGCCGACATCGCGCGCTGGAACGACGCCGAATCGCCGGCCGCCCTGGCACTGCTGGAGACCCTCCGCGCAGCGCTCCAGGGCGCGGAGGTGCCCGAACAGGCGGCCTGGGCAGAACCCTCGCCTGCCGCCCCGCAGGCGGTCCCGGGCGAGGAGCGCAGCCTGCGGGTGGGCGCCGCCAACCTGAACCGGCTGCTCGCCCTGGCCGGCGAGTCGCTGGTCGGATCGCGCTGGCTGGCCCCCTTCGCCGGGACCCTCCAGCAACTCAAGAAACTGCAGGCCGAATCGGTCAGGGGCCTCGAACAGCTGGACGAGCTGCTGCTGGCCAAGGCGCCGGACGAACTCGTGCAGGCCGCCGTGTCGAAGGCACGCCAGGCCAGCGCCGCGGCACAGCAGTCGCTGGCGCAGCGCATGGCCGAGCTGGATGCGTTTTCGCTGCGCGCGGCCGACCTCGCGCAGCGCCTCTACGCCGAAGCGCTGGCCAGCCGCATGCGGCCCTTCGGCGACGGGGTGCATGCCTTTCCCCGCATGGTGAGGGACCTGGCCAGATCCCTGGGCAAGGAAGTCGCCTTCCGGATCACCGGACAGGCCACGCCGGTCGACCGCGACATCCTGGAAAAACTCGAGGCACCGCTGACCCACCTGCTGCGCAATGCGCTGGACCACGGCATCGAGCCGGCCGCCTTGCGCTCGGCGGCCGGCAAGCCGCTGCAGGCCGACATCCGGCTCAGCGCCGGGCACCAGGCCGGCATGCTCGTCATCACCGTCGCCGACGACGGCCCCGGCATCGCCGCCGAGCCCCTGCGCCAGAAGATCCTGCGCCGCGGCCTGATCGGCAAGGACAGCGCCGGACTGCTCAGCGAGGCCGAATTGCTGGAGTTCCTTTTCCTGCCCGGCTTCACGATGAAGGAGGACGTGGACCAGATGTCGGGCCGCGGTGTCGGCCTCGACATCGTGCAGCACATGGTCAAGCAGGTGCGGGGCAGCGTGCACGTGGAAACCCGGGTCGGCCAGGGCACCAGCTTCCGGCTGCAGCTGCCGCTGACCACCTCGGTGATGCGCACCGTGCTGGTGGAGATCGGCGGGGAGCCCTACGCCTTCCCGCTGGCGCACATCGAGCGCACGCTGCTGCTGCGCCGCGAAGACATCGAACTGCTGGAAGGCCACCAGCACTTCTCGCACGAGCAGCGGCGGATCGGCCTGGTCACCGCCCACCAGGTGCTGCAGACCGCGCCCGCCCGCCCTGTCGACCCGCTCCCTGTCATCGTCCTGGGCTCGGGGGCACGGTCCTACGGCCTCGTCGTCGACCGCCTGCTCGGCGAGCAGGAGCTGGTGGTGCAGCCGCTGGACAGCCGGCTCGGCAAGCTCAAGGACATCAGCGCCGCGGCCTTGACCGACGATGGCCTGCCGGTGCTGCTGGTCGACGTCGAGGACATGATCCACTCCATCGACAGGCTGATCGCGGCCGGGCCGCTGCAGCACGCCCACGGCGAGCAGGCGCATGCGGGCGCGGCGCGGCGCAAGCGCATCCTGCTGGTCGACGACTCCCTCACCGTGCGCGAGCTGGAACGCAAGCTGCTGCTGAACCATGGCTACGAGGTGGACGTGGCGGTGGACGGCATCGCCGGCTGGAACGCCGCCCGCAGCGGGAGCTTCGACCTCGTCATCACCGACGTGGACATGCCCCGCATGGACGGGATCGAACTGGTGGCCCTGATCAAGCAACATCCGCTGCTGCGCGCCACGCCCGTGCTGATCGTCTCGTACAAGGACCGGGAGGCGGACCGCCAGCGCGGACTCGACGCGGGCGCCGACTATTACCTCACCAAGAGCAGCTTCCACGACGAGCGGCTGGTCGGCTGCGTGGTGGACCTGATCGGCGGGGCCCTGGCATGAGGATAGGCATCGCCACCGGCGTGCCCGGCGAGGCCGAGGCGATCCGGCTGCTGCTCGCGCGGGGGGCGAGACACGAGGTCGCCTGGCTGGCCGGGCAGGCCGAGGAAGCCCGGCAGCGCTGCGCGCAGGACCGGCCCGACCTGCTGCTGATGGACTTGTTCCTGCCGCCGACGGGCGCCATGGAGGCCATCCGCGGCCTGATGGCGAGCGCCCCTTGCGCCGTGCTGCTGATGGTCTCCGACGTCGGCGTCTTCGCGACCGAGATCTTCGAGGCCATGGGCCAGGGCGCGCTCGACGCCGTCGACACGCCCCGCCCGGAGGCCAAGGACGCGCCACAACGCAACGCACGCTTCCTGAGCAAGCTGGAGGCCATCGAGCGCCGGCTCGCGGGCGGCGGCAGTGCGGCGGCGCCGGGGGGTGCCGCCGCGACGCCGCCGCGCCCGGCCGCCAACACCCTGGTGGCCATCGGCGCCTCGGCCGGCGGACCGGCGGCGCTGCGCACGGTGCTGAGCCAATTGCCGAGGGACTTTCCCGCCGCGGTCGTCGTCGTCCAGCACATGGACCAACGCTTCGCCTCCGGCATGGTCGACTGGCTGGCAGGGCATTCCAAGCTGCCCATCCGGCTCGGCCAGGAAGGCGAGGTGCCGGCCACGGGGGTGGTGCTGCTGGCGGACACCAACGACCACCTGGTGTTCAAGAGCCCGACCCGGCTCGGCTACACCCTGCAGCCCGGCGACGCTGTCTACCGCCCGTCGGTCGACGTCTTCTTCCGGAGCATCTGCAAGATGTGGGCCGGACGGGCGATCGGGGTCTTGCTGACCGGCATGGGCCGCGATGGCGCGGCCGGGTTGAAAGCCCTGCGCGACAAGGGGCATCATACGATCGCGCAGGATCAAGCCAGCAGCGCGGTGTATGGCATGCCGAAGGCGGCCGTGGAAAATGGCGCGGCCGCCGAGGTGGCCAGTGCGCACGGCATGGCGGCCCTGCTGGTCAAAACACTGAGCAAATCCTCTTGATGGAGCACCCCATGCCCGAGCCGAGCGATGCCGAGGCCAGCAGCACGAACCCGTCGAACGACTATTCGATCATCGTGCTGCTGGTCGACGACCAGGCGATGGTCGGTGAGATGGTAAGGCGGGCGCTGTACGGCGAGCCCAACCTCGTCTTCCACTACTGCCCGGCCGCCGGCGACGCGATGAAGATGGCCGAGCTGCTGCGCCCGACCGTCATCCTGCAGGACCTGCTGCTGCCCGACATCGACGGCCTGACGCTGCTGCAGCACTACCGCGGGAATCCGCTCACGCGGGACATCCCGGTGATCGTGCTGTCGACCAAGGAGGAGCCGGCCGTCAAGCGCGATGCCTTCCGGCTCGGCGCCACCGACTACCTGGTCAAGCTGCCCGATCCGATCGAGCTGCTCGCGCGCATCCGCCACCACTCCAAGGCCTACCTGAACCAGATCCAGCGCGACCAGGCGTACCGGGCCCTGCACGAAAGCCAGCAGCAACTGGTGATCATGAACATCGAGCTGCAGCGGCTGAACAGCATCGACGGGCTCACCGGACTGGCCAACCGGCGCCACCTCGAGGACTACCTGTCGAACGAATGGAAACGCGCGATCCGCGAGCGGGGGCCGGTGTCGGTCATGATGATCGACGTGGACGAATTCAAGAAATACAACGACAGCTGCGGCCACCTGGCCGGCGACGAAGTGCTCAAGCAGGTGGCCGCGACCATCCGGCAGGGCATCGAACGGCCGGCCGACCTGGCCGCGCGCTTCGGCGGAGAAGAGTTCCTCGTGGTGCTGCCGAACACGACGCTGGGCGGCGCCCGCCACGTGGCCGAGAACATGCGCCGCAGCTTGAGCGCGCTGGAGATACCGCACCCCCTGAGCAGCATCGCGCCCCACGTCACGGTCAGCATCGGCCTGGCCACCGCGACGCCGGTGCCGGGCGACTCCTTCGCCACCCTGATCGCCCAGGCCGACCGGGCGCTGTACGAAGCCAAGAAGGCCGGCCGCAACCAGGTGGCGCCGGCTGCCTAGGACCTGTTCACGCTACGGAAGCCTGGCTGCCACCCGAAGGGAACGGACCGCCTGGGGCGCAGCGCGGCATCGGTGGCCAGCCGCCCATGTCGCGAATCCCGAAGTCACGAAATAACCTCTTGACTCTTCACACCTAGCCCCGGCGCGCGCCGGGAACACCCCGGTCCGCACAGGCACCCACGGTCCGGGCGGCCCCTGAAATGCCCGGACCGAGGTTCCCCACCCCGCGGGTGACGTGCAAGAATCTAGGCCGCTGCAACCTTCTTTTGGCGCCGACACCGTGAGCCTTGTCTTTCCCCATACCTTCGTCCCCTGGTTCCGCGCCGTGGCGCCGTATATCCACGCGCACCGAGGGAAAACCTTCGTGGTGGCCATTGCGGGAGAGTTGGTGGCGGCCGGCAAACTGTCCACGTTCGCCCAGGACCTGGCCATACTGCACGCCATGGGCATCAAACTCGTGCTGGTGCACGGTTTTCGCCCGCAGATCGAGGAACAACTCAACGCCAAGGGGCATACCTCGCATTTCAGCCACGGCATGCGGGTGACCGACGCCGTGGCCCTCGACTGCGCCCAGGAAGCCGCCGGCCAGATGCGTTATGAAATCGAGGCTGCCTTTTCGCAGGGGCTGCCCAATACCCCGATGGCGCACAGCCAGATCCGGGTGGTCTCGGGCAATTTCATCACGGCCCGACCGGTCGGCATCCTGGACGGGGTCGACTTCAAGCACACCGGGCTGGTCCGCAAGATCGACGCCATCGGCATCCGCCGGGCGGTCGACTTCGGCGCCCTGGTGATGCTCTCGCCCTTCGGCTTCTCGCCCACCGGCGAAGCCTTCAACCTCAGCATGGAAGACGTGGCGGCCAGCGCGGCCACCGCCCTGCAGGCCGACAAGCTGATCTACGTCACCGAGGTCAAGGGCATTCCCCTGGACCCGAAGGACCCCGAAAGCGAGATCGACACCGAGCTCGCCCTGGCCGACGCCAAGAAACTGCTCGCCAACCTTCCCAACCCCATCCAGCCGACCGACACCGCCTTCTACCTGCAGCATGCGGTCAAGGCCTGCGAAGGCGGCGTCGAGCGGGTGCACATCGTGCCGTATTCGGTCGATGGCTCGGTGCTCATGGAGTCCTTCACCCACGACGGCGTGGGCACGATGATCGTCGACGAGAAGCTCGAAAGCCTGCGCGAGGCCACGGCCGACGACATCGGCGGCATCCTGCAGCTGATCGAACCCTTCGAACGCAACGGCACGCTCGTCAAGCGCGACCGCACCGAGATCGAACGGGACATCGGGCTCTACACCGTCATCGAACACGACGGGGTCATCTTCGGCTGCGCCGCCCTGTACCCCTACCCCGAGGCCCGCACCGCGGAGATGTCGGCCCTGACGGTGTCGCCCGCCGTGCAAAGCCAGGGCGACGGCGAGCGCATCCTGAAACGGGTCGAGCAACGCGCCCGCAATGCCGGGCTCGATTCGATTTTCGTGCTCACGACCCAAACCATGCACTGGTTCCTCAAACGAGGCTTCGCCCAGGTCGATCCCGACTGGCTGCCGGACGCACGCAAGCGCAAATACAACTGGGACCGACGCTCGCAGGTGCTGGTGAAGAAATTCAACTGAAGCTGCACGCGCCGCCCCTTCCCCGAACCATTTTCAAGGAGTACTCCCATGGCCCGTACCGTTCAATGCATCCACCTGAAGAAAGAAGGCGAAGGCCTCGATTTCGCGCCGTATCCCGGCGAACTCGGCAAACGCATCTACAACGAGGTGAGCAAGGAAGCCTGGCAACTCTGGATGAAACACCAGACCATGCTGGTGAACGAAAACCGCCTCAACCTCGCCGACCAGCGCGCCCGCCAATACCTGGCCCGCCAAATGGAGCGATTCTTCTTCGGCGAAGGCGCCGAGCAGCCGGCAGGGTATGTCCCCCCTGCGCCTTGAGGCCCACTGACTGAGAATCGTTCTCGTTAGAGCTACACTTGAGCAATATCAATGCTCAAGGAGTTCCTGATGATCCGACGATTCGCCCTTCGTACCGCCCTCGGCGCCATCGCATTTTGGGCCGCCAGCGGCGTGTTGGCACAAGACAAGGTTCTCAACGTGTACTCGGCCCGGCATTACCAGACCGACGAGGCCTTGTACGCCGACTTCACGAAAGCCACGGGTGTCAGGATCAACCGCGTCGATGCCGATGACGCGGGTATCCTGGCACGGCTCAAGAGCGAAGGCGCGGCCAGCCCTGCCGACGTGATCCTGCTGGTCGATGCGGCCCGCCTGTGGCGCGCCGAGGTCGACGGCCTGTTCCAGCCCGTGCAGTCGAAACTGCTCAACGCACGCATTCCAAGCACCTTGCGCGGCCAGGACACCGGCTCCGGCTCGTCCTGGTTCGGTCTGTCCACCCGTGCGCGCGTCGTGGTCTACAACAAGGCCAGCGTGCAGCGCAGCGATGTCGATACCTACGAGAAACTCGGCCTGCCCGTCAACAAAGGCAAGCTGTGCACGCGCAGCGGCTCGCACCCCTACAACCTGTCGCTGTTCGGCTCCATGCTCGAACACCTGGGCGCGGAGAAAACCGAAACCTGGCTGCGCGGCATGGTCGCCAACATGGCGCGCGACCCGAAGGGCGGCGATACCGACCAGATCAAGGCCGTGGCCAGCGGCGAGTGCCAGATCGCCCTCACCAACACCTATTACCTGGCCCGCCTGATGCGTTCGTCCAAGCCGGAGGATCGCAGCGTGATGGAAAAAGTCGAGGTCGTGTTCCCCAACCAGCAGTCGTGGGGCACCCACGTCAATATCGCCGGGGCCGGCGTGGCCCGTCATGCCAAAAACCGCCAGTTTGCCGTCGCATTCCTCGAATATTTGGCGAGCAACGAGGCCCAGGCCTATTTCGCCAACGGCAACAACGAGTGGCCAGCCGCCAAGGGAATCAAGATCACCAACCCGGCGCTGGACAGCTTCGGCCAGTTCAAATCGGAGACGATTCCAGTTTCCGTGACGGGCATGAACCAGGTGAAGGTCCAGCAAATGCTCGACCGGGTCGGCTACAAATAAGCGGTGTTGTGACGGGGGTCATAAGACTCTAAACTCGCGCCTGCAGGAATACCGTAGAATCCGTGTCTGCAGCCCAGGCGCTGCCCCCATTTCTTATCGGAAGGATATACATGAGCACGCTTCAAGAACTGCTGGCAAAAAAAGCTGCCCTCGAACAAGAAATCGAAACCACGCAGAAACGTGAGCGCAGCGATGCCATCAGCAAGGTCAAGGCGCTGATGTCCGAGCACGGCCTCACGGTGGCCGACCTGGCCGGTAAAACCTCGGCCAAATCGGGCGCCGCCAAGGGCGGCAAGGTCGCGGCAAAATACCGCAATGCCGCCACCGGCGACAGCTGGAGCGGCCGCGGCCTGCAGCCCAAATGGTTGAAGGCGGCCCTGGCTTCCGGCAAGAAACTGACCGATTTCACCGTTTAATAGAAAACTCCCCGGCCGGGCTTCGCCCCGGCCCCTACGCCGCCGCCTTCTAGGCGGCGTTTTTCTTGGTGGTGCCGGCGCCGTCTAGGCGGCGTTTCTCTTGGTGGTGCCGGCGCCTTCTAGGCGGCGTTTCTCTTGGTGGTGCCGGCACCTTCAAGGCGGTGTTTTTCCTGGTGATACCGCCACCTTCGAGTCGGCGCTTCATCGGGTGGCGCCGCCTCCTTCCTGGCGGGGTTTCTCCAGGCAAGGCGGCCGGCTTCGCGGCTGGCGCATTTCCTGGCCGCGCCGCCGCCTCCGAGGCGGTGTTTTCGTTGGCGGTGTCATTTTCCGGGCGACATGCCCCGGACCTTCGGCACTTCGGTAGACTGCTCCAGTGATTCCATCCAGTTTTGTCCAGGACCTGCTAGCCCGCGTCGACATCGTCGAGGTGGTCGGCCGCCACGTGCAGCTCAAGAAGGCCGGCGTCAACCACAAGGGGCTGTGTCCCTTCCACGGCGAAAAGACACCGAGTTTCTCGGTCAGCGCCACCCGCCAGACCTACCACTGCTTCGGTTGCGGCGTGCACGGCAATGCCGTCGGCTTCCTGATGGAACATTCCGGCATGGGTTTCGTCGACGCCGTGCGCGACCTGGCGCAGCAAGTCGGCATGACCGTGCCCGAGGACGACCGCTCGCCGCAGGAGCGCGAGCGGGCGGCCGAACTCAAGAAGCGCCAGGCCACCTTGAGCGACGTCCTGCTCAAGGCCAGCGAACACTACCGCAAGCAGCTGAAGGCCGCGCCGCGGGCGATCGACTACCTCAAGGGCCGCGGCCTCACCGGCGAGATCGCCTCGACCTTCGGCCTCGGTTACGCCCCGGACGGCTGGCGCGGCCTGGCCAGCGTGTTTCCCAGCTACGACGACGTGCTGCTGGAGGAAAGCGGGCTGGTCATCGCCACCGGCGACAACGAAGCCGACCGCAAGCGCTACGACCGCTTCCGCGACCGCATCATGTTCCCGATCCGCTCGGTGCAAGGCGAGGTCATCGGCTTCGGCGGACGGGTGCTGGACAAGGGCGAACCGAAATACCTCAACTCGCCGGAGACGGCCGTGTTCGTCAAGGGCCGCGAACTCTACGGCCTGCACGAGGCCCGCGTCGGCCTGCGCCAGCGCGGCTACGCCCTGGTGGTCGAGGGCTACATGGACGTCGTGGCCCTGGCCCAGCTGGGGTTTCCGAACGCGGTGGCCACCCTCGGCACCGCCTGCACCGCCTAGCACGTGCAGAAGCTGTTCCGCTTCACCGCGGCGGTGGTGTTCAGTTTCGACGGCGACGCCGCCGGGCGGCGCGCGGCCGGCCGCGCGCTCGAAGCCTCGCTGCCGCATGCCACCGACACGCGCAGCGTGCGCTTCCTGTTCCTGCCCGCCGAACACGACCCCGACTCGTTCGTGCGCGAACACGGCGCCGAGGCGTTCGAACGCTGCGTCGAGCAGGCCGTTCCGCTGTCGCGCCAGCTCATCGAGGCGGCGCGCGAAGGCTGCGACACCTCGACCGCCGAAGGCCGGGCCCGGTTGCTGGCGAACGCCAAACCCCTGTGGAGCGCCCTGCCCGAAGGCATCCTCAAGATGCAGCTGCTGGCCGAGCTGGCCCAGACCGCCGGCCTGGGCAGCGCCGACCTGGAACGCCTGTGGCAGGCCCAGGCCGCGCCGGCACGCCGCGAACGCCCGCGCGAACCGGAGCGCGACCACGGCCACGACGGCATCCCCGACTTCGACTACGACGGCCCGCCCCCGGAAGACCACGCAGGCGCGTTCTACGAGCCCTACGAGGGCGAGGCCCCGTCCCCCGCCCCCATGGCGCCTGCGCAACGCGGGGGCGGCGGCCGAGGCGGATACGGCAAACGCGACGGCGGCGGGCGCGGCGGGCGCTTCGGCTTCAAACGCGGCGAGCCCGAGGCGCCGCGGGCCACCGGCCCGCGCGCCACGCCACCCAGCCCGGCCGACACCGCCGTGCGCCTGCTGCTGCTGCACAGCGACTGGTGGGAAAGACTGGAGGCCGACGACCACGAGCTCCTGCACGGCCTGCCGGAGCCGCACGGCCCCCTGTGCGCCTGGCTGGAACGCTACCTGCACGAACACGGCGCCTCCCCGTGGAGCGTGCTCGAGCGGGCGCTGCAAGGCACCGACTGGGCCGCACTGTCGCCGCGGCTGGTGCCGCCGGGCTCGGAAGAGGACGAACTGAAGCCCACCGACCTGCGCCGGGTGCTCGACGGCATCTGGGTGAAGACGCTGCAGCAGCAGCAGGCCCTGCTGGTGCGCCAGGCGGCGAGCGACCCCTCGGCCCTGCAAAAATGGCGCGAGGTCGACGCCCACCTGAGGCGCCGCCAGCAAAGCCTTCTCCTACCGTCTTTGACGTAATCCGATCTATGGACGATAATGAAGGGTTTGTTACGGCGCAAGAGTGATAGCAGCACCTCCGGGCCCCGGCCACCCTTCGAACCAGGGTCCCCTCACAAGGCCAACCTCACCCGCAAGGACTGCGCTTCTTCAGAAGGGTCACGCGAGCTTGCCCGTCTCATGCCAACCCCTTGCCGGCGCTGCGCCGGCACGGTTGGCACGCCAGTGCGCCTGTCTCTCCCGAGGTCCCGGTTATTTTCGCGTGCAGCTGTCGGATCGCAGCCGCCCGCCATGCCCGCGGCCTCGCCGGACATCGCACCGGCGTTTTGGCACCACCAAGCCATGAAGCCCAACACCAGTCGAGGATTTGCATGACCGCGAAGAAGAGCGCCCCCGCCAAAGCAGCCCAGCCCGCCGCACCGACCAAGGCCGCGAAGCCGGGCGCGGCCGAGGCCGAGGAGAAGAAAAAACCCGCCAAGGCGACCAAGGCCTCCGGCGAGCCCAAGGGCAAGCCCGGGCGCAAGCCCAAGGCCGCCGCCAAGGAGGAATCGGACGAGGACTTCTCCGACATCGAGGCCGACCTGGCGGGTGAACCCGACGCCGAGGTCGCCGAGGCCTCCGACGGCGAGAAGGTCGTCAAGGCCAAGCCGCTGCGCATGAAGGTGTCGCGCGCCAAGGAGCGCGCGCTGATGCGCGAGTTCGGCCTGGACGAGACCGCGCTCACCGAAGAAGAGATCGCCAAGCGCCGCCAGGAGCTCAAGACGCTCATCAAGATGGGCAAGACGCGCGGTTTCCTGACCCACCAGGAAATCAACGACCACCTGCCGGAAAAGCTGGTCGACGCGGAAATCCTCGAAGCCATCGTGTCCATGCTGAACGACATGGGCATCGCCGTCTACGAGCAGGCGCCCGATGCGGCCACCCTGCTGATCGCCGGCGGCGGCACGAACACCGCGACCGAGGAGGAAGCCGAGGAGGCGGCGGAGGCGGCGCTGTCGACCGTCGACTCCGAATTCGGCCGCACCACCGACCCGGTGCGCATGTACATGCGCGAGATGGGCACGGTCGAGCTGCTCACCCGCGAAGGCGAGATCGAGATCGCCAAGCGCATCGAAGGCGGCCTGCAGGCCATGATGCTGGCGATCAGCGCCTCGCCCACCACCATCGCCGAGATCCTCGCCTATGCCGAGAAACTGGCCTCGGGCGAGATGAAGATCTCCGAGGTGGTCGACGGTTTCGTGTCCGAGGACGAGGCCGACGACTATGTGGCCGAGGAAGACGTCGACTTCTTCGACGAAGAGGATGACGATGATGGCCAGGGCGGCAGCAAGGCCCTGACCAAGAAGCTCGAGGAGCTGAAAAGCGCCGCGCTGGCCAAGTTCGACAGCCTGCGCGTCAACTTCGACAAGATGCGCAAGGCCTTCGAGAAGGACGGCTACCAGTCGCCGCCCTACAACAAGGCGCAGCAGGCCATCAGCGCCGAGCTGATGACCATCCGCTTCACCGTCAAGACGATCGAGAAGCTGTGCGGCATCCTGCGCTCGCAGGTCGACGACGTGCGCCGCTACGAGCGCGAGCTGCGCAAGATCCTGGTCGACAAATGCGGCATGCCGCAGGACTACTTCATCAAGAACTTCCCGCCCAACGTGCTCAACCTGAAGTGGGCCGAAAAGGAAGTGGCGGCGGGCAAGAGCTACAGCGCCGTGCTCTCGCGCAACCTGCCGCCGGTGCAGGAGCTGCAGAAGAAGCTGACCGACCAGCAGGCCCGCGCCGTGGTGCCGCTGGAGGACCTGAAGGCCATCAACAAGCGCATGAACGAGGGCGAGAAGTCCTCGCGCGACGCCAAGAAGGAAATGATCGAGGCCAACCTGCGCCTCGTGATCTCCATCGCCAAGAAATACACCAACCGCGGCCTGCAGTTCCTCGACCTGATCCAGGAAGGCAACATCGGCCTGATGAAGGCGGTCGACAAGTTCGAATACCGCCGCGGCTACAAGTTCTCGACCTACGCCACCTGGTGGATCCGCCAGGCCATCACCCGCTCGATCGCCGACCAGGCGCGCACCATCCGCATCCCGGTGCACATGATCGAGACGATCAACAAGATGAACCGCCTGAGCCGCCAGCATTTGCAGGAGTTCGGTTTCGAACCCGACGCCCCGACGCTGGCCGAGAAGATGGAGATCCCGGAAGACAAGATCCGCAAGATCATGAAGATCGCGAAGGAGCCGATCTCGATGGAAACCCCCATCGGCGACGACGACGACTCGCATCTGGGCGACTTCATCGAGGACACCAACAACACGGCGCCGATCGAGGCCGCCATGCAGGCCGGCCTGCGCGACGTGGTCAAGGACATCCTCGACAGCCTGACGCCGCGCGAGGCCAAGGTGCTGCGCATGCGCTTCGGCATCGAGATGAGCACCGACCACACCCTGGAGGAAGTGGGCAAGCAATTCGACGTCACCCGCGAGCGCATCCGCCAGATCGAGGCCAAGGCCATCCGCAAGCTCAAGCATCCGAGCCGGTCGGACAAACTCCGCACCTATCTCGACAACCTCTGATCCTCGGATCAAGGACCAAGCCCCGGTACATTTCCCCGGGGCTTTTTTCATGTGGGTTGCCATAAACTTCACGACATGACCCAGATTCTTCAGCGCACCGTTCTGTTTGCCGACCTGCGCGGCAGCACCTCGCTGTACGAGACGCTAGGCAACGCCGAGGCCACCACCGTGGTCACCCGCAGCGTCTCGCTGGTGGCTCGCATCGTGGTGGGCGCCGGCGGCACGGTGGTGAAAACCCTGGGAGACGGCCTGATGGCGGTTTTCGAGGACCCGGCGGCGGCCGTGCAGGCGGCCGACGAGATGCACGAGTCGCTGGACAAGATCGGCCCGCCGCCGTCTAGCCGTACGCCGGCCCAGGCGCGCGTCCCCTCGCTCAAGCTGCAGGTGGGCCTCGCCCACGGCGAAGTGGTCGAAATGTCGGGCGACTGCTTCGGCGACGCCGTGAATGTGGCGGCGCGGCTGCTCGACCATGCCGGCGACAACGAGATCCTGGCCACGGTGAGTGTGGTCGGCGCCCTGAGCGACGGCACCCGCGCTCGCTTTCGCAGCCTGGACCGGGTCCAGCTGCGCGGCCGCGTGGAGCCGGTGCACGTCTACCTGCTGGAAGGCCGGCGCTTCAGCGACACCGCCGCCACCGCCTACGGCGACCTGATGCCGGCCCAGCACGAACCCGAGGGCATCCGGCTGGTCTGGCTCGACCTGAACCGCATCTATGCCGGCCCCAGCCTGCCGGTGGTGCTGGGGCGCAGCCCGCAGGTCACCTACTGCATCGACGATTCCCGGGTCTCGCGCTCGCACGCACGCATCGACTGGCACGGCGGCGCCTTCCAGCTGACCGACCTCAGCTTCAACGGCACCTACGTGCGTTTCTCGGGCGGTTCGGAAATCGTCGCCCTGCGGCGCGGCACCTGCACCCTGCACGGCAGCGGCGTGCTCGGCCTGGGCGCTTCGCTGACCGACGCCACCGCTCCCTGCGTGCGCTTCGAGGTCCTGAAGTTCTCCGACACCCAGCCCCAGACGCCGGACGACCTGTTGCCGAATCTGCGCTGAGCGCGGCCGGGCCTCAGCAGCCCAGGGCGTCGGCCAGCTGGAGCAGGTCGGGGAACACCCGGTAGGGTGCCGCCAGCACGGGCGCCCCGGCTTCGGGCAGCGTGCCGCGGTGCAGCCAGACGGCCTGCAAGCCCGCACCGATCGCTCCGGCCACATCCAGCGCCAGGTCGTCCCCGACATGCAGCACCCGCCCGGGCGGGCACTGCAGCGCGGCGCAGGCGGCATGGAAGATGCGCGCGTCCGGCTTGGCCACGCCCAGGTCGCGCGCGCTGATGCGTCCCGAAAAATACGCGGCCAGGCCCACCTTGCCGAGCTGGGCATTGCCGTTGGTCAGGGCGAACAGGCGGTAGCGCGCCGCCAGCCGCTCCAGGCCGAGCAAGGCATCGTCGTACAGCACGACCTGCTGGCGCGCCTCGAAGAACACCTCGAAAGCCGGCTCGGCGAGGGACGGGTCCTCCCCGCTGGACAGCAGGGCCTGGCGCAGGCTGCCGCGCCGGATCTCGCTCAGGTCGTGCAGCAGGGCCGGGTTCGCCTCGGCGAAGCGGTCGCGCGCGGCACGCAGGGCGAGGCGGTCGAAACGCGCGGCGGTGGCAGGAGCATGGACGCTCAGCCAATCGTGCAGACGATGCTCGGCCAGCTCGATGATGGGCCAGATCGGCCACAGGGTATCGTCCAAGTCGAGAGTGAGGGCAAGAGGTAGGGTGTTCATCCGGTATGGAAAGTCGGGGAATCGGCAGCATCGGCTGGGAGGATTCTCCGCTACAGTCGACACTGCCCGGCGCGACCTGCCCGGCGACACCTCCCGCAGTCCGATTCCGCGCCCGACCCATGCCGTCAGCCCCCCTGCCCGCCGATGAATCCGGCAGATTGCAATTGCTGCGGGAACTGCGGATTCTCGACACCCCCGCCGAGGAGGCCTTCGACTCCATCGTGCGCCTGGCGCAGCGGCAACTCGGCTGCCCGATGGCCGCCCTGACCCTGGTCGACCACGAACGCTGCTGGATCAAGGCCGGGATCGGCCTGCCCGTGTCCGAGCTGCCGCGAGAGACCTCGTTCGGCGCCCGGGTCATCGTCGACGGTGGGCTGCTGGAGGTAGCCGATTGCCGGGTCGACGCCCGCTTCGTGTCCCATCCGCTGGTCGACGGTGCGGCCGGGGTGCGCTTCTATGCCGGCGCGCCCATCGTCCTCGAAGGCCATGCGATCGGTGTGCTGTCCGCACTCGACGGCGTGGCGCGTACGTTCGACGAGTCCTCGCGCCGCAGCCTGCTCGACTTCACCTGCCTGGCGCAGACCCTGCTCGCCCACCGCCTCAAGGAGCGCCGCATGCGGCTGCAGACGGCGCGCCTGCGCGGCGCCAGCCTGTCCAGCAGCGACTGCCTTTGGGAAACCGACCGGGACGGCCGGGTCACCTGGGTCTCGGACGGCGCCCTGGCCCACAGCGGCCTAGCGCCCGGCACCGCCCAGGACGCGGCCGACATCAATCTGCGCAACCAGACCGACGGCACCGACTCCTGGCACCGCTACCAGGCGAGCCTGAACCGGCGCGAGCCGTTCAAGAACCTCATCTCCGACCGCATCGGCGCCGACGGCAGCCTCGTCACCACCAGCATGAGCGGCGTGCCGGTGTTCGACAGCCGGGGCGAGTTCCGCGGATACCGCGGCGCGACGAGCAACATCACCGAGCGCAAGCTGGTGGAGCTGGCGCTGGCGACCGAACAGCAAGCCCTGCGCGAATCGCAGCAACGGCTGAGCGCGGTGCTCGAGGCGGTGCCCGACCTCTGGTTCGTGCTTGATGCCGAGGGACGCTACCTCGAATGCAGCTCGGCCGACCATCCGATGCTGACCCATGACTGGCAACAGCTGCGCAGGCGGAACTTTCGCGAGGGCATCGCCGAGCCGACCGCCAGCGCCGCCCTCGAGACCATCCGGCTGGCGCTGGCCTCGGGCCGCGTGCAGCGCCACGAATACGCACTCACCACCCGGGACGGCATGGCGCGCTGGTTCGAGGCGCGGGTCTCGCCCATGCCCGGGGGCAAGGTCCTGTATGTCACGCGCGACCTGACCGAGCTGCGCAGCCTCGAACGCGAGCTGATGATCATGAAACGGGCGCTGGAAGCCGCGGCCGCCCTGCCGCTGTGCGTGACCGACGCCCGCCTGCCCGACATGCCGATGATCTACATCAATCCGGCCTTCGAGACCCTCACCGGCTACCCGCGGCACGAACTGATCGGCCGCAACTGCCGCTTCCTGCAGGGGGGACGAAGCGACCAGCCCGGCGTGGCCCAGCTGCGCGAAGCCATACGCAACCAGCGCGAATGCTCGGTGCTGCTCGAGAACGTGCGCAAGGACGGCGTCGCCTTCACCAACTCGCTGCATGTCGCGCCGGTGTTCGGCCACGACGGCGAGCTGACCCACTACATCGGCGTCATGAGCGACGTGACCGAGCAGTCCCGGGCCGCCGACAAGCTGCGCCTCAGCGAAGAGCTGTACCGCTCGGTGGCGCTGGCCATCAGCGATGGCCTGGTGGTGGTCACGCCGGCGCTGGAGGTCGTCGCCGTCAACCCGGCCGGCGCCAGCGTGCTGGGCGTCGAGCAGCGGGCCTTCCAGGGGTATGCCGGGGCCTGGCCCTTCGAGTTCCTCGACGAACAGGCCCGCCCGCTGGCGGACGGGTTGCACCCCGTGCACCAGGTGCTGCGCAGCGGCGCGCCGCTGGTCGACCAGGTCTATGCCCTGCGCCGCCCCGACGGCGAGCTGCGCTGGCTCGAGCTCAACGCCCACCCCTTGCAGGTGCGCCCCGAAGGCGGCGCCTTCTCGGTCATGCTGACCTTCCGCGACGTGACCCGGCAACGCGCCGCCGAGCAGGCCCTGGTGGCCGCCGAGGAGCGCTGGAAATTCGCCCTCGAGGGCTCGGGCGACGGCGTCTGGGACTGGGACATCCGCACCAACAAGGTCTTTTACTCGCCGCGCTGGAAAAAGATGATGGGCTATGCCGAGGACGAGATCGGCGAGTCGGTCGAGGAGTGGACCTCGCGCATCCATCCGGACGACCTGCCGCAGATGATGTCCGAATTGCGCCGCCACCTGCGCGGCGAGACGCCCTTCTACCAGTCCGAGCATCGGGTGCGCCATCGCGACGGCAGCGAGCTGTGGATCCTCGACCGGGGCAAGGCCGTCGGCCACAGTGCCGACGGGCGGCCGCTGCGCGTGGTGGGCACCCATTCGGACATCACCAGCGGCAAGCAGGCCGAGCAGGCCTTGCGCGACAAGCAGGCGGCCGAGCTCGCGAGCCTGGCCAAGAGCCAGTTCCTGTCGCGCATGAGCCACGAGATGCGCACGCCGCTGAACGCGGTGATCGGCTTCGCGCAGCTGATGCTCATGATGCCCGGCGGCACGCATGGCCGCGACATGGCCTCCTATGCCGACCATGTCCTGCATGCCGGGCAGCACCTGCTGGCCCTGATCAACGACGTGCTGGACCTGCAGAAGGTGGAAGAAGGCGGCCTGTCGCTGGCCATCGGGCCGGTGGCCCTGCACGACACCGTGGCCGGCGCGCTCGAACTGCTGTCCCCGCTGGCGCAGGGGCGGCAGGTGCGCTTCGACAACCAGCTCGGCCCCGGCCTGTGGGTGCGCGCCGACGCGCAGCGCCTGCGCCAGGTGGTGCTCAACATCGTCTCCAACGCCATCAAGTACAACCACATCGGCGGCGCCGTGCGTTTCAGCGTGGACGGCGCCAGCCCGCCCGGCCGGCTGGCACTGGTCGTCGAAGACAGCGGCGCCGGCATGAGCCAGGCGCAGATGAGCCGGCTGTTCCAGCCCTTCGAACGGCTGGGCAAGGAAACCTCGGCCATCGAAGGCACCGGCCTGGGCCTGATCATCGCGCGCAGCCTGACCCAGGCCATCGGCGGAAAACTCGACGTCAGCAGCCTGCCGGGCAAAGGCACGCGCGTTCGCATCGAACTGCAATGCGACGACGCCCCCGACAGGCTGTCGGACACCCCTCCCCCCTTGTTGACAGAGAGCGACGACACCGTGGTTCCAACCAGTCCCCCCCTGCGCATGCTCTATGTCGAGGACAACCGCATCAATGCGATCCTCTTCGAAGGCGCCCTGCGCATGCACAACAGCCACGTCGAACTGCGCGTGGCCGAAGACGGCGAGGAAGCCGTCGCGATCGCCAGAGAGTGGGCGCCCGAGGTCCTGGTGCTCGATGCCCACCTGCCGGGCATGTCCGGGTTCGAGGTGCTGCAGCAACTGCGCCGCCTGCCCGGGCTGGCGACGGTGCCGGCCTACATGTGCTCGGCCGACGCCATGCCTGAAGACGTGCAACGCGCCTACGAAGCCGGCTTCGTAGGCTATTGGACCAAACCCATCGACATCTCGGCCGTGCTGGCCGACATCGACGAGCTGGCCGGCCGGCTGCGCATGGGTACCTGATCACGGGGAGCCCCGTATCGAACCCACTCGCTCTCTCTGCGCCCCGTGTTCACGGATGTATTGAATCGACAAGTATCGTATGACGCAAGGAACCATCCTGCAGGCGGTCGAAATATCTGACACAGAGTAGATCGACCGCCTTCCAGGAACACGGCCACTGATTTTCTTTTGCAATCAGCGCCGAACGTCGTCAGAGTTCACTTTCCCGTTCGTGCCGACTTCTCCTCGATTTCTTGCAGCCATCGCTTGCAGATCTTCTTCCATCCAGAGTCCTTCACTCTTCCTACGGACTCGCTCATGGCCGTGACCAGATCGATATCTGAAGCGACGTTGTAGGTATTTTGCCTATTCATTTCTACAACTATACGAAGAATGTCCACGATCGTTGCGTCGTCTGATGTCGCAACCAGTTTCGACTTCAAAAAACCGACCGCCGCAGCCCCCCTTTGCGCGAAAGGGGTGGCAAGGTAGGCAGCAGGCGGCTCTCTTTCCTGGTTTCCACAAAGGAAAATTGCATACTGCTCTTCGATCGAGTATTTACCGAATTCACTAATTTGATAACTGGTCGATTTGCCAAAAAATGTCTTTTTTAGCGATGGACATCCCAGACTTGACAAATCGTCGCCTGCAAGCGCGCAACCGCTGACAAGAGAAAAAGCAAGCCCGATAAAAAATATCGACAACAAATTCAATTCTTGCATTTATAGCCTCCGTGACCTGGATTGTTTGAACCTCCTGATTCGCACCCTCGGAAAGGCCTCTGTAAATTTCATCCCGCTTATCATAAGCTTCCGTTTCGCAAGAACCACCTCGACACCACTGAAAAAGGTAGATCACAGATAACCAAATATGTTCATCCCATTCCTGTATTGACCGACGCGAGTAATCTCATGCCCCAACAAAGCAAGGCCGGCAATAGTTGCAGGATCGTACACTCCTGGTCGAAAATATCTCTGGATCGACGCCACCCTCGTCAAGATCAAGACGCGCGAGGCGGGACGCATCGTGATGCGTCGCCGTCATAGTCGCTGTGGCAGTCAACACCCATGGACAACGGGAAATGCTGGGGCGCGACCGCCTTCGCAGATCCACAGCACCAACCCGCTGGAGCGGCTGAATGCCGCGATCAAACGCCGGACCGACGGCGTTGGCATCTTTCCCAACGACAGGGCCATCACACGCCAGGTCGGCGCCATGATGCTGGAGCAAAATGACGAATGGGGGGCCTCAACCGTCGCTACATGCAGCTTGAGGGGTTGCAATCCTTCACCGATACTGTTCCCACTCGGCTGTCCGCTGTGACACGCTGGGTACGTGTATCTCAGCCTATCCCGGCTGTCGACTTGCACCACCTTGTGGGACACGATCCACGAACGAAATGTCCCATTTCGGACCCGATGTCACGCGATAGGAAATCCTGCATGGGCGCGAGCAGGGAGGCAAGCGACGGTCGTGACTTGTCCGCAGTCGGCCAGGTGAGGCGCACAGACCCGGCGTGCCCGCACCGATAATGGCAGCTTCACCGCCCGCCCTCCCCCATGCGCTTCGCTGCCGAACCCGCCCGCCCGTCCCGCCCTTCGCCGCGCACCGCGGTCCTGCTGTGCAACCTGGGCACGCCCGAGGCGCCCACCCCGGCGGCGCTGCGCCGCTACCTGGCGGAATTCCTGAACGATCCGCGGGTCGTCGAAATCCCGAAATTCATCTGGTGGTTCATCCTCAACGGGGTGATCCTGCCCTTGCGCTCGCGCCGCTCGGCCGCCAAGTACCGCACGGTCTGGCTGCCCGAAGGCCCGCCCCTCACGGTCTGGACCGACCGGCAGGCCAAGCTGCTGGCGGGTTATCTCGGCCAGCGCGGGCACCGGGTGACAGTGCGCTTCGCCATGCGCTACGGCCAGCCCTCGATCGCCGCCATGCTGGATGAACTGAAAGCCGGGGGCGCCAGCCGGGTGCTGGTGCTGCCCATGTACCCGCAGTACTGCGCCGCCACCACCGGCAGCGTGAGCGACGCGGTCGGCGCCTGGGCGCGCGGCATCCGCAGCCTGCCCGAATTCCGCTTCGTCAACCGCTACCACGACGATCCGCGCTACATCGCGGCCCTGGCCAGGCGCATCGAGGACCATTTCATGAAAAATGGCCGCCCCGACAGGCTGCTCATGAGTTTCCACGGCATGCCCAGGCGCACCCAGCTGCTGGGTGACCCCTACCACGACGAATGCCAGGAGACCGCGCGCCTGCTGGCCGCGCGGCTGGCGCTGAAACCCGACACCTGGCAGGTCACTTTCCAGAGCCGGCTGGGCCGCGCCGAGTGGCTGCAGCCGTACACCGAGCCGACCCTGGTCGCCCTGGCCCGCCAGGGCGTGAAGCGGGTGGACGTGGTCTGCCCGGGCTTCACCGTCGACAACCTCGAGACCCTGGAGGAGATCGACCAGGAAGGCCGCGAGGCCTTCCTGAAGGCAGGGGGCGCCGAATTCAACTACATTGCCTGCCTCAACGACCAGCACGAGGGCATGGTCGCCTTGACCGAACTGGTACTGCAGCATCTGCAGGGCTGGGACACCCAGGCCATGAGCCTTTCCGCATGAGTGAATTGCGCATCGACAAGTGGCTGTGGGCCGCGCGTTTCTTCAAGACACGCAGCCTCGCCACGCAGGAAATCAACAAGGGCCGGGTGCAGGTCAACGGCCAGCCGGCCAAGCCTTCGCGCGCGCTGCGGGTGGGCGACCGGGTCGAGCTGCGCCAGGGCGTGGTCGAGCGCACGGTGATGGTGCTCGGGCTGAGCGAGGTGCGCGGCCCGGCCCCGGTGGCCCAGGCCTTGTTCGAGGAAACCCCCGACAGCGTGGCGCGCCGCGAGGCCGCGGCCCAGGCCCACCGCGAAGCGCCCGAACCCTCGCTGGCGATCGAACAAGGCCGGCCGACCAAGCGCGACCGGCGGCAGCTGGCCGACTGGAACCGCTGGAGCGCCTCGGTCGATCCCGAATGACGGGTTCGAAGACCGCGGGCGCGGCGCTTCAAAAATCTCCTCGTACACCTCTTGAAATACGCCGGCGCGGACCCAGATGGTCGGCTTCGAGAGAGGCCTTTCCCATGAACAACACACAAAATCCCCCGGAAAACCAAGACCTCGGCCAGGCAGCCGAGGCAGCTGCCGCAACGGCCGCGGCCCCCGCCCCCGCTCCTGCGCCCGACACCGAGGCCCGCCTGGCCGAGATGTCCGATGCCTATCTGCGCGCCAAGGCCGAGGCCGAGAACATCCGCCGCCGCGCCGAGGAAGAGGTCGCCAAGGCCCGCAAGTTCGCGGTCGAAAGCTTCGCCGACAGCCTGCTGCCGGTGAAGGACAGCCTGGAAGCCGCCATCGCCATTCCCGCCGCCACCTCCGAGCAGATGCTTGAGGGCGTGCACGCCACCTTGCGCCAGCTGGTCTCGGCGCTCGAGCGCAACAAGGTGATCGAGATCAACCCGGGCGCCGGTACGCGCTTCGATCCGCACCAGCACCAGGCCATCAGCGTGGTTCCGGCCGAGCAGGAGGCCAACACCGTGGTCACCGTGTTGCAAAAAGGCTACCTGATCGCCGACCGCGTGCTGCGCCCGGCCCTGGTGACCGTCACCGCCCCGAACTAGGCGTCCAGGACATCCACTCTTGAAAAAACAGGGACCGGGCCACAACTCGGATCCATCGCGTCCAATAAGTCAGCAGGAGAAAAACATGGGAAAAATCATCGGCATCGACCTCGGCACCACCAATTCGTGCGTCGCGGTCATGGAAGGCAACACCACCCGCGTGATCGAGAACAGCGAAGGTGCACGCACCACGCCGTCGGTGGTGGCCTACCTCGAGAACGGTGAGATCCTGGTCGGCGCCGCCGCCAAGCGCCAGGCCGTCACCAACCCGAAGAACACCTTGTACGCGGTGAAGCGCCTCATCGGCCGCAAGTTCACCGAGAAGGAAGTCCAGAAGGACATCGACCTGATGCCCTACAAGATCGTCCCGGCCGACAACGGCGACGCCTGGGTCGAGGTGCGCGGCAAGAAGCTGTCGCCGCAGCAGGTCAGCGCGGAGATCCTGCGCAAGATGAAGAAGACGGCCGAGGACTACCTCGGCGAGGAAGTGACCGAGGCCGTCATCACCGTGCCGGCCTACTTCAACGA
>CBIHOH010000076.1:0-23773 GCA_966211755.1 uncultured Rhizobacter sp. | reverse complement strand
CGAGCCTCCTATGCGCCTATCGGAAGTTCAAGACGGCGTAGCTGGCCGCTTACGACTCAGGGGGCAGCCCGAGGAAACTCGGGAAATGCAAGCTTGACCGCGGCACGAAGAAGGGCCTAAACCCTTGGACGGGCGAGAAACGATCGTCGAAGAACGGGGGCGCCAAGCCGGTCAGCGCACCCCCACCGAGGACCCGGCCACGATCGTCGCCGACCCCGCAGCCGTCCCGGTAGCCGACTGCGTCCGCAACAAGCGCCATCCCGGCGCGCCCTCCATCCCCGCATTCAACTGCTCCAGATACTGAAGCAGCGCCGCCGGATCGTTGACCTCCAGCTCCACGCGCGCCGTGTGTTCCGGCGGCAGGATTTCCACCGAGCTGACCTTCACCCCGACGACCTGCGCCGCCTCGATGGCCGCCAGCACCCTGCCCGCATCGAAGCCGGCCTGCCGGCTGATCGCCTCGGCGTCCTGGGTGTAGGCCGGCGGCGTCCGCGGCGGCTCGGCGGCATGGGCATGTCGCTGCCGCACCCCCTCGACCTCGGCCTGGACTGCCAGGGCCTGTTCCTCGGCGAGCTGGGCCTGCTTCGTCAGTCCGACGGCGGACCAGCCCTGCCACCCCGCCACCGCCAGCAGCCCGACGGACAGCGGATACCCGATCCACGGCCATACCGAGGGACGGGTGACGAAGTTCACCGCCAAGGCTCTCATCGCGAGAACTCCATCCAGCCGGCGGCCGTCGGGTCCGCCGGCGACGCCGAGCGCCCGGGCACCAGCCGCGCCAGCATCTCCCCGCCCTGCTCGATGTCGGCGGACAGCAGCGCCCGGGTGAAGGCGGAGTCGGCCGACGCATCGTCGTGCACCGGGTGGATGGTGGTGGCCATGTCGAAGCCCTTGTTCTTTCCGATCAGGATGGTGAGGGCGTCGCAGTCCTGGACGCCCAGTGCCGATGGCGCATCCTTTCGCGCCAGCGCGGCCTTCAAGACCTCCGCCCACCAGGGCAGGATGGCGTCGATGCGCCAGCGGCTGCCGAGGGCGGCCTGCAGGCGGTCGAGGGTGTCTTGTTCCAGCGCCACGGCCATCCTCGCCTCGTCATGCCTCGGCCCGTCGAGCCAGACCCGGCAGGCGCCGGGCAGCCCGGTTCGTTCGTTGGCGAGCCGGGATGCCACGCGCAGGATTTCCTGCGCCCCGCTCACGCCCGGCAGCGGCGGCAGCAGGAAGGGCCGGCACAGCCCGCCGCTGAGCCACAGCCGCAGCCGTCCCTGGTAGCCGCTCTCGTCGAGCTGCCCCTGCGCCCACGCCAGCGCCGCCTCGATGCCCTCGACCGGCGCCGACACGGTGGCGCCGGCACTGTCGCACCAGGCCGCCCGGCGGCTGCCGAGGTAGAGCTCGCGCGGGCGCGCCTTACTGCCAGCCCACAACACGTTTGATCTCCTCTGGTGTGGTCTGGCCGGCCTGCATCATGGCGGCCGCTCGTTCCGCCAGCGACTGCACGCCGGAGCGCGCCACGTGCTCGCGCAGCGTGGACACGGTGCTGCCCGAGGTGACGAGGTCGCGGAAGCGGTCGTCGATCACGTGGACCTCGGCGATCACCGAGCGGCCCCGGTAGCCCGACCCATGGCAGGCCGGGCAGCCGACGGCCTGGGGGACGCTCTCGGCGCTCTGTCCCAGTCCCGCCAGCCAGCGCCGCTCGCGCTCCTGGAGGGGGCGCGTCGAGACGCAGCCGGGGCACACGCGCCGGATCAGCCGCTGCACGATGACGCCGTTGAGGGAGGACATGAAGCCGAACATGTCGAGCCCGAAGTGCCGGAAGCGCCCGGTGACGTCGAACACGCTGTTGGCATGCACGGTGGTGAAGACCTGGTGCCCGGTGAGGGCCGATTGCACCGCGATCTCGGCGGTCTCGGCGTCGCGGATCTCGCCCACGAGGATGCGGTCGGGGTCGTGCCGTAGGATGGAGCGCAGGCCCTTGGCGAAGGTCAGGCCCTTGCGTTCGTTGACGGGGATCTGCAGCACGCCCGGCAGTTCGTACTCCACCGGGTCCTCGATGGTGATGATCTTCTCCAGGCCGGTGTTGATCTCGGACAGCACGGCGTAGACGGTGGTGGTCTTGCCGCTGCCGGTGGGGCCGGTGACGAGCAGCATGCCGTGGGGCAGTTCGGCGAGTTCGCGGATGCGTTCGGTCCCCTCCGCGTCGAAGCCGAGCAGGTCGAGCGAGACGCTGTCCTCGCGCGAGCGCAGCTGGGCCTTGTCCAGCAGCCGCAGCACGGCGTCCTCGCCGAACACGCTGGGCATGATGGAGACGCGCAGGTCGACGCTGCCGCCGCCGAGTTCGAAGCGGAAGCGGCCGTCCTGCGGCGTGCGCCGTTCGGTGATGTCGAGCTGGGCCAGCACCTTGATGCGCGAGATCACTTCCTCCGCCCGCCGGGTGTCGTCCAGGCGGGCGAAAGCCGCCATCACCCCGTCCTGGCGCAGCTTGACCGAGACCCCGCCGCGGTCGCATTCGAAGTGGACGTCGCTGGCACCCGAGCTGTAGGCGGCGCGCACGGCGGCGTCCACGAAGTCGACCACCGGTCCGCTCGCTTGGCCCTTGGCGGAGGCCGGCTGCGGCGTGCCGCGCGGTTCCGCGGCGGTCAGGCCCAGCCATTGCTCGAGCAAGGCGGTGGGTGCCGCCACGAGCTGCGGCACCGCGCCCAGCGCCGTGCTGGCGCGGCGCACCTGCTCGTCGTTCCAGGGGTCGGCGAGCGCCAGCCGCAGCTGCGTCTCGCCGTTCAGGCGCAAGGGCACGCAGCCCAGCGCGCGAGCGGCCTCGGCGTTCAGGCGCGAGAAGTCGGGCACAGCGTCGCTGCCGGCCAGCACCAGGTCGACGCCGGCGTGCCGGCGCAGCTGCTCGGCGAGTTCGGGCGCGGGCAGGCCGGCCGAGCGCAGCAGCACGTCGAGCACGCTGCCGCCGCCCGACTGGTGCAGGCGGCGCGCCGACTGGATGGCGGATCGGATGTCGATCATGGGGGTTCCGGAAGAGTTCATCGCACGCTGCTGGCGATGTCGAACACCGGCATGTACATCGCCACCACGATGCCGCCGACCACCAGGGCGACGAGCATCAGCAGCAGCGGCTCCACGATGCGGGTGGCGCGTTCGATGAAGGTGGTGAAGTTGGACGCATGGCGGTCGGCGACCGTCTGCAGCACACGGTCGAAGTTGCCGGTGCGCTCGCCCACCGCCAGCAGGCGCTGGGTGACGGTGTCGGTCAGGCCGGCTTCGGCGAAGGCGTCGGACACGCGCTGCCCACGCGCCAGGGCGTGCTGCGCGGCGTCGACGCTGTCGGACAGGCGCTCGCCCAGGCCGAGCGCGACGCAGATGCCGAGCGCGTCGTCCAGCGCATAGCCGCCGCGGAACATCAGGGCCAGCGACTGGTAGAGCTTGGCGAGGCGGAATTCGTCGATGCGGCGGCGCAGCGGCGGCAGCTTGTCCATCAGCCCGCCCGCCAGGCGTGCCAGCAGGCCGCTGCGCCAGGCCGCCACCACGGCCGCCGCCAGCGCGGCGAAGCCCGCCGCGATCAGCGCGCCGTGCGCCGACAGGGCGTGGCTGGCCGCGACCAGGACGCGGGTGGCCAGGCTGACCGGGCCGTGCAGGTCGCTGTACATGGTCGAGAACCTGGGAATCACGAACAGCAGCAGGAACAGCGTGATCAGCCCGCCCAGCAGCACCACCACCGCTGGGTAGATGGCCGCGCTGACCACCTGCTTGCGCAGGCGCTGCAGAATCTCGTCGTAGCGCAGGTAGTCGTCCAGGGCCTGTTCGAGCGCGCTGGTGCGTTCGCTGGCCTTGACCCCGGCGACCAGCACGCTCGGGAACACCCCCACCGCCTGCATGGCGGCGGACAGCGCCCTGCCCTGGCGCAGGTGGTCGACCAGCGCCTCGTGCACCTCGGCCCGGGCGCGGCCCAGCGGCTGGGCATGCAGGGTCTCCAGCGCCTCGACCACCGTCATGCCGGCGTTGAGCAGGGTGCGCAGTTCACGGCACCACCAGGCGACATCGAGTTCGGCGCGCCGCGTCGAGGGGCGTGCCGCCGAGGTGCGCCGGACCGACAGCACCACATGGCCCGCCGATTCATAACGCTGCGTCAGCGCGGCCTGGGAGTCCGCCTCGGCGTTCTCCTCATGCACCGCGGCGGTGGCCGCGTCGAACCATCGGATCTGGAACTGCATCGGTCTCAGTTGGTGATGTCGGCATCGTCACCGGTGCCGCCGGCTGCGCGGTCGCGCCCCAGGCTGACGAGGTCGAAGTCCTTGCCCCGGGTGCTGGGCTGCCGGTACTGGTAGGGGCTGCCCCAGGGGTCGAGCGGCACGTTGTTCTTCAGGTAGGGCCCGCGCCAGCGCGGATCGGGGCTGGGCAGCGCGACCAGGGCGCGCAGCCCCTCCGCTTCGGTCGGGAAGCGGCCCATGTCGATGCGGAAAGCCTGCAAGGTGCTGTCGAAGGACTCGATCTGCGCCTTGGCGGTCGTGACTTCGGAGCGCGAGATCTGGCTCAGGAAACGCGGCCCGACGATGCCGGTGAGTAGCCCGATGATGAGGATCACGACCAGCAGTTCCAGCAGCGTGAACCCGGCGGCACGGTGTGGGCGGCGGAGGTGGGGAGAGCACTTCATGACTTCACTTTCGCGATGAATTTCCAGTCGGAATAATGTTGGGCGGGGGGCAGGACCATGTGTTCCAGTGCGATCGCCCCGCGTGCCAGCGGCGCCTCGGTGCCTTGGCTGTAGACGCCGGTCACGCGGCCGGCCTCGTTGCGCAGCAGGCCCCAGGGCCGGCCAGGGTTCAGCGGGTCGGGATAGGCCTTGCGCAGGTGGCGGCGGGTCACGACGAAGCGCGCGTCGTTCAGCAGCGCTTCGAGGTTGGGCGGGTATTGTTTGTCGGTGCCGGGCGACAGGTCGCGGTAGCTGGCGATCGCCTGGGCGTACAAGGCGCCGATGTGCAGCAGTTCCTGCTCGCGTTCGCGCCGCATCTGCTGCGACCAGAGCGGGCCGGCGAAGGCCAGGCCGAGCGACACCAGTGCCAGCAGCAGCAACACCGCCACCAGCGTGTAGCCGCGGGCCGGCGCGGACTCACCAGGACACATACAGGCTCCCGTCCCGGGCCGCGCCCATGGCCCCGCTGTGCACGTCGAACACCGCCCCCGGCGCCCGGTTGCCCGGGGCGACGATCACCCAGCTGTCCTTGCGCTGCGTGACGGGATCGGCGGGCACATGGCGCAGATAGCGCAGCGCGACGAGTTCGTCGAGTGTCGCCGGGTAGCGCGCCTGGTCGGTGTAGAACTTGTCGATCGCATCGCGCATCTGCCGCAGGTTCTCTTTCAGCGCGACCTCGCGCGCGTTGTCCAGGTGCTGGATGTAGCGCGGCGTCGCCACCGACAGCAGCAGGGCAATGGCCGCCAGCACGACCAGCAGCTCGATGACGGTGAAACCGTGGGAGGAAGGGCTTTTCATGGCGCTACCACTGCGACAAGGGGACGCCGTTCAGGCCCACGCGGGCCGAGCGCGAATACACGTCGTACACGTCGGTGCCGGACTGCGGCTTGTCGGCCTCCGACAGGTAGCTGCGCAGGCCCCAGCTGAGTTCGGCAGGCAGGGCGGGGTCGGCGAAGGGGTCGCGTGGCACACGGCGCAGGAAACGCAGCACCTGGCCGCGCCGGTCGGTGCGGGCATCGGGCCGCGGCAGGGTCAGCGCGCGCAGGTCGGGCGGGTAGGTCGGCCCGCCCGAGGGCACGGCCACGGCGCCGTTCTCGCAGGCGCGGTGGTAGGCGTCGATGGCGTCACGGATCTCCCACAGCGCGCGCTTGAGCTCGCGCTCCTTCTCGCGTTGCACCGTCATCTCGGCCAAGGGCATCGCCATCGAGGCGAGCAAGCCCAGCACGCCGAGCACGATCAGCAGCTCGATGAGGGTATAGCCCTTGCGGGCACCGGCCACCATGTGCATCACCGAACCTGCACGAGCCAGGGGGGCGTGGGCGCGGGCGGTGGGATCGCACCGTCGATGCCGATGGGCTGCGCCTGTTCCAAGCGCACTTCCGCGGCGCCGGGTTTCAAGGCCTTGAACCTCAACGTGAGCACCGTGCCCTTGCCTTTTGCGCCGGTGGCCATGTTGCGCAACACGCCGGCACGTACCCTTCCCTCGGTGCTGTCGTTGGTCTGGGAAAAGCTCGTGGCCGAACCGTCCCTGCGGAAAAAGTCGCCTTCGAACGCCTCTTGCCATTGCAGCTTCTGCTTGTCGTAGGTGACGCTGACAGGCATGCCTCGCAAGTCGGTCCCCGAACTGAGCTGCAGCTGGAGTTCGACGGACGCGCCGACGGCGGCTTCGGCCGGACCTGCCCATTGGAGCGTCGTTGGCACGACCACGGCAGGCGCGGCGGCGGGCACCTCGGGCGTGGGCTTGCCCGGGCCGGATGGAGCCGTGCCGGCTTCGCGCCCCGGGCTCTCCGTGTTGGTGCTGGCCGGGGTGCCGTTGCCCGCCGGTGCCGTCGGCATCTTCAGTCGGGGCAAGGCATCGGTACCGACCCAGAGTTCGGTCTCGTTCGCGTCCGGCTGGCGGATGTTGCGCAGCACCCGAGGCGTGATGGCCAGGACCAGTTCGCTGCGCGCGGCATTGTCGAGCTGGCTCGAAAACACTCGCCCCAGGACGGGCAGGTCGCCGACTCCCGGCAGCCGGCTGGAACTGGTGCGTTCGTCGCGGCTGATGAGCCCCGCGAGCAGCTGCGTTTCGCCGTCCCTCAGGCGCAGCAGGGTGGCGGCGTTGCGGGTGCCGATCTGGTAGGCCAGCGTGCCGGAGGCGGCGCGCACGGCGCTGCCCAGCGAGCTCACCTCCAGCGACACCTTGATGGCCACCTCGTCGTTGGCATACACGGTCGGCTCGACATCGAGCTTGAGGCCGACGTCCAGGTAGTTGATGCTGTCCGAGACGAAGCCGCCGGTGCCGGTCGTGGTGGTGATGATGGGGATCTTGTCGCCGATCAGGATCTTCGCCTTCTCCTTGTTGCGCGCGCGGATGCGGGGATTGGCAAGCGTCGTGAAGTCGCCCACCTCGCGCCTCAGGTTCACGAGCAGCCCGGCGATGCCCAGCCCGATACGATCGTTGCCCATGTTGTCGACATTGGCCAGGGTCAGGCCTCCGCCGCCGGCCGGCGCGAGCGGGATCAGCGACAGCGAGTCGGGGAATTTCACGCCCAGCTCGGTCAGCCGGGTGGAGCTGATTTCGAGCACCTCCACTTCCAGCAGCACTTCGGGCTCGCTGGCGTCGTAGAGCGAGATCAGGCGCTCGGCCAGCTGGATGTTCTCCTGCGACTCGCGCAGCGACAGCATGTTGGTGCGTTCGTCGACGAAGGGGTCGCGGATCTTCAGCATCGACTTGAGGAAGGCGGCGGCACCCTTGGCTTCGGCGCTGGCCAGGTAGAACACCCGGATGACCTGTTCCTGGTACTCGCGCTGCTTGTCGGGCGTGTTGGGGTAGACCACGATGGTTTGCGCATCCACCACCTTCTTGGCCAGCTGGTTGGTGCCGATGATGAGGTCCAGGGCGTCTTCCACCCGGGCCTGGCGCAGGAAGACGGTCACTCGGGTGTCGTTGCGGATGTCCCGGTCCAGGATGAAGTTGATGCCGCTGTTGCGCGACACCACGTCGAGCACCGTGCGCAGGCTGGCGTCCCGGAAGTCGAGCGAAATCGGGCGAGTCTCGGCCAGCGCATTCTGTTGCGCCCGTGTCTGCGCCTGGCGCTGCTCGATCTCGATGCGGCGCTGCAGCGCGACCAGGCCCGGGTGGCGCGGGTTGTCCTTGAGGGCCGCCTCGATGACACGCCGTGCCGCATCGGGCCGGTTCTTGCCGGCCAGGCCTTCGGCCTCCGCCAGGGCCGTCTGCTGACGGATGTCGGTCGCCAGGTCGGCCAGCAGGGCCGCGAGCCGCTGATTGTCGGGGTCGAGCTGGGTGCCGCGCTCCAGCGCCTGCTGGGCTTCGACCAATTTGCCGGCGGCGCGCAGCGTTCCGGCGTGGGCCACGAGGCGGGCCATGGCCTCGGCGCGTGCCTGGATCAGGCCGCTGCGCAGGGTCACGCTGTCAGGGTATTCCTTCAGCCCCGCCTGCAACCCTTGGATGGCTTGTTCGTAGTTGCCGGCCGCCAGCGACTGTTGCGACCGATCGCGGATGCGCTGCTGCGCGCATCCTGCCAGCAGCAGGACGGACACGGCGATGGTCAGTGCGGCGCGCACAGGCCTCGGCGCTCGGACAGGGGAGGGATTCATGGAGACGTAGGATCCTGGACGGCCGGCATCGGTATCACCGCATGGACGTCGAGTGGTGGATAGTGGAGGCGCACGCCTGTCGCTTCGAAGGCTTTCACGACGTAGCCCTCGTCGAGCCGGGTGCCCACTTGCACGACGATCGCGGTATCGTTGCCAGTCAGGTAGACCCGCTGGGTACCCGAGGGATCGGTCATGCGACCGAGGTAGCGGTAGTTGAGCGCGGGCGGAGCGGGCGGCGGTGGGGGAGCCACGGGCGCTGCCACGACCTGCACCGGTTTGGGCGGTGGAGGCGGAGGTGGCTGTGCGCCGGCGAAAGGATCGAAGCGCGCGGTGTCCAGGGTCGTGGCCGGCAATTCCGCGGGCAGTGCAGGCGGCGCGGGAACGGCGGGCAAGGGGCTGGTCGATGCCTGCGCAGGCGCCGGTGGAAGTGCGGGTGAGGGAGGGCCCTCATGGGGGTCGATCGCCGGCCGGCTCACCGGATCGGGCCACCATAGGGCCAACGCGGAAAGGGCGACCGTTCCGGCGAGCAGCCAGCGGAGGTTGGAGCGGATGGCCATGGCTTCCCCGGTGCGTCAGTCGCTGGCGCCGGAGGCGACGGGCAGTGGTTTGCTCAGCAGCAGCAGCTGGAGGCCGGCCTCGAGGTCGAGCGGCCCGGACAGGCGGCGCAGGCTCACCCGTTGCACCAGCAACTGGGGATAGCGGTCCAGGAGCTGGCGCAGCACTTCCTTCAGCTTGACGTAGTCGCCGCGCAGGGTCACGGTGATGTCGGTGCGTCCCAATGTGCGCGTGCTCGGCTCGCGCGACGAGGCGTCCAGCGAGACGAAGCTGACGGCCGTGGCCGAGCTGAAGCGCTGCAGGTCGCGCACGATCGGGTCGATGGAGGGGGACACCGGGAGCGTGTTGGTGAAGTCGCCCTTCGCGGCTTCGGCGGCGGCCGGCCGGGCTGATTCTCTGAGCAGTTGCTCCTTCAGCCTGTCGATCGAAGCGTCCGCCCGCTGGGCGCGCCGGGCTGACTCCATCCGCCAGAAGGCCGAGGCCACCGCGAGCGCGCCAGCCACCGCGAGCACGGCCAGCCAGCGAGGCGGCACCGAGAGCGACCGGAAGCTGCGAAAAGGGTGTCTCAAGGTGTCCACTGGAGTGCCGCTGCTGAGTGCATGACCGTGCATGCTCCCGGAGCGAAGGTCTGCCGAGCGGATGCTTTCTCGGCACTGTGACTTGATCTATTGGTTGTTTGTCGATGGATCATAAGCTGGCCGGAACTCGGGGCCTTGCAACGTGTCGGTGAATTTTTCACGAGCGAAGGCGCGAGCGAGCGCAAATTCATGGCGTCAGAAGTATGGCCGAGAGTTGGTGGATCGAGCAGAGCATGGCCAAGAGTTTTTCTACAGCCCCAACCACTTGCGTTGCTGCTTTCAATGTCCGCTGAAACCTCGGCCAGGAACCGCAGCCCAACTACAGCTCAGGGGGTGGGCCGGGCAGGTGTCAGCGAATTGGGCTTGTCAGGCTGGACAACGTACATCTTGCGCAAGGACTTCGGCGATGTCTCGTCCGTCTGGCCGTAGGCCACGAGCGCGAGGGGTGCATCGGTGAAGCTCCAGTAATCGAAGCGACGGGAGTCCACGAGGGCAAACGGGTCCCAGATCCCATAGTCGCCTTCTTCGGAAAATTCTCCGAGATCCAGGGTTTGCCCCGTTTTCGCCAGGAAGGACTTGAGCTTTCCGCTGTGGCAATCGGTGGCGACGGTCGGGCTTTCGCACCACATCAAACCTTCCAGCGTCCGTCCGCGCGAGATGGAAAGATGGCGGTTGTAGAACGCACGTGGCCGCGCGATGGCGGTGGTGGTGAGGACGCTGGCGCTGCCGTCCGCCGTCACTTTGTGGATGGTGAAATGCGGCCCCAACACCGCCCCGCTGCTACTGCTCGTGTAGAACACGTCCTCCCCGCCGACGAAGATGCTTGCCAGAAAGGGGGTGACGGCCAGCGACGTGACGGCGCCGCCCTGCTTGGGCATGCTCATGATGTGGGTCCCGGCCATGGCATCCGTGCCGGGGCGGTACAGTGTGAAGATCAGGCGTGTCGGCGTGACGGCAATCAGACTCCCCGGCGTGGTGTAGGCGGCGTCCAGGAGTGCCAATGGTTCCGGGGCTGCATTGCCCGCCATGCGCTTGATCTGAATGCCAGCTTGCGTGCCATCGAAGAAGTAGAGCGCTTCATCGTCTGCAAGAGGGGGCGCGCTGGAGTCCAGAGTCAGGTCATGCAGGCTTGTCGACAGCCAGGCACCCGCAGACGACCAGCTCAGGCGCCGCAGCGTGGCGCCGGTCTTCATGTAGGCATGAGGTCCGATCAAACCGAACTTTTGTGCGGAAATCCAAGGCTGGGATGGTGTTCCTTCGCTGCCCGCCACGTCGCCGACCAGGGTCATGTCTGGGCTGTACAGAGAAAGCTTAGGCGTCGGCAGGCGGCCGTCGTACATAAGCAGGTAGTGCAGCCTCGAGGCCGTGCTGTCACGCAACTGCGCCAGGTATCGGACACCTCGCGGCAATCTCGTGGGTGGGGCGGTCTCCGGCGTGCCGGCGCGCACGTACGCGAAGCTGTTGTCCGACCCCGCATAGCAGTCTGCGTCCGGACCGGCCTCTTCGACCCCGATCCATGCATCGTCGTTCGACAGCTGACTCACCGCAAGGAAGCAAGCGGCATCGATCGAGGAGATGCGTTCTGGCACCGTGGCATCCCGCCTGCGCAGGCTGACCTGGAAGACCTGCTTGTTCTTCACATAGAAAGCCATTGACTCGCCGTTGACCGTGGTGGTGCCGGCTGCATCATCGATGCTGTGGGACTGTATCGTCTGATAGTGATTGGCTGAATCGACCACCAAGCGGGGATGGGCAGGATCGGCTGGGTCGACGATTTGGATGGAGGTGCTCTCGCCCAGGTGCCGCCTGGTTCCGATGAGCAGGAAGTCCGACGGCGATGCCGGTTCTGCCGCGGGTGTCTGGCCGTCGACGGCGGCGCCCTCTCCGCTTCCGCCGCCTCCGCATCCGGCAAGCAGAAGGGCAGCGACAGCGCCCAGGGTGAGTCCGAGGACGCGGGCAGACAAGCCCAAAGCACTGATGTGCGTGCGGATGTTCATGAGGGGGTACTGCTGATTGCCCGGGCGAAGGGCGTGAGACGGTCGCCGGCAGTGTAGCGACCAATGCGCGGTCGCTGTACCCTTCAAAGGGGGGCTGAGTCAACCGCGAGCCGGCGCGCCAACAGTGACGGCCCGGTAGGCTGGGTCTGGCGCTAGAACGAGGATCTCCCGATCGGAGATTTTTTCTTCATCGACGCAACGCTCAGCCAAACGCGGCCCGGAACAAGAATTTACTTGAAGAAGACGCGAATGGGCGAACAACTGGTCTGACGGTATTCAGATGGTGCGCCCGGCTGGGATCGAACCAGCAACCCCTGCCTTCGGAGGGCAGTACTCTATCCATTGAGCTACGGACGCCACAACGCAGCATTCTATCAGTCCTGTTGCACACATCGCACGATCATCGTCGACGCCACTCTATAATCCCGTGGTTGTGCGGGCGGTTTGCCAGCCCGCTTCGAAATTGCAGTCGAGGACTCCATGGCCGACGCCCATCACACACCCGATCACGACAGCCCGCACGAGGGTCCCATCAAAACGCCGAAGCAGCTGATCCTGGCTGTGTTCTATGCCTTCGTGATCCCGATCATCCTGATCATCCTGCTGGTCAATTTCGTGGCGGCCGACAAGAAGCCGGCCGCCGGCAGCACGGGCCTGTCGCCCGAGGCCGTCGCCAAGCGCATCCAGCCGGTGGCGGGCGCGCCCGAGATCAAGGACGTGTCCGACCTGTCGACCCTGAAGACCGGCGAGCAGGTGTATGCCGCCGTGTGCGTGGCCTGCCATGGCTCGGGTGCCGCAGGCGCGCCGAAGATCGGTGACGCCGCCGCCTGGGCTCCGCGTGTCGGCCAAGGTTTCGACGTGCTGCTGAACAGCGCCCTCAAGGGCAAGGGCGCGATGAGCCCGCAGGGCGGCGGCGATTTCAGCGACTTCGAGATCGCTCGCGCCGTGGTGCACCTGGCCAACCAGAGTGGCGCCAAGTTCGCGGAACCCAAGCCGCCCGCCGCGGCTGCTTCCGCCGGGCAGTGAGCTTGATGTCCTTTTGAAAAACCGGCCACTGGCCGGTTTTTTTATGGCGGGGAGGCTTTCGGTCGGGGCCGCTGCCAACACCTGCACGGCCGTGGCTGGAGCTGCGGCGTGAATGTCCGAGCGTCTCCGTCATGGTCGGGATCCTCAGTTCTTCGCCCTTCAGATCACTTTGGAGGCGTACCTGCAACGGCTCAGGACCCGGGGATCGGCTTGCCAGACAAGGTGCGCGCGTTGAAAGTGGGGCTGGGCGCATCACGACGACGTGCCTGTGCAGCTTGAACGATTTGTCTTGCCGCCTCGAGGCCCGACTCGGTCTGTGACCAGCTGACATTCTCGGGCGCCAGACCGAGACCCACCCGAATGCTTTCGAGTGTGCGTGGGATGCCTCGCTCGACGAGTTCGGCAGCTTCGACGTAAATGGTCGGGCCCTTGGCTCCGAGGTGCTGGCGAGCATGGGCGAACTCTTCGAGCAATATCATCGAGCCCGATGCCAGCCGGCAACCAAACCCGCTGGCGCTGCCAAGCCCCGGTTCTTCCCAGAAGAGAAGTGGAATACCGAAGCGCGCCGCTATCTCCGCAACAGGAACGTCGACCGTGCAAATCGGAAACTCATCGGACTGCCAGACATATTCGATGACGGGCGTGAGTGTTCTCATGGCGTGTGAAGTCCTTTGATGACTGGGCCAGGCACGGCCCGAGCCGTGCTGCTCGCCATGACCGGGCAGTTCCTCTTCCAAGGCGAGGCTTGTGCCCGTTCGATCGCGTCCGGTATTGGCAGCCCGTATTGCACGACCCACGTCTCACGCGCTTGTCGCCGCGTGAGTGTCCGAGGGCATGGTCCTCGTCGCCTGGGGACTGAGGTGGTAGCCGAACTGTCGGGGCAACTCGGCAAAGGTCTGTTCGCGTGGGGACCATGTCCCGTGCTCGATCGCGTCGGCCGCGGCTTCCATGTCGAGGCTGTGCACCAGCCCCAGGCCGCGGTCGGTGGCCAGGAACAAGCGGCCGTGTTCGTCCAGCCAGGTCGACTCGACCGCCGCCGGCAGGCCGGTATGACTGTGCACCAGGGGATGGGCGCCGGCGAGCGCCTGCAGGCGCCAGATCCAAGGCGCGGCCTCGAGCTCGACATAGACGCGCTGCGGCCCGTTCTGGAAGAACCAGCGCCCCTGGTCATCGGCCTCGTAGTTGCGTTCGATGAATCCACGCAGCTTGTCGTGTTCGATGCGGCTGCCCTTGACCCGCGGGAAGGCGCCGGCCGCCTGGGCCCGCTCGTCGCGCATGTACCAGTCGCCGCGCGCGTCCAGGGCCAGCCAGCCGTAGCAGTCGGGCACGTCGGGCCATTTTTTCAGTGCGGCCTTGACCATCTCGTCCATCAGGCGCCTCCTGGGCGGGGAGCCTGTATCTTCCCAGGTGCCGGCGGCGACATCGGGACGTGGGCTTTCATCCAGTCCATGACTTGTTCGGGCAAGGTCAGCACATGGCCCGGCCAGCGGCCGTGGGGGAAGCCGACATGACCGCCGTAGTCGGGTTGCCACAGCGTCACATGGGCGCCGACCTCGTGGCGCCGGGGCAGGCTGGCTGCCGGCACGAAGGGGTCGTTGCAGGCGTTGAGGACCAGTGCGGGCAGCTCGATGCGATGCAGCTGCGGCTTGGAGGAGCAGCGCGCCCAGTAGTCCTCGGTGCTGCTGAAACCATGCAGCGGCGCGGTGAAGACCTGGTCGAAGTCGTAGATGTCGCGCACGCCGCGCAATCGGGCCGGATCCAGCAGACGGGGGAACTGGGCCGCCTTCTGCCAGGCCTTGGGCAACATGGTCCTGAGGAACATGCGGGTGTAGACCTGCCGGTTGAAGCCGCGGGCGATGGCACGCCCGCCGGCGGCCAGGTCCAGCGGCGCCGAGATGGCGCACACCGCGCTCAGGACCGCGCGGGCGCCCCGGCCCTCTTCCTCGGCCCAGCGCAGCAAGGCGTTGCCGCCGAGCGAGGCGCCCACCGCGGCCATGGGGCCGGCATGGCGCTGGCGCAAGCGCTTGAGGATCCAGTCGATCTCCTCGAAATCACCCGAATGGTAGGCGCGTGGCGCGAGGTTGATCTCGCCCGAACAGCCGCGGAAGTGCGGCACCACGAAACGCCAGCCGTGCTGTCTCGCCCAGTGGGCGAAGGATTGCGCGTAGTGGCTGCGCGAGGAGCCTTCGAGCCCGTGGAACAGCACCAGCAGCGGCCGGTCGCTGCGGCCCTGGATGTCGCCGGCCTGCCAGTCGAGGTCGATGAAATCCTGGTCGGGCGTTTGCCAGCGTTCGCGTTCATAGGCCGGTGGCGGCCCGTGGTACCGGCGCGAGAACAGCGCCGGCCAGATGGTCTGCAGGTTGCCCCCGACGGCGCCGCGGCCCGCCAGCCAGCGTGGGGTGCGGAAGTGCTCCATCAGTGCAGCACGGAGGGCGCTTCGCGCAGCTCGGGCGCCTCGCGGATGGAGCCCGGGCTGGCATGGTGGGAGACCATGCGCCAGCCTTGCAGGGTCTTGATGTAGACGTTGGTGGCGACCACCCAGGCGTGCTGCGTGCCCTCGGCGGTCACGATGCGCACGCGCTCGAGCACGCTGTGCACGGCGCACGACTGGGTGAGCACGCGCCGCACCTTTTCGGGGTAGGCATCGACCGGGCCGTTGGCGAACAGCGCCTCGAAGGAGGCGCGTATGGCGACGGCGCCGAAGGCCTGCGGTCCGCCCGGGGGCACGCAGCTGATGTCGTCGTCGTCCGACCAGAGCGACATCAGCCGCTCGATGTCGCCGCGCTGCAGGGCTTCGTAGAACTGCTGCTCGGTGTCGTCGGGCGAAGCCATCAGCGCGGCGTCAAGTGGTTTGGGGCGGGCCATCGGCAATCCTTCAGTGGAAGATCACGGTTTTCTGTCCGTTGAGAAGCACCCGGTGCTCGACATGCCAGCGCACCGCGCGGGCCAGCACCAGGCATTCGACGTCGCGCCCCACGGCGGTGAAGTCGTGGGCGCTCAGCGAGTGATCGACCCGCGCCACGTCCTGCTCGATGATCGGGCCTTCGTCCAGGTCGGCGGTGACGTAGTGGGCGGTGGCCCCGATCAGTTTCACCCCCCGGTCGTGCGCCTGGTAGTAAGGCTTGGCCCCCTTGAAGCTGGGCAGGAAGCTGTGGTGGATGTTGATCGCGCGCCCGCGCAGGAAACGGCAGAAGTCGGCACTCAGGATCTGCATGTAGCGGGCCAGCACGACCAGGTCGATCTCGTGCTCGGTGACCAGCGCCTGCACCTGCAGCTCCTGGGCCCGCTTGGCTTCGGCGCTGCTGCCGGCGGCCAGCGGCAGGTGGTGGAAGGGGATGCCGTAGCGCTGCGCCAGTTCGGCGAAGGTGGGGTGGTTGGACACGATGGCCGGAATGTCCACCGCCAGCTGGCCCGAATGCCAGCGGTACAGCAGGTCGTTCAGGCAATGCCCGTGCTGGCTGACCATCAGCAGCAGGCGCGGCCGGCGGGCGGCGCAGTGCACCTTGGCGTCCAGGCCGAATTGTTCGCGCACGCTGGTGAACAGCCGCTCCAGCATGGCCACGTCGGCCAGGTGGGGCGGCGCCTCGAAGTGCACCCGCATGAAAAACAGGCCGGTGGCCGCGGCCTCGTCCTCGCCCGCCACATCGCCGAACTGCTGGGAGTCGAGGATGTTGCAGCCGGCCTGGTACAGCAGGCCGGAAACGGCGTAGACGATGCCCTTGGCATCGCGGCACGACAGGGTGAGGATGAATTCTTGCGTGCGTGACATGTTGGCCCTTGATGGAATACCCATTGTACGAAGACGACCCGCGGCGGTCCGCCCTGCAGACAGGGTGGGCCGCCCATCCGCCCGGGCGCCGGGCACGGGCCCTGAAACGTGGGAGGCGGCCGGTCGGGGGCCTGCGGCGGGGCCGGCGCGCCCATAGAATGCCGGATCGGGAACTTCTCCACCCTTTGAGCATGGCCGCTGCCCCGGACGCATGGAGTCAACGCAGCCGCGAGTTGTCGCAGCTGCTGGCACGGGTGGGCCTGGGCGATCGTGCCGCGTTCTCGCAGCTGTACGCGCGCAGCAGTTCGCATCTGTTCGCCGTCGTCCTGCGTATCAACAGGGACCGGGCACAGGCCGAGGATGTCTTGCAGGAGGTGTATGTCAATGTGTGGCGGGCCGCCCGCGGCTTCGACGCGGCACAAAGCCAGCCGTTGACCTGGCTGACCAGCATCGCGCGCAATCGCGCCATCGACAGCCTGCGCCGCAAGCAGGCCGAGCCCCGGATCCAGGCCGCCCCTGCGGGCGACGAGCACGAGGAAGCCGACGTGTACGACGCTGTGGCAGACCCTGCCCCCGGACCGCTCGCCCTGCTGGGCCAGGCGTCCGACGCGCGCGCGCTGAGCCGCTGCATGCAGTCGCTGACCGCGCCGCAGCGGCAAAGTGTCGCGCTCGCGTTCTACGACGGGCTGAGCCATGCCGAGGTGGCCGACAAGATGCGACAGCCCCTGGGCACGGTCAAGTCCTGGGTACGCCGCGCGTTGCTGGCCCTGAAGACCTGCCTCGATGGCGCGGTGTTGCGTGACACCTCGCCGGACAAGGCCTAGGAGGCTCCGCCGATGAAGCTGGTGCGCACTTCCGTCGGCCTCATGTCCGCCCCCGGCGGGCCGCGGCGAGGCGGGGCCTGACATGGACTACAGCCGCCCCGCCCTGGCCGATCGCCTCGCCGCCGACTATGTCGCCGGGACCCTGCGGGGCGGCGCGCGGCGCCGTTTCGAATCGCTGCTGGGCGCCCACCCCGCGCTGAGCCGGGCGGTGCGCGCCTGGGAAGCCCGGCTGATGCCGCTCACCGCCACGCTGCCCCCCGTGCAGCCGTCGCCGCGGGTGTGGGGGCGTATCGAGGCACGACTGCACGGGACGGCGTCCGCGCCGTCGCGCGGCAGCGGGTGGTCGCGACTTGCCTTGTGGCGCGGCCTGGCGGGCTTTGCCGGTGTGGCGGCCATGGGTCTGTCGCTGCTGCTGGCGCTGCCCTCGCCCGCCGAACCACCGATGGTGGTGGTGCTGGCCGCAGCCACGCCGGACGGTGCGGCCGCAAAGGCTTCGTTCGTCGCCGGCATCAGCGCCGACGGGCGGGCCCTGGTCACCCGGCCGCTGGCCCATGTCTCGCTTCAGGCCGACCGTTCGCTCGAGCTGTGGGCCCTGCCGCCTCAGGGGGCTCCGCGTTCGTTGGGCGTGATCTCGGCGAACGGGACGACGGTGGTGCAGCGCGGGCGTGGGCTCGACAACACCAACGCGTTGGCGGTGACCCTGGAGCCCTCGGGGGGCTCGTCCAGTGGCAAGCCGACCGGGCCGGTGTTGTATCTCGGCAAGCTGGGGAGTTGAGACGCAGGGCCGTGAGCCGGGTGGCCTACAGGTCCTCGTCTTTGAATCTCGTGAGGGCCGGGGCGAGCGCGCCTTGCCGTGTGCAGGTGGCTTCGACCAGTCGCCTGAACAGCTTGATGTCGCCTTCGGGTATGCCGGATTCCGCGCCCAGTCGGGCCATGTCATGCATCAAGCCCAGAATTCGTTCGCTCATCGTTTTCAATTGGCGCGCCACCATTCGTCGGTCGAGGCCGCACTGTTTGGCGAAGTAGGCCCACTCCAGCGCCGTCAATTCGGCTTCGGAAAACGCGTCGCCGATGGCCATGGCAAAACTGTGGGACAGGCCGTCGTCGAGCAGGGCTGGGATGTTGACCAGGTCATAGGCCGGTGCCAGACGAAGTCCATCGGCCGAGCAAAAGAAAGAGATGTTTTTTGCATGGGCATCGGTATTGCCGATGAGCACCTGGAAGATGGTCCAACGCAGAAAGTCGAGCCTGTAGCGGACCGGTTCCGCCGTATGGGCGAGGAGTTGAAACAGTTGGGAGAGGCTTGCACCGTCCCGCAAGTGCTGGACATCTCTTCCGTCACCGTAGGGGCGCTCGTATTTCATGCCGACGGACAGACCCAGGGCCTGGCATCCATCGACCACGTGCAAGCGTCTGATCCGATTCGATGTCTCCAGGCGGTCGAAGCGCCGCACCAGCAATACGGGCTCCGGCACATGGACCAATTGCGTCTCGGCGACCGGGAGCTGGAGGGCCCGGGCCAGTCGCATGCACATGAATTCATTGCCGGGCAGACCCGCCAGTTGCGGGCGAAGCGGGACCGGCTTCACGATCACCGTCGATGCCAGGTCAGGGCCGTCGACAAGGAACCATTGCCCATTCCGCTCGTAGACTGCAATCTTGTCCTGAAACCCGGCAATGGAAAGCCGCACCCTGCCATCCCAAACCGAGAAAGCCTGCCGGGCACGGTCGCGAATACGTTCCGACAATTCGTGGGGTGTCACCAGACGCAAGGCGGCGGCGTTTTGATGCGGTTCGGTGGCCTGTTGCGGGACGGATGCCCTCGCTTCGCCGTTTTCGCCAGCGAGAGTGGCCCGGATCGCACCTGCTGTCTCGCCGCCGAGCGCGATCATCAGGCCGATCAGATTGGACTTTGAAAGGCCGTTGGCCCGGGCGGCCTGATCGAGTGCGTCACCTTCCGGAAGCAGATTCTCGAAGAATTGCCGGACGATGGCACTGTGGATTTCCGTGGTTTGATGTTTCTCGGGCTCAAGCGGAAGGTGGGGGGTGATGGGGTAGCTGTCTGGGCGCTCCAGCCAGTCCGGGGTGTACTCGAAGCTGAACCGGTGAGTTTGCGCGTGATGCTCCAGGAAGCCGACGTGGTCCTGATCCAGCCAGATGGCGAGTCGGGTCATGAGCCATCGTTTCCGGCCGACGAATCCCGAACCCGCGGAGATGCAGCGTGGATGTCGGCCGATGCCGCCTGCTGAACCAGCTTGATGGCGCGTCGCAGGGGGGCCGAGCGGCCTGGGCCCACCGCGAAAAGTCCGACGCCCAGTTGATTCGCTATCTTGATCGCGATCGCCAAGCCTACCGAGGCCGTCGCATTCTCCAGGTCGGACAGCGTTTGCTTTGATACGCCGACCAGCATGGCGGCATCTTGGAGCGTGAGGCCGGCGTTGGTGCGCGCAGCCCGGATGGTGGCGCCGAATTGCGCCGGCTCGGTGATCCATGGATCGTCGGCAAACGAGGTGGCAACGACGCGGCGCATGATGAATCCTTGTTTTCCAGGATTATAGAACGCAATGGAGTGTTGCTGCTTTTAAGTCCACTGATCCAGGATTAATGAAGAGGTCTTGCTACTTGGAACTAAAAAAGCAGGCAATACCAGGATCAAAAGGCAAGGATTCGCCCGCACTCTTGGTTACTCGCCAGTTGCCGCCAGCGCATCGTCCAGCGCCGCCTGCACCCGCCCGGGGCTGATCTCGACCAGGCAGCGGGTATGCCCATAGCGGCAGCTGCGCTCGAAACAAGGCGCGCAGTCGAGCTGCAGTTCCTCCTTCAGCCACAGCACGCGGGCCCGGCGGTTGAGTGGCGGCGTGTGCTCGGGGCTGGTCGAGCCGAAGGCCGCCACCTGCGGCACGCCGAAGGCGGCGGCCACGTGCATGAGGCCGGAGTCGTTGCTGACCACCCCGCGGGCGGCGGCGATCAGGGCGATGGCGTCCAGCAGCGGGGTCTTGCCCGCCAGCACGCGGCAGGCCTCGGGGGCGGCCGCGGCGATCTGCTCGCACAGCGCGGTTTCCTTGCCCGAGCCCAGCAGGATCACCGGCAGGCCGTGCCGTGCGTACAGCGATCGCGCCAGTTCGGCGTAGTGGCTGGCCGGCCAGCATTTGGCCGGACCGTATTCGGCGCCGGGGGCGAAGGCCCAGTAGCGTCCGGGATCCAGTCCCAGGCCGGCGGTCACGCGTTCGACGGTGGTGTCGGCAAAAGCCAGCCGGGGCGTTTCGCCGGGCGGGACCGGCAAGCCGGCCAGGGCGCTGTAGAAGGCCACCATCGGCGGGCGCCCTGCCGGGTTGGGCAGGCGCCGGTTGAGCAGCAGCGGCCGCCCTTCGCCCTGGTAGCCGACGCGGCGGGGAACCTGGGCCAGGAAGGGAATGAGGGCGGCCTTGATCGAGTTCGGCAGCACATAGGCCACGTCGAAGCGGCCGCGCAGCCCGGCGGCCACGCGACGGCGTTCGGTCCAGTCGAGCCGGCCGTGGGCGAACGGCAGCTCGATCACCTCGTGCACCTGGGACATGGCCCGGTACACCGGTGCCACCCAGGGCAGCGCCGCCACCGAGACGGTTTCGCCGCGCGCGCCCAGCCGGGCGAGCATCGGCTCGGACATCACCGCGTCGCCGATCCACTGCGGCGCGATGACGAGGGCTCGTGTCATGGAGGCGTCAGTGATGGGCGTGGAAGGTCTCGCCCGCCTTCAGGCGGTAGACCGTGCTGCAGTAGGGGCATTTGCCTTCGCCCGTGGTGGCGACATCGATGAACACCCGGGGGTGGTTGCTCCACAGGGCCATCTTCGGATTGGGGCAGGCGATCACCCCGGGGCCTTGCAGATCGGCAGCGGAAACTTCCACCAGGGATTTGGCGTTGGTGCTCATGCGGGAGTCCTCAAACGGCGGTCAGCCACTCGGCGTATTTCGGATTGCGGCCGTTCACGATGTCGAAGAAGGCGTTCTGGATCTTCTCGGTGATGGGGCCGCGCGAGCCCTGGCCGAGCTCGATGCGGTCGAGTTCGCGGATCGGCGTGACCTCGGCCGCGGTGCCGGTGAAGAAGGCCTCGTCGCAGATGTAGACCTCGTCGCGGGTGATGCGCTTTTCCACCAGCTTCAGGCCCAGGTCCTGGCAGATCGCGAAGATGGTGTTGCGGGTGATGCCGTTGAGCGCGCCGGCCGACAGGTCGGGGGTGTAGACCACGCCGTTCTTGATGAGGAAGATGTTCTCGCCCGCGCCTTCGCTGACGAAACCGGCGGCGTCGAGCAGCAGGGCCTCGTCGTAGCCGTCGTCGGTGGCTTCCATGTTGGCGAGGATGGAGTTGCTGTAGTTGCTCACCGCCTTCGCCTGCGTCATCGTGATGTTGACGTGGTGCCGGGTGTAGCTGCTGGTCTTCACGCGGATGCCGCGCTTCAGGCCTTCTTCGCCCAGGTAGGCGCCCCAGGTCCAGGCGGCCACCATCAGGTGGACCCGGTTGCCCTTGGGGGAAACCCCGAGCTTCTCGGAGCCGATCCAGGTGAGGGGCCGCAGGTAGCCGCTCTCCAGCTGGTTCTGGCGCACCACCTCGACCTGGGCCTGCATGACCTCTTCCATCGAGAAGGGGATCTTCATGCGCAGGATCTTGGCGCTGTTGAACAGGCGCTCCGTGTGCTCCTTCAGGCGGAAGATCGCGGTGCCGCGGGCGGTCTTGTAGGCGCGAACGCCCTCGAAGGCGCCGCAGCCGTAGTGCAGCGTGTGGCTCAGCACGTGGATCTTGGCGTCTCGCCACTCCACCAGTTGCCCGTCCATCCAGATTTTTCCGTCGCGATCAGCCATCGACATGGCAAGGCTCCTGTGGGAATGCAAAAACCAGTGATTTTACGGACTTGGCAGCCCGGTGCCTGCCTCGGCGGATGATTCTTCTCGCGTCAGCTCCCAGCTTTCGAGCCGGCCGCGGTTCATCACCAGGGTGACGCGGACCCCGCCCTCGTCCGACCAGGCCCAGGTCTCGGGGTCCTGGGCGACCCGCCGGCCCAGGCTGCGTGTCAGGCCGACGATCTGCATCATGTTCATGCCGGCGCGCAGGCGGGCGTTCAGCATGACGCCGCTCGGCACCTTGCCGACCGGTGCATGGCCGGCGTTCTTCAGCACCCGCAGCGAGCGGTTGAACTGCAGCAGCAGCCAGAACACGCCGACGCTGAGCATCACGACCACGCCCTGCCAGCCGTAGGTCCAGCCGCCGGCGAGCAAGCCCGCGCCCATCAATATCCAGCCGAGAATAGGATTCATGGGAGTGGATGTTAGGGCTTTCCGGGCGTGTATTTTCCCGTATGGCACTTCATCGGCGCCGTGGCAGGCGGTGCCGCCCCTTCAGTCCGGCAGCTCGTCGATGGAGGCCGGCTCGCGCCGCGGCTGCCGGTTCATCTCGTGGCGGAAGCGCGAGGAACTCTCATAGGCCTGGCGGCGCGCGCGCATGAGGGAGCCGAGCGGACGATGCGCCTCGATGCCCTGCCAGGGGCTGAACGACAGCACATCGTCGCCATACACCCGCCGCGCCGGGCTGTAGGCTTCCTGCGGCTGGAACGACAGCGTGGCCACCGCCTGTTGCGGCGACAGCCGCTCGCTCCAGGGCACCGAGGCGTCCTCGACCGGCATGGCGGCCAGGTCGGTGCAAAGCTGGGCGCGCACCTCGTAGCGTGCGCCGTGCTGCCTGAAGTGAGCGACCACCAGGTCGCGCAGCGCCGAGTCGGTCCCCTGGTGATCGACCTTCACGCCGCTCAGGGCGCGCAGCTCGGGCGACAGCGGGGCCACGCTCAGCTTGGCGACGTACTGTCCGAAACGCAGCGCCGCCATGCTGTGGAAGGTCTCGCCCAGGATATGGTGGTCGGCGATGGCCAGGGCCTCGACGGCGGGGTTCTCGATGCCCAGGGCCCCCAGCGCCTTGCTGGCGCCCTGCGCCAGCCCGGCCAGCAGCCGGCGGGCGGTGTCGGGCACGTCGACATGGTGTTCGAGCGCCCGTTGCATCTCCCAGTAGGCCCGCACGTCGCCGAAGGGAATGACCGGGTGGTTGACGAGCAGGAAGTCCTGCGTGTCGGGCAGTGCGGGGTCGGGAAGCAGGCGCGGGCCTTCGACCCCCAGCAGCTTGAGCGCCAGGCCGCGCGGTGCGGGCACGCGGTCGCTGTGCAGGTCGCCGGGGGCGGTCGAGAAGCGGGCGATGGCGGGGTAGCGACGCGGCTCGGCGAACAAGCCCTGGCGCAGGTGCCGCGGCAGGTCGGGGTGCACGGTCAGCTCGCCGCGCAGGATGCCGTGGCTCTTGGCATGGGCATCGCGGATCGCATGGCGGTGCTTGTCGAACACCTTGCGGCTCATGCGCGCCATCGACGCGACGATGCGTTCGATGCAGGCGGCTTCGTCGGCCTGCGGCTGCTCGATGGACTCGGTGAACGGGACGTACGGCGGCGAACTGGATGTCATGGCGAGCCTCCCGTCGGATCGAGGTCCATCCTAGTCCATGCGGACAAGCCCCTTCGCCTTGACGGGATCGCTGCCGGAGGCCGTTCGCGCCGGCCCTAGTCGGAGCCCTGCGCCGCCGCCGCTCGTGGGCGCGGCTGGTCGGCGGCACGCCGGTGGAGACGGATCGGCTGCACCCCGGCAGGCGCCGTGGTCCGGGTGCTGCGCCCGCAGCCGCTGCAGCCACTGGGCGCCGCGGCCGCGTGTGCCAGCCAGCGCGCCAG
>CBIHOH010000075.1:0-24910 GCA_966211755.1 uncultured Rhizobacter sp. | reverse complement strand
TGGTGTCCTGGCTGATGACCAGCAGCTCCTTGACCCCTGATTCGAACAGGCGCTGCGCCTCGCCCAGCACATCGCCAATGGGCCGGGAGACCAGGTCACCGCGCATGCTCGGAATGATGCAGAAGCTGCAGCGGTGGTTGCAGCCTTCGCTGATCTTCAGGTAGGCATAGTGGCGCGGCGTCAGCTTGATGCCCTGGGCCGGCACCAGGTCGACGAAGGGGTTGTGCACCGGCTTGGGAACGTGCAGGTGGACCGCCTCCATCACCTCGTCGGTCGCGTGGGGCCCGGTGACGGCGAGCACGCTGGGGTGCATCTGGCGCACCAGGTTGCCGCCGCTGTCACCCGCCTTGGCGCCCAGGCAGCCGGTGACGATCACCTTGCCGTTCTCGGCCAGGGCCTCGCCGATGGTGTCCAGGCTTTCCTTGACCGCATCGTCGATGAAGCCGCAGGTGTTGACGATCACCAGGTCGGCGCCGGCGAAGGTCTTGGAGGTGTCGTAGCCTTCGGCGCGCAGCTGGGTCAGGATGAGTTCGGAATCGGTCAGGGCCTTGGGGCAGCCGAGCGACACGAAGCCGATCTTGGGCGCCGCGGCCTTGGCGGCCTCGGAGGGGGCGGTAAGTTGGGTCATCCCGGGATTTTCGCCGATCCCGGGCCGCCTAGGCGCGGAATCAGCGCTTCGGCGGCGAGAAACCCGGCATGCCCGGGAACAAGGTCTCGGCCTGCTTGGCCATCTGCTCCTGCATCTGCACGAACATGTTGCGCGACTGCTCCAGGTAGCTGCCCATCAGCCCCTGCACCGCCGGCGCCTGGCCGTTGAGGAACTGCGCCCACAGCTCGGGCGTCATGGCGGCCGGCTCCAGCAAGCCCTTGGACTGCTCGGCCAGGCGACCCTGGAGGTCGGTGAAGGTCTGCAGGTTCTTCTCGAGGTACGAACCCATCATGCCCTGCATGGCATGGCCGTAGAAACGGATGATCTGGGCGAGCGTGGTGGCCGAGAACATCGGCAGGCCGCCGGTCTCCTCCTCGAGGATGATCTGCAGCAGGATGCTGCGGGTCAGGTCCTCGGAGGTCTTGGCGTCGCGCACCACGAAGGCCTGGCCGGCCAGGACCATCTTCTTCACGTCGGCCAGCGTGATGTAGCTGCTGGTGTAGGTATCGTAGAGCCGGCGGTTCGGATACTTCTTGAGGATGCGCTGGTTGCTCGCATGTGCTGCGTCTTCCGCAGCGGGCGCCTCGGGGCGGGGTTGGGCCATTAAAGCGAGCTCCTGATGAGACCTGGTTCGTGCGCTGAGTCGTGCGTCTGCAAACTCGATTCTACGAGGGTGCCACAGGACGGTCGAACGGGTTTTCCCAAATGCGACATCCGCGGCGGGCGACTCCCCCGCCGCTGCGGCAAGCCTCGGCGCGCAGCGTAACACCGTCGGCAGGCAGGGCCTGTTCCGGTCGGCCCGGGCCCGCACCGACCGGCACACCGGATGCCGCATCCCGGACCTTCCCAGCCGAGGGCCGGCCCGCGGGACCGACGCCGCCCAAGGCCGGGGCGACCCAACCAGACCCGGAGGAACACCATGGCATCCCGATACCTGACCCCCTTCTCGACCGCGCGCGCCCTCATGGGCGGCGACCTGCTGCTCGACCTGCACCGCGAGATGAACCGGCTGTTCGACGACGCCTTCCGCGGCACCGGCGCCATGCCCGGCAGCGAGCCGCGCAGCCTGCTCACCGGCCCCAGCCTCGACGTGGAGGAGACCGACGACGAACTGCGCATCACCGCCGACCTGCCCGGGGTGAAGCAATCCGAGGTGGACCTGCGCATCGAGGGCGACCGCCTGACCCTCAGCGGCGAGCGCAAGAACGAGAACGAAATCAGGGAGCAGAACTTTCACCTCATGGAACGCAGCTACGGCAACTTCCGGCGCACCGTGCAGCTCCCGTTCACGCCCGACCCGGAGAAGGTCGAGGCCCGGTTCGACAACGGCGTGCTGAACATCCGCGTCGCCAAGCAAGCCCAGCAGGAGCGCAGCCGGCGCATCGAGGTCCGCGGCGGCGACGCCCCGCAGCCGGCGCTCGACCAACCCGCATCGGCCGAACGCGGCGCCCTCGGCGGCAGCGCAGGGGTCAGCCAGCCGGAGCAGGCCAAGGACAGCACGCAAGAGGCCACGCATGCCTGAGCCGCTCGACCGACACGGGGCCCTGCCGCCGCCGGCCTGGCAGCCGGTCCAGGCCCCGGCCGGTCCGGCTCGGCCGGCGACGGCGCGGGTGCCGCCCGGCGGCCTGCCCTCTTCCGACGGCAGGCGTCCCTCGCGTCCGCCCGACCCGGCACCGCTGGGCTCGGACGGCCAAGCGCCGGCGCCGACGCCGCGGCATCGTTTGGTCATCGTCGGCGGAGGGGCCGGCGGCCTGTACCTGGCGACCGCCCTGGGCGAGAGGTTCGAGCGCCGAGCCGAGGCCGACGTGCTGCTGATCGACGACGCGCTGACCCACGTGTGGAAGCCGCTGCTGCACGAAATGGCCGCGGGCACGCTGTCGCCGCCGGAGAGCGAGGTGAGTTTCCTGCAGCAGGCGCGGCGCCATCACTTCCGGTTCCATCCGGGCCGGATGGAGTCGCTGGACCGCACGCGCCGCCAGGTGTGGCTGCAGCCGCTGGTGGACGAACGCGGCGTCGAGGTCGCTCCACGCCGCGCCGTCGGCTACGACACGCTGGTGGTCGCCGTCGGCAGCGTGGTCAACGACTTCGGCACCCGCGGCGTGCGCGAACACGCCATCGCGCTCGACAGCGCCGAGGACGCCCACCGGTTCCATCGGCTGATGCTGGCCGCCTGCGGGCGGGCCGAGCTGCGGGGCAGCGGGCCGGTGCAGGTGGCCATCGTGGGCGGCGGAGCGACCGGGGTCGAGCTCGCCGCCGAGCTGACCGAAGCCATCGCCGACCTGGCCAGCTACGGCCTGCGGCTGCGCCGGCTGCTGCGCCCGGTGCAGGTGCGGGTCATCGAGGCCGGACCGCGCCTGCTGCCGGGCCTGCCGCAGGAGGTGGCGCAGCGGGTGACGAGGGACCTCGGCCGGCTCGGCGTCGAAGTGCTGCTCGAGCAGCGGGTCACCGAGGTCGGCCGCGAGCACGTCACGCTGGCCGACGGCGGGCGCATCCCTGCGTCCTTGACGGTCTGGGCGGCCGGGATCCAGGGACGCCCGGTCATGCGCAACATGGACGGGCTGGAGGTCGACAAGACCGCTCGCCTGCTGCTGCGGCCGACCCTGCAGAGCACCCTCGACGACCATGTGTTCGCCATCGGCGACTGCGCCGTCCAGGCCGACACGCCCGGCCATCACCCGGCCCCGCCGACCGCCCAGGCGGCCCAGCAGCAGGCGCGGCTGCTGGCGCGCTCCCTGCCGCGCCGGCTGCGCGGGGCCCCGCTGCTGAGCTTCAGCTACCGCGACCGCGGCGCGCTGGTGTCGGTCGGCCGGCGGCGTGTCGTGGCCAGCCTGGTCGGCGTGGCGACCGGCCAGCGCCTCACGCTGGAGGGGCCGCTGGCGCGCTTGAGCTACTGGGCGCTACACCGCAAGCACCTGGTGCGCCTGCACGGGCTGCTGCGCACGGCCGCGCTGCTGGTGGCCGGCTGGCTGGCCGAGCGGACCCAGCCACGCACCAAGCTGCATTGAGGCCCGGGAGCACCACGTCCAGCGGGCGGCACGCCGTTTGCCCTGCACGCGGAGTTCCGACAGCCCGAGGCCTCTTACCGTGCTCGTGATATCGCCCCATCTGGATGATGCCGTATTCAGCTGTGGAGACCTGCTGGCTGCCCATCCCGGCAGCAGCGTGGTCACCATCTTCGCCGGTCTGCCGCAGGCGCGCCGGCGCTGCACCGAGTGGGATGCCCGCTGCGGCTTCTCCCACGCCGAGGAGGCCGTCGCCTGGCGCCGCCAGGAAGACCGGCGCGCGCTGGCCGAGCTGGGCGCGCGTCCGTACTGGCTCGAGTTCTGCGACAGCCAGTACGGCGAACCGGCCCACGAGCACGAGGTCCGCGCCCGTCTGCGGCAACTGCTGCTCGAACTCGCTCCCGAACGGGTGGTGATCCCGCTGGGCCTGTACCACCGCGACCACCTGCTGGCCCACGCCGCGAGCCTGAAGGCGGTGTGCAGCCTGCCCGCCCTGCCCTTCGTCGCCTACGAAGACGTGCCTTATCGCGGCATGTGCGGGGTGCTGGAGCAGCGGCTCGCGGCGCTGCGGACCATGGGCATCGAAGCCACGCCCGCGCCCCTGACGGCACGGCGCCAGGCGCCCAGCAAACAACTCGCGGTGCGTGCCTATGCCAGCCAGCTGCGCGGCTTCGGCCGCGACGGCTGCCGCGAAGCCAGCCGTCCCGAACGCTACTGGCGGCTCGACGCCCGGCCCGGCAAGGCCTTGTCCTGCGGAACGCCCTCCCATGGCGGCTGATCTGCGCGTCACCGTGGTCGTCCTCACGCACAACCGGGCCCGCGAACTCGAACGCTGCCTGGAACACCTGCGCCAGTTGCCCGAGCAACCCCACATCATCGTGGTGGACAGCGGCTCCACCGACGGCAGCATCGCCCGCCTGGCCCCTGCCTTCACCGGCGTCGACTGGGTCCGCTGCGAGAAGAACCTGGGCGCGGCGGCCCGCAATGAAGGGGTGGCGCGGGTGCGCACCCCCTTCGTCGCCTTCTGCGACGACGACACCTGGTGGGCGCCCGGGGCCCTGCGGCTCGCGGCCGACCTGCTGCAGGCCCATCCGCGCCTGGCGCTGATCAACGCGCAAGTGCTGGTCGGCAGCGCCGGGCGGCCCGATCCGCGCTGCGAGCTCATGGCCCGCAGCCCCCTGGACGCCCACGGCCTGCCGGGCCCGGCGCTGCTCGGGTTCATGGCCGGCGCGGTGGTGATGCGCAGCGCTGCCTACCGCGAAGCGGGCGGCTACGAAGCGCGGCTCTTCCTCGGCGGCGAGGAAGCCCTGCTGGGGCTGGACCTGAGCGTGCGCGACTGGCGCATGGCCTACGTGAAGGACGTGGTGGCCCACCACGCCCCTTCGCCGGTGCGCGACCCGCAACAACGCCGCATCCTGCTGGCACGCAACCGCTTCTGGATCGCCTGGTTGCGCCTGCCCTGGCGCAGCGCCTGGAGCGAGAGCCGGGCGGTGTGGCGAGAAGCCTGCGCGCAAAAGCTGCTGGGTCCGGCGCTCGCCGCCGCCCTGCGCGGCCTGCCCTGGGTCTTGAGGAACCGCCGCCCGCTGCCGCCCGAGGTCCACGAGATGCACCAGCGCCTGCACGGCGAGCCGGGACGTGCTGAACGCATCGCCGCCGACAGATACCGCCGGCCGCGCCGAGTGCGGGCCATGGAACGGTGGGAGACGAGCGACTTCTGAGCTTCAGCCCGCCAGCCCCGCAAGGCCCCCCTCGGCACCTTCCCTGGATGGCGAAACAGGGCCGGCGCGCACGGCCACCAGCGCCTGGCGCAACTCCCTCAACAGCACGTCGCGCCACTGCGGCTGGACGAAACGCCCGACCCGCAGCTCGACGCCGCCGGCCGACAGCAGGACGAGCCCGCCCGGGGCGGCGCTGGCCCGCGTCCAGGCGGCCTGCAGGTCCGTGCGCCGGACCTGCTCGCCGGACCAGCACTCGACACGCAGGCATTGCGCATCCAGTGTCACCACCTCGCGATCGCAGGCGTGCCAACCATGGTGGAGCAACGCCAGCGCCACGCCCGCCAGCTCGACCGCGCCGAAGAATGCCACCCATGGAAAACCCAAGCCCCAGAAGACCGCCGCCACCGGGGTCTCGATGCCGCACAGCAGGAGAAAGGCGTTCCGCACCTGCCGGGGGCTCAGGGAACAGTTGCGCGGCAGCACCCAATGCCAGACGCTGCCTTGCGCCGTCCGGGTGACATGGCCGAGTGCCGGTGCGGCGAGAGCGGGGTCGGGACCGCAGGCCGGTACGCGGCCAGGCCCCGGGTTCTGGCTAGAGCCAGGGGGCGCAAGAGGGGGCCGGGGCGATGGCATCGGCATGGAGGACTCCTTGCGGGCCGACGCCCGCCCAGGCCATGCGGCAAACCGAAGGCCTGACGCGCCCTGCCCCCGGGAGACCTGGCCGCGCCACGGATGCATGCCGATCCATCGCGGCGCACCCGGGTCGTTTCAGACCTCTGGCCCCCCGAACCAGCTGCCGCCGAGGCGCCGGCGCGGCGTGGGGAATGGCGCGGGGCCAGGCACGGCGCCAGGGAACGATGCGGATGCGTCAGGCCACGTAGTCGATGACCAGCACATCGGCCAGGCAGGGTTTCAGCGACTCGACAAAAGCCAGGTGGGCGGGATGCGGCAGATAGGCATCACGCTCGCGCTCGCCGGCGAAGCTCAGGGAAAAGCAGTGCGTGAACCCCTTGGACAAACCTTCGGGGCTCACGTTGGTGCCCCACTCCAGCGACTGCACCTCGGCGATCTTCTCGGGCAAGCGGCAGAAAGCCGCTTCCAGTTCAGCGCGTTTCTCCGCAGAGACGTGGTCGCTGAAACGCAAAAGAACCAAGTGACGCAAACTCATCCAGACTCCTCTTCGATGGCGCCCGTGGGCGGGACCGGGATGATGACACAGGGGAGGAGGACAAGCCGGCGGGCGACGGGTTCTCGAATCGGTCCCCGACGGAATGCAGGGCCAGGACCGGACGCTTCGAATCTCCGGTGCAAGAACCGGGCGACCGTTCATTTCTCCCGTCGGGGAAGGTCCTCCTCGAGCGCTTCGCCGGATGCTGCCCGTGCGTGGAACAGGCCCGGTCCGCAGCTCAATCCCGATCGACCAGCTGCACCAGGGGCGTGGCGAATTCACGGCCCACCGCCGCACGCGCAAACAGATAGTTGCTGCGCGCCTCCTCGCTCAAGCGGTCGATGTCGACGTGGCCCGACGCATCGCAGGGGAAGCTGTAGCCGCGCCCCTGGTCGAACAAGGACCGGAAACGAAGTTCGTAATGAGCCTCGCCCGCCCTGTCCACCGTCGCCCCGCCTCTCATGGGGCATCCGCCACGATGGCCAGCGAGCGCTGCACGACCCCCGACAGCGCGCCGGGATCGGGAATGTGCAGGTGGCGCCGACCGCCCCCCGCGAACACGATGACCTTGTCGCGCGCCAGCTTGGACAAGGCGCGGCTCACGGTCTCGAGCGTCACCCCCAGGTAGTTGCCGATCTCCGCCCGCGTCATCCGCAGGTCGATCTGGTCGCAGCGCAAGCCCCGGCTGGAAAGCGATTCGACCCAGCCGTGCAGGAAACCGGCCACCCGCGCCTCGGCCGGCAAGGTGCACGCCGCGAGATGCGAGTCGCGTTCACCCACGAGTTCGCGGCTCATGGCCTGGTGCAGCAGCCTCAACAGCCCCGGCCTCTGCCGGCCGGCCGAGATGAGGGCCTCGTAGCCGATGCACCACACCTCCCCGGTATCGAGTGCGATGGCGTCGCAGGTGTAGTGCCCCTCGGCCAGGCCGTCGAACCCCAGCCAGTCGCCGCGGAACTTGAGGCCGCTGAGCTGCTCGCGGCCATCCTCCGAGGTGTTGACGATCTTGGCGAAGCCCAGGCTCAGGAGGTAAAGGTTCTTGAAGCATCCCCCGGCCCCGCAGATCGTCTGGCCTGCACGGACGACACGGCGCAAGGGCCCGATCTCCTCGGCGATCAAGCGGAAGGTCTCGGCGATGTGCTGGCTGTGCGTCGCATGGTCCTGGAAAGCCGCCGGCATGGCGCGACCGGGCGCCGCGGCAGCGGCCGAGTGCATCCTGTTTGGCATGTACGACTCCTGATCATCATGGGCACCGCGTCGGCGGCCTCGCGCCGGGGCATCGCCAAAGCGCAGCCACCGCGGCCCAGGCAGGTCCCGGGATCCCTTCCAGGCGCTGGGCGAAGACATTTCTGCCGTTCTCCCTCCCGTAGGCCAGAGGTAGGTCGAAAAATCGGGCAATCCGTGCGCCACCCTGGGAACAGCGGATGTCGGCTGCACCAGCCCCTCAGGCCGCGCCGGCCGTGCCGTGGGCAGCCAGCACTCGGCGCGCGGTCGTGACGCCCTGGTCGATGAGGCGCCCGATCCGCTCCGGCGAATAATCGAACTGCCCGGAAATCGCGTCGTGCGGCAGGGGGGTGCGGGCCAGGCGGATCCACCGCTGCCCCTTCGACTCCCGGCCGATCTCGGCCATTGCCAGCTTGCCCAGCTGCAACAGGTTCAGCAGGCGGTACACCAGCTCCGCGTCGGAGGCGAGCTCGTCCGCCGAGGCGTCGGGGAACTGCTCGACGATCACCCACTGTGCCGACTCGCCGGCCCGCAGGCGGCCGCTGCGACGCAGGCGATCCAGCAGCTGGGGAAGCAAGGAGTGGCGCACCATGTCGCCATCCCAGTACAGGGCTCCGTCAATGGACACCGGGTCGAACATCAAGGGGATGGCCGTGCTGGCGGCCAGCTGGGCGGCACCGATCTCCCCGCGGTCGCTCTGGAACAGCCGCAATCTGCCGTCCAGGAGGTTGGTGGCCGTCACGGCCAGCAGCGGCTCGTCGAGACTGCCCTTGCCGCGGTATGCCTGCATGAGCTCCTCCAGCAGACGCCACATGCGGCTGCGCTCGTACAGCGGGCGCTCCAGGCGGCGCAGCGCACCCCAGGGATTCCAGTGCGAGTACTGCGGCACGTACATCCGGCGATTGCCGATCAGCACCCCGGTGAGGAACCCGTTCCAGCTGCGCAGCGCCTGGGCCCGCTGAGAGAGCCCCGGTGCCATGCCTAGAAAAGGAAACGAGGGCGTGACGATCTCGTCCCGCCACAGCCGCAGCAAGGCGGACACGCCCGCGTCGGACTCATGCAGGCGAGAGGCGATCACGGCGGCATTGAGCGCGCCGATCGACGAGCCGGCCAGGGCGACGATGCGGTCTCCCCGCCGCGCGAGCCATCCCGCCAGCTCGCTCCAGACGCCGCAACCGAAGGCGCCGAGCGCCCCGCCGCCCTGGAAGATCACGATGGTCTTCATGCGGGGTGGCCCGCGATGCGTGGCGCAGGTGCGGCGATGCATCCCGCGGGCACCGTGTTGCCGGACTGCGCGGGTGGGGTCGGGGTGCGCGGATGGATGGAGGCTGGCGGCATCGGCATGGGTGCTCCGGGAGGTTTTTTCCGGTGGCGTACCGGCAATCCGGGGACCGCGCTCCGCCAAGGCGAGCGCGAAGCCCCCCGCACCGGGGCGACCGTGGCGATTCACCAGCCCGGAGCGCCCTGGCCGCCGGGACTTCCTCGCGACATCCAGAAAGGCGACTTCCCGCCGGCCTGCTTCATGCCAGCCTCTGCAAGGCTCACGCCACGAAGCCGCCCGGACCGGCTACAAACCCGGCAGCCGCAGCTTGCACCGTATGCCGCCCGGAAGCTCCTGGCGGGCGTTGTCGATCTCCAGCAGGACACCGAAGGTGCCCGCGGCCGAATCGATCACGCGATCGACCGTCTTGACCCGCCCCGCCAGCTCCCGGGTGAAAGGCGCCTCGGGGGAGACCACCGCCGGCGCGCCGGCCTTCACCCGCGGGAAATGATGGAAGGGCAGGATGGCCTGGACCGCCAGCGGGTGCGTCTGCGCGATCTTCAGGATGGGCTTCTTGCCTTCGCCCGAATCGACCAGCGATCCCGGATGAAGGTATTGGTCCATGACCACGCCATCGAACGGGCTGCGCAAGACGCGGCGGTTGAGCTGATCGACCGCCTGGCGGTGCTCATGCTTCGCCAGCTGGGCGTTCTCTTCGGCCGTCTTGAGCTCCGCCTGGGCCAGCTTGAGCTCCGCGGCGGCGTCGTCGCGCGCTTGGGCCGAGACGAATTCTTCTTCGTACAGTTCCTGCATGCGGGCGGCCTTGGCATTTGCCGCATCCCTCTTGTTCGCCGCCAGCAGCAAGCCCCCTTGCGCCGTGGCACGGAAGCGCGCCGTGTCGGTGGCGCTCTGTTCGACGCTCGACTCGATGGTCACGAGGACCTCGCCCTTGCGGACCGTCTGGCCGCGCCGCGCATGCACCCGCTCCAGGATACCCACCACCGGGCTGCGCAGCTCGACCACCTGCGCGGGCTCGATCATGCAGTCGAACTCCGCGGCAGTGGCGCCCAGGGTGGATGCGGCCACCGCCGCGATGAACGGATACCTCAACAATCTCATATCACTTTCCCTGCAAATCCGATCAATCGATGGAGTTCCCTATCCTGTCTCAGCGTCTGCATGCGCCCTCGATAGGCGCGTTTCTCGGCCTGGGACTGCGCCCGGCGGACGATCAGCTTCAGCAGGGCACGCTGCGCCGGCCCGCGCAAGCCCGCCAGCAGGCTGCGCAGCAGCTGGGGCTGCTGCTGGAAGACGCTGTCCTGGACAGAGACAATGGCGCGTGTCGACCCGACGTCCCCCTGGCGGCCGCTGCGTCCGAACAGTTGCCGGTCCACCCGCGGCGAGTCGTGGAACTCGGTCAGGATGACATGCAGTCCGCCGGCGCGGCGCGCCGCATCGGTGAGCTTGACGTCGGTGCCGCGGCCCGCCATGTTGGTGGCCACCGTGATCCGGCCCGCCTCGCCCGCCGCGCGCACGATCTGCGCCTCGTCCGCGTCCTGGCGGGCATTCAGCACGACGAACTCCACGCCCCGGCGGGAAAATTCGGCCGCGATCTGTTCCGAGGCCTCGACGCTGCGCGTGCCCACCAGCACCGGCTGGCCGCGCTCCGCGGCGGCCACGGCATCGTCGGCCACCGCGCGCCATTTGTCGGCCTGGGTGGCGCCGCAGCTGTCGCTCAGCCGCACGCGCCGGTTGGCGCGGTGCGGCGGGATGCGGCGCACCTTCAATCCGTAGACGGACCAGACTTCCCGCGCGGCCTCCGCCGCGGTACCGGTCAACCCGGCCAGCAGGTAGTAGCGCAGGAAAAAACGCTGGAAGGTCATGCGCGCCATGGTCTCGCGCCCCTGGGTGACCTCCAGGCCCTCCTTGGCCTCGATCAGTTGGTGCAAGCCCTGCTCCCAGGAGCGGTCGGCCATCACCCGGCCGGTGGACTCGTCGACGATCTGCACCTTGCCCTCGGCCAGGATGTAGTGCTGGTCGCGGGTGAACAGATGCAGTGCCGTGAGCGCCTGGCGCAACAGCATCTCGCGCCAGGCCGGCGACCGCCATACCGGGCGCACCCCCTCCGGCAGCGCACCGCAGGCGTCGAGGGCGCCCGGCAGCAGCTCGAGTTCACGCGCGCCGCGCAGCACATAGTGCACCCCGTCCCGCAGGCCGCGGGCCGCCTCGATGGCCCACTGCAGCAGAGCCGTCTCGTACATGCCCGGCGTCTCGCGCGAGATGATCATCGGCGTGCGCGCTTCGTCGATCAGCACGCTGTCGGCTTCGTCGACGATCGCGACGTGGAGCGCCGGGATGAGCGGCGCCGCCGGTGCCGTGCCCGTCTCCCACATCTGGCGCAGCTGGCCGACCCGGGCCGGCACGACGCCGTGCCCCGCCAGGCGGTCCTTCAAGTAGTCGAACACGACCTCCTTGCCGCTGACATAGCAGATGGCATGGCGGTAGGCCAGCCGCCGTTCGTCGGCCTCCATGCCGCCCACCACGAAACTCCCGTCCAGGCCGAAGAAGTCGAACAACGGCCGCATCTCCTCGCAATCGCGCCGGGCCAGGTAGTCGTTGGTGCTGATCACGTGCACGGCCGCGCCGGAGCCCGCCATCACCGTCGCGGCGAGCGCGGCCACGAGCGTCTTGCCTTCGCCGGTCTGCATCTCGGCCAGGCGCCCGCTCAGCAGCACCCGGGCCCCGGCGAACTGCACCGGGTGCGGCCACATCCCGAGCCGGCGCCGGCTGCCCTCCCCCACGCAGGCGAACACCGCCGCCTGGATGCCGGCGTCGTCGGGCCGCGATACGGGCGACTTGAGCCGCGCCAGTTCGGCGCGGAACCGCTCCACCACGGCCGCGTCGTCGAGCGTGCGAAGCGCCTCGGCCTCGCGGGCGACGGCGGCGGCGAAGCCGGCGATGGAGCGCGCCCGCTCCCGCGGCGGCGGCACCCAGCCGGCCAGGCTGCGCAGGAACTCTTCGAGCGCATGGGCGCGCCTGGCGCCGCGTTCGTCGCGCTGCGTGTCGGCGCGGCGGAAATGGGGGCCGGCCAGCGTGCGGACCAGGGTGGGATCAGACATTCAGGCGGGCCAGGAAAAGTTGCCGCAGGCGCAGGACCCACTGCCGGCCCAAGGGCGTCCAGCCCAAGTCGAAGCGCACATAGGCGCGATCCCCGAAGACGGCGGTCCTGGCCGCGCGGTCCAGCTCGACCTCGATGTCGAAGGCGCGCTTGAGGCTGCGCGTGCCGCCCGGCTCGGAGGGATCCACCGCGATCTCGCCGCCGCCGCTGGTGCCCAGCGCGGCCGACACCAGCTCCAGCTCGCCCCCCGGCACATAGCGCCTGACCTTCGCCCCCACGGGCTGCCGCAGGTCGTTGCCCAGGCGCACCTGCACCCCCTGCACCCGGGAGAGGATCAGGTCCATGTCTTCCTGGGTGACCGCCGTGCGCAGCAGCCGGGACGGACCGCTCACCACGTAGCCGAGCACCTCGCCACGCTTGACGAAGCGCCCGACGAGCTCGGTCGGTGCCGCCGGGGTCCAGCGGCCGGCGGCCCGGGAATTCACCGCCAGGGCATCGACGCGCCGGGCGGCATCGTCGAGCCGGGCGGCACGCAGCGCCACCTCGGAGCGCAGCGGCTCGGCGCGCACCAGCTCGTCGACCTCCGCCTTGCGCAGCTGCGCCTGCACCTGCGCCAACGCCGCCTGCGCCACGCCCAGATCGGCCGTCAGGCTCGGGCTGTCCAGAGCGAGGACGGCCTGTCCTGCCGTCAGGTTCTCACCGGTGCGCACCAGCGCAGCCGCCACATGCGCAGACGCTTCGCTGCGCACGATGGCCTCGTCGGGCAGCCACACCACCGCCTGCTGCACGGAGTAGAAAGGCATGGGCACCGCCCCCAGGAACAGTACCACCGCCCCCAGCACCAGCAAGGCCCGGCGCTGCGCCACCTCGCGCCGGCGGGCCAGCGAAGCGCCTCGGCTCAGGTGTCTCCAGCCCTTCCACACCGGCATCACCAGGGCCGTCCAGGCCCCGGCCAAGGCCAGCACGACGCCCACCAGCAGGTATTCGGTCGCGATGAACCAGATCAGGCCGAGCGAGACCGACATGCGATAGAACGGTGCCACCGCCCCGTAGAAAAAAAGCAGCACCCGCTCGCCAGCCGACTCCATTGGCGCCATGGCATCCGGCGAACTGAACCCGTAGCGGTCGAGCAGGTAGGTCCAGTACTGGGTCGCCCGCTGCGCCAGGTTGGGCACCTCGAACATATCGCAGAAGATGTAGTAGCCGTCGTAGCGCATCAACGGGTTGCCGTTGATCACCAGGGTGGACACGCCGGCGATCAGGATCACGTTGAACGCGACGGCGGTCACGAGGCCGGGCTCCGCCATCAGCCAGACATAGACGGCCAGAGCGCCCAGCAACAGCTCGGCCATGATGCCGGCCGCCGCCACCAGAGCGCGGGCCCATTTGGATGGAAAGCGGTAGGACGAGGTCGCGTCGACATACGGCACGGGCGAGAACACGATGAACATCAGACCCATCTCGCGCACCGTGCCGCCGAAGGCCTTGACGGCCATGCCGTGCGCCCATTCGTGCACCGCCTTGACGACGGGATAGGTGAACCAGAGCAGCACCACGTTTCTGGCGGACAGCACCCTGTCCGACAGGTTCTCGGTCAGGCCGTCCCAGTGCTGCCAGGCCAGGACGCCCGCCGGCGCCACCAGCAGGATCCAGATCGCCAGGACCGTCCAGGAGAACATCGCCCGGGCCAGGCCGGCATGGCGCTCGAACCAAGGATCGGGATGCAGGAGCGGCAGCTTCAGGCTCATCGGATTGAGCCAGCTCTGCTTGAGCTTCGCGCGCGCCTGCTTGCGGTAGCGCTCGAACACCTCGCCGGCGTCAGGAGAGACCTGGGTCTGCAGCAAGTCATTGCCGTAGAGCGAGGACATCAGCTGCACCAGCTCGTGCTGCGAGATCGCCGTGGCCTCGCTGCCGGTGCCGTCCGGGTCGACCTGGGCACAGGCCTCGTCCCAGACCTCGTCCAGCGTGCGCTTGCCGTCGAGCAATTGCAGAACGCGCCAGACAGGCGGCGACATGCGGTGGAAGCGCTGGGTCAGGGGATCGAACAGCAGCACCCACGGCTTGCCCCGCAGCCGCCGGTGCAGCGGCTGCACTCCCTCGCGCAGGCGCGGCCGCAGATAGCGCACGGCATGCCAATGTTCCGACAGCAGGGTCTGCATGATGGCCGGTTCAGCGCCCGACGGCCCGAAACCCGGGCGCCGGGCGCGCAGGACCGGCTGACCGGGGCAACGGAAGGGATGTCACGGCGCTCACCACCACCACGACCAGATCTTGAGCACCAGCCAGTCCACCGAACTGCGCGTGGACACCGTCAGCAGGTTGGCCTCGCCCACCTCGATCTTGCCCACGCCCTGCATGCCGGGGCTGAGCGGAGGCGCGCTGCCGTCCCAGGCCGCTTCGACACGGAAGCCATTGGCGCCGTCCTGCACACTGGCGGTGGCCGTGACGGCGCTGATCCTGAATCCATAACTCGCCTGCGGATGGCCGGTCAGCCGCAGCGCGCCGCGCTGGCCCACCCTGACGCGGGCGATGTCGCGATCGGACACGTGGAGCACGACGCGGTAGACATCGGTGGCGGCCACCTCGAACATCTCCTTTCCGGTCTCGACCGGCCCGCCGATCTGCTGCACCCAGTCGCCGCTGACCACCACCCCGTCGAGCGGCGACAGCAACTCGGCACGCCCCAGCTTGGCGTCGACCAGGGCCAGCTGGGCCTCGGCCTGGCGCAGTTCGGCGGAGGCGATCGCCACGGCGGGTGCATCCCGCTCGGCCAGGGCCTGCCGGTGCTTGCCCACCGCCTGGTCGCGTTCGCTGCGGTACTTGGCCTGCTCCAGCTTGAGTTCGCGGTCGTCCAGGCGCAGCAGGGGCTGGCCGCGCCTGACGGCATCCCCCGGCCGCACCAGCGCCTTGGCCACGAAGCCGTCGAAAGGCGCCGTCATCACCTGACGGATGCGGCCCTCGATGACGAGGTTGGCCGTCACCCGGTCGGACATCGGCCACAGCAGCAAGCCTGCCAGCACGGCCAGCAGGCCGGAGGCGGCGAACTTCCATGTCAGATGGCCCGGGCCCGAGAGCTTGCGCCAGCCCGCACGCAGCACGTCGGCGCCGTGCCGCCACAGCGACCGGTCGGCTTGCCGCCAATGGCGCAGCAGCGGCTCGGACAGGCCCGCGCTGGCGCGCAGGACGCTGGCCACCTCGTCCGGCACGGCGGCCTCGCCCCGGGCGACCAGGACGGCCACCAGCTCGCCGTCGTCGAACAGCGGCATGGCCCACCAGGACGACTGCCGCAGCTCGCGTGTCTCGACCATCGCCTGCGTGGCGATCTCGGCCGCCTCCTGCATGGCCGGCGAACCCTTTTCGGCCCAGGCCGCGTCGGCCGCCACCCACCAGCGGACCTGGTCGCGGCGCACCTCGAACAGGGTCAGCGCCAGGCCGCCGGCATCCGGGGCCTCGGCGCGCGCCCAAGCCGCCGTGCGGTTGACCCACTCCTGCGCCGCCGCCCGCGCACCGTGCTGCGACCCGACATGTCCCAACAGTTCGAGCAGGCGGGCGGCGCGCTGGTTGTGCGCCAGGCTGGCGGCGGAGAGGGCCAGCTGCAGCCATCCCAGAGACAAGAGCACGAGCTGGATCGTGCGCTCGTTGTGCGGCGGTGCGAGCACGGCTCCCACGATGCCGGCACGGCCGTCCGGCAGCTGCAGCAGCGTCGCCATCAGCAGGTCGGAACGGGCGCCCGCGTCCATCTTGCCCAGGGCCACCGAATTGTCGGCCGTCACCCGCGAGCGCAGTTGCGCCCAGGTCTCGGCCAGGCCCGACTCATGCGGAGGAAAGTCGAGGATCCACTGCGGATCGTCGTTGTGGAAGGCGACGGCCCGGCAGACGATGCCGGCACCGCCCAGGCGCGTTCGCCAGGCCTCGAGGGCGGAGACCAGGCGGTCCTTCGGGCCGTCGGCGGGCGGCACTGTCGCAGAGGGCGGCGAACTGCCGGCCGTGTCGTCCGGCGGGACCGACGGCTCGGTTGCCGAGCCGGATGCAGCAGGCACGGCCGTCATGGGAAACGCCCGGCGCCGGGCCGCTCCGTGCCGGTCCGTGGTCCGGGTACGGCGCAACCGCCTGGCCCGGGCCTCATCGCGACTCCTCGCGCGGACGGCGCGGCCCGGGTGCCGGCAGCTCCGCATCCACGGCCACGAGCAGGCCGTCGATCAGCGCCACATCGGTCTCGGCCAACTGGCCCGAGACGGCCTTGAGGTTGACATAGTTGAACCAGGCGTCGTAACGCGCCCGGGACAGGTCGCGCCGCGCCTCGAACAAGCGACTCTGCGAATCGAGCACCTCGGCGTTGACCTTCATCCCCACCTCGTAGCCCCGCCGGTTGGCCCGCAGCGCGAGCTCGGCCGAGCGCGTCGCCGTCTCCAGGCCCTGCGCCTGGCTGATCGCCGACAAGGTGGCCGAGAACCCCTGGCGCACGCCGAGAGTGACCGTGCGGCGGGCGCCGTCCACCTCGCTCTGCGCCTTGTCGCGCAAGGCCATCGCCTCGCGTACCTTGGCATGGGTCGCGCCACTGGCGAACAAGGGCGCGTTGAGGGTCAGGCCGACCGCCGAACTGTTGGCGTAACGCGAAGCCGCGCTGGTCGTCGACCCGGTTTCAGACACCTTGGACAGCGTGACGGTGAAATCCACCGTGGGGGCGTGGCCGTGCCAGGCGCGGCGCTCGTCGGCCTCGACCGCCAGCAGGGCCTGCTGCGCCTGGCGCATCTGCGGACTTTGCGCCAGGGCCGCCCCCAGCCAGTCGAGCATCGCCTGCGGCTGCAGCGGCGGCAGGGTCCGGCCCTCCAGGCCGCGCTGCAACAGCCCTTCCACGGGACGGCCGACGATCTCGGCCAGCATCTGCTGCTTCAGGTCCAGCTCGTACTCCGCCGCCGCCAGTTGCGCCAGCACCAGGTCGGCCTTGGCCTCGGCCTCGCGCACGTCGGTGACCGGCGAGATACCGACCTTGAAGCTGCGCTGGGCCAGCGACAACTGCTCGAGCGTCGCCGCGCGCTGCGCGCGGGAAAGACTCAGGGCATCGCGCGCCTTCAGCAGCTCGAAACTGAACTCGACCAGCCGCTGCGTGGCCTCGGCGCGTGCCTGCTCCAGCTGCGCCGAAGCCTGGTCGAACTGGGCCTCGGCCACGTCATAGGACGCGAACAAGGTGGGGCGCAACAGCGGCTGGGTGAGCTGCACATTGAGCTGCTTGGAGTCGAAGGGGCGCATCTCGAAAGCCGGGGACTCGTAATAACGCGTGCTCGACTTCGAACCCGTCGCCACCACGGTGGGGCCGAAACCGGCGCGAGCCTGCACCAGGCGCTCCTCGGCGGCGACCAGTTGCGCCTGGGCGCCCTGCACGGCGGGATCGGTGGCGAGTGCGGCGCGCAGCAGCTCGGGAAGCGGCTGGGCCCCTGCCCACACGGGTGCACACAGTGCCACCGCCAGGCAGCAGCGCCGCAATGACGCAGGCATGGCAACGGCTCTCGAAATCAATCGAACTCCTTGAGAATGGACCTCGGCCGGGGGTGATGATCCCGGCCGCCTCCTAGGCATCCTTCGTCATGCGGCACGTGGACCTTGCGGCACGAAAGGGTTTGCGCACTTACGGCGGATGCCTGGGTGCGTCTGGACAAATTCTATGAGGCTATGAGATGTCGTGGCACGGTGCTGCGGGAGGATTCCGGGGTGGGTGTGCGAAACGGCGCAGATCGGCAAAGGGACCGGTTGACCGGCCTCCCGGAACGGGCGAACGGACAGCGGCAGCATAGGACACGAGAGAAGAGAGATGCCACGACGGGGCTGTCTCGCGATCACCATGCTACAGGGTGGAAACGCTGGCGGCGGCTCGCGGAAATCATGGCGAATCCTGGGCGGTGGTTCGTGCGGCGTCCATCGCGCAGATGGGAGCTGCTCCAGTGCGGCCCGGATCGCCGCGGCCAGGCGTTCCGGGCCGGGGTACTCGCTGATCCGCCTGAAGGCTTCGTTTTTGAGCCGGCCCAGGCGGTTCAGTTGAAAGCTTGAGGCCTTCTGCGAAGGAATCCCGCCATGCCGAACTTGCCACACTCGTCCTTCATCGCCTCCCCCGGATTGTCGTTTCTATCGGGGCGACAACTATTCTGACGCGGGGGGTCCCGACGACGGCATACCGGCGATGGGACAGATCGGCTGCTCTCAGCCCATTTACGGCAGCGAATGCCACGCGCCATTGGTGCGCCGATAAAGGGTGGATGTCAGCCGGTGGTCTCCAGCCGCAAGCGTGTGGACCAGTTGCCGGAGTTCGCGTATGCCCTGCGACGACTTCGCGTCGCAGAATGCCAGAACATCCCGGGTGGGAAGAGCCGCGACCGCGCCGTTGGGTGCGTACGAGGCCAGAGGGCCTTCCCAAAGCTCGTCCAGCAGCAGCAGACTGGCCTCGAACATGCCATCCAGCAACAGCCCGTGGATGGCGCCCTGAGCCACGATGCGCAGCTTCGCCTCCGCAATCCCGGACAGATTGTCCAAGCCTGTCTCGTGCAAGGCAGCGGACTCCGCCTGGACGGCGTCCAGATGATGGTGCTGCACGTAGCTCAGATGGTCGCCTTCATCGACCAGATAGACAACGCTCAGACCGTTGCCCAGGTCGGTGACCACCGGCGACTGGTGATGGGGAAGCGCGACGATATCCGCATCGATCGCCAGTTCGCCGCCCGCTTTGATGCAGGCTGTCGCTTTGGAGAGAAACGCGCCGACGTTCATGTGTTGATCCCTCTGGGAAAGTTTTATAGCTTATGCCGTTGCAGGTGGCAGAAACGGCCATTCCATGGCGCAGCAAATACGCAAAAGGCCATCATCGAGATACATCCAGCTTTTGTAAGGCGATGATCATTTCATCAACGTTTTCACGGCTTCTTCCGGGAATCGCATCTGCTGCCCAGTGAGCTGCCAGTTCGTCAAATTTTGGATTTTTTGTCGCAAAGGCAAGAAGGATCGCGATAGCCGGACAAGGCCGGAAGCAGCGGGATCCCGGCGTTTCCGCAATGCAAACCGTCGTCAGTTCGGCAATGGTGCTGTACTTTTTGGCAAATGGGAAAAGTGCACGCCCTAAAAAATCGCTCAATTTAGCGGCCCAGCTTCTCAAACCGGAAACGCTGTCAACCGTCGAAAGTCCCATCGAGAACGGGTCATCACCAAATCGCGGCACCCCAGCAAGATCGGCGACCTCGACCAGATTGATGACATATCCCCATGCAGCATACCGCTCGGCGATCTCTCCCAATCGTCCCGAAAAGAGAGGCCGCACCTGGAAATCAAGCGAGATCATGTACAAACAGGGCCCAACCAGGTCAAAGCTCAGGATTTGTTCACTCTCCTGGCTACGCTTCTTGAAAGCATCCCTGCTTTTTAGCGGCTTGAAGCCATGAGCCTCCATCACTGGTTTCAAGAAATCGAAGATCAGGTCTCTCACCTGTTTTTTGGAACCCAACTCTTCTGAGTCGGCCGTATCAGCGGGGGCCCAATTCACCGCAGTACGCCCGGGCAGCGTAAGTACCCTACCTCCGGGTAGATAGGCTTCCGCGGCTTGCATGTCATAGACGATCAGGCCCAAGGCATTCGCGCTGGAAACCACGAATGGATGCACCTCCCCGAGCATTCCGGCCTGCAGGCCCAGGACGTACACGGGACTGTCGGACCTGCCATCAAGAGGCCCGTCGGACCAGGCGACCTCCCCATCCTCGTCGTCCTGAACAGTGATGCAGGGGTAGCGGCTCGTGAGTTGCCTGGCGAGTTCGACGAACCGTGGATTCTGCGCGCTGCGTTCGGCGCTGAGGCGGGTCTGGATCCGGTCCGCCTCGGCCACGCTGGCAGGCTCCGGGTGTTCCCACAGATGCAGGACATAGCTCATGGTCGAACTCCCTCATTCAGGCCGGATCGGACGGCACGAAAGTATCGCATCATAAATTCCACTGGAGAACTGAATCGAAAGAGCCTTTCAGCCCCATACGCTCGCGAGCAAGCAAGCAAGCAAGCAACATCATTCCATTTCTTCTTCCCTATCCTTCAGCCGCTGATTCGAAGCGCTGCGGGACGTCCATCGTGGCATCAGGCGAGGGGCCGGTGCGTGCGACAGGAGTCGAAACGCCCCTACCCTTGCATCGGTCCTCTCGCATGCCTCGATGGACGGCATGCCCGTCACCGAACTCCGCACCGCCATCCGACCTCCAAGCGAAATCGAAGGCGGCAGTACGTTCCGGTAGAGCAGGCAGGTCTGCGTCATTCCCCCATCAACTGCCCCCAATGCGCATTGGCCGCCTGCTCCAGCTCCCGCAGCCACTCGTCGCCCAGCCCTTGCGCCCGGGCCCGGTCCGCGGCCTCCTCCTCTTCCCAGCTGCGGCCCGCCACCGGCGGTGCCACCGTGAATTGGAGCGTGCCGCTGGCACTGACGATCGTCGGCCCGACGATGATCTGCTCGGGCGCCTCTACCCCGCTGGTGCTGGCCGTCGTGATGCCGGAAGTCAAGCTCACGTACGGATTGACGGGCACCGGCGCCATCACGGCCGTGCCGCTCAGCACCTTGACGGTGAGCGCCTGGGTCACGCTGGCCGTGGATCCATTGCTGGCCTCGGTGCTGGTGGCCCGGACCTGCAACTGCAGCGTGCCGGTGAAGCCCGGCTTGGGCTTCAGCGTCAGCCTCGTCAGGTCCCAGCCGGCGAGGTTCAAGCCCGCCCCGTTGGTCCCCAGCGTCACGCTGCGTGTCCCGTCGCTGACCACCGCGCCGGCCGGCAGGCCGAGCAGCTCCACCGTCAAGCTCTCCGATCCGTCGAGATCGGCCAGGCAGGCATCGATGCGAGGCAGCGCGATGGCGGTGTTGACCAGGCCATGGATCGCCGCACCCATGTTGGGCAGCGTCTCGACGATGCGGATGTCGTCGATCATCGCCCCATGCCGGACGGCACTGCCATCCGCATCCTCGAGTTGCACGCGCACCAGGCGGGCGGACCCGTTGCCGGCGAACTGGACCAAGGCCATCTGCCAGTTGAGGGCCGTGTTGCCGCTGGTGGCGGCGAAGGTCTCGATGCGCACGCCATCGATATACACGCCGATGCGGGTGTTGGCCGCGGCCAGCCCCAGCGCTCCGGCGTAGTCCAGCGTCATCGTGTAGAGCGCCTGGTCGATGGTGGGCACATAACGTTCGATCCCCGGCATCTGGTGCCCCTTGCCCGGGCCCACGCCATTGGCCAGGCCCAGCCAGTCGCTGCCGTTGCCGGCCGCGGGCCTGACCGTCACCAGCGTGCCACTGGCATTGGGCATCCGGTCTCCGCTCGACCAGACCTCGAACGCACCGCTGTTGCCGGGTCCGCCCTGCACCCCGGTCCAGCCCTCGAGCGCCCCGCTGCTGCCCCCGCTGATCACGGTGACGCCGGTCGAATGGTTGGCCGCACTTTCCCAGCTGGTGCTCACCACCTCGCGGCTGACGCTGAAATGGCGCGCCGTCAGCGACAGCCTCGGCGCATCGGCCACCGCGTTCACCTGCACGTCCAACGTCTGCGAGACGGTGGCACGGCCGCCGGTGGCGGTTTCGATGGCGGTCGCGTGCGCCTGCAGGCTCAGCTGTCCGCTGAAGCCGGCCGGCGGGCGCAGGCTCAGCGAGCGCGTCGCCCAGCCGGTGATGTTGGCGACCCGGTGCTCCTCCGTGACGGTGAAGCTGTTCACCCCGTCTGACAGCACGCTGCCCAGGGGCATGCCGGTGAGGGTGAAGACCAGGGACTCCGACCCGTCGCTGTCGCTCAGGGTCGCGGCCAGCCCCTGCAGCGACACGGTACCGTCTTCGCGCCCCTGGTTCAGGCGAACGGTCTCGGTCAACGCGATGTCGTCGAGCATCATGCCGCGGCCGCCGCCCTGCTGTGCGCTCGCCTCCGCCACGATGCGGATCGTCTGCACGTTGCCGTTGCCGGTGAAGGCATAGCTCACCGTCTGCCAGGCCAGCGAGCTGGTCGGGCTGGTGTTGGACTTGCTGCCCAGTTTCACGCCATCGACATAGATGCCGATTTGCGTGTAGGCGGAGCCGAAGCCCAGGCGCCCTGCCAGGTCGAAGCTGAGGGTATACACCGCCCCCGCCTGCGTCTGCACGCTGCGCTCGATGCCCAGCGTCTGGTGCTGGCTGCCGCCGGCGTCGTTGATCTCCAGCCAGTTGCGGCCGTCACCGGACATTGACTGGACCGTGCGCAGGTTGCCGCAGGCGTCGGCCATCCGATCGCCCGAGCTCCAGACCTCGAAGCCGTCCGCACCGCCCGCCAGCTTGTTGCCGCTGGTGATCAAGGTCCAGCCTTCGAGGCTGGTCCCGCCGACCAGGGTGGACTGCGAATCCGTGTCGGCGGCCGACTCCCAGCCGGTACGGAACAGCTCCCGGGCCGCAGTCGTGCCGCCTTCGAGCTGCAGGGACGGCGCATCGGCCATGGCCGTGACGTCGATGACCAGCGAGGCGGGTGCGCTCTGCAGCTCTCCGTCCGAGACGGTGAAACCGATGCGGGCATAGTGCTCGCGGCGGTTGCCATACCCGGTATGCGCATAGCCTGTTCCGCCGGAGGCATCCGCTTCCGGGACGAAGCGCACGGCACCCACCGAGAAGTCGGCCTCGGTGAAACGGGCCCCGACCGCCATATCGAGCCAGCGGCCATCCGACAGGCGCTGCTGCAGCACCCCTTCCGCGGGCAGCTCGGTGATGGTCAGCGTGAGAGCGGAGCCCTCCAGGTCCGTCACCGCGAAGTCGCTCCAGCGCAGGAGCATCTCCACATCCTCGCTGCCGGTGGCCACGCTGTCCTGGGCCTCGGGCGCGTCGTTGACCGGCGTGACGTTGATGAGCATGGTCGCCACCGCCGAAGCGGAATGGCCATCGCTCACGCGCCAGCGGACGCTGTCGACACCGTGGAAGTTCGCATCCGGCTTGTAGCTGAAGCTGCCGTCGGCGTTGAGCGTGAGCGTGCCATGGGCCGGCCCCTCGACCAGGCTCGCTTGCAGCACGTCGCCATCGGCGTCGAAGGCCTGGGCCAGCGGGTCGATGGACAAGGTGCCATCTTCGGCCACTGCCGCGGCCTGGCCAGCCAGGACGGGCGCATCGTTGACGGCGACCACCGTCAGGTGAAGAGTGGCCTCGTTCGACGCCAGTTCACCGTCGTGGAGGCGGAAACGGATCGCATCGGGGCCGTTGTAATCGGCCGCGGGCGCATAGGTGTAGCGGCCGCCCGGCTGCTGGACGAGCGTGCCGTGGGAGGGCTCGACGACGATCTGCGCCACCAGGTCGGCGCTGTCGATATCGCTGCCAAAACTGCGCAGGTCGATCGTCAGGCTGCCGTCCTCCTGCAGCGTGGCCGTGCCATCCACCGCGACCGGTGCGTCGTCGACCGCCGTGATGGTCAGGGCGACCGTGGCCACGTTCGAGTCGGCCTGGCCGTCGTGGACCCGGTAGGTGAAGCTGTCGCTGCCGAAGTAGTTGGCTTCGGCGGCGTAGCTGAAGCTGCCGTCGGCATTGAAGCTCAGCGTACCGTGGGCCGGGCCGGCCACCAGCACGGCCGACAAGGTGTCGCCGTCCGGGTCGGTGGCGCTGGCGAGTGCGTTGCCTGTGACGGCGCCGTCCTCCGCCAAGGTCGCCGCCTGGTCGGCCAGCGTTGGTGCGTCGTTCACCGACACCACCGTCAGGCTCAGCGTGGCCTCGTTGCTCGTCGACTCGCCGTCGGTGAGCTGGAAGCGGATGGCGTCCGGGCCGTGGTAGTTCGCCGCCGGGGTGTAGACATAGCTGCCGTCGGCCTGGGCCGTCAGCGTGCCGTGGGCGGGTCCGCTGACGATCACCGCCGTCAGTGCCTGGACTTCGGCATCGCTGCCGAAGTCGGCGAAGACGATGCGCTGTGTGCCGTCTTCCAGCATGCTGATGCTGGCCGAGCTGGCCACGGGTGCGTCGTTGACGGCCGTGATGCTCAGTGACACCGTCGCCACCGCCGAGTCTGCCAAGCCGTCGTTCACCCGGTAGGTGAAGCTGTCGCTGCCGAAGTAGTTGGCCTCGGCGGCATAGCTGAACGTGCCGTCGGCGTTGACCGTCAGGCTGCCATGGGCCGGGCCGGCCACCACGCTGGCGGCGAGAGCGTCGCCGTCCGCGTCGCTGGCCGAGGCCAGCGGCTGGATCGCCAAAGTGCCGTCTTCGGCCAGCGCATGCGACTGGCCCGCCAGCAAGGGCGCGTCGTTGACGGACGACACCGTCAGGCTCAGCGTGGCCTCGTTGGACTCCAGTTCGTCGTCGCGCAGACGGAAGCGCAGCATGTCGGTGCCGTGGAAGTCCGGGTGCGGCACGTAGATGTAGCGACCCGCGCCATCCACGCTCAGCGTGCCATGGTCCGGCCCGCTGACGATGACGGCTTGCAGCGTGGCGCTGTCGCGGTCCACGCCCATGCCGCGCAGGTCGAACACCAGGCTGCCGTCTTCCGACAGCGTGGCCGTGCCGTCCTGCGCCACCGGCGCGTCGTTCACCGCCGTCACGGTCATGGACACCGTGGCCACGGTCGAATCGCCCTGGCCGTCGCTCACCCGATAGGTGAAGCTGTCGCTGCCGAAGTAGTCGGCCTCGGCGGAGTAGCTGAAGCTGCCGTCGGCGTTGACCGTCAAGCTGCCATGGGCCGGACCGGCCACCACGCTGGCGACGAGAACGTCGCCATCGACGTGGCGGGGCGCGGGCCCCCGCGGGGAGGCCCACGAGCCGGCGTCGGCCCCCACAATCGCTTGTT
>CBIHOH010000074.1:0-25071 GCA_966211755.1 uncultured Rhizobacter sp. | reverse complement strand
CGGGGCGTCGGTGGCGGGCGCGGCGCCGGACGGTGCCGACACCGCCTGGCCGTCGCCGGCGCGACCGCCGACGATGTCCTTGAGGCCCAGCCGCCAGGCAGCCGCACCCGCCACACCGAGGATCGCCAGGGTGATGAGACCTTTTGCAAGAGGGGTCAGTTTGGCCATGAGTAGAAAGGTAGGTAGAGGGGAGTTCGGACGGGAAGGCTCAGGCGCCAGCGCCGGCGGCCGGCCCGAAGATGCGGGCCAGCTCGGACAAGCGCTGCACTTCGGCATCGAGGCTGGCCCGCCCGGTGACGCAGGCATTATGGATGTTGAGGGCGTCCTGCTCGATCGCGGCCTTCTCCTGCGCGCCGCGCGTGAGTTCGCGCTGCAGCAGGCCTTCGAGATCGGCGATCTGCTGCCGGATGCGGGCCACCGCCTCCTGCAGCGCCGCATCGCTCTGGGCGACGCGGGTCAAGGCGTTGGCCTGCGCCTCGCTGGCCAGCTGTTGCAGGCGCTGGCGTTCCTCGTCCAGCGCACGGGTCTTGCGCTCGGCATCGAGCAAGGTGTCGTCCACGCTCCAGCTGTCGTCGGCGGCGTCGAGCGCCAGCACCGCGGCCTTGCGCGCCGAAGGATCGAGCGCCTTCAGGCCATCGAGCACCTTGAGCAGCCGCTCGGCCGGGAAGGGCGAAGGCCCCACGCCGGCGGCGGCGTAGATGTCGTCCGGCTTGCGCGCGATGTCGGCCGGCGCCACGCCCTCGGGCAAGGCCTGGAGGAACTCGGGAACCGGGGGCGCAGCCAAGGGCCCTGGTGCGGACGCGGACTCGGCCGCACGCTGGCGACGGAATTCTTCCAACACCTCGGCGTCGGATTGCGCCGGTGCCGGTGCCTCCTGGCCCTCCAGATCCACCAAGCCCGCCTTCTGCAATGCCTTTAAGAATCGACTCACCCCGACACCTCTTGTTTGGACAGCAATTTGTAGTTTAGCCGCGGCCATCGCCCGCGGCGCGCCGGGGCCGCCCCCCCAAGGGTGGGGTCTGCAAAAGCATCGAGATTCGCCCCCCTTGGCACGTCCGGTCCAGGCGCTCCGGGTTTCTACAGTGAGGGCATCCGAATGCCGCGAGTCCCCCATGCCCGTCCGCCCCCGCGTCCTCCTTGCCCTTGTTTCCCCATCCCGCGCTCTCCGTGCGGCGCCTCGCCATCCGGCGGACTGCCGATTCCGGCCCACCCACGAAGCGCGTGGCTTCACCTTGGTCGAGGCCTGCACCACCCTCGCCGTGCTGGCCCTGCTGGCCGGCGCGGCCATGCCTTCGCTGCAGCGACTGCTGCACACCCGCCGGCTCGATGCCGCGGCCGTCCAGCTCGCCACCGACCTGCAATTCGCACGCGGCCAGGCGCTGGCGCGCAACCAGCCGGTTCGGCTGCGCTTCTCCAGCGGCCCCGGCCCCCGGTCGTGCTATGTCATCCAGCCGGCGGGAGCCGCTCCCTGCGCCTGTCCGGCCCCGGGAGAAAGCTGCCCGGGCAGCCTCAAGACGGTCAGCCTGGGCGAAGGCGACGCGGTGGCCGTGCACGCCCCTGCCGACTCGCTGCTGTTCGACCCCCGGCACGGCACCAGCACGCCCACCGGCACGCTGCGCCTGAGCGGTCCCGACGGGCGCAGCGTCCACCAGGTGGTCAACGTGATGGGCCGGGTGCGCTCCTGTTCGCCGCAGGCCCGGGTGCCGGGTTACCCGGCCTGCTGAAACCCGCCCGTGCACAGCCTGCTGCCCAGCCCGGCCCGCCACCGGGCGCACTCCCCCCGCCGGGCGCGGCGAAGCGCCCCGCCGCGAGGTTTCACCGTGCTCGAAAGCCTGGTCGTCGTCGCCCTGATCGGCATCCTCGCCAGCATCGCCTACCCCAGCCTGCGCGCCTCGCTGCTGCGGGCTCGCCGCAGCGACGCCCAGCTGGCCCTCATGCAGCTGCAACTGGCCCAGGAGCGCTGGCGCGGCAGCCACAGCCGCTACGGCACTCTGGACGACACCGGCAGCCCGGCCCTGTCACCGATGGGCCACTACCGCCTGAGGGTCGAAACCCCCAGCGCCAGCGGCTTCGAGCTGCTGGCCGAGGCGGTGGGGGCCCAGGCCGACGACCTCCCCTGCCGCGTGCTGCGGCTGAGCCGTGTCGATGGTCACACGCGCTACAGCTCCGGGCCCGAGCCCGGTGCCAGCAACCCGCACGACACCAACCGACGCTGCTGGAACCAATGAAACACACGCCGACACATCCCCCCCGTCGTCCGGGTGGCCTGTCTCTCGTCGAGCTGATGGTCAGCCTGGCGATCGGCATGGCCCTGGTGGCCATCGCGCTGCTGGCGACCGCCCAGCAGTTGCGCGGTACGGGGCAACTGCAGCGCGAGCAGCGCCTGGCGCAAGACCTGCGGTCCACCGTCGACCTCATCACCCGCGACCTGCGTCGCGCAGCCCACTGGCGCGCGGCGGAGTCCGGCGTGTGGCCTGCGGCGGCCGGCGAGCCGCGTCGCAACCCGCATCGGGTCTTGTTCTCCGACACCGGTTCCGCCGGCGCCGACGACGGCAGCGAAGCCGGCGACGCGAGCACCCAGGTCGACTTCAGCTACTCGGTCGATGCCGGGCATCGCAGCCAGGGCGACCCTTCCACGCCCGACAGCGTCGCCGGCAACGAAGCCTTCGGCTACCGCCTGAGAGACGGCGTGGTCCAGGCCCACCTGGGCGGCGCAGGCTGGCAGGCGCTGACCGACCCGGGCCGGCTCACGGTCAGCTCGCTGCGGCTCAGCCCCCGGGTCCAGGAAGTTCCCTTCGCGGGCCTGTGCGAACGGCCCTGCCCGCCCGGCGGCGAGGCCGGTGCCTGCCCGCCACGCCAGCAGCTCACCCATGTCGAGCTGCGCATCGTCGGCCACGCCACCGGCCAGCCGCCGCTGCAGAGCCGGATGAGCGCGCGCGTGCGCCTGCGCAACGACAGCTTGTCCGGCGCCTGCCCGCCATGAAGGAGCGCCTGTCCCTGGCCCAGTCGGGCGGCGCCACGGTGGCACTGACCGGGGCACTGGCCTTCGCCCTGCTGCTGATGGCCGCCTTCGCCCAGCGCAACCTGGTATCCGGGCTGCAGATCTCGGCCAGCCGGTACCATGCCGCCCAGGCCTTCGAAGCGGCCGAAGCCGGCCTCGAATGGACGCTCGCCAGGCTCAACAGCGGCACCCGGCTCGATGCCGCCTGCCTGGTCTCCGACCACCCGCAGGACCAGCCCTTCGGCGAGCGCGTCCTCTCGCCAGCCGACGAGGGCGGCGGCCGCCGCCCGCGCTCCGGCGGCGACGGGCCGCTGCAGACCCACTGCAGCGGACAAGCCGGCGTGTGGTCCTGCACCTGTCCGGGCGAGCCGGGCGGACAGGCGGGACAGGAGGAGAGTCCGACCCCTGGCGGTCCGGGCGCCAGCGACGCCTCGGCCGGGCAGGAGGTCCATTTCACCACCTGGCTCCTGCCCGGAGAACGCCCCGGGCTGCTGCGGCTGCTTTCGGCCGGCTGCAGCGGCGGCGGTTCCCCCTGCCCCGCCGGCCTCGGCGAGGGCTCGGCACCCACCCCGGCAGCGGGCCCCTCGCGGTCCGACGCCAGCGCACAGCTGCAGGTCGCCCTCGCCCGCCTGCCCGCCCTGGCCGGCGAGCCGCTGGCCGCACTGAGCGTACAAGGCAGCCTCGAGCTCGGCGCCCACCCCTGGGTGCTACAACACGAGGGCGGCGCCACGCTGCATGCCGGGGGCGGTGTCCTGGCCAGCCGGCTGGTCCTCCAGGGGCCGCCCGGCACGCCTCCCGCGGCCACGGCCCGGACCGGCGACACCGTGCTCGGCGGGCTGTCACCCGATGTCCTGTTCGCCGGCCTCTTCCGCCTGAACAAGCAGGCCTGGCCCCAACAACCCACCGTGCGGCGCATCGACTGCCACCAGGCCTGCGACAGCCGGCTCGCCGAGGCACTCGGCCCCGGCCCCGACCGTCCGCTGGTCTGGCTCGACGGCGGCCTGCACCTGAACCGCCCCGCCACGCTGGGCACACCCACGCAGCCGGTCCTGCTCATCGCCGACGGCCCGGTGCGGCTGGATGCGGCAGTGGTCATCCACGGCCTGGTGTACGGCACCGCCCCGGACTGGTCCGCGGCCGAGGGTGCATCGATCCAGGGCGCGGTGGTCCAGGAAGGCGCGCTGCGGGGCCAGGGCAGCCTGCACATCCGTCACGACGCCGCGGTGCTCAAGCGCCTGCACACCCAGTACGGTACCTGGGCCCGCGTGGCGGGCAGCTGGAGGGACTTTTGACACACCCCGCCTCATCCGCCCCCGGGCCACGGCGACAGCCCCATCCCCACGCCGCGCCGGCCGACCGGGCCGCCCGGCACGCCGGGGCCGGGTTGCTGGAGGTGCTGGTCGCCCTGCTCGTCCTGTCGCTCGGCCTGATGGGCGCGGCCCGCCTGCAGGCCGCGCTGCAGCTCGGCAGCGACCTTGCCCGGCAGCGCGACACGGCGGTGCGCCTGGCACTGCTCGACCTGGAAACCCAGCGCGCCCTGGCATCGGTGGCCGCGGCACCCGGCCTGGCCGCCTACGAGCAACTGGCCGACGCCCGCACCGAGGTCGAAGGCGACAACACCGTCTATACCGTCCAGCGGCGGATCCGCGACGACCCAGCCGCGGTGCTCAAGTTCAGCAGCGTCGAAGTGCGCTGGACGGACCGGGCGGGCACCGTGCAACAGGTCGAGCTGCATTCCGGCATCGGCGGCAGCCTGCCGGGTGCCACCGGCGTGCTGGCGGTCGCCGCGCCCGGCAACGCCCTCAGCCAAATGCTGGGCCGCCATCCTGGCATCCCCAGGCTGGCGCAGGCCCTGGGCGACGGTCGCAGCGTCTGGCAGCTGGCAGGCGGCGAGCGGCAGCCGGCCTATGTGTTCGACAACCGCAGCGGCGAGGTCCAGGCACGCTGCAGACTGTCCGGCCCCACGGCCTCGCGCCCGCCCGTCCCGGCCGATCTGGTGTCCTGCGAGAGCTTCCGGGCCACCCTGCTGCAAGGCCATGTCCGTTTCGGCCTCGGCCCCGCAGCGGACCCGGCCCGGGCCCATGGTGCCACCCTGCCCATGGCCGCCGCGCTGCGGCTCGACCCGCCGCCGGCCACCGCACCCCATTGCGAGGTGCAACAGGCCGCCCCCTCCCAGCCCGCATCCGCGCCCCGGTCGCCCGGCTCTTCCGCCAGGCTCGCGCCGGCATCCGTCCCCAGACGCGATACCTCGGCGCCCCGTGCCGCCGCCAGTGCCGCCGCCAGTGCCAGTGCCAGTGCCAGTGCCAGTGCCAGTGCCAGTGCCAATGCCAATGCCAATGCCAATGCCACTGCCAATGCCAATGCCAATGCCAATGCCAATGCCAATGCCAATGCCAATGCCAACGCCAACGCCAACGCCAACGCCAACGCCAACGCCAACGCCGGTGCCAAACCCGAACCGACCGTCACCTACACCTGCGTCGTCCCCCTGCCGGAGGGGGGCTGGTCCGGGGTGCTCCAGTTGCTGCCGCGCGGATGGACGCTGGGCCACGGTCCTTCTCAATACCGGGTGTGCCGCTACAGCACAGACCTCGACCGCAGTGGCGGCATCGATCGCAACGACGAGCATCCCGCCCGTTACCGCCACGTGGGCGAGAACCTGGCCGAGCAGAACTATCTCGTCATCCGAGGAGAGCTTTCCTGCCCGCGCCGGGCGTCCGCGCCGCACAATGGCGGCTTCGCCGACACCCTGCCGCACCAGCCGTGAACACCCCGCCCGCCCCCCCGCCGCCGCCCCAGCACACCGACGCCCTGTCGATGCACGAGGCACTCGCCCTGGCCCACCAGTCGATCGGGTTGAGCGAGCCCAACCCCCGCGTCGGCTGCGTCATCACCGACGCGGGCGGCCGGGTGCTGGGCCGGGGCCAAACGCAGCAGGCGGGCGGCCCGCATGCCGAGGTGATGGCCTTGCGCGATGCAGCCAGCCGCCATGAGGACGTGCGCGGCGCCACCGCCTATGTCACGCTGGAACCCTGCTCGCACCACGGCCGCACGCCGCCCTGCTGCGACGCGCTGGTGGCCGCCGGCCTGCGCCGGGTCGTGGCTTCGCTGCAGGACCCCAACCATCTCGTCGCCGGCCAGGGTTTCGCCCGCCTGCGGGCGGCCGGCATCGAAGTCGATGTCGGCGTGCTGGCCCACGGGTCGCGCGAGCTCAACATCGGGTTTTTCTCGCGCATGGAGCGCGGCCGTCCCTGGGTCCGCCTGAAGGCCGCCGTGTCCCTCGACGGACGCAGCGCCCTCGACAACGGCCTCAGCCAATGGATCACCGGCGAGGCCGCGCGGGCCGACGGCCACGCCTGGCGCAAGCGCGCCGGTGCCGTGCTCACCGGCGCCGGCACCGTGCTGCAGGACGACCCGCGCCTCGACGTCCGCCTGGTGCCGACCGAGCTGCAACCGCTGCGGGTGATCATCGACTCCGGGCTGGCCACCCCGCCCGAGGTCCGCATCCTCGACACCCCCGGCAAGGTGCTGATCTGCACCGCCGCCGGGCAGCCGGCGCGCGCCGAGGCCCTGCGCGCACGCGGGGCCGAGATCGTCTCGCTGCCCTCCGCCGAGGGCAAGGTCGACCTGCCCGCCGTGCTCGAGCACCTGGCCGCACGCGGCATCAACGAACTGCACGTCGAGGCCGGGCACAAGCTGAACGGATCGTTCGTGCGCGAAGGGCTGGTCGACGAATACCTCGTGTACCTCGCGCCCAAGCTCCTCGGCCGGGGCCGCGAGCTGGCCGCCTTCGGCCCCCTGAGCTCGCTGGCCGACGGGGTGGCGCTGCGCTTCGACAGCGTCGAGCGCCTGGGCGACGACCTGCGCGTGCTGGCGCGGCCCGTGGCCGACACACCCGCCCCCTGAACCGGCAGCCGCTCATGCCACTCTTGCCAGAGCGAATCTCCCCGTCCCGCGCCCCGGCAGCCGCGGACACAGGCGCCGCCCCCGACTTCCCCGCATTTGCGAGAATCCAGCCATGTTCACAGGCATCATCACCGGCCTAGGCCGCATCACCGACGTCCAGCCCCTGGGCGCCGATCCTTCGCACGGCAAACGGCTGCGGCTGCAGGCCCCGGCCGGTTATCTGGACGACGTGCAGCTCGGCGACAGCATCGCGCTCAACGGCGCCTGCATGACCGTGACCGGCTTCGATGCCGGGGCCGCCAGCTTCAGCGTCGACATCTCGGCCGAAAGCCTGGACAAGACCGCCGGCCTGTCGGCCCCGGGCCCGGTCAACCTGGAGAAGGCGCTGCGTGCCCACGACCGGCTGGGCGGCCACCTCGTCAGCGGCCACGTCGACGGCATCGGCGAGGTGACCCACTTCGCGCCGGTCGGCGAGTCGTGGGAACTGCGCATCGCCGCCCCGGTCGAGCTGGGCAAGTACCTGGCCTACAAGGGGTCGGTCACCATCAACGGCGTCAGCCTGACGGTGAACCGGGTCACCGACCTGCCCGCCGGCTGCGAGTTCAGCATCAACCTCATTCCGCACACCCTGGAGCACACCACCCTCGGCAGCCTGGCCGCGGGGCAGCGGGTGAACCTCGAAATCGACCAGATCGCACGCTATGTCGAACGCATGCTGACGGCGGGCCTGCGCAAAGATTGACAGCAATCGGCCCCCCGGGACCTGCCCCCCGCGAGGGCGGGCCGCCTACAATCGGGGGATGCCCATTTCCCCGATTCCCGAACTCATCGCCGAACTGGCAGCCGGCCGCATGGTCATCCTCGTGGACGAGGAAGACCGCGAGAACGAAGGCGATCTGGTGCTGGCGGCGGACCACGTCACCCCGGAAGCCATCAATTTCATGGCGCGCTACGGCCGCGGCCTGATCTGCCTCACCCTGACCCGCGAACGGTGCGAGCGCCTGCGCCTGCCGCCAATGACCGTGCGCAACGGCACCCAGCACGGCACCGCCTTCACCGTCTCGATCGAAGCCGCCACCGGCGTGACCACCGGCATCTCGGCCGCCGACCGTGCCCGCACCGTGCAGGCGGCCGTCGCACGCGACGCCCAGGCCAGCGACCTGGTGCAGCCGGGCCACATCTTCCCGCTGCAGGCCAAGGACGGCGGCGTGCTGATGCGCGCCGGCCACACCGAGGCCGGATGCGACCTGGCCGCCATGGCCGGCCTGAGCCCGAGCTCGGTCATCTGCGAGATCATGAAGGACGACGGCACCATGGCCCGGCTGCCCGATCTCGAGATCTTCGCCAAGGAACATGGCCTGAAGATCGGCACCATCGCCGACCTCATCGGCTACCGCAGCCGCAACGAATCCCTGATCGAACGCCTCAGCCAGCGCCAGCTGAGCACCGCCCAGGGCGTATTCGACTGCGTGGCCTTCCGCGACCGCACCGGCGGCGTGCACATCGCCCTCAGCCATGGCCAGGTAGACACCGACGAGGAAGTGCTGGTGCGGGTGCACGAGCCACTGTCGGTGATGGACCTGCTCGACACCGGCTCCTGCCAGCATTCCTGGCCGCTGCCCAAGGCGCTGGCCGCCTTGCAGGCCGCGGGCCGTGGCGTGGCCGTGTTGCTCAATTGCGGCGAAGCGGCCGAGGCCCTGCTGCCGCGGCTGCGCGAAGAAGGCCCGGCCGGCGACGACAAACGCGGCCAGATGGACCTGCGCGTCTACGGTGTCGGGGCGCAGATCCTGCGCGAGCTCGGGGTCTCGCGCATGAAACTGCTGGGCAGCCCCCGCCGCATGCCCAGCATGACCGGGTTCGGACTCGAAGTCACCGGCTTCGTCTCCGCCGAATGAATGAATGACCACCAAGGAAGTCCCCCATGCTAGCTGCTGACAAAGGCCTGGCCGCCGACCTGGACGGAACCGACCTGCGCATCGGCATCGTGCAGGCGCGGTTCAATGCCGACCTGACCCGGAAACTCGCCGACACCTGCATCGACGAGCTGGTCAAGCTCGGTGTCGCGGCCAAGCACATCAAGCACGTCACCGTGCCGGGCGCGCTCGAAGCGCCGGTGGCCCTGAACGCCATGGCCCAAAGCGGCCGCTTCGATGCCCTGATCGCCCTCGGCTGCATCATCCGCGGCGAGACCTATCATTTCGAACTGGTGGCCAACGAAAGCGGTGCCGGCGTGAGCCGTGTGGCGCTGGACCACGAATTGCCGGTGGCCAATGCCATCCTGACGGTGGAAGACGAAGCCCAGGCCTGGGCCCGTGCCGAAGAAAAGGGGCGCGACGCCGCCCGAGTCGCCGTCGAAATGGCCAACCTCCTGGAAGATCTCTCGTGACCGACACTCCCCCGAAGAAAAAATCGTCCGCCTCGCGTGCGCCCTCCAAGGGCGCCACGCCCAAGTCGGCGCGCCGACGCTCCCGCGAGGTGGCGTTGCAAGGACTGTACGAGTGGCTGATTTCGGGCGCAGAGACCGCGGTCATCGACGCCCACGTGCGCGAGCAAGAGGGTTTCGACAAATGCGACCCGGCCCACTTCGAAGCCTTGCTGCACGGCTGCATCCGCGAAGCGAGCGACATCGATGCCGTGCTCTCCCGCCATGTCGACCGCAAGACCAACCTGTTGTCGCCGATCGAACACGCGGTGCTGATGATCGGCGCCTACGAACTCAAGCATTGCATCGACATCCCCTACAAGGTGGCGATCAACGAATCGGTCGAGCTGGCCAAGAGTTTCGGCGGCACCGACGGCCACAAATACGTCAACGGCGTGCTCGACAAGGCCGCGGTCGACCTGCGCCCGGTCGAAGTGCAGGCCTTCCGGGCCTCGCGCCGCTGAACGATCACGCTCGCGCCCGGCGGTCGCGGCTCCTGGTGACGGCTAGTTACAAAAAGCACGAAGCCGGTGTTTTTTGATGCCAACGGCCCATCACATTGCACTAAGCTAGGTTTGTGGTGACCAACTGCGCCACGCATCAATGACATCCATGTCTGGTCCAGCCACTGAACCGCTTCCTTTCGCCCCTGATGGCGTCAACCCGGCCCCCGACTCGGCGCCGTGGAGCGACACCGACCTCGGGCTGGCCCCGTCCTCGTCGTCTTCGAGCGGCCGGGCCAGCCTCGGCCCAAAGCCGACGGTGGCCACCGACCAGCTGTCCACCATCGGCTACATCGGCCGCTACGCGCTGAAATACCAGATCGGCGAAGGCGGCCTGGGCCGGGTCTTCGCCGCGCACGATCCGCTGCTGTCGCGCCTGATCGCCATCAAGACGCTGAACCTCGAGATCTCGGCCGACGAGCGCGAATCCTTCAACACCTTGTTCCTCAACGAGGCGCGGGCCGCCGGCGGCCTCAGCCATCCGCACATCGTCACGGTGTTCGACGCCGGGGTGAGCGAACAAGGCCCCTACATCGCGATGGAGCTGTTGCGCGGGCGCGACTTGCGCCAGCTGCGCCTGGAGGGCTGGCGGCCCACGCCGACCCAGGCCGCGCTGCTCATCCGGCGGGTCGCCGATGCGCTCGCCTATGCCCATTCGAAAGGGGTGGTGCACCGGGACATCAAGCCGGCCAATATCTTCATGGTCGGGCGCACCCAGCCCCGCGTGCTCGACTTCGGCATCGCCCGGGTGGCCCACCATCACGACGGCCAGGAAAACGACATCCTCGGCGGCTCGCCCTATTACATGTCGCCCGAGCAGATCCGCCACGAGAGCGTGGACCGGCGCTGCGACGTCTTCTCGCTCGGCGTGGTGCTCTACGAACTGCTGACCGACACCCGTCCGTTCCGCGGCAACTCGCTGGCCGAGATCACCGCCTCGGTGCTCGAACACCAACCGCCGCCGGCCCACGAGGTCGATCCGAACGTCCCCAAGGCCTTGTCCGAGATCGCGGCCAAGGCCATGCAGAAGATCCCGGACGACCGCTACAGCTCGGCCCGTTCCTTCGCACGCGAGCTGCGCCACTGGCTCGACGAGCATCCGCAAGGCGAAGGCCGCGCGTCCAGCCCGGCCTCCCCGCACCGCCAGAAACTGGTCTGGGGTGGCGCGGCCACGGCGGCGCTGGCCTTGGCCGGACTTGGCTGGTGGGCCCTGGCCACCCAGGACGAACACAACCATCCGCCTCTGGCCACGGCGGCGCCCGCGGCGGTGCTGGTGGCGGCCGCCTCGGCGCCCGCCGTTGCCGCGCCCACGATGGCCGCGCCGTCCGAACCGCTGGCTCCGGCGTCACAGGCCGACGCCGGCGCAGCGCCTGCAGGCACCGGCATCGTGGTGGCGTCGGCGAACACCTTGCCCCCCGCGCCGGCCCTCGAAGCCGACACGCCGCCGGCCTCGCCGGCCGCCGCCGCGGCCCCGCCGCCACCCGCGCCCACACCAACGACCGCCCCGGCAACCGTTCCAGTGAAGGCTGCCCCTGCCGTCACCGCCCCCGCGGCCGGCCTGACCGTGGCCAAGGCCGCCACGCCGGCGGCCGCCCCCGCCAGCGCCGCCAAGCCCCCCAAGGAGACCCCGAAGGAACGGCGCGCCCGGGAAGCCCGTGAACGCGAGGCCGCCAGGGCCGCCAACGTGGTCCAGCCCGTGGCGGCCAACGGCGTGGTACGGCTCGCCGTGAGCCCCTGGGGCCAGGTCGAGGTCGACGGCAAGCCGGCCGGCATCGCACCGCCGCTGAACGAACTCAGCCTCGGCGAGGGCCGGCACACCATCACCATCCGCAACGACGAGTTCCCGCCCTTCAGCGCCACCGTCAACGTCACCGCCGGCCAACCGGTCCACATCAAACACCGCTTCGGATCATGACGAACACCCTCCGCCTAGCCGCGTTGTCGTCCCTCATCCTGGGATTGGCGGGCTGCGCCCCGGTCGCGGCCCCCACCGTCGGCCTGCTCGACGTCACCGCCCGGCCGGCCGAGCGCGCCCTGCTCAACGGCATGCGGGCCTACGAGGACGGCCAGTACGCCGAATCCGAGAAACAGCTCAGGCTCGCGCTGGGCACCGGCCTGGCCTCGCCCAAGGACGCTGCCGCGGCCCAGAAACACCTTGCCTTCATCTATTGCACCAGCAACCGGGTGAGTGACTGCGAAGCCGCCTTCCGGGCGGCCCGCAAGGCCGACCCGGCGTTCGCCCTCAGCCGCTCCGAACAAGGTCATCCCGTGTGGGGACCGGTGTACAAACGCGTCCAACCCTGATCGTCGCCCCGGGGCCCCATGCCCCCTTATCCCGGCCCATGCCCCCTTCATCCTCCCGCCAGGACTTCGTCCACACGCTGCGCATCTACTGGGAAGACACCGACGCCGGCGGCGTCGTGTTCTATGCCAACTACCTGAAATTCTTCGAACGCGCGCGCACCGAATGGCTGCGCGCGCAGGGCTTCGGCCAGGAAGTGCTGCGCACGGAATTCGATGCCATGTTCGTCGTCGTGCAGGCCAACCTGCGCTGCCTGCGCCCGGCCCGGCTCGACGACCTGCTGCAGGTCGGCGTGGAGCTCACCGACATGAGCGGTGCCTCGATCAGGCTGAGGCAGGTGGCATGGCGCGGCGAGGAACGGCTGGCCGAGGCGGACATCCGCCTCGGATGCGTGCACAGCGCCAGCTTCAAGCCGCGGCGCCTGCCGAAGGAAATCGCCGCCTTGTCGAAGGCCTCGCGACACACTGGCTGAGCACGGCTGAAGCTTCGCGCGGCTCAGCCCGCAGGCTTCGACCTCGACAGAAATGCCCGCCAGACCGCCTGGAGGTTGAGCGCACCGACCAGCAGCACGAACAGGGCCGCCAGGGCCAGGGGACTGGGGGTCGTGAACACCACGCCGAGCAGACCCAGGGCGACACAAAAACCATTGGCCAGCAAGGCGAGCCCCCCGACCGCCCGATGGCCCGCCGCACTCAAGGCCCACCAGGTCAGCCCGGATGGAATCAACCCGACCAGGAACCAGGGGTCGACTTGATGCGTCCGGCGTGATTCTTCCAGCAGCGCCGCCACCACGGCGCCCACCAGCAGTGCGTTCAGCAAGCCGAGTGTCGGCTTCATGGGGCTGAGGCCGGTGGCGCGACATCGAGCCAGCCCCCGGCGACGATCGGATCAGGGTTGAGCCACGTCATACCGGTTCTCCTCGAGATACGCCCCTTCCCTACGCTGGTAAGCCCTGTCAAGATAAAACCGTGACACGACCATCAGCAACGGTGCCAGGACAGGCGTGAATCGCGACAGCGGGGACATGTACAAAGCCAGCGTTACACCGCCGAGGATGGCAAGGTTCGCGAAGGTCAGAGGAGCTTGCCTACGGTCCCGCAATAGACAGGCGCAATGAGGGCAGGCGGGCCGCATGTCTTGCGGCATGTACCAGCGCGCCTTCTCCGGCCAAGGAATCAATGCAGGCACGGCGAACCTGCCCGAGCACTGCGGGCAACAGTATCGCCCCTTCATTTCCGTTTCCGCGCGAGCCTCTTCCGCGAACATGACTTCGCAGGAAGCGCAAACCGCCTCCGATGACGGCAAAGCCGCCCCGCAGCCTTCGCAACAAGCCCCCTCGGCACCAGCCTTCGCCACGGCAGCCCCGCGCGAACCCGCTGGCTTGTTGAAGTGATCAGGCGCCGGCATTGCCGCCCTTGCGTTTCACCAAGGACATCCAGGCCCGCAGCTGGACCCGATAAGCCACCCCGAGCGCCAGCGACACCCCCACCCAGTGGTACCAGGCAAACCCCGGCTGGTGGAAACGCACCGGCAACTGGGTCGCCTCGACCAACAGCGCCACCTCGACGGCGGAGAGCAGCCCCACGACGAGGCAGGCCCACACGGACGGAGCTGCCGGGCGCAACCGCGGCGGCGCGCGGCGGCCGGACAGGCGAAGAAAGATGCCCAGCCCCACGGCCGCGAGCGCGGCTGCCAGCAGCAGCTTGCCGAGCACGGCGGCCAGCGTGGCGCCGCTCCACGAGACGAGCAGCATCACCGCTTCACCCAGCCAGGCGACCCGTCCCGACAGCGCCTGGCTCAACTTCCTCGACATCGCTTCAAGCTCTCCTCGGCAAAGGCCTGCGACAGACAATCGGACGGAGGGACTCCCCGGCTCACAGATCGGCGGCGAAACGCTCCAGCATCTGGGCCTGGGTCTCGACGGGCCCCTCGCTCCCGGTCTGGTCCTTGATCATCTCGCCCATGGTCGGCAGGCAGGCCCGGTCGACCCGGCGGGCCGGGTTCCACAGGTCCGAGCGCATGAAGGCCTTGGCGCAATGCAGGTAGGCCTCGGCCACCGCCACCCGGATGACCAGCTTCGGACGCCGGCGCTCGCTGCTGCAGAGGTCGAGGTAGGAGGCATCGCAGGACAACAGCGCCGCGCCGTTGACCCGCAGCGTCTCGTCGACGCCGGGTATCAGGAAGAGCAGGCCGAGCCGGCCGGTGCCGATGATGTTCTCCAGGGTATCGAGCCGGTTGTTGCCGGGCTCGTCCGGGATCAGCAGGGTGTGCTCGTCCAGCACCCTGACGAAGCCCGGGGGGCCGCCCCGCGGCGACGCATCGAGGGTGCCCTGCGCGCCGCAGCTCGACAGCACCGCGAACGGCGACAGCCCGATGAAGCGGCGGCAGTGGGGGTCCAGTTGCGTCAGCTGCTTGCGCAGGGCGCGCTCCTTGGGGGCGGCGTACAGCGAGCGTAGGGCTTCGACGGTGTCGATGTTCATGGCGGAGGAAAAGGTTCACCGGACGATACGGTTGTGCCGCGCCCAGGTCCGACCTCGGGCGCCGCGTTTGCCAGCGAAGGCGCACATCCGGCCTGAGTTCATTCTGCAACAGGAAGCCGCGGCGGATGAGGCAGAAAACATCGGCTTTGTCGCTTGATTCCGACGGCCCGGCGCAACGCCGCTCCACGGAGGAGATGGCCGGATCCTGCATCGGCTGCCGCGAAGCGCCGCCATGCAAGCGCGGCTGCATCCGACCAGGATTGGGAACGGCCCCATATGGCGCCGACTTCGCAGGAAGTGGGCATGGGCTTTCGACACAAGATCCGAGGGATTGCAAGCCTGCGGCAACCCAATAGATTCCACCGGGTCGCCGATCGGCCGAGGCCAGGGCCATCCGCCCGTGGCGGCGCGTTCCCCGGGCTCGCCCCCGATCGCCGCGCCCTCGCCTTGTCCTTGACGCCTGCCCTTGATCCTTGCCCTCGATTCCCGTCCTGCCTGCTCGCCGACCATGCCGCCACCGCCCCTGCAGCCGTTCCGACACCGCGCCCGCCAGCGCGGCAACGCCCTGGTATTCGCCCTGCTCGCCCTGGCCATCACCGGTCTCACCGTCCTGGCCGGCGTGAGGGCGAGGCTGCTCGAACTCAAGCAGAACCTCGGCACGGCCGAAGCCGGCGTGCTCGACACCCTGAAGAACGCGGCCAACAATGCCCTGCTGGAAGGGCTCACCGACATCCAGGCCGGCAGGCCCTTGGCGCGCAACGGGGTGAGCGTGGAGCCGGTCCTGGTCGAGGCCGAACTCACCTGGAGCCCCACGCCGGCCCAGCTGCGCGACATGGGCTACCTGCCCCGGGGCTGGGCGGCCGAGGCCTCGTCGCTCAACCAGGCGCCCTACCGCATCTCGTTCCACCGCGTGCCCAGCGGTTGTGCCGGAGCGGCCTGCGCCGTCGAAGGGCAGCTCGTCGTCATGGGGCCGATCCGCGACGGCAGCGGTCCCGACGCCCCTGCCGACGGCGTGCTCATCGGCCCCATCCTCACCCGGCTGGGTGCCGATGGTGGCGTATCGCTGGGCACCTCGCGCGACAGGCTCACCGGTTTCGACAACACCTGGCAGGCGCCCAACCCCGTGCCCGGCCAACCCGACGGCGTGGTGGCCGTGCGCCTGGGCAACGGCTCGGCGGGTTTCGGCCAGTTCGTACGCCTGGGCGACACCCGGGACCCGCGCCTGGCCGGCGACCTGTCCGCCGCCGGCCACCTGGCGGTCGGCGGCGGCAGCACGCTGACGGGCCATGCCGAGCTCAAGGGCGGAGCCACCAGCGCGGGCCCCATCCTCTTGAAGGACGCCGGAGGGAACGACTGCGTCCAGCTGCGGCCGGACGGCCGGGTCGAGCTGGGCTGCAGCTCGACGCTGGCGGCGCGGCAGGCGGTGTTCAGCGACGGCACCCCCACCCGCAGCACCAGCCTCGGGCCGGGCGAACTCAGCACCACCGGCAAGGTCAGCGCCAACGAGGTGGTGGCCGCCAAGAGCCTGAGCGGCGAACGCCTGGTGCTGGCCGATGCCGTCGAAGGGGCGGCCTGCGGCAGCGAAGGCAGCGCCACGCCGGGCTCGGCGTATGCGGGCCTGAGCGGCGGCGGCCTCGCCCTGTGCTCGGGCGGCCGCTGGGTGGCCATGCAACGCTTCCGGGCGGCGGGCTCGGCCTGCGCAGCCACCGAGGAAGGCGCCGTCGCCACCGATCCGGCCGACCGCCAAGGCCTGATCTGCCGGCGCGGCACCTACTGGCGCAGCGCGGCCCTGCTGTCCGACTTCGTGCTGGTGCAGACGCTGGACATCCAGGTCGCCACGCAGCCGGTGATGGTGGCCAAGCCGCAGTGTCCGTCAGCTTCAAGCACGACCGCGCCCGAGGCCTTGATCATCCTGACGCCCAACAACGAGGACGCTGCTGCTGAGGGCACTGGCATCGTTTCCGGCATCAACCGCTTTGCGGTGGATAACGGAGGCAGTTGGACAGTGCATTTGGAACGGTCATCAGATGGGGCCATCCTGCCTGGGACTTTGATTGCGCTGGTTTATTGCCTTTATCGTTGAGTACGAGCCCGCATACCTCGCGCTCCAACTTGAAAAAGCATGAGAGGAATCATGGCATATATTCGCTCATCGAAAAGAATTGTTGCAATCCTTTTTCTCTTATTGACAGACTTCTCATTGGCGCAAAGTGACTCGGTAACAAGTAGTCGACACAAAGGGAGCTCAAGAGTTAAATTTGGAAACCCATTACCACCCGAGAATATAGCCCCGAATCCAGAAACAACCTACCTTCTCAAGGGTGTTCGAATGGCTTCGACGGGAGAACGATGCGCCCGAGAAATAGTTTTATTCGGCCCGTTTACAAACCACTCTTCCGCATCCCTTACAATTACCTTAAATCATATCGGAGGAAGCAGCCATCGTTCTTCTTCAAGCGTTGTTGATGGCGTTCCAATAGCCCGCACCGAAGGAGGCTCCCAAAGTTTTCTTGTGCCACCAAGATCCACCTATCAATGGTGGGCCGAAAATGATCACACCATTTCGGCGTCAACTTCTTCAACAATAAATAATCCACGGACATTTGGCCTACCTAGTGCACAAGACTTCGTCAATCCAGTTCGTACCGGACAATACAAGGGGTGTCGCCATTTCTACAACGAATCAGACGAAGCCGATAAGTACGCCGTAGCATATACAGAATATTACTTCACCATCAGTCCAATGACAGATTCCTCCGACTGTTGGAATGAGTTTATTAAGACATCAGAATTCGGAAACGTTGTTCTAGGGCCAGCACCGCAAGACCCCGGACTCTGTCTTGACACACGTACTAGACCACCCCCTGCCCCCACTGGCGACTAACTGCGCCCTCCGCAAGCCATTAATACTCCTCCCGCTCCCCGGTTGTAAAAAACCAGGTTTTCGAAAAAGAGGTTTTTGATTCATCAGAATTCAAAATAACAGCCCCATCAAAAACAACCCTATAACGTGTATTTTTCTTCAACGGATTCCTAGGCAACGCCGCCGCAAAAGTATTATCAACAAAATAACCACGAAGAACAGGATCCGTCTCGTAACTCAATATCTTCACATCAACCAGCCTCCCTTCTGGATCAAAAATATTGAAATTAGCAACCTCTATCGAACGGAACTCATCGTTAACTTTAACGCTAGCAGAATATCCCGCGGATTCTCCATTGTTTTCAGGAATAGGATTCGGAGTCTCCCCTGCCATTTTTATTGGAACATCAAAACTATTGGCAGGAGGCCAAATTGAGACAATTGTGTTTGGTGCTCCCTGACCATTTCTCGAAGTTCTACCGAAGTTCGCCGTGAGTATTGCGCGAGAACCATCTGAGTGCAGACCAACGCCTACCTCCGCATATTCAGCCCTAAGGATTCCATTGCGGTGATAAGGCCCTCCCATTAGCGAGTCGATCATCTGGACACCCAGCTGCGCGGAATTATCGAAAGGCACTGCCGCAGCCACTTCCGTCCATCCCTCAATGTCACGATACCCGGCATAAGCCATACGAACCCTCGCCGTCTCGCCAGTAAACCCAGGCTTACCCACAGTCTCCCCATGACCAAGCGCCTCCCCATTCGTAATGATGTAAGCGCTATGCGCCTGCGCAGCCGCATCGATCAATTTGTTCTGCGCCAGCAACCCCAGCCCTGCTGCAGCCCTCACCTCGTTGAGGCGCTTGAACGCTCCAGCCCGCCTCGCATCCTCGTAAACCGGCGCTGGAACCGAGGTGACGGCCGGCGGTTCGACAGGCGCGACGTAGGGCGCCGGTGCCACCGCGGTCTCGTCTCCTCCCCCGCCCCCACATCCTGCTGCCAGCAAGGCCGCCACCGTCGCCATGAGGTGGGCCAGTGCCCGTCGTCCAGAGAGCTGCTCGATCATGCGTTTCCTTGTGTTGTCATGGGCCCGCCTGGGCTGGCCCGGGCTGTCGCGTGATGCCCTCCGGTGGTCGTCATCTGGCTGGACGAAGGCCGACGGACCTGGGGCCCGGACAGGAAGACCGGAGGACGATGTAACCTCGGCTTGTGTGCCAAGGCCACGGCATCTGACAACAGTTGCGAGAGCAGGGCCATCCCAAAACTGGCATGGATACCAGCCCTCGCCAAGCGGAGCAGCTCACGAGGTCCAGCGGACCTCCGATGGACTCGACACCGACCGCGAGGCGATCGTTTCGACGCGCCGCGACCCCCGCGCAGCACTGGACGCACCATGCTCCGTCAGCGGAAGGTCCGCCACCCCACGCGCACGGCGCCTCCCGGCCCGATCCCTCAGGGCCTGCGGGCAGCCCTTTGCCGAGTCCCGCGCAGCGGGCCCTCCCCAGAGACCGCGTCAGCCCTCGTCAACCCTGCGACAACGCCAACTCCGCCGCATGACAGGCATGGATTCGCGTGGTATCGAACAGGCGGACGCCGGCGTCCCCCGGCCCGACCAGCAGCGAGATCTCGGTGCAGCCGAGGATGATGGCTTCGGCGCCGCGCTGGACCAGGTCGGCCATCACCCGGCGGTAGGCCTCGCGCGAGCCGTCCCGGATCTCGCCCAGGCAGAGTTCGTCGTAGATGATGCGGTGGATGCGTTCGCGGTCCGGTTCGGCCGGTGTCAGGACCTCCAGCCCGTGCCGCTCGCGCAGCCGGTCCTTGTAGAAGTCCTGTTCCATGGTGAAGCGTGTGCCCAGCAGCCCGACCTTCGACAGGCCGGCGGCCTTGATCTCGCGGGCGGTGGGGTCGGCGATGTGCAGCAGCGGGATGCGCACCGCGGCTTCGATGGCTGGCGCCACCCGGTGCATGGTGTTGGTGCACAGGACCAGGAAGTCGGCTCCGGCTGCTTCGAGCGAGCGGGCGGCTTCGCCCATCAGCTCGCCGGCCATGTCCCAGTCGCCCGCCCGCTGCAGCCGCTCGACCTCGTGGAAGTCGACGCTGTAGAGGATGAGCCGGGCCGAGTGCAGCCCGCCGAGACGCGCCTTGATCGTTTCGTTGATCGTTCGATAGTAGGGAACGGTGGATTCCCAGCTCATGCCACCGATAAGACCGATGATTTTCAAACGCACTCCTTCTCGCCAAGGATCGATCGCACCGCACCGCACAGCCCTGGCCGCGGGCCGGGGCTCGGCAGCCGCAGATTGAACCACGTCTCCTGGACCCCACGGCAGCTTCCGGCCTTGCGCCACCGCCACGCCGATGCCGGCGCAGGAGGCAGCACATCGCGGCGCCCCGCCCGGAACAGAAGCCCCCACCTCGCCCTCCTCCGCCCCACGGCGCTACCCAAGCCGGCCAAGCAGGCCTCCCCCCGCCCCTCGACACCCCCGATAATGCTGGCTTGCCGGCGTGCGCCCCGCGCCCGCCGGCCCCGCAACATCCAAACGGACGGAACCGGCGCCCGATCGGCGCCTCTTACCGTCGCTTTCCTGACCCTGGGGTATCCGGCTGAATGAATCAAGATCTTTCCATCGTTTCGATGATCCTGCACGCGAGTTTCGTGGTCCAGCTCGTGATGGCCGGCCTGATGCTGATGTCGCTGGCCAGCTGGACCGTGATCTTCGGCAAGCTGTTCGGGCTGCGCAAGCTGCGCGCCTCCAACGATGAGTTCGAACGCGAGTTCTGGGCCGGGCGCAACTTGAACGATCTCTACAACGACGCCGCCCAGCGCGTCGAGGGCGCGCCGCTGGAGCGCATCTTCGCTTCGGGCATGCGCGAGTTCCTGAAGCTGCGCGAGCGCAAGGTGCTGGATGCCGGCGCCCTGCTCGACGGCGCCCGCCGCGCCATGCGCGCCAGTTTCCAGCGCGAGCTCGATGTCATCGAGTCCAATCTGTCGTTCCTGGCGTCGGTGGGTTCGGTCTCGCCTTATGTGGGCCTGTTCGGCACGGTGTGGGGCATCATGCATGCCTTCGTCGGCCTGGCCAACATGCAGCAGGTGTCGCTGGCGACGGTGGCGCCCGGCATCGCCGAGGCCCTGGTCGCCACGGCCATCGGCCTGTTCGCCGCCATTCCGGCCGTCATCGCCTACAACCGCTTCGCGCGCGACATCGATCGCAGCGCCACGCAGATGGAGACCTTCATCGAGGAGTTCTCCAACATCCTGCAGCGCAATGCCGGCCAGCCGCTGGCGTCTCCGACCATGGGGCGCTGAAGCATGCCCGCCGTCGCCAGCCGCGGCTCGCGCCGCCGCACCATCGCCGAAATGAACATGGTGCCCTTCATCGACGTGATGCTGGTGCTGCTGATCATCTTCATGGTCAGCGCACCGCTCATCACCACCGGCGTGGTCGACTTGCCCACCGTGGGCAAAAGTCGCCAGCAGCCTCCCCATGTGATCGAGGTGATCGTGGGCAAGGATGAGACGCTGCGCCTGCGCCTGGACAACAAGGAGAGCAGCACCGCCCCCGTCACCCTGTCCACGCTGGCCAAGCGCGTGGCCGAGATGCAGGACGGCGACGAGGCTTCGCCGGTGGTCATCTCGGCGGACCGTTCGGTCAAGTACGAGTCGGTCGTCAAGGTGATGGACATCCTGCAGAAGGCCGGGGTGCAGCGCGTCGGCCTGTCGGTCAAGAGCACGGGAGGCTGAGGTGGCAGCACGCACGAGCGCCGCGACCCGTCCTCCGCGGAGGCCGGCATGAGTACACCCGCCCAGCAGCGTGACGCGCTGATGCCGCGCCGTCCGGAAGGCATGGGGCGCGGGCTGGCCATGGCCATCGCCGCCCACGTGCTGCTGGTGGCCGGCCTGGCCATCAGTGTCAATTGGCGCTCCAGCGAGCCGCCGGCGATGGAGGCCGAGCTGTGGGCCGCCGTCCCCCAGGTCGCGGCCCCGCCACGCCAGGCACCGCCCCCCGAGCCGCCGCCCGAACCCGTGCAGCCCAAGGCCCCGCCCAAGGTCGAGACCCCGCCGCCCAAGCCACTGCCCGATGCGCAGATCGCGATCGAGAAGGCGCGCAAGGAGCGGCTGAAGGAAGAGAAGGAACTGAAGGAGCGCAAGGAACTCGAGAAGAAGCTGCTGGAGAAAAAGGAGCTCGAGAAGAAGGAGCTCGAAAGGAAGGAACAGCTCAAGCGCGAGCAGGCCGACAAGCAACGCGACGCGAAGAAGGAAGCCGAGCGCAAGCGGCTGGAGCAGGAGAAGCAGGAGCGCGCCCTGGCCGAGGCCTTGCGCGAGAAGCAGCTGCAGCGCATCCTCGAGCAGGCGGGCACCGGCGGCAATGGCAGCAACGGCACGGCGGCGCGCAGCGCCGGGCCGTCGTCCAGCTATGGCGGCCGGGTCAAGGCCGCCATCTATCCGAACATCACCTTCGTGCGCGAGCTGGAGAGCAACCCCATGGTCGACGTCGAGGTGCGCACCGCGCCCGATGGCGTCATCATGAGCCGGCGCATCATCAAGAGCAGCGGTGTCAAGGAATGGGACGATGCGGTGCTCGACGCGATCGACAAGACCGGCAAGCTGCCGCGTGATGGTGACAAGCCGCCGCCGTCGAGCATGGTGATCGGCTTCAAGCCGCGGGACCGCTGAGGCCGGCGTCCGCTGCCGGGACGCCCGGGCCGTGTCCTAGAGGCCGTGCTCGTCGCCCGCGACCCGCACGGCAACGGCCGGCTGCGCCGGGGGCTCGCTGCGGCAGCCGTCGAGCGAGCGACGGTCGGCGCGCTCCTTCAGCCAGCCCACCCAGCGTCCGCGGGCGCTGAACGGGCCCAGGCCGGCCAGCGCCGTGCCGTCGCCGCAGGCCAGCGCGTAGGCGCCGCGCGGGCGGCCGGCCGGCCCGGGTGCGGCGCCGGCCAGGACCCGGCGCAGCCGCCGGCCCAGCGTGGAGCTCCCACCCCAGCCGTACCACTCGCCCCCGCGCGCGCGGGGGGCCGCCCGGGCGAGGCGACCGGCCCCTACCCCCTCGGCCAACACCTGCGGATGCGAAACACTCTGCCAGGCGTCCCCGGTGAGGATCATCCCGTGTTCGTCGAGCCGCAGGTCGCTGCCGCCGAGCCAAGGCGGCGCGGCTTCCGCCAGGGCCAGCAGGGGTGCGTCGCAGGCCAGCCGCATGCCCTGGCCGAGCAGCATCTGGCGATTCGACAAGGCCTCGCAGCGGTCCTCGAACAAGGCCACCTGGCCGCGCTGCAACAGCTCGCGGACCTTTCGCTGAAGCCCGCGCGGAGAGCCCGCCATCGGCGGCCCCCCATGGGTGACCAGCGCCACACGCACCCGCTTGCCCAGGCCTTGCTGCACCGCCAGCGCCATCTCGACGGCCATGGCCCCGCCTCCCACCACCACCAGGTTCAAGGCCTGCTCGGCGGCCAGGGCCTGCAGGCCCCCCCAGAGCCGGACGAAGTGCCGCATGGGCCGCACGAACAAGGCATGTTCGCGGGCCCCGCGGATCGCGTCGCGGTCGCAGACCGCATGGGCACAGACGCTCAGGCTGTCGAAGACGAGGGTGCGCCCCGAACAGAGGGTGACTTCGCGCAGCGAGGCCTCGAGCATCATCACCTCGCCCTCGATCAGCTCGACTCCGGCGGCCCGGGCCAAGGGCCCCAGAGGCAGGGTGAGCTCGTCTGCCCCGCAGCGTCCCGCCACCCAGGCCGGCAGCATGCGGGCGGCGACATGCCGGCCGTCGGGCACGACCCAGCTGACTCGGGTGTCCGGCAGCGGAACACGCACCAGCTCCCGCAGCAGACGCAAGTGGGACGGGCCGTCGCCGAGGAGGACAAGGTGTTTCATGGTTCGGGGATGCACCGGGTGCCCCGGAGTGTCGCATCCTCCACCCCCCTGGCGCGGCCCCGTCGGACACTGTCTCGCCGCGCCATCCTCGGCGACCGATGGAGGCACGCCCGCAGGCCGCTAGCCCTGGCGCGGGACGACATCGGGCAGCAGGCGCTCCAGCGACCAGGGGCCGGGCCCCCAGAGCGAGAGTCCGACCAGCAGGCTGCCCCAGAACACGTGCAACTGCAGCGCGGCCGGCGCGACCTCGGCCAGGCTGATGACGGCGACCACGTTCACCACCGACAGCCCGAGCGCGGCGAAACGCCCGCCCAGGCCGAGGGCCAGCAGCACCGGCAGCACCAGTTCGCCCGCCGTGCCGGCGACCGCCGCCACCCCAGGCGACAGCAGCGGCACGCGGTAGTCCTCGGAGAACAGCAGCAGCGTGGTGTCCCAGTCGCGCAGCTTGGTCAGGCCGGACAGGAAGAACACCTGGGCCACGTACAGCCGCGCGGCCAGCAAGGCGAGGGGCTGCAGGGCTTCGAGCCCACGCACCATGAGGCGCCACGGGCGCAGGAGGCGATGCAAGGGAATGCTCATGGCGTGCTCTTTCGTGAAGTGTCGGTTCATCGGTCGGCGCAACGGCGGCGGATCTTTCAGGAAGGGTTCAGACGGCCCGCTGCACGGCCTGCAACCAGCCCTGCCGCAAGGCCTGCACCAGCCAGGGCTCGAAGGCGAAGGCCTCGCCCGCGGCATCGAACGCCGCACCCAGCGTGCAGCCGCCCAGCACGGCCTCGGTCCAGCGGGCCACGCTGTCGGCGATGGGCTCCACCCGGGCCCGCCAGCCCTGGCGCCACACCATCGCCTGCTCGGCGCGCCGCTCGGCCAGGGCGGCCCGGGCCGCGGCAAAGGGCTCGGCCTCGTGCGGACCGTGATGGGCCCGCCACAGCGTGACCACGGGCCAGTCGCTGCGCACGACGCGGCTGCCGGGCGCCAGGCGCAGGCGCAGCTCGGACGGGTCGACCTCGCCCAGCAGGCCCAGCGTGGACAGGTCGGCCTCGGCGTCGGTGCAGCGTTCGGCCTGCGCCAGCGCCCAGTCCAGACGCGCGCAGTCGCCGAGGTAGGGCCAGTCGCCCAAGCTCTCGCGGCTTTCGATGAAGCCGGCCAGGGCCTCGCCCCAGCAGCCCAGGTCGCCCCGCACCGGCGGCTCGGCAAGCCAGAACACCCGTGCCAGCCCGGCGAAGGCCTCCTCGCCCAGCAGGGCCTCGACGGTCGGGAACGCCGCCCGCAGGGCGCGTTCGGCCGAAGCGCCGGCATTCGCCTCGTAGGCCTGCAAGCCGCGGCGGCCGCGCGGCCCCGCCGAGGCCAGCCAGGTGTCGCCCGCCTCCGCGGCAGGACGCTCGAACAACTGCCTCAACAGCCATTGCTGGCGCTGCTGCTCGCGTTGCAGGCTCATGGCGGCAGCCCCCGCGCCAGGCAGCCGGCGGCCCGCCGCGCCTCGCCGAGCAGCACCGCCAGCGGCGGGATGTCGGTGTCCCACTCGACCAGGGTCGGCACCGCGCCCAGGCGGCGCAGCGCGTGGCCGTATACCGCCCACACCGGCTCGTGCACCCGGCTGCCGTGGTCGTCGATGACGATGTCGCCCAGCTCGCGGTAGCCGGCCAGGTGGATCTCGCCCACGCTCGCCGGGTCGATCCGGTCGATCCAGGCGCAGGCGGCGGCAGCGGCGGCCTGGCCCGCCCCGGGCGC
>CBIHOH010000073.1:0-25145 GCA_966211755.1 uncultured Rhizobacter sp. | reverse complement strand
CTACGTCACGCTGCGCGACCTGATCGACTGGACCAGCCGCGACGCGGTGCGCTTCCACCTCATCCGCCTGAAGGCCGACACCGAATTCGTGTTCGACGTCGACCTGGCGGTGAAGGCCAACGACGAGAACCCGGTGTACTACGTGCAGTACGCCCATGCGCGCATGAGCAAGGTGCTGCGCGACTGGGTGGCCGAACACGGCGGCGACCTGGCCACCCTGCCCGGGGCGGACATCTCGCTGCTGACGGCGCCCACCGAGGCGGCGCTGATGATGAAGCTGGCCGAATACCCCGACATGCTCGCCGGCGCCGCCGCCGACCTGGCGCCGCACGACGTGGCGTTCTACCTGCGCGACGTGGCCAGCGCCTTCCACAGCTACTATGCTGCGCCTGGGCTGCGCTTCCTGGTGGATGGCGAGCCCGAGCTGACCCGCGCCCGCCTCGCGCTGCTGGCGGCCACCCGCCAGGTGCTGCGCAACGCACTCGGCGTGCTCGGCGTCAGCGCTCCCGACAAGATGTGATGGAGAACGAATGAAGAACCAACGTGGCGGCTTTTTCCTGGGCATGATCGTCGGCCTGCTGATCGGCCTGGCGCTCGCGCTCGGGGTGGCCTTGTACATCTCCAAGGTGCCCGCGCCTTTCCTGAACAAGGTGCCGCAGCGCTCCGCCGAGCAGGACGCCGCCGAGATCGAGAAGAACAAGAACTGGGATCCCAACAGCGGGCTCTACGGCAAGAACCCGGCGCGTCCGTCGAACTCGTCCAGCGGCGTGGTCGCCCCCCTGCCCAGCGAGCCGGCCGCCTCCGCCTCGCCGTACGAGCCGGCGGCCAGCGCCGCGAAGGACCGGCGCGACCCGGCCGCCATCCTGGCCGACAAGCCGCTGCCGCCGCCCGCGGGTGCCGAGGCCGCATCGGCCGCGTCCACCAAACCGGCCGCGGACGCGTTGTCTGCCTATTTCGTGCAGGCGGGTGCCTTCGGGCGGCCCGAGGATGCCGAGCAACAACGCGGCAAGCTGGCCATGATGGGCCTGAGCGCCAAGGTGACCGAGCGCGAACAGGCGGGCCGCACGGTGTACCGCGTGCGGCTCGGCCCGTTCGACAAGAAGGAAGATGCGATGCAGGCGAAAGACAAGATCGACGGCGCGGGCATGGAGTCGGCGCTGATCCAGATCAACCGCTGAAGCCTGAACTTTCCCCGCCGGCCACACTCCACTCACCGTTGTATTTGCATGGACTTGAACATGAATCGTCGCGATTTTTCAGCACAGCTGATGGGTGTGGGATGTGGCGCTGCGGCCATGCTGGCCAGCTTCGGCGCCCAGGCGCAGGGCAAGCCGATCGGTGAGTCCGACTACGTCCGCCTGAGCCAGCCGCTGGCGGTGAACCCGGGCAAGATCGAGGTCATCGAATTCTTCTGGTACGGCTGCCCGCACTGCTTCGCCTTCGAGCCGGCGCTCGACGCCTGGCAGAAGAAGCTGCCCGACGACGTGGCCTTCCGCCGCGTGCCCGTGGCCTTCCGCGAGCCCTTCGTCATCCATCAGCGGCTGTTCTATGCCCTCGAGGCGCTGGGCAAGGTGGAGGAGCTCCACCGCAAGGCGTTCCAGGCCATCCACGTGGAGCGCCAACGCCTCGAAAAGGACGAGGAGGTGGTGGCGTTCGCCGTGAAGAACGGCCTCGACAAGGCCCAGTTCAGCGAAGTTTTCAACTCCTTTGCCGTCAGGACCAAGGCCAAGCAGGCCAGTCGCCTGGCCGAAGCCTATAAGATCGACGGTGTGCCGGCCCTCGGCATCCATGGGCGCTACTTCACCTCGGGCTCGCTGGCCGGCTCGCCCGAGCGGGCGCTGCTGGTGGCCAACAGCTTGATCGAGCGCTCTCGCAAGGGCGCTTGAGTCCGCCTTGCCCCGCCGGGTTCGCCGCCACCGGCGCCCGGCCTGGTGGGCTGGGGCGCCCCCTGGTGACCCCAGGTAAAAGCCATGTTTTTTTGCCGTCGGGCATGCCACTGTAGGCTAGAATGGCCTGCAAGTTTCATGCCGATATGACCTCATCCCTCTCCACCCCCGTCGTGCGCTGCCTGCTGGCCCTTCTCCTGGGGCTGGGCGGGGCCTTGCCGGCCCAGGCCGAAAAAGCCGACCGCTTCAAGAAGATGGAGGTCGAGTCCGAGCTGCCGGGCAAGGTCGACCTGCAGAAGAGGGAGGTGGTGTTCAACGGCAACGTGGTCATCACCAAGGGCACGATGTCCATCCGTGCCGGCCGCGTCGAGGTGCGCGAGAGCAGCGACGGCTACCAGCATGCGGTGGCCATCGGCAGCGCGGCCGCGCCGGCGCGCTTCCGCCAGAAGCGCGAAGGGCTGAACGAATTCATCGAAGGCGAGGCCGAGCGGCTCGAGTACGACAGCAGCAAGGACACCATCCGCTTCGTCAACAACGCCATGGTGCGGCGCCTGCGCGGCAGCACCCCGGCCGACGAAGTCACCGGTTCCCTGATCGTCTACGACAACCGGGCGGAACTCTTCACCGTGTCGGCCGCCCCGGACAAGCGGGTCAAGGTCACGCTGGTGCCCTCGGCCGCCTCCGAACCCGCTGCCGAGGAAAAGCGGTGAACGCGCGGGTGGAACTCGAGGTCACGCAGCGCCTGGAAGCCCGAGGCCTGCAAAAGACCTACGGCGCGCGCATGGTCGTGAAGGACGTGCGGCTGTCGGTCGATGGCGGCGAAGTGGTCGGCCTGCTCGGCCCCAACGGCGCGGGCAAGACCACCAGCTTCTACATGATCGTCGGGCTGGTGCGCGCCGATGCCGGCGAGATCACGCTGGCCGGCGAGCGCGTCGAGCGCCTGCCGATCCACCGGCGCTCGCGCCTGGGCCTGAGCTACCTGCCCCAGGAGGCCTCGATCTTCCGCAAGCTCACCGTCGAGGAAAACATCCGCGCCGTGCTCGAGCTGCAGCATGGTCCCGACGGCCGCGCCCTGCCCAAGGACACCATCGAGAAACTGCTCGACGGCCTGCTGAACGACCTGAGCATCGACAAGCTGCGCGACAGCCCCGCCCCGGCCCTGTCCGGCGGCGAACGCCGCCGGGTCGAGATCGCCCGGGCCCTGGCCACCCAGCCGCGCTTCATCCTGCTCGACGAACCCTTCGCCGGGGTCGATCCGATCGCGGTGATCGAGATCCAGCGCATCATCGGTTTCCTGAAGACCCGGGGCATCGGCGTGCTCATCACCGACCACAACGTGCGCGAGACGCTGGGCATCTGCGACCGGGCCTACATCATCAGCGAGGGCCGGGTGCTGGCCGAAGGCACGCCGTCCGAGATCGTCGAGAACGCCGACGTCCGCAAGGTCTACCTCGGCGAACACTTCCGCATGTGAAGGGTCCGCCGCATGAAGCCCCGAGGCCCGATCCCGAACGCACCGCGCGAGCGCGGGCATGAAGTCGCATGAAACCTTCCCTGCAGGTACGCCTGTCGCAGCACCTGGCCTTGACGCCGCAGCTGCAGCAATCGATCCGCTTGCTCCAGCTGTCCACGCTGGAGCTGCACCAGGAAGTCGAGCAGATGCTCGAGCAGAACCCCTTTCTCGACGTCGAGGACGAGGTGTCGGCGACGCCCGACCCCGTGGCCGAGCGCCTGAGCGAACGCCTCTCGGCGAGCGAGCGGGTGGCCGAACGCGACCAGGAGCGGGCCGCCGAACCGGCGGGTGACGGCAGCGCGGACGAACCCGCGGGCGTCGATGCGGCCGAGTTCGGCACCACCGAGCGCGACGACTGGGAGAACGGCACCGAGCGCGACGACTTCGACGGCATCCGCGAAACCCCTGGCAGCGGCAGCGGCAGCGACTCGGACGACTTCGATCCGCAGGACCGCAACCCCACGGGCCCGAGCCTGCAGGACCATCTGCGCGACCAGCTGCTGGGCATGCGCCTGAGTCCCGAGGACACGGCCGCCGTGCATGTGCTGATCGAGTCGCTCGATGACGATGGCTACCTGGCCGATCCGCTGGAAGACATCGCGGCCCAGCTGGCGGACAACGACGAAGACCGCGAGCAACTGCTGGAGCGCCTGCAGTACGCGCTGAAGTGGCTACACAACATGGAGCCGCTCGGCGTGGGCGCGGCCAATCTCGGCGAATGCCTGACCCTGCAGCTGCGCGCCGAGCCGCGCTGCGAAGCGCAGACCATCGCGATCATCATCTGCAAGCAGCACCTGGAGCTGCTCGCCCGGCGCGACATGAAGAAGCTGATGGCCGCGACCGGCGCCGACGAGGAACTGATCAAGCAGGCGCAGGCCATGATCGTCGCCCTCGAACCCAAGCCGGGGCGGCGTTTCGCCCGCGCCGAAGCCAACATCATCATCCCCGACGTGATCGTGCAGAAGTCGGGCCGCAACTGGAAGGTGGTGCTCAACCCCGAGGTGATGCCCAAGCTGCGCATCAACGACTTGTACGCCCAGGCCATCCGCCAGAACCGCGGCGCCGCCGGCAGCGGCGCGGGGGCGGCGCTCAGCTCGCGGCTGCAGGAGGCGCGCTGGTTCATGAAGAACATCCAGCAGCGCTTCGACACCATCCAGCGGGTCTCGCAGGCCATCGTCGAGCGGCAGAAGAGCTTCTTCACCCACGGCGAGATCGCCATGAAGCCGCTGGTGCTGCGCGAGATCGCGGATGAACTCGGCCTGCACGAGTCCACCATCTCCCGGGTCACCACGGCCAAGTACATGGCCACCTTGTTCGGCACCTTCGAGCTGAAGTACTTCTTCGGTTCCTCGCTCAACACCGAGGCCGGCGGCAACGCCTCCAGCACGGCGGTGCGTGCGCTGATCAAGCAACTGGTGGCGGCCGAGGATGTCATGAAGCCGCTGTCCGACAGCCAGCTCAGCCGCATGCTCGAGGAACAGGGCATCCAGGTGGCGCGGCGCACCGTGGCCAAGTACCGCGAAGCGCTGCGCATCGCGCCGGCGAACCAGCGGCGCACGATGTAGAGAGGCGCCCCGGTCACGGACCGGGCGGCGTCGACAAGGTTCGAGCCACCCCAGGCCAGGCGCAGCCGGGCCCGCAGGCCGCCGGGTGCGGCGCACGCGCCGCGGCGTGCCGGCCGGCACACCGTACAGGGCCGGTCACGGCTGCAGCGCCGGTTGCCGCGTCCTTGCGCCTAACGCCCCGAGGCCGTGAGCTTCAGCATCAGGTCCAGGCGCGAGCCGCGCCTGATCGCCTCGTCGATGCGGCGCGCGCGCTCGTCCGGACTCAGGCTGGGGTCGTTGTTGATCGCCTGCCGGGCCCGGAACATCTCGATGTCCGCCACGGCCACCAGCTGGCGGTTGTTGGACTGGCGGAAGCCCGACAGGTTGTTGATCTGCTCCAGGATCTTCTTCTGCTCGGGATCGTTGCCGCCGAAATTGAGCGTGAAGTTCAACACCTTCTTGCGGATGTCGGCGGGCAGGCCCGTCCGCCACAACAGCGGCGACTGCGGGATCAGCGGCGACTCCCAGACCACCCGGAGCTGCCTGGCCTGTTCGGGAAAGTCCGCCGCGAACAGCCCGAGCTCCTCGGTGTTCGCGGTGGCGACATCGACCTTGCCCTCGGCCACCATCGCCAGGTTCTTCTGGTGGCTGGAGTTCTGCACCGACTTGAAATGGGCCTCGATGTCCTTCACGCCATTCTTCTGGAAGGCGAAATAGTAGGGAACCAGGTGGCCGGAGGTGCTCTTCACGTCGCCGTCGCCGAAGCGCAGGTTCTTGCTGGCCGCCAGCACATCCTGGAGCGTCCTCAGCGGCGAGGCCTGCGGCACCGCCAGCACCGACTTGTACCCGAAGCCTCCGGTCTTGGAGACGAACTGCGCGAACACGCTGCCGGCGCCCGATTCGACGATGTCTATGGCGGGGGCATTGCCCGCCCAGGCGAGGTCGACGCGCCCCTTCTTGAAGGCGTCCACCAGGGCGCCCTGGTCGCCGAAGGCCTCCAGCCCGATCGGCTGGCGCAGGGCGGCGGACATGCGGTCGATGAAGGGCCGCCAGTTCTCCTTGACCTGCTCGGAGGCGCGCGGCGAGATCAGGCCGAAGACGAGGGGGCCGCGGCCGGCGGCCTCATCGGGCGCCGCGTGGGCCGCGCCACAGGACGACAGGGCGAGGACGAGCAAGTGGCGACGGTTCAATGCGAGCATGGTCTTCCTTCATTGCATCAATCGAGAATGGCAGGCCGCCACGGAGGCGCCGGAACTAGCGGGCGGACACCACGCAGACGCCCTGCCCCTTCAGGCCGAGCGTCACGTCGTCGCCCGGCACCCAGCTGCGCCCGGTGTCGCTGGAGACGACGAAGATCGACCCGAGCGCGGTGTCGACCACCAGCTCCTGCAGGCTGCCGAGGTAGGACTGCTTGATCACGGTGCCTGCCATGCCGGAGCCGGCGCCCTCGCCCACCACCCAGGCCTCGGGCCGGATGGCCGCGGTGACCGGACCGGGCGGCGCAGGATGCCTGGGGCGCACCTGCAAGGGCCCGACCCGCACGGCCCCGTCCTCTTGCGCCTGCGCCTTGAACAGCATGGCCTCGCCCATGAAACCGGCCACGAACTCGCTGCGGGGACGGTCGTAGAGTTCTTCCGGCGTGCCCGCCTGGGCGATCTTCCCGGCCTCCATCACGATGATCTGGTCGCTGACGGCGAGCGCCTCGCTCTGGTCGTGCGTGACATAGGCCACCGTCAGCTCCAGCCGCCGCTGCAGGGCGCGGATCTCTTCGCGCATCGAACGCCGCAGGCGCGCATCGAGGTTGGACAAGGGTTCGTCGAACAGCAGCACGGACGGCTCGAGCACCAGCGCACGCGCCAGGGCCACACGTTGCTGCTGCCCTCCGGACAACTCGGAGGGCAGCCGGTCGTCGTAGCCCTCGAGCCCGACGATGGCCAGCGTCGCGCGGGTGCGGTCCAGCATCTCCTGGCGGTCCACGCCGGTCACGCTCAGGCCGTACGACACGTTCTGCACCACGCTCATGTGCGGGAACAGCGCATAGCTCTGGAACACCATGCTCACGTTGCGCTCCGCGGGGCCGAGCGTGGTGACGTCCTTGCCGTCGATGAGGATCTGGCCCGAGCTGGCGGATTCGAGCCCGGCGATCATGCGCAAGGTCGTGGTCTTGCCGCAACCCGACGGCCCGAGGATGGTGGTGAGGGTTCCGGACGGAACGGTGAAGTCGATGCCTTGCACGATGAGAACGCTGTTCCCGTCGCCGTAGCGCTTCGTGACATTGCGAAATTCGATGCCTGCGGTGGTAGTCATGATGGATCCAGTCAAAGTCTTCAACGATTCGCCGCCTGGCGCCGGCCGATGCGTGCATCGCCGACCAGTCGCCGGATGAGCATGGTGGTCACCGACATCAGCAGGATGAGCACGGTGCAATACGCGAGCGCGCTGCCGTAGTCGCCGTTGCTGACGCGTCCGATGATGAAGGTGGTCGACAACTCGTACTCGGCGCTGACCAGGAAGATCACGGCGGACACCGTGGTCATGGAGCGCACGAAGCTGTAGACCAGCGCCGTGGCCAGGGCCGGCCTGAGCAGCGGGAACACCACCCGGCGCAAGGTCGTGCTGGTGCTGGCGCGCAGCATGGCCGAGGCTTCGTCGAGCGAACGGTCGAGCTGCTTGAACGAGGCCGTGCCCGCCCGCACGCCGACCGGCAGGTTGCGGAAGACGAAACACAGCACGATGATCATGCCGGTCCCGGTGAGCTCGAACGGCGGCACATTGAACGCGAGGATGTAGCTGATGCCGAGGACCGTGCCCGGGATGGCGAAGGCCAGCAGCGCGGCGAACTCGAAGGTCCCCTGGCCGCGGAACTTGTTGCGTGCGAGCAGCCACGAGATCAGCAGGCCCAGCCCGGCGCACACGGGCGAGGCGATGGCCGCGAGCTTGACCGTGGTCCACAGCGAGCTCCAGGCGGTGCCGACGAACTCCAGCCCCTGCGCCCCCATCTCGACACCGAAGGTGTTCTTGAAGTGGATCAGGGTCGGGGTGTAGTCGCGGCCCCAGGTCTGCACCAGGCCGCCGGCGAAGGCGAACAGGTAGACCAGCACCGTGAAGGCGATCCAGGGCAGCGCCACCGACTGGCAGACCTTGAACACCCCGTTGGGCAGCGGCATCGGGACCCCGGCGTCGCCCTTGCCCGACACCGTCGTGAAGTTCTTCGCGCCGAGCAGCTTGCGCTGCAGGAAGAACACACCCAGCGCGAAGCCCGTGAGGATCAAGGCCAGCGTGGCCGCCGTGCCCTGGTCGAGCTGGGCGCCGACGATGGCGAAGTAGATCTCGGTGGAGAGCACCGAGAACTGGCCGCCGACCACCAGGGGATTGCCGAAATCGGCCATGCTCTCGATGAAACCGACCAGGAAGGCATTCGCCAGGCCGGGCTTGAGCAGCGGCAGGGTCACCGAGACGAAGGTCTGCCAGCGGCTGGCCCGCAGCGTCTGCGCGGCCTCCTCCATCGACGGGCTGATGCCCTGCACGACGCCGCGCATGATCATGTAGGCGATCGGGGTGAAGGCGAACATCTGCGCCAGCCAGACGCCGAACCAGCCGTAGAACCAGCGCGTGGGGGCGATGCCGAAGGCCCACAGCATGAACTCATTGACCACGCCGGCCCGGCCGAACAGCAGCAGCAGGCCGAGGCCGACCACGAAGGGCGGGGTGATGATGGGCAGCAGCGCGAGCACGTTCAAGGGCTTGCGCAGGCGTGCCTGGCCGCGCTCGGCCAGCAAGGCGATCATGGTGCCCAGGACCGTGGTACCGGCGGCCGTCAGGCATCCGAGCATCAGCGTGTTCCAGGCCACGCCGCAGCCCTGCCCGCCGGCCACGCATCCCAGGCCCCAAATGCGCGAGGTGCCGAGCCGCTCCATCAGTGCCGCTGCCGAAAGCCGGCCCTGCTCGTCGAGCACCGAGCTCACCAGCACCTTGCCGACCGGGAAGGCGATGAACAGCAGCAGCAGCGCGCTGCAGCCGACGACGGCCGCGGCCACGAACACGTCGCCACGGAACTTGCCCAGCCGCGCCAGCCCGGCGCCGAACAGCATGGTCAGCGAGAGCAGGCCGACGAAGCCGCCCCATCCGATGCCACGCTGTCCCTGCGCCAGCTCACCCCACCAGGCGCGCAGCCAGTCGGCGGTCCAGCCCTGCAGGCCAATGAAGAAGCCGCCGAACAGCAACCCGGCCAGGCCGAGTACGGCACCGCTCAGGAGCACGACGCCCTGGCGTCGTCCGGGAGGCATCAGCGCGGCGCCGGCCGTCACGATCAGGCCGGCGAAGCCCACCCACAGCCAGGCCTTGCCATGAAGCGCCGCCTGCGTCAGCCCGTTGGCGTCCTCGCCACGGCCGAACAGCTGAGGTACGGCGGAGAACAGGTCTCCGTTTTGAAGAAAGTACCACGGCAGAAACAGGTAGGCTGCCAGTCCCAGCAGTACCCAGCCATAGATGGCTCGCTGGGTACGCTCCTGAAAACGATGGTTCATCTCGGCTTACTGCGGCTGGTTGAAGACGTTGCGTTCCCAGTTGAGGATCAGGCGCCGGCGCTCGGCGGCGCTGCCGTACTTGGCATAGTCGTACTCGATCAGCTTGATCTTCTTGTAGTCGGGGACGCGCGGATCCAGCGGGGTCGCCGGGTTCGACGGCAGGGTGAAGATCTTGGCCGCGAAGCCCAGTTGCTGGGCCTGCGGCGTGAGCGCCCAGTCATAGAACTTCTTGGCGCCTTCCATGTTGCGCGCCCCCTTGATGATCGACATCGAGGCCTGCTCGGCCCCGGTGCCGTCGGTGGGTGTCACGCTCTCGACGGGAAAGCCCTGCAGCTTCTCGTTCGGGACGTCGCCGACGAAGTTGATCGAGATCGTCGCCTCGCCCCGCGCGACCGCCTTCAGCGGCCCCATGCCGGAGCGCTGGTAGGTGGCGATGTTCTTGTGCAGCTTGCCCAGGTAGTCCCAGGCCTTGTCAGGGCCCATCAGCTGGACCAGGGTGGCGATCGTCGTGTAGGCCGTGCCGGCCGACGACGGGTTGGACATCTGGATCTCGCCCTTGTATTCCGGCTTCAGCAGGTCGGCCCAGGTACGCGGCACCGGCAGCTTCTTGCGCGCCAGCAGCTCGGTGTTGTAGGCGAAGCCCAGCGCGCCCACGTACAGGCCCACGGTGCGGTAGTTGGACTGCTCGGCCAGCTTCTGCGCCCAGGGCTGCAGCTTCGGCAGCGTGGGCGACTTGTACTCGGCGGTCAGGCCTTGTTCCGCGGCCATCATGTGCGGGTCTCCCGTTCCGCCGAACCACACGTCGGTCTTCGGATTGGCGCGTTCCGCGAGGATCTGGGCCAGGGCTTCGCCCGTGCTCTTCTGAACCATGTTGACCTTCATGCCCGACGAACGGGCGAAGGCCGCTTGCGCGGTGTTGCACCAGTCCGTCTGCGTGGAACAGATGACGTTGAGCTGGTTCTCCTGGCCTGCGGCCGTCTGCAGGACAGCGAGCAGTGCGCCCGCGACAACAATCGATTTCTTCATTTCAAGGTCTCCGGTTGAGGTCCTCGCTGATCACGCAAACCTCGCATCGGCCGGGGGGCTCGGTGCGCAGCGACAAGGGTTTGGCTGAGGAGGATGATCCGGCGGCCCGGAAACTCCGGCCAGGGGATTACCCCGATCAGTTCTGGAAAGAAGATTGAAATCCTTCGATCAACCGGACGGCGACGTGCGATATGTCACCCAGCCAGCCAGCCGGAGCGAAGCGACAAGCGGCCCGGCCCTGCCGCCGCCCCCCTGGGCGCGGTTGACACCCGTCATGTATCAGCGCTACATTTTTGGCTCCTGGCGCTCGCATTTGGCGCACGGGGCGAGGGCGATCCGTCCTGCGCCGTCGTCACCCTGTCCGAGTCCCATGCTCACTCGTATCCAAGCCCTGCTTCCGGACCTGTCGAAATCCGAACGCCGCGTCGGCGAATGGATCCTGGCCAATCCCCTGGCGCCGCTGGAGCAGGACACCCGCTCCATGGCCGCACTGATGGATGTCAGCCAGCCCACCTTGGTGAGGTTCGCCCGGTCGATGGGCTGCGAGGGCTTCCAGGACTTCCGCATCCAGCTGGCCCGCTCCTACGGAGAGGTTCGCAACGAACCCGCCATCACGCTGCAGTCCATCGGCAGCAGCCACGATGTCGCCGCGCTGGCCGACGGCCTGTTCGATTTCACCGCGCGCGCGTTGATGCAGGTGCGGCAAAGCCTGGACGAGGACAGCGTGGAGCAGGCCATCGCCGTCCTCGACCAGGCCGGCCGGGTCGACTTCTTCGGCTTCGGCCCGTCGGTCAGCAACGCCCAGGACGCGGCGCGCCGCTTCATGCGGCTGGACATGCAGGTGGCCGCCCACACCGAGGCCGGCCTGCAGTCGCTCGCCGCGCGGCATCTGCGGCGCGGCGACGCCCTGGTGCTGCTCAGCCAGGACGGCCGCGCCCCCGAGCTGGCGCCCATCATGGCCCAGGCCCGGAACAACGGTGCGCTCAGCATCGCCATCACGACGCGCGCCTCCCCCTTGCGCAAGGCGGCCGACATCGGCTTGTGCGTGGACGTCCCGGACAGCGGCGACGCGCTCACGCCCGGCACCGCGCAGCTCGCCCAGTCGCTCGTCCTCGACCTGCTGTCGATCGGCGTGGCCACCCGGCGCGGCGCGCGCATCGCCGAGGCGGCCGGCAAGCGGCTGCGCTCGCAGGCGAAGAAGCGCTGAGGCCGGGCGCCGCCGGCGCGGCTTGTCTTCCAGCTTGCTTTCGGCTTGCTTTCAAACCGCCCGGGCACTTCCACGCTTACCCTGCCGGCCGGCATCGCCCACCATCTCGGCCATGGACATCCTACTTGTCGACAGCGACTCCGGACAGGCGCTGCGCCCGCTCCAGGACCTGAAGCCCGAGCAGCGCAGCTTCCTGCGGGTGAACGAGGCGCACCTGGCGAGCGGGGCCCTGTCGCCGCACGCCGGACGGACCTCGATGGTCCTGGTGGACTTCGACCGGCCCGGCCCCGACACCATGCGGGCGCTCAACCGGCTGTGGGCGGCGGACGCCACGCCACCCGCCTTCCTGGTCACACGTCAGGACTCCGAGGGCGAGGCCCTGCTCACGGCCATGGCCGATGCCTCGCCCGCCTCCTCGTCCTGGCGGCCGGACGCCGGGCTCGACGGCCGCTGGCCCGAACTTCAGGGCGAGGCGGCCCGGCTCCAGCTGCGCGCGCTGCGAGCCCTGCCGATGGAAGGCCTGCTCGCCTTGACCCGCCTGGTGGAACGCCGCGCCTGAAACCAACGGCGCGGCCGGACCGGCAGGCCGCGGATCCGCTCCGCGGCCTCCCGCTCGATCAGAACGAGTAACGCAGCCCCACTCCCACCGCCGTGACGTCGGATCCGGTGGCGGCACCCACGCTGCCGCTGTCGAAGTCGTACTTGGCACGCGCCTCGTTAGAGACTTGCGACACGAAGGCCTCGAGCAGCATCTGCTTGTTGAAGTTGTAGTTGTAGCCGATCGTCACCGACCTGGCGCCGGTATCGCTCGTGTCGCATGCGCTGCCGTTGGCGATCGTGCAGCCGCGCAGATCGCCGGCCTGGCCATAGGCACCGAAGACCATGTGGCTGCCCAGCACCTGCCGTGCAGCGAGCACCCACCCGCTCTTCTTCAGGTGGGTCTTGTTGGCCCCGGCGGCGCTGCGGTCGGAGAAGGCCGACAGGTCATAGCCGAAGCCCAGGGTCGTCTGCGTCGGGAAGGTGTAGCGCAGGCCGAGGCGGGCGTTCTTGTCGACCGTGTCGTTGGTGGTCGTCTTGTTGAGCGTGCCCTTGTCGTTGCGCTGTTCATAGGACACGCGCACATCGACCGGGCCCTTGACGTACTGCAGCCCGACGCTGTAGCTCGAGTCGTCGAGCTGGGCGCCGCTCGCCACCGTCTCGTTGCTCTTGTTCTCGTTGGCCTGGTAGTAGATGCGGCCGGAGAAGCCGGCCCACCTGGCCGACTCGAAGCCGATGCTGTTGTCCAGGCGGGCATTGAACTGCGGCGCATCGGCGGTCTGGCCGCTCACGCCGGTGAGCATGCTCTGGTCGTCCTGCGGGCCGGCACCGGAGGCCGAGAAATCGGCCGTGCCGCTGATCCATCGGGCCGCGCCGGTCAGCCGGCCGAGCTTCAAGGTCCCGATGTCGGCGAAGGAAATGCCGACGAAGACGTCCTTGGCCGCCCCCCACAGGCTGGTCTTGCCGTCGTCGACGTTGACGCCCGAGGTGTACTGGAACAGACCCGTCATGCTGTCGGTGAGGACCACGCTGGCCCTGAAGCCGAGGTCGGAACTGACATTCTGCAGACGCGTGCGCGCCGGCTTGTTCTGGGCCGACACCGCCGCCCCCCGCACCGAGACGGACTCCACCTGGGCGTGCGCCGTGCCATAGACCGAGATGCTGTAGGGCGACGGCGGCTGCGTCTGGGCTTGCGCCTGCGCCAGGACAGGACCCATGCAGAGCGCGGAGCCGACAAGGGTGGGAAGCATTTTTCTGGACACGTTCATTCTCCAAACTGTGATGGGGTCAGGCGGCCGGGCCGCCTCGGCCCCAGGGAACGCAACACGCGCCCCAGCCATTTTGTATCACCGATACAGAATGACAGCAACGCATGAATCAACAGGAATGAACGAGCGAAGGACTTGTGTGGTGTCCTCCACACAGGCCGCGCCCCGCCGCGCATGCGCCGTCCGCGCCCTTTCAAACGTCTTGCCGCAGGCCTACTGGCTTTCCCTATGGCGCGCCGACGGCACGATCCGGAACATCGGGACGGTGAACATCCTGCTGATCGAAGACGACCTCGACCTCTCCGATGCGCTCAGCCGCGTGCTGGCCTCGGTGGGGCACCAGGTCGTGCGCTGCGGCGACGGACAGGAGGGCCTGGTGCTGGCGCGCAAGCACCCCTTCGACGCCATCCTGCTCGACCTGGGGCTGCCGACGCTGGACGGCCTGCAGATGCTCGGCCGGCTGCGCGACGGCGGCTGCAAGGCGCCGGTGCTCGTGCTGACGGCGCGCGGCACCATCGAGAACAAGGTGGCCGGGCTGAACCTCGGCGCCGACGACTACCTGGCCAAGCCCTTCGACCTGGCGGAGCTGCAGGCGCGGCTCAACGCGCTGCTGCGGCGCAGCCACGGCGAAGAGGAGCTGAACTGCGGCAACCTGCACCTCGATGCGGCGACCGGGGTGTTCTACAACGACCACCGCCCGCTCGACCTGTCGCCGCGGGAAGCCGCCTTGCTGAACGTGCTGCTGCGCAGCCGCGGCCAGGCCGTCACCAAGGGGGTGCTGCGCGACAAGGTCTTCGGCACCGACGCGGAGTCCTCGGCCGATGCGATCGAGGTGCTGGTGCACCGCCTGCGCAAGAAGGTGGCGTGCGCGGCGGTGGAGATCATGACCTTGCGGGGGGTCGGCTACCTGCTGATCGACGAAGCCATCGCGGGCAAGGATGAGTAGCCCGCCGCGGTGGATGGCGTGGAATCCCCTGCGGGAACGACGCTGGTCGATGCAGCGCTTCATGCTCGGGGCCCTGGCCCTGCTGCTGGCCTTGCTGTCGCTGGCCGACGGCGCGATCGAATATCGGCAATCGGGCCACGAGCTCGCGCGGGTCCGGGACCGCGCGCTCGGCCGCATCGCCGCCGGCTACCTGCGCGCCCTGCGTGCACAGGACGCGGACACCTCCAAGATCCCCCCCTCGGTCTTCCTGGAGGAGCTGGGCACCCAGGAGCTGCCCCAGCTGCTGTTCCGGGTCAGCACCGAGCAGGGCGAGCTGCTCGGCGGAGATGCGCGGCTGCCCGGCCCCCCGCTGCCCGCCGGCGCGGGCGGCGGCATCGTGCAGGTCAGTTACTACGATGACCGGCGCGGCACCGAACCGCTGCGGGTGGCCGTCGTGCGCGACTACCTGCTGCTGCACGCCCAGGCCCGGCTGGTGATGGTCCAGGTGGCCGAACCCTTCCGGGGACGGGAGCAGGCCGAACGGGAGCTGCTCTGGAACATCGCCATGCACCAGTTGCTGCGCCTGGCGCTGGCGATCGGCCTGGCCTGGTTCGCCATCCGGCTGGGGCTGCAGGCGCTGGTGGACCTGCGGCACGAATTCGAGCAGCGCCGTCAGCACGACACCTCGTTGCTGGACGAGCGGCGCCCCCCCGAACTCGCTCCCTTGGTGGCGGCGCTCAACCGCATGCTCGCCGCCGAGCACGAGTCGATCGAGCAGCAGCGCAAGTTCCTCGCCGAGGCATCGCATCAGCTGCGCACGCCCATCGCCGTGCTGCGGGTGCTGGTGCAGGGCACGCTGTTCGGGCAATCGCAGGCCTCGGAAAGCCTGCCCAAGATGCTCGGCATCATCGACCGTGCCACCGGCCTGGCGAATCAACTGCTGTCGATGGCCAAGACCGAACAGCTCGTGCGCCGGCGCGACTGGCAGCCGGTCGACCTCGAGGTCGTGGCCAACAACGTGGCCCTGGAATTCGCCCCCTTGATCGCCCGCAAGCGCCTGGACTTCTCATTGCTTGCGAGCCCGGTGGTCCTGCAGGCCGATCCCTGGATGCTCAACGAGCTGGTGAAGAACCTGGTGTCCAACGCGATCCACCACTCGCGCAAGGGCGGCGCGCTCGGCATCGTCGTGCGCGAGCTGAGGAACGGCACGGAACTCATCGTCTGGGACCACGGCGGCGGCGTCGAGGCCGAGGTGATGGAGCGGCTGTTCGAGCCCTTCAATGCGTCCAAGGGCGGCACCGGCATCGGCCTCGGACTGTCGATCTGCCGGCAGATCGCCGACGCGATGGAAGCCAGCATCGACTTGTTCAACCGGGTCGAGGCGGGCCGCATCGTCGGCGTGGATGCCGTCATCCGATGGCAGCACGGGGACGCCAGGCCCAAGCCTTCGCCGACACCACGCCCGGTCCATGCCTGACCTGGAATTCCGAGGCCTGACCAAGCTGTATCCCGACGGCACGGCGGCCGTGCGCGACGTGCATTTCGTGGCCCCCGGCGGCCGGCTCACCTCCATCGTCGGCCCCTCGGGCAGCGGCAAGTCGACCCTGCTGCGCATCGCCGCCGGCCTGGAACAGGCCAGCGCGGGCGGGGTGTATCGGCAGCAGCAGAATGTCGGCACGCTCGCGCCTGCCCAACGCGACATCACGCTGCTGTCCCAGAACGAATCGCTGTTTCCTCATCTCGATGTGCTGGGCAACGTCGCCTTCGGGCTGCGCAGCCAGGGCTGGCCGACGCCGCAGGTGAAGCGGCGCGCCGAGGAATGCCTCGCGCTGATGGATCTGCGCGGCCTGGAGGCGCGCAGCGTCGCGGAGTTGTCGGGCGGCCAGCGCCAGCGTGTCGCCCTGGCGCGGGCGCTGGCCCTGGCGCCGTCGACCCTGCTGCTCGACGAGTCGTTCTCCCACCTCGACGACCGCCTGCGCCGCCAGCTCCGGGACAGCCTGCGCGAGCTGCAGCAGACACTCGCCCTGACCATCCTCTACGTGACCCACGACCAGGTCGAAGCCATGGCGGTGAGCGACTGGATGGTGATCCTCCAGGACGGGCGGCTGATGCAACAGGGCACGCCGCGCGAGATGTACGAACGGCCGGCATCCGAGTTCGTGGCGCGCTTCATGGGGGATGCGGTCCTGTTCGAACTGGCGGCGGACGCGCAGGGTGGGCTGTCGCTCGGCCCGCTGCCGCTGCCCGCGCTCGGCCAGCGGCATCGGCCCGGGGAGAGGCTCAGCGTCATGGTGCGGCCGGAGGCCTGGCTGATGTACGCGGCGGGCGAGCGGCCCGGCCTGGCCGGGCGCATACGGCGCTGCGCCTACCTGGGCCACAGTGTCGAATACCTGGTGGACACGGCCCTCGGCGACCTGCTGGTGCTGTCGCGCGACGACCGCGCCGTGCGCACTCCGGGCGCTCCGGTCACCCTGGCGCTGGGCAGCCGCGGCGTCACCGTCGTGCAGCCCCGCCCTTGAGGCCTGGCCGGCGCGCCCGGGGCCGCCGGCCGTCGAAAAGCACCGGCATCGCCATCCGGCCGGCCCACGCGGCAGCGGCGCGAGGCCCGCGCGCGACGCCATTGCAGCGACAATACCGCTTGTCCCTTGCTCCGACCTGCTCCATGGCCCTTCCCCTCTTCCTCCCCTGCGCCGCCGGCGTGGAAACCTTGTTGGCCGAGGAGGTGCAGCGCCTGCTGCCCGAGGCCCGGCTCTACCCGGGCCGCGGCGGGGTGGCGCTCGACGGCGAGCCGGACGATGTGATGGCGCTCAACCTCGAGTGCAGGCTGGCCCAGCGCGTGCTGGCCGAGGTGGCCGAAGGCCCCTACCGCGACGAGCACGACCTGTACCACCTCGCCCGCGGCGTCGACTGGTCGCAGTGGATCACCCCGCGGCACACGCTGCGGGTGGACACCACCGCCCAGCACAGCCCCTTGCGCAGCCTGAACTTCGCGGCATTGCGCGTCAAGGACGCGGTGTGCGACATGCTGCGCGAGGCCACCGGCGAACGCCCGAATGTCGATACCCGGCATCCCGACCTGCAGCTGATGCTGCACGTGGGCCCCGAACGCGCCTCGCTGTATGTGGACACCTCCGGCGAGTCGCTGTTCAAGCGCGGCTGGCGCGAGGACAAGGGCGACGCGCCGCTGAAGGAAACGCTGGCCGCCGCCATGCTGGCCGCGGCCGGCTGGCGCGGCACGCCCGAGGCCGGCGGCGCCCTGCACGATCCCTGCTGCGGCTCGGGCACCATCGCCATCGAGGCGGCGCAGATCGCCTGCGGCATCGCCCCCGGCCTGCTGCGCCGCTTCGCCTTCGAGCGCCTGCTGCCCTTCGGCGATGCGCAGACGCGGGCGCAATGGCAGCGCCTCAAGAGCCATGCGCAATCGCGCGTGCACGCCAGCGCGGTGCCCATCTTCGCCAGCGACGTGTCCTTCCGCATGGTCGATTTCGCCCGCCGCAATGCCGAACGGGCCGGGGTGGCGGCGGCCATCACCTTCAACGGCGGCGACGCACTGGAACGCCCTGCCCCGCCGCTGGCGGCCGATCTGCCCGGCACGCTGATGATCAACCCGCCCTACGGCGAGCGCATCGAGGTCGCGGGCAAGGCCGCGCGCCCCTCGGCCGAGGACCGCGACACCCCCGACGACTTCTTCCCGCGCCTGGCGGCGCACTGGAAACGCGCCTACACCCAGCACCCCGCCGGCTGGACCGCCTGGGTGCTCAGCCCCGACATGAAACTGCCGAGCGCCATGCGCCTGAAGGAGGCGCGCCGGGTGCCGATGTGGAACGGCCCCATCGAGTGCCGGCTGTTCCGCTTCGACCTGGTGCGGGGCTCCATGCGCGTCGCCCCCGGCCCCAGCGGGCCCGCGTCTGCGTAGTTCTGCCTAGGGGGAAATCGGGCTTACCGACGCGGCTCGCATGCGTCAGCATGCGAGACAGCGCAAACTGCGCCAGAAAGTTCCCATGGAAGAATCCGATCCCCGCATCCGCCTCGTCATCGTCGACGATCACCCCCTCGTGCGCGACGGGTTGCGGGCGCGGCTGTCGGTCGTGCCCTACCTGAACGTGGTCGGCGAGGCGGCCAGCGGCGCCGAAGCCCTGGCGCTGGCCGCCGTCGAGCCGCCCGACCTGATGCTGGTGGACGTCGGCATGCGCGACATGAACGGCATCGAGCTGGCGGCCGAGTTGCGCCAGCGCCATCCCTCGGTACGGGTGCTGATGCTCAGCATGTACGACAACCGCGAATACGTGCTCAGTGCCGTGCGCATGGGCGCGCGCGGCTATGTGCTGAAGGAGTCGCCGTTCGAGGAGATCATGGCGGCCATCGATGCCGTCTGGGCCGGCGGCACCTACTTCAGCCAGCAGGTCGCCTCGATGGTGGTCACCGCCAGCACCAACGCGCCGCAGCTCACCGGGCGCGAACACCAGATCCTGCTGCTGCTGGCGCACGGCAGCAGCAACAAGCTCGTGGCGCGCGAACTGGACATCAGCGTGCGCACCGTCGAGACCCACCGCCTGAGCCTGCGGCGCAAGCTGGGGGTCGACTCGGCCAGCGAGCTGCTGAAGATCGCCGTCACCAACGGCTGGACCACCTTGTAGGGCGGCCGCCTCAGCGGCTGCGCGCCACCGCGCCGATGCCCCACCAGGCCAGCGCCGCCAGGGGCGCGGTGTCGGCCCGCAGCACCCGCGGGCCGAGGGTGGCGGGCACGAAACCCAGCGCGCGGGCGCAGGCCTCTTCGGCCGCCGCCAGGCCGCCTTCGGGGCCGCTGAGCACGGCAATCTCGCCCCCCACCGCGTCGGCGCCGGGCAGGGGCGGCGCCTCGGCCGTGCTGAGCAGCACGCGCGAAGCCGGCCCCGGCGGCAGGCCGCGCAGCCAGGCGGACAAGGACAGGACGGGTTCGATCGCCGGCACCCGGGTGCGCCCGCTCTGCTCGCAGGCCGACACCGCCACCGCCTGCCAGTGCTCGCGCTTGCGCTCGGCGCGTTCGCCGGACAGGCGCAGCACCGAACGCTCGCACATCAGCGGCTGGATGGCGTGCACCCCCAGCTCGGTCGCCTTCTCGACCAGGTGGTCCATGCGCTCGTTGGCCGGCATGCCCACGGCGAGGGTCACGCGCAGCGGCAGCTCGGTGTCGACGGCCCGGTGCGCGCCCACCCGCACTTGCACGTCCTTGCGTCCCATCTGCTCGACCTCGGCCGACCATTCGCCGCCCTCGCCATTGAACAGCGTGAGGATGTCGCCGGGCTGCAGACGCAGCACCTGGGCATGGCGCGACGGCCCGGGCGGCAGGGTGAGGGTGTCGCCCGCCTTTAGAGGCTGGGCCAGGTGGAAACGAGGCGGCATGGACATCGACGGTGGAAGAACGCAGGTGCGCAGTGTGCCTCAGCGCCGGCGTCCCTGAACCCTCGAAGATCCATCGGCATGGCTATCGCGACTTACGAAAATGTGCGCAGGGGGTTGAACACCTCGAGACCCACGAAGTCTTTCTCATTGTCGGTGACGATGACACACTCGTTCGCTACGGCAACGGCGGCGATGATGGTGTCAAGCGCGCTACGTGGTCGCCCCGTCTTCCTGCCGTCCGCCATGAGATTCGCCCACAGGAGGCCAGCCGGCTCGTCAAAGGACAGCACACGTCCAGCAAACACGGCCTGCGGACCTTCAGGGCCGGAGAACCAATCCTCCAACAGCTTACGTTTCCTGCCAGCCGGCGTCTCCAGAATTCCGCGTTGGATTTCGGCGATGGTCAGGGAAGCAATGAACAAATCCTCGTCGTTCTGCACGGCCATCCAGGCAAGCAGGGATTCGGACGGATGGGGCTTGATGACGTTGCTGATGATGTTGGTGTCGAGCAGATAACGCATCACAGATCGACTTTGCGCCCCGGTTCCTGTGAACGAGTGAGATCAAGATCAACCCCAACCAAGGGCGAGCGACGCAGGGCCGCCAAAATACCACCCTTGCGCGGCTGCTCGCCGGCGACGCTGCTGCGAAGAGACTCGCGGATCCGCGCCGCATCGGGACCGTTTTCGGCCAGACGCCTGGCCAGGCTGCGGAGGAGATCACGGTCGATGTCCAGCCCGAGCACCTCGAACCGTGCCATGCCACGATCGGCCAGCCGAGATCGATAGTTCCTAAGTGCTCGCTTCTGTGCGGTATCGCTCATGGCGTCTCTCCAGGATTTATAACCAGTAATATAGCCAGTTGTTTCCTGTGCCGCAAATACACCTGACGCGGCCTTGCCAGGTTGGAGGCCACTCTTGTGGACGACCTGTCAGCGATAAGCAGGTGGTGGCGCGGCCCGGGGCAAACAGACCTATGCATCCGTGATCAGAGAGAAACCGTCACCGCCCCGACAGATCCACCGCGCTACCCGCGAGGATCCTCGCCCTGCCGCCCCAGGCGCCGCAAGATCCGCCCCAGTGCACGCACACGCCCACGCAACCGGCGCACAGCCAACCAGGCGGTCGAACTCAGCACCGCGTCCTTCACCCGCTGGCGGGTGCGCACCCACCAGCCGAGGGCGCTGGCGAACCACGCGAAGCTCATCAGCTGCCGCTCGGTCAACACGAACAAGCGGCCCACCAGCGCCGTGCCCAGCAGCTTGGCCAGCACGATGACGACGATGCCCAGCAGCCCGTGCCCAAGCTTGATCATCCACAAGGCCAGCAGCTTGACCGGGAACAGCCCGATTGCCGGCACCACGAACAGCAGCAGGGCGACCCGGGGCGAACTACGCCGGATGAGCGCCTCGAGACGCGCCAGCGGCGGCCAGTGCGCCAGGCGACCGAGCCAGGCGGACAAGGGCCGCCACCCCCACTCCTCCACGAACAGCACGGCGGCGGCCAGGCCCAGCACCAGCGGCCTGAGCGCGCGCCACAGCAGGCGCAGCCCTTGTTTCATCCGGCCGCGCCTTCGTGGCTCAGCCAGTCGTGCAGCACCGCGCGGGTGTAGACGCTGGCCACCTCGTCGATGAAACGGACGAAGTCGACGTGGGCCGAGTCGTCGGCCCGGTCCGAGATGGTTCTCAGCACCGCGAAGGGCAGGTCGAAATCGGCGCACACCTGGGCCACGGCGGCGCCTTCCATCTCCACCGCCAGGGCCTCGGGCAGGGCCTGGCGCAGGGCCCGGCTTTCGGCCGCCGTCGAGACGAAGCGGTCGCCGCTGACCACCAGGCCACGCCGCAGCGTCGCGCCGCCCAGGCCGAATTCGTCGCGCTGCGCGTCGCTCCACAGGCCGGCGGCCCGGGCCAGCTGCCGGGCCGCGGCGGCAGCCAGGGTGTCGCTCAGGCGGGAGTCGGCGGAAAACCGCGAACGCCCGCGGCCGGGCACCTCGTAGCGAGGAAACAGCGGCGAGGCGTCGAGATCGTGCTGCAGCAGGTCTTGCGCCACCACCACGTCGCCGACGCGGGTCTCCGAGGCCAGGCCCCCCGCCACGCCGGTCAGCACCAGGCCGCGCAGCGGAAAGTGGCACGCCAGCAGGCTGGCGGTGGTGGCCGCGGCGACCTTGCCGATGCCGCTCAGCACCAGCACCACCGGCTGCCCGGCGATCTCGCCCAGATGGCAGCGGCGCGCGCCCAGCACCTCCAGGCGAGGTTGGTCGAGCAGGGGCAGCAGGGCGCGCAACTCCTCGTGCATGGCACTGACGATGGCCATGCGAGGGCAGGCGTCTTGCACGCCCCTATTCGCCATCCCGCGGGCCGGCAGCGGGCGGCGCCAAGGTGGCCGCGTTCACATCGAAACCAGCCGACAGGGCGATCAGGCCGAGGCCGGCCAGGGCATCCAGGTCGGCCTGGGTCACGCCATCGATGCTGGCCATCAGCGAGGCCTCGGTCCGCACCCCGTCGATCAGCAGCAGCAGGTTGCGCCGCACACGTTCTTTCACCAGGGCACGGGTCTGCATTTCCGCCCGTCCCGCATCGGTCTTGGCCCAAATCATGTCGTCGATCCCCGTGTCCGCAGTCGTAGCTTCGGCCTGTCACGCGGCGGCCAGGCCGCCGGATGCACCCAGTATCGCACCGGCGAGGGCGGAGCGCGAAGCGTCCGCCGCCGCGGCGCTCAGGCCTTGTCGCGCAGCTCGCGGCGAAGGATCTTGCCGACCGGTGTCTTCGGGAGTTCGGTGCGGAATTCGATGATCTTCGGGCGCTTGTAGCCCGTCATGTTGGCCTCGCAGTAGGCCCTCACATCGGCCTCGGTGACCGCCGCATCCTTGCGCACGATCACCAGCTTGACCGCCTCGCCGGCCTTGGCATCGGCCACGCCCACCGCCGCGCATTCCAGGATGCCGGGCATTTGCGTGACCACGTCCTCGACCTCGTTCGGATAGACGTTGAACCCGCTGACCAGGATCATGTCCTTCTTGCGGTCGACGATCTTGAACTGGCCGACCGCGTCGACCGTGCCGATGTCCCCGGTGCGGAAGAAGCCGTCGGCGGTCATGGACTTGGCGGTTTCGTCCGGGCGCTGCCAGTAGCCGGCCATGACCTGCGGGCCACGCACCGCGATCTCGCCCGGCGCGCCCGCCGGCACTTCCTTGCCGTCGTCGTCGATCAGGACGATCTCGGTATCGGGCAGCGGCATGCCGATGGTGCCGCTGTAGGCGCTGCTGTCGACCGGATTGCAGCTCACGCTGGGCGAGGTTTCGGACAAACCGTAGCCTTCGACGATGGGACAGCCGGTCTTCTCGAGCCAGAGCTTGGCGACCGCACTTTGCACCGCCATCCCGCCCCCCACCGAGATCACCAGGTTGCGCCAGTTCACCGAGTTGAAGGCGGGGTGGTTGGCGAGCGCGCCGAACAAGGTGTTGACCGCCGGGAAACTGTGGAAGGTCAGGCCCTTGAGTTCCTTGAACACCGAGGGCAGATCGCGCGGGTTGGGGATCAGCACGTTGCAGCCGCCGGTGCGCATGCCCAGCATGATGTTGGCGGTGAAACCGAAGATGTGATAGATCGGCAGGCAGGCGATGGTGACCATCTGCTGGCCGGCCGGGATCCTGCGCAGCGCCGGCTGGTACCAGGCTTCGGACTGCAGCACGTTGGCGACCAGGTTGCGATGCAGCAGCACCGCGCCCTTGCTGACGCCGGTGGTGCCGCCGGTGTACTGCAGCACCGCGATGTCGTCCGGGCCGATGCCCGGCATGCGCAGGCTGCCGCGGCGGCCCTGGGCCAGCGCGTCGTTGAACCGCACCGCGCCGGGCAGCTCGAAGGCCGGCACCAGCTTGCGGACCTTGCGCACCACATAGTTGACGATCAGCGACTTCGGGAAACCGAGCAGGTCGCCCATGCTGGCCAGGATGACCGTCTTCGTCGGCACGGACGACAGCACCTGCTGCAGCGTGGAGGCGAAATTCTCGAGGACGACGATGGCCTTGGCGCCGCAGTCCTTGAGCTGGTGCTCGAGCTCGCGCGGCGTGTAGAGCGGGTTGACGTTGACCACCACGCAGCCCGCGCGCAGGATGCCGGCCAGTGCGACCGGGTACTGCGGCACGTTGGGCATCATGATGGCGACGCGGTCGCCCTTGACGAAACCCCGGGCCTGCAGATACGCCGCGAAGGCGCGCGACTGCTCGTCGACCTGGCCGAAGCTGATGGCCTTGCCCATGAAACGGTAGGCCACCCGGTCCGCGTGTTTCTTGAAGCTTTCTTCCAGCAGCGCGACGAGCGAGCTGTACTGGGTCGCGTCGATATGCTGGGGCACCCCCTGCGGATAGTGCTTGAGCCAGGTCTTTTCCATCGAATCCATCCCTCGTGGTCTGTCGCGCGATTCTGGCGAGAAAACTGGGCCCGCCCCCCCGGGTTTACATCCGGGAGACCCGAAGCCGAGGCTCCTGATGAGAGTAACTACCGAATACGGCGCCGCCTCCGGGCTGCGCCCCAGCAGCCAGGAGGCGGTCGCCCCGTCTCTTGAAACGCTTACTCGACGGCCTTGACCATGTCCTCGACGATCTTCTTCGCGTCGCCGAACACCATCATGGTCTTGTCCATGTAGAAGAGTTCGTTGTCGAGACCGGCATAGCCGGCGGCCATGGAGCGCTTGTTGACGATGATCGTCTTGGCCTTGTAGGCCTCGAGGATGGGCATGCCGTAGATGGGGCTGCCCTTGGTGTGCGCGGCAGGATTCACGACGTCGTTGGCGCCGAGGATGATGGCGACGTCGGCCTGGCCGAACTCGCCGTTGATGTCCTCCATCTCGAACACCTGGTCGTACGGCACTTCGGCCTCGGCCAGCAGCACGTTCATGTGGCCCGGCATGCGCCCGGCCACCGGATGGATGGCGTACTTGACGGTGATGCCCTTCTCGGTGAGCTTGGCCGCCAGTTCCTTGACGGCGTGCTGCGCCCGGGCCACGGCCAGGCCATAGCCCGGCACGATGACCACGGTCTCGGCGTTGCCCAGCACGAAGGCCGCATCGTCGGCGCTACCGCTCTTGACGGCCCGCTGCTCGGCGCTGCCGCCGCCGGCCGCCGCGGCGTCCCCGCCGAAGCCGCCCAGAATCACGTTGAAGAACGAGCGGTTCATCGCCTTGCACATGATGTAGCTCAGGATGGCCCCGGAGGAGCCGACCAGCGAGCCGGCGATGATCAGCATGCTGTTGTTCAGGCTGAAGCCGATGCCCGCGGCCGCCCAGCCCGAGTAGCTGTTGAGCATGGACACCACCACCGGCATGTCGGCGCCGC
>CBIHOH010000072.1:0-25413 GCA_966211755.1 uncultured Rhizobacter sp. | reverse complement strand
CGCCATGAATCTCTCACCGACCATGTCACGCTTCGTGCTGCACTGGGGCGAAATGGGGGCACGCTGGGGCGTGAACCGCACCGTGGCCCAGATCCATGCACTGCTCTACATCACCGGGCGCGCGATGCCCGCCGACGAAATCGCCGAGACCCTGGTGGTGGCCCGCTCCAACGTCAGCAACAGCATCCGCGAGCTGCAGGGGTGGAAGCTGGTCAAGATGGTGCACCTGCCCGACGACCGGCGCGACCATTTCGAAACCTCCACCGATGTCTGGGAGCTGCTGCGCACCATCGTGCAGGAGCGCCAGCGCCGCGAGATCTCTCCCACGGTCGACGTGTTGCGCGGGCTGTTGCGCGATCCCGGCCTGGCCAAGGACCCGCCCGAGGCCAGGCAGCGGGTGCGTGAGACGCTGGCCCTGCTCGAGACCCTCACGGCCTGGAGCGACGAGATGCTCAGGCTGGACACCGGCACGCTGAACAAGGTGCTCACGCTGGGCGCCAGGATCAAGAAGCTGCTGGGCCGCGATGGCGACGAGGCCGGCGGCGCGCGCAAGAAGGCCGGCTGAGCACATCCGCCCGGTGTCGTCCGGGCCCACGATTCGATCGGAACCTCATGAACAACTGCTACCCGCTGACCTTGCTGTACGACGCCGGCTGTCCCGTGTGCGCACTCGAGATGGACCACCTCCGTTCGCTCGATCACGGCGGCAAGCTGGTGTTCGTCGATATCAGCCAGCCCGGTTTCGACCCGGCGCCCTATGGCGCCACCTTGGCCGAGATGGACGCCGAGATCCATGGTCGGGTGCCGGACGGCACGCTGCTGCGAGGCCTGGCGGTGCTGCGCCTCGCCTATGACGCCGCCGGCATCGGCTGGGTGCTGCGCCCGACCGCCTGGGGCCCGCTGGCGCCCCTGGCCGACCGCCTGTACCTGTGGTTCGCGCGGCACCGCCACAGCATCTCCGCGGCCAGCGGGCCGCTCATCCGCGGCGTGCGCCGCCTGCGCGCCAGGCGGATGGCCGCACGCATGCGTGCCTGCCACGACGGCGCCTGCGAGCTGCGCCGCCGCTGACACCATGAGCCGCGACGCCTGTTCTCCCCCGTGCTGCGCCGTCGCCTCTCCATTCAACAGTCCGCAAACCGTGGTGGTGCCCGCAGCGCCGCCGCCACGCGAGGTCTTGCCAGCGCTGGAACCCAACACCCGGCCGGTGCCCCGCACCCGGGCCCGCGGGGTGAGATTCGGAAGGAGGGTGTCATGAGAGTTCTCGTCTGCGGAGCGAGCGGATGCGTGGGGCGCGCGGTGGTGCAGGCCCTGCGCGCACGCGGCCACCAGGTGGTCGAAGGGGCCAGGGGCCTGGCCGCCACCCGCCACAGCCAGCCCATCGACTACGCGCGGCGCACCGAACCGGCGGCCTGGGCCGAGCGCCTGCGCGGCCTGGACATCGATGCGCTGGTCAACTGCGTGGGCATCCTCATGCCCTCGCGGGGGCAGAGCTTCGAGCGCGTGCATACCGAAGGGCCGATCGAGCTGTTCCGCGGCGCGGCCCTGGCCGGCGTGCGCCGGGTGGTGCAGATTTCCGCGCTGGGCGTGGACGACAGCCCGGAGTCGCTGGCCAGGCCCTACCTGCACAGCAAGCTGCTGGCCGACGATGCGCTGGCCGCCATGCCGCTCGAATGGGCGGTGCTGCGGCCCTCGCTGGTCTACGGCCCGCGCAGCCGGAGCGCGGCCTTGTTCGCCACCCTGGCCAGCCTGCCCGTGATCGGCCTGCCCGGGCTGGGCCGGCAGCAGGTGCAACCCATCCATGTGTTCGAAGTGGCCGAGGCGGTGGTCCGGCTGCTGGAGCAGGCGGCCGCACCGCAGGCGGTGTTCGAACTCGGGGGCGAGGCGCCGCTGAGCTACCGCGAGATGCTGGCCCATTACCGCCGTGCGCTCGGCCTGGCGGCGCCGCTCTGGCTGCCCTTGCCGCTGCCGCTGATGCGGCTGGCGGCCTGGACGGCCGAGGCCCTGCCGCAGAAGGTGTTCTGCCGCGACACCATTGCCTTGCTCGAACGCGGCAGCGTGCCCGCGTGCAACGCCGCCCCGGCCTTGCTGGGCCGTGCCCCGGGCAGCCTGGCCCACGGCCTGGGCATCGGCGGCCCCGAGCCCCTGGTCGATCTGCGGGTGCAGCTGAGCCCGGTGGTGGACTGCGTGCTGCGGGCGATCCTGGCCTTCATGTGGATCTACGTCTCGGTCGTGACCCTGTTGCTGCCGCAGGCGTCGGGAGTGCTGAACCTGCTGGCCCGCTGCGGCCTGCCGGGCGACCTGGGCGTGCTCGCGATGTGGCTTTCCTGCGGGCTCAACCTCTGCATCGGCGTGCTCCTCATCCGCCGTCCGGCGCCCTGGGTCCATGCGCTGCAGGTCGCGGCCGTGTCCGGCTACACCCTCACGGCCGCCTGGAACATGCCCGAACTCACCATCGACCACTGCGGGCCGCTGGTGAAGAACCTGCCGGTGCTGGGGCTGGTGCTCCTGCTGTGGCTGGCCGTGCCGGCGCTGCCGGGCCGCCCTGTCCGGCGCCCGGGGGCACGGCGTCGCCGTCTCGGGTCGGCGCCGGCCTGATCCGGCCGGCCCTGCGCGCCGGGTGCAGCGGGTCTGCCATGGTTTCGTCCCGATGTACGCCTTGAACCTGCTCCTGCTGGCCGGCGGCTTGCTGATTCTCGCCACCCTGGTCGCCGGCGTCGTGTCCGCCCGGCTGGGACTGTCCTTCCTGCTGGTGTTCCTCGCGGCCGGCATGCTGGTCGGGGTCGACGGCCCCGGTGGCGTGCGTTTCGACAACACCGTGCTGACCGCCTGGGTGGGCAATGCCGCCTTGGCCGTGATCCTGATCGAGGGCGGCGTGAGCACCCGCATGAGCATCGTGCGCGCCGGTTTCAGGCCGGCCTTGTTGCTGGCCACGCTAGGCGTCCTGCTCACCGCGGCAATCGTGGGCGCGATGGCCATGTGGGTGATGCGGGTCGACTGGCGCCACGGCCTGCTGCTGGGCGCCATGGTCGCTTCCACCGACGCGGCGGCGGTGTTCTCGGTGCTGCGCCATGCCGGGCTGCGGCTGGGCGAACGGGTGTCGGCCTCGCTCGAGATGGAGTCCGGGCTGAACGACCCGATGGCGGTGTTCCTCACCCTGGCCCTGATCGCCACCATCAAGGCCGAGGCCGGGACGCTCGAGGCGGCGGAGCTGCTGCTCAGGCAGGTCGGCTTCGGTGCCGCGGTGGGGCTGGCGGGTGGCTGGGGGATGGCCTGGCTGCTGCGCAAGCTGACCCTCGCCGCCGGCCACGGCGGCCTGGTGTCGCTGATGATCCTGTCCGCCGGGCTGGCGGTGTTCGCCGGGGCGGGGCTGCTTGAAGGTTCGGGCTTCCTGGCGGTGTACCTGTACGGCGTGCGCCTGCGCGCGCTGGCCGAGAACGCGGCGCTGGCGGCTTCCTCCGCGCTCGACGGTTTCGCCTGGGCGGCCCAGGCCGGCATGTTCCTGCTGCTCGGGCTGCTGGTGTCGCCGCACCAGATGCTCGAGGCCGCCTGGCCGACGCTGGCGATCGTCGGCACCCTGATGTTCGTGGCCCGTCCGCTGGCGGTCTGGCTGTGCCTCGCGCCTTTGCGCTTTTCGCGCCGGCAGCGCCTGTTCGTCGGCTGGGTCGGCCTGCGCGGCGCGGTGCCGATCGTGCTGGCCTTGTTCCCGCTGATGGAGCAGGTGCCGGGCAGCTATCGATTCTTCAATGTGGCGTTCGCGGCGGTGCTGGCCTCGCTGCTGCTTCAAGGCACCACGCTCGGCTGGGCGGCGCGGCGGCTGGGCGTGGTCGAGCCGCCTGCGTCGCCGCATGTTCCGCCGTCGGCGCCGGTGCGGCGCCTGATCGTCGACGCGAGCCAGCCGATCGGCGAAGTGTTCCACTTCTGCCGGTTGCCGCTCCCGCCTCACCCGGGCCCCACCCTGGGCGACTGGTTGGGCGCCACCTTGGCCGCGCCCGTGCAACACGGAGACGGCCTCGAGTGGCAGGGCGCGCGTTTCGGCGTGGCCGGGCTGACCGGCGGGCGCATCGCCCGCATCGACGTGGAACTCAGGGGCGCGGTCCGATGAGGTGCCGCCCCGGGAGCGTGCCGGTCGTCTCCTAGTCGTTGGTGTCGACGCCCCGATGCGTCTGTTCGAACAACTCCTCGGCGGCGGCTTCGGGCCGCTTCAGGCGCCATTGGCGTTGCAGGCTCAGCTCGTGCACGCTGGCGATACTGGCCACCGGATCGAGATCGGGATCCAGAAGCAGCAGCTGCGCCACGCAGCGTTCGACCCATTCCTTGGTGCTGGTCACGTTCGGCGAGGCGTAGTCGATGCCGCCCGTGACGGTATCCGGGAACTTCGGGATGCCCACGCCGCCGCCGGTGGCGTGGCGGCTCAGCTCGGAGCGCCGGCTTTCCAGCCGGATCATCACCTGCGAGGCCAGGAAACGCAGCGTGTCCCGCTGCAGCTCGTCCAGCTCGTGCGGTACCACGTCGAGCACGCACAGGTTGCCCAGCGCTTCGCGCGACGTGGTCAGCAGCGGGACGGCGGCATAGAAGCGGATGAACGGCTCGCCCACGACCATCGGATGCCGGGCGAAGCGGGGATGCCGGTCGGCGTCGTTGATGACGGTGATGTCGGACAGGTTGTTGATCGCATGGTTGCAGAATGCGTTCTCGCGCGGCACCTGCCGGAGGGTGACGCCGCGCGCGGCCTTGAACCAGATGCGGTCGCGGTCGACGAAGGTGATCAGCGCGATGCGGGTGTGGCAGACACGTGCGGCCAGGGCAACGATGTCGTCGTAGACAGGCTCGGGCTCCGTGTCGAGGACGGCATAACGGCGCAGCGCCCTGAGGCGCGAAGTTTCCATTCCGGACAAATGCAAGGACATGGTCGGCTTCTCTGGAGAAGCCGGGACGGGCACCGGACGGCGTCGACAGGAAGGCGCGCGCCGAAGAAGTGACCCCCCCGGCTTTTTTTTTTGAAGTAAACGACGTTAGGCCAGGCTCCCGGCCCTGACCATTACACCTTCGTATAACTGGTCTTGCGCCGGGCACCACCGCGCGAGGACGGCTCAGGCCACCGATGGGGTGAGCAGGCCATCCTGGTCGAGCGTGAAGGCGTCGAAGTCATGGGCCAGGTACAGCCGGCCGGTGTAGTGGGCGGCGGCTTCGGCAGCGACGTCGGCGATCGAGGGCGAGCGGCTGGTGTCGTCGGCGAAGCGGGCGCTGAAATGGGTCAGCACCAGGTTGGGCAGCCCGGCCTGCGTGGCGGCGCGCGCCACCAGGGCCGCGCTGCTGTGCTGCGGCTCGGGCCCGGCCTTGGCCAGCGCGGCTTCGGTGTAGGTGGCCTCGTGCACCAGCACCTGCGCCTGCTGGCAGACCTCGTGCAACAAGGCCGGCGTGTCGTTGTCGCCGCCGACCACGATGCGGCGCGGCGCGCGTGCGGGCAGGCGGAAGCGGGCCGGATCGAGCATCTGGCCGCCCGGCCCGGGCACCGGTTCGCCGCGGCGCAGCCGGGTCCACAACGGGCCGCGCGGCACGCCGCTGGCTTCCAGCGCGGCAATGTCCAGCTGCGCCTCGACCTTGGCCTCGGTGAAGGCATAGGCGAAGGAGGGCACACGGTGCGACAGCGGATGGGCGCTGACCTCGAACGCGTCGTCGCTCATCAGGGTGGCGGGCGCCGGTGTCTCGCCCACGACCTGGAAGGCCAGCGCATACGGCAGGTAGAGCTGGGTGTGTTCGCACACGGCCCGGACATACGCCTCGACCGCGCGCGGGCCGGCGAGCAGCATCGGCTCGGTGCGGCCGCCGAGTGCCGCGCTGGCCAGCAGGCCGGGCAGCCCGTAGCAGTGATCTCCATGCACATGCGTGATGAAGATGCCGCGCAGCGTCTGCAGCGACAGCGGGGTGCGCATCAGCTGATGCTGCGTGCCTTCGCCGCAGTCGACCAGGTACCAGTCGCGCGACTGCCTGCGCTTGATGGCCAGGCCGCTGACGTTGCGCGTGCGTGTGGGCGTGCCCGAGGAGGTACCGAGAAAACGCAGTTCCATGTGAGGGTGAGGGGTCGGTGGATCAGGGGATTCTGGCATTCGGGGTGGTGTCTGCCGATCCCGGTGTCAGGGGGTGCAGTCGGCTGGCACCGGCCGTGCCCCTGGTCCGCCGTTTTCCTCGACGGCACAACAGGCAGCGGGCCACCGGCTCGGGTAAGGTCGGGGCAGGCGGTTTCACAGCCAGCCTGCACCATCCGGGGTCTTCATGCCTGCTGCTCTTCCTCTGCGCCATTTTTTCCTTGCCCTGGCCGTCGTGGCGGTGTGGGGCTCGAACTTCGCCGTCATACGCGTGGCGCTGGATCATCTGCCGCCCCTGCTGTTCGCCGCCCTGCGATTCGCCCTCGCCGTGCTGCCCGCGCTGCTGTTCGTGCGGCGGCCCCGGGTCGGGTGGCTCAACCTGGCCGCCTACGGCGTGCTGATCGGCGTGGGCCAGTTCGGCTTGTTGTACGTGGCGATGCGCGGGCACATCTCGCCCGGCCTGGCCTCGCTGGTGATCCAGACGCAGGTCTTCTTCACCATCGCGATGGCCATGGTGCTGGCGCAGCAGAGGCTGCACGTTTTCCAGTGGGTGGCCATGAGCATCGCCGCCGCCGGCATGGGCGTGATCGTGGCGCACACCGACGGCACGACCAGCCCGCTCGGCCTGGCGCTCGTGCTGCTGGCCGCCTTGTCGTGGGCCACCGGCAACATGGTCTCGAAGCAGGCCGGACAGGTCGACATGCTGGCCTACGTGGTGTGGTCCAGCCTGTTCGCCGTGCCACCGCTGCTGCTGCTGTCGTGGACCTTCGAGGGCTGGGAGCGCATGTCCGCCGGCCTCGTCCAGGCCGACCTGTCCACCTGGATGGCCGTGGCCTGGCAATCCTGGGGCAACAGCCTGTTCGGCTACGCCGCCTGGGGCTGGCTGCTGGCGCGGTACCCGGTGGCCACCGTCACCCCGATGGCCTTGCTGGTGCCGCTGTTCGGACTGGGGGCGTCGGCGGCCTGGCTGGGTGAGCCCCTGCCGGCCTGGAAACTGCTGGCCACCGCGCTGGTGATGGGCGGACTCGCGCTCAACCTGCTGTGGCCCAGGTGGCGCCGGCCGGCCGGCCAGCAGACGGGGCCATCACCCGCGCCGCCGAAGCCGTGAAAGCCGGTGTTGTGCTGACAGGTGCAGGAGCGCCGCCGCCCGGCCTTGCTCGGAGCCCTTGCTTCAGAGCCAGTACCACAAGCTGCGTGCCCACCGGGGGATGGGCAGGGCGGGGAGGGGGCGATAGGTCTGGCGGTACGCGGTACGCATGCAGATACTCCGGTCACTGTGGTTCCATACAGTGTACGGCGCCGTGGTCTGATCGCCAAGTCTTTTCGCGGCGTCCGCGCCACACTCCGCCCAGGCCCTTGTTCAGGCGAAGCGCAGCACCTCCTGCACGGGCTTGCGCGGTTTTTGCGGCCAGTTGCCCGCTGCCGGATGGCCGACCGTCACCAGCATGACCGGCAGCTCCGAGGCCTGGAGGCCGAACTCGCGCGCCACGCCGGCCGGGTCGAAGCCGCTGATCGCGCCGCTGGCCAGGCCCATGCCCTCGGCGGCCAGCAGCAGTGTCATGGCCGCCAGGGAGGCCGAGCGGAAGGCCTCGTCGCGCTGCAGCTGCGGGTCGCCCGAATGCGAGCGCTCGGCCAGCGACACCCAGCTGTCGAAGACGGATTGGCTGATGATGCCGGCGTCCAGCGAGGGCCGAAGCGCGCGGGGCAGGGTCTGGTGCGCGGCCAGCAGGCCGCAGATGATGAAGGTGACGGGCGCGTCGATCACTTTGTGCTGCCCGTGGGCCACGGCCTTCAGCCGCGCCTTGGCTTCGGCCGAGCGCACGGCGATGAAGCTCCAGTTCTGCAGGTTGTAGGCCGATGGCGCCCGGGTCGCGAGGCGGACCAGCTCGGCCACGTCGGCGTCGGACAGCGGGCGCTGCGGGTCGTAGTGGTTGGCCGAGACGCGTGATTCGATGAGAGCCTGGATGGTGTTGGACATGATGGTCGGGGGAGTGGGGAGAAGGGAGGAGGAGGGTGAGGCCCGGGGGGCTGCCGTTCAGCCCGGCCGGGCCGGAGCACCGTGGCGCGGGGCCGTGGCCGGCGGCGGGCCGGACGGGGCGGCAGCCCATTGCACGGCCAGGATGCTGGCGACGACCGCGAGCATGCCGAGCAGGGGCAGGCCGTGCATGGCCTGGCCCAGCAGCACCCAGCCGAGGAGCACCGCCGTCAGCGGACTCAGCAGTGCCAGCGAGGACACGGCCACCGGTGGCAGGCGGGCGACGCCGCGGAACCACAGCGGGTAGGCCATCACGGCGCCGACCAGCGAGAGATAGGCATAACCCAGCAGCTGGGAGGCTTGCAGCGCGGGCAGGGGCGGGTCGACGGCCCAGGCCACAGGAGCCAGCATGAGCCCCCCGGCGAGCAGTTGCCAGCCGGTGAAGGCGATGACTGGCAGCTCGGGGCGCCAGCGCCGGGCCAGCCAGGTGCCGGCCGTGATGCAGGCCGTGCCGGCCAGGGCCGCGGCGATGCCGACGGGATCCCAGGCGGCCCCCGGCGACAGCAGCATGGCACCCATGCCCAGCACGCCGAGCAGGCCGGCCCAGACCGCGAGCCGGGCCGGGCGGCGGCGCTCCAGCGTCCAGCTCAAGCCCATCATCAGCAGCGGCTGGACCGCTCCCACCACGGCCGCCAGGCCGCCCGGCAACCGATAGGCGGCCACGAACAGCAAGGCCTGGAAAAAGCCGATGTTGAGCGCGGCGAGCAGCAGCAGGCGCGGCCAGTCGCGCCGCGCGGGCAGATGCCGCAGGTTGAACGCGCACAGCAGAAGGCCGGCGGGCAGGGCACGCAGCAGCGCCGCGGTGAAGGGCCGGCCGGACGGCAGCAGCTCGGTCGTGACGATGTAGGTCGAGCCCCAGATGGCGGGAGCCGTGGCAGTGATGAGGACGTCGATCCAGCGGGAGCCGGGAGCCGTGGTGTGCATGAAATTATCTTCAGTTCAAGATAATCGATGCTAGCAGATAATCTCGATTTCAAGATAAAAGGGGCGTGGCAATGGGCAGCGAACGACCGACCGACAAGGTGGATGTCATCCTGGGGCAATGGCGGCGCGAGCGTCCCGACCTGGACGTGAGCCCGATGGGGCCGATCGGCCGCCTCAAGCGCTGCGCCGTGCTGCTGCAGCGGCGCCTGGACGAGACCTTCGAGAGCTTCGGCATCGGCACCTGGGAGTTCGACGTGCTGGCCGCGCTCAGGCGTTCCGGCTCGCCCTATTGCCTGTCGCCGACGAAGCTGTTTTCGTCGCTGATGATCACCTCGGGCACCATGACGCACAGGCTGCAGCGGCTCGAGGCGGCCGGGCTGGTCGAGCGTGTGCCCAACCGCGAGGATGCGCGCAGCCTGCTGGTGCGCCTGAGCCCGGAGGGCCTGGCCCTGGTCGACCGTGCGGTGGAGGCCCATGTCGACAACGAGCGGCGCATCCTGTCGGTCCTCGAGCCGGCGGAGCTGGCGGCCCTGGACGAGCGTTTGTCACGCCTGCTGACGCTGCTGGAGCCGGCGGCCGACTGATTCCGTCCCCGTGGCCCCCGTTTCGCCGGCATCATCCACGCCATGATCGATTGGCATGCCGTTTTCGACGAGGAAGACCTGTCGCCCCCCGCCACGCCCGACGAGCTGGCCCGCCTGCAGGACGACCTGGTGCGGCCCTTGAGCGAGCGGGAGGTCGAGGCGGTTCTGCGCTCCCAGTCGAACCCCTGGCCGTCCTCCCATCCGCTGCACATGGGCTGGCAGCCGATGTCTCCCGCCGGCTGGTCCTTGCCCGGCGTGCCCCTGCCGGGTGCCTACCTCGACTTCCTGCGTCGGGGCAACGGGGGATGGACGCGCCGCGGGCAGCGTGAATTCAGCTTTTTCCCGTCGTCGCAGGTCCGCGAGTTCCTGCTCTCCTACGGATTCCCTCGATACATGCCCTGCGCCATTCCGCTCGGCCTGGATGGAAGCGGACTGTTCGCCGTGTTCGACGCCCGGCGGGGCCCGGCTGCCGAGTACCCGGTGCTCGTCGTGGCCGCCGGTGTGCTGGACTTCGCCGAGTCCGCCCTGCTGGGGGCAGGCTTCGCCGAGTTCTGCGCGGGAAGTACCCCGCTTGCCGACGTGCTCGATCCACCGGACCCCGAGGCAGCCGCCCTGGCCAGGCCGGTCGATGTCGTCCTGGTGCGGCGTCCCGACAGCCTGGCCTCGCTGCTGGCGCTGCGTGAGCGTCTGGCACTCGACCTGCCCCCCGCCGCTCTGCTGGCGATGGCGCGCGAACTGCCCCGGGTCCTCCTGAGCCGGGTTCCGCGGTGGCGCGGCCGGCGCTGCATCGAGGGCTTGCCTCCCGAACTCCAGGCCTGCCTGCGGATCGTCGACGAGGCACCGGGAGCGGCCCTTGGAGAGCCTCAGGAATGAGGTCTTTCCGCATCGCGCACGGGCGTCAGGCGTCCGGCAGCCAGCGATGCAGGATCACCCCACGCCGGTGGCCGACCCACCCTGCCTCGACCCGTACCAGGTAACCCGAGTAGGCTGCCTCCTGCAGCCATCCCAGTCCCTGGTCGAAATCGGTCACCATCCCGTCGGGCAGCAGGCAGGGCAGGTCGCTCCGCCCGCCGGCGATCTCGTAGGCCTCGCTCCAGGCGTCGATCCAACGCATTTCGATCTCGGTGTTGGATGCCATGCGGCCGTTCTCCCAGGGCGGTTCAGCGCACGCCGCTCGCATGGCGGGCGAGCAGTTCGCATGCGGCGCCGGCTGCGCCGGGGAAGCTGTCCTTCCAGCGGGTTCTCAGCCGGCTGGGGGGGCCGTCGATGTCCTGGGGATGGTCGATGCCGATGGCGAGACCCGGCAGCACGGCCGGCCGGCGCGTGGTGCTGCGCATCGTCTCAGCGGCGCTCCAGCCGGCAGCGCCTGGCCTTGAGCCGCCGCACTTCGGCCAGCTGGAAGCGGAAGGCCGCGACGGCCTGTTTAGATTCGGCATTCCAGCTGTCGGTCTCCAGGTGCAGGAGCACGGCTTCCAGGGCATCGCCCAATTGCCCGATCTGGCGGCCGTAGGTGCCGACGTCCTCCAGGATCTCCTTTTCGAGTTCGGGGTCGGACGACTTGCCCAGGTAGATGTTGACGAAGCCGACCTGCCCAGCGGCCAGGCTGGTGAACCAGGTGAGCGGGTTGAAGGCCAGGCCGACGTCGCCCGACAGGGGTAGAGAGAATCGAGCCATGATGGACCTTTCCATGGGGCGGGCCGGAGCTGCCTGGGGTGGATGGCCTCTCCGCTCGCTCGCGGTGCAGCACACAGCCCCCGACGACGCAGCTCGATTGTGATCCAGGCACCGGCCCCTGCCCAGCCTCCATTCATGGTGGCGCATCCGCGGGACCGCATCTTTCCGCCACCGGCGGGTGAGCTACAGTCTGCTCCGCTCAACCTCCTTAGACTTCCCGAGGCTTCACCGATGTGTCCCGCAGTTTTCTCCCGCAGCTTTTTCGCGCTGGGCCTGGCATTCGCCGGCGGCCTGGCATCGGCTCAATCCTTCGATGCGGTGCGGCTGTTCAGCCCGCCCAAGGGGGACGGGTCGGGCAGCGCGGGGGCGGTCGTGGTGGCGACGCGGGCCTATTCGGGGGCCGAGGAGAACCGTACCCTCTTGCTGCCTTCGCTCAACTATCGCTGGAAGAACGGCTGGTTCGCCGGCACCGGCAATGGCGTGGGCTACTTGTTCGCGGCGCCGGAACACCTGCAGTACGGCTTTCGCCTGACGGCCGACCTGGGCCGCAAGGCCAAGCGCTCGCCGGTGCTGGCCGGCATGGACGACGTGTCGCCGGCGCTGGAGGCGGGGGCGTTCTTCAACCTGTTCCTGTCGCGGCAGATGTTTTTCACCTCCTCGCTGCGCGCCGGCTCGGGCGACAGCCACAACGGCGCGGTGCTCGACCTGGGGGCCCACTACGCGGTGATGGTGGCACCGACCTGGCGGCTGTCCTTCGCCGGGGGGCTCAGCGCGGCCAACCGCGGGCACATGCAGACCTACTATGGCGTGGCCGCGGACAAGGCCAGGGCCGGCCGCCCCGAGTTCTCCGCCGGCGGCGGGCTGCGCGAGTTGCGCGCCAACGTCTCGGTGACCTGGTTCGTCACCCCCGAATGGGACGCCGTGGCCGCGGTGACGGGCACCTCGCTGCAGGGCGATGCCCGCCGCAGCCCGCTGGTGCGCGACAGCAAGCCGGTGACCGGCGTCTTCGCCGTCACGCGCGACTTCTGAGGACCGGTGCCGGGCAGGCACGGCCGGCCCTGCGCGGCGGGCCGCGCTCACTTGCGCATCAGCGTGCTTTTGCCGAACAGCGACTCGATCAGCTCGACCGCGACCTCGGCCGTGCGGTTGCGTACGTCGAGCGCCGGGTTGAGTTCCATCACGTCGAGCGAGCCCAGCCGGCCGGTGTCGGCGATCATCTCCATGCAGAGCTGGGCCTCGCGGTAGGTGGGGCCGCCGCGCACGGTGGTGCCCACGCCGGGGGCGATGTCGGCATCGAGGAAATCGACGTCGAAGCTCACGTGGAGGTGGGTGTGGACGTCCAGCGTCGCCAGGGCCAGCTCCATGGTGTGGCGCATGCCCATCTCGTCGATGAAGCGCATGTCGAACACCTCGAGGTCCATCTGGTGGACGAACTGCTTCTCGCCCCGGTCGACGCTGCGGATGCCGATCTGGCGCAGCCATTTCGGATGGATGGCCGGCACGTGTCCGCCCAGCTCGACCAGTTCCTTCGGCCCGTGCCCGCACAGGCAGGCGACCGGCATGCCGTGCAGGTTGCCGGTGGAGGTCAGTGCCGGCGTGTTGAAGTCGGCATGGGCGTCCAGCCAGAGGATGCGCAGCTTCCGGTGCTGCTCGCGGCAATGCCGCGCCACCGCGCTGATGGAGCCTATGCCCAGGCTGTGGTCGCCGCCCAGCAGCAGCGGGCGGCGGCCGAGCCGGAGTTCGGCATACACGGCCTCGTGCACCAGGCGGTTCCAGGCCAGTACCTCGGGCAGGTGGCGGTAGCCGCCGTTCGCGGGCTGCCAGGGGTTGGGCGGGCCGTTCAGGTTGCCGCGGTCGGCCACCTCCAGGCCATGCGCGGCCAGCACCGGGCCGATGTCGGCCACGCGCAGGGCTTCGGGGCCCATGCTCGCGCCCCGGGTGCCGGCGCCGACGTCGGTGGGGGCCCCGATGATGCTGACCGGTCGGTTCATGGCAGGCCCCCCGGTGGTCTCAGGTGTCGGAGCCGAACAAGCCCTTGTCGTGCTCGTGCAGGTCGAAGCCGTATTCGGCTTCGAGCAGGCTCCAGGCTTCCTCGGCGGTTTCGACGAAGCGGAACAGCTGCAGGTCCAGTGCACTGATCATGCCGGTCTCGACCAGCCAGTCGAAGTTGACGAGTTTGGTCCAGAACTCGCGCCCGAACATCAGGATGGGACGGCGCCGGCACTTGCCGGTCTGGATGAGGGTGAGCGCCTCGAACATTTCGTCCAGGGTGCCGAAGCCCCCGGGGAAACACACCAGCCCGATGGAGCGCATCAGGAAGTGCATCTTGCGCAAGCCGAAGTAGTGGAACTGGAAACACAGCTCGGGCGTGATGTACGGATTGGGTGCCTGCTCGTGCGGCAGCACGATGTTCAGGCCGATGCTCTTGCCGCCTTTTTCGAAGGCCCCGCGGTTGCCCGCTTCCATGATGCCGGGGCCGCCGCCGGTCACCACGTACAGCGGGGTGGCCAGCTGCTTGGACTTCTCGGTGACGATCTCGGAGAAGCGGCGCGCTTCCTCGTAGAAGCGCGACATCGACAAATGGGTGTTGGCGATGCGCAGCGCGGTCTCGTCGCCGGCCGCTTCGGCATCGGCCACCAGCCGCTCGGCCACGTCGCGCGGCACGATGCGCGCACTGCCGAAGATGACGATGGTGGACTCGATGCCCAGCTCCTGCTGCACCAGCTCGGGCTTGAGCAGCTCGAGCTGCATGCGCACCGGGCGCAATTCTTCGCGCAACAGGAATTCGGTGTCCGTGAAGGCCAGCCGATAGGCGCTCTCAGGGCCGTTGTACAAGGACGGCGGCGCCAGGGCTTCGGCTTCTTGCTGGGCTGAGGGGAAGTTGCGGGCTCTCAGGTCGGTTCGTTTTTTCATGGGATACAGCTTAACGCTCCCGGCGCGGCCCGTCACTGGCGATGTGGGGAGGCAGCGCCGCAGACCGGGCAGTCGGGGTTGCGGGCGAGCCGCAGTTCGGTCCATTGCATGCTGCGCGCGTCCAGCATCTGCAGCCGCCCGCGCAGCGAAGTGCCGACCTCGGCCAGCAGCTTGAGCGCCTCGGCGGCCTGCATGCTGCCGATGATGCCCACCAGCGGCGCCCACACGCCCATGGTCGAACAACGCGCTTCCTCGACCGGGCTGTCGGGCGGGAACAGGCAGGCGTAGCACGGGCCTTCGGGATGGCGGGTGTCGAACACCGAGATCTGCGCATCGAAGCCGATGGCGGCGCCCGACACCAGCGGCTTGCGGTGGGCGACGCAGGCGGCGTTGACCGCATGGCGGGTGGCGAAGTTGTCGGAACAGTCGAGCACGATGTCGGCCTCCGCCACCAGATCGGCGAGCCGGGCGGCATCGGCCCGCTGCGCCACGGTGACGAGCCTGACATCCGGGTTCAGCGCCGCCACCGCCTGCGCGGCCGACTCGACCTTGGGCTGCCCGACGCGCGCCAGGCTGTGGGCGATCTGGCGTTGCAGGTTGGTGAGGTCGACCGTGTCGCCGTCGACCAGGGTGAGGGTGCCCACGCCGGCGGTCCCCAGGTACAACGCGACCGGCGAGCCCAGTCCGCCGGCGCCGATCACCAGCGCGTGGGCGGCCAGCAGGCGCTGCTGGCCCTCGATGCCGACTTCGTCTAGCAGGATGTGCCGCGAGTAGCGCAGCAACTGGTTGTCGTTCATGGGTACAGCATACAAACAAAAAAAACGGGCCTGCCCCTGCGAGTGCCGCAGCCATGAAAAACGCCCGTGCGGACACGGGCGTCGGATGGCGCGGCAACGGGGCCGAGTCGCTCAGTGGGCCGGGTCGGTCTCCGGCTTGCGCTCGGTCAGGGTCTTGGAGACCTGCACCGGCTTGTTCTTCAGCTGGTTCAGGGCCTGGATGAGCTGGAAATCCTCCGGGCTGCCGGCATCCGGCAGCGGCTTGAGGGGCGACTTGCCGGCCTTGGCCGCGTCTTCCTCGTATTTCCGGCGGGCGTCCTCGCGGGCTTTCTCGCGGGCGACGTCCTTTTGCTCCTCGCCCTGGCCGCTCAGCAGGTGTTTTTCCAGGTCGGCCTCGCGCGTGCGCAGCGCCGAGTACAGGTTGCCCTCGGCGGTCTCGTCGAGCATGATGTCCGGCACGATGCCCTTGGCCTGGATGGAGCGGTCTTTCGGCGTGTAGTAGCGCGCGGTGGTGATCTTCACCGCCGCCGTCGGGCACTTGTCGATGCGGAACTCGGGGCTCAGGCACAGCACGGTCTGCACCGAGCCCTTGCCGAAGGTCTGCGCGCCCATGATGGTGGCGCGCTGGTGGTCCTGCAGCGCACCGGCCACGATCTCGCTGGCCGAGGCCGAGCCCTCGTTGACCAGCACCACCAGCGGGATCGACTTCAGCTCGGCCGGCAGCCGGCGCAGCGGGTCCGGCGGCAGCCGGCTCAGCAGGCCGGAGCCGACCGGGCGCAGGTAGTACTCGGGCGCCGCCTTCGAGACCGATTTCATCGACGCCAACTGGCCCTTGGTCGAGACGATGACGGAGTCCTTGGGCAGGAATGCCGAGGCCACGGCGATGGAGGCGTCGACCGCGCCGCCCGGGTCGTTGCGCAGGTCGAGCACGATGCCCTTGAGATTCGGGTCTTCCTTGTAGAACTCCTCGATCTTGCGGACGAAGTCGTCGACGGTCTTGTCCTGGAACTGGCGCACCTGCAGCCAGGCATAGCCGGGCTCGACGACGCGGCCGCGCACGCTCTGCGCCTGGATCTCCATGCGGGTGATGGGCACGATCAAGGTGCGCGACTCCGACTTGCGGAAGATGGTGAGGACCACCTTGGTGTTGGGTTCGCCGCGCATGCGCTTGACGGCCTGCTCGACGGTGAGGCCCTTGACCTGGGTGTCGTCGATCTTGGTGATCAGGTCGCCGCTCTTGATGCCGGCCTTGAAGGCGGGCGAGCCCTCGATCGGGGTGACCACCTTGACCAGGCCGTCTTCCATGCCGATCTCGATGCCCACGCCGACGAACTTGCCGGTGATGCCCTCGGCGAATTCGCGCAAGGCCTTCTTCTCGATGTACTGGCTGTGCGGATCGAGGCCGGAGACCATGCCGGAGATGGCGTCGGTGATGAGCTTCTTCTCGTCGACCGGGACGACGTAGGAGTTCTTCACCATGTCGAAGACCTGCGTCCATTGCTGGATCTCTTCGAGCGGGAAGGGAACCGACGGATTGCGGGCGGTCGCTTGCAGCTGCATGGTCGTCAATGCGCCGGCAATGGCGCCCAAGCCGATCCAGCCAGCCACTTTCAGATTGGAACCCATAGATACCCTGCTCCTGCCCGATCAATAGACCAAAAAATGAAAATCAGTATATTCCTCGCACGCAGGATTCGAGGGTCGCGCCGCCTTTAAGTTTCATGGTCTTCAGGCGATTTGCGCCGTTTTGGCCGCCTCCGGGCGGGCGAAGGTGACCACATGGTCGACTTCGGCGCGGATGCCTATCCATTCGCCCACCTGGTGGTCGTGGTGCGAGGGCACGTGCGCGAGCACCTGTTCGCCGCTGGCCAGGCGCAGCGTGTAGAGGAACTCCGCGCCGCGGAAGGCCTTGTGCTCGATGCGCGCCTTCACCGGGGCTTCGTCGTCGTGCACGATGTCGTCGGCGCGCAGCAGCACCTCGCACAGGCCGCCCGGGTAGGCGTCGGGCAGCAGGCATTCGGCCCGGTCGGTCAGGTCGCCCAGGGGGGTGCGCACGATGGTGTTGCGCTGGCCGGCGCCGGGCGGCAGGATCTGCGCGGGGGCGAAGACGCCGTGCCCGATGAAGTCGGCCACGAAACGGGTGGACGGGCGGTGGTACAGGCTGTAGGCGTCGTCCCACTGCGACAACTCGCCCTGGTGCATCACCCCGATGACATCCCCCACCGCGAAGGCCTCGAGCTGGTCGTGGGTGACGAACAGCGCCGTGGTGCCCGTGGCCTTGAGGATGTTGCGGATCTCTCCCGCCAGCCGCTCGCGCAGGTCGACGTCCAGGCTGGAAAAGGGTTCGTCGAGCAGCAGCAGCCCGGGCTGGGGCGCCAGCGCGCGTGCCAGCGCGACCCGCTGCTGCTGTCCGCCGGAGAGCTGGTGCGGGGCCCGGCCCGCCACATGGGCCAGGCCGACCAGCTCCAGCACTTCCTGGCTGCGCCGCTCGCGTTCGGCGCGCGCCAGGTGGCGGATGCCGAAACCGACGTTGGCGGCGACGCTGAGGTGGGGGAACAGGGCATAGTCCTGGAACACCATGCCGATGCGGCGGGCCTCGGGGGCGACGTGGATGTTCGCGGCGGCATCGCTGAGGACGCTGCCGCTGAGCGAAATGCGCCCGCGGTGCAGCGCCTCGAGACCGGCCACCGCCCGCAGCAGCGAGGTCTTGCCGCAGCCCGAGGGGCCGATGAGCACGCCGATCTGGCCGGCGGCGAGTTCGAAGGAGACGCCGCCCACCGCCGCGCGGGCGCTGCCGGCATATTGGATGGCCACCTGGCTGACAGAAAGAAGCATGCCTCTATGATGCCAGCCCGCGGACGCTTTCGCCCGCCGTTCCGTCGACATACCTTTTCCCGAGAGCCTTTCCGCCTTCGCCGGCGGACCTGTCCGCCGTGCTGCCGTCCCGCCTCCTCACCCTTTTTTGTGTCCTGCTCGCTTTGCCGGTGGCCGGGGTGCTGGGGTCCTGGTTCACGCTGGATGCCGCCGGCCTGGCCCTGCTGCAGCATCAGTTCGCCACGGTGCTGCCGCAGTACGCGCTGAACTCGTTCTGGCTGGCGCTCGGCGTGGCAGCGGGGGTGGCGCTGCTGGGCGGCGCCACGGCGGCGGCGGTCAGCCTGTTCGATTTCCCAGGCCGGCGCCATTTCGAATGGGCCCTGCTGCTGCCGCTGGCGATGCCGGCCTACGTGCTGGCCTACGCCTATACCGACTTCCTGCAGTTCAGCGGCCCGCTGCAAACCGCCTTGCGCGGGTGGTCCGGGCGGCAGGGCGCGCTCTGGCCCGACGTGCGCAGTCTCTGGGGCGGAGCGTTGTTGTTTGTTCTCAGTTTGTACCCTTACGTCTATTTGCTGACCCGGGCGGCGCTGCAGGAGCGTGGCGTGCCGCTGATGGAGGCGGCGCGGCTGCTCGGCGCGGGCACCTGGCGCCGCGTGTGCGAGGTGGCGCTGCCGCTGGCACGGCCGGCGCTGGCCGCCGGGGTCGCCCTGGCCCTGATGGAAACCCTGGCCGACTACGGGGTCGGCTCGTATTTCGGCCTGCAGACCTTCACCACCGGCATCTACAAGGCCTGGCTGGTGATGAACGACCGCGACGCCGCGGCCCAGCTCGCCTCGCTGCTGCTGCTGGTCATCGCCGTGCTCACCTGGCTGGAGCAGCGGGCGCAGGCGAGGCTGCGTTTCGCCACCGCCCGTCCCGGCGGCGCCCTGGCTGCCGACGCCCGGCCGCTGCGGCTGCGCGGTGCCCGGGCGGCACTGGCCTTCGGCCTGTGCGCGTTGCCGGTGCTGCTGGGTTTTCTGCTGCCGGTGGCGGTGTTGCTGCGCTTGCTCTGGCAAGAGGCGGTGTATGCCGAATTCGGCCTGCCCCTGGCCCGCTTCGCCGCCTGGGCCTGGAACAGTTTCCGGCTGGCCGGAGTAGCGGCGGTGCTGGCCACGCTGCTGGCGCTGGCCCTCGGTTTCACGCTGCGCCTGCGGCCCAGGCACCAGGGCGGGCGCACCCTCGCCGTGGCGGTGCGGGTGGTCTCGCTCGGGTATGCGGTGCCCGGCGCGGTGATCGCGGTCGGCATCCTGCTGCCGGTGGGCTGGCTGCAGCAACACGCCCCCGGCCTGGCCCTACCGGCCTTGATGACCGGTACGATCTTCGGGCTGATGTACGCCTACCTGGTGCGTTTTTCCGCCGTGGCCCTGCAGTCGGTGGAGGCGGGTTATTCGCGCGTGCCCCTCAGCGTCGATGAAACCGCCCGCATGCTGGGGGCCGGGCGCGGCCGGCTGCTGCGCGAGCTCCACCTGCCGCTGCTGCGGCGCTCGGTGGTGGTGGCGGCCCTGCTGGTGTTCGTCGACGTGATGAAGGAATTGCCGGCCACGCTGGTGCTGCGGCCCTTCGACAGCGACACGCTGGCCGTCGTGGCCTACCAGCTGGCGCGCGACGAACGCCTGGGCGAGGCGGCCCTGCCGGCGCTGGCCATCGTGGTGGTCGGCCTGCTGCCGGTCTTGCTGCTGTCGCGGACCCTGCGCAAAGCGTGAAGTTTGTGGTGGGCCTCGCCCGAGGGTGTGGCAAGAGTCGCATAACCGTGGTGAAACAGGGGGTTTTGTCATGTTCAAGCCGCGCGCCGAGTGGCACCATGCAACAGCTTCCAAACGCTGACGGTGAGAACTTCCATGAGCGAGCTGAACCACAGTCTCCAGTCGATGGGTGTCGTGCAGTACCTGCTGGCAGTCACCTTCCTCGCTTGTTACGCGTTGGCCATCGGAGGCTTCCTCGGGCCCGGAGCAAGGTTCGGGCTCGCCGTCACCGGCTTCGGGTCGGCTTTCGGTTTCGTCGCCCTGTCCGACGCCTGGGTGCACGGGGTGCTGCTCATGGCCTTCGCCGTCGCCGGTGTCGGCTTGTTCATCGGCACCGCCTGGTTGCTCAAGGCGCTGGTGCTGTCGGCCCGGGGGATCGATGAAGACTCCGTCATCGCCGAAGTGCAGGCCGCGCTGGTCGAGGAGGCGGCCCTGGACGGCAGCGCCGCACGCCGCGACAACCCCGCGCTCGGCCACGGCTTCGGCCTGGTGGAGGAACATGCGGTGATCGATTCCGGGCGCGTCTGATCCGCGCCTGCGGCGCGTCGTGCGCCGCAGCCTCGGCCTCTTCCGGCGGCGGCGCTTGCGTTAGGCTTGCGCCTCGATCATTCCGCACGCCCAGCCCATGAAAAGAATCTACGAAGCCAGCAGCGCGGTCGAGGCGCACATGCTCTGCGATCTGCTGCGCCAGGAGGGCATAGGCGCCCGGGTGGACGGGGAGTACCTGCAGGGGGCGGTCGGCGAGTTGCCCGCCGCGGGGCTGGTCGGCGTGACCGTCGAGGCGGAGGACGAGGCCGCGGCCCGCCAGCTGGTCGAGCGCTGGGAACGGGCCCAGCCGGCGCAAGCCGGACCGTCCGCGCCACCCAGGGGGCGGGGCGCCCGGCTGTTCTTCATCGGCCTGGCGATCGGCATCGCCGGCACCGCAGCCTTTCTGCGCGCTCCGACGGTGAGCAGCGACCTCGACCACAACGGCGACGGCGGCATCGATGAAAAATGGGTCTACTCGCCCAACGGCACGATTCTCAGGAGCGAGTCCGACCGCAATTTCGACAAGAAACTCGACTATGTGAGCAGTTTCAGCGATGGGGTCATCGACTCGGCGGAGTCGGACGAAGATTTCGACGGCAGTTTCGAAACGCATTGGTTTTACAGCCAGGGCAGCCTGCAGCGCAGCGAGTCCGACACCGACGGCGACACCATCGTCGACCTGCGAACCCGTTTCTCGCACGGCGTGCCGTCCTCGTTGGACCTGATCGACCCGCACACCGGACGTGTGCGCCGAACGGAATACTTCCGGCTCGGAAAATTGACCCATGCCGACCTGGACACCGACGGCGACGGCAAGATGGACACGCGGGTGACCTACGACGGGTTGCACGAGGTGGCGTCGCGCCGGCCTCTGTGACACGCCCGGTGCTGCGCGGTCCGCGCGGCGGCCACCGCCGCGGCGTTTGACGCCGATCAATCCCCACCGGCCCAGCGGGGGCCACCATGGCGGTATCCGATCACCAAGGAACGTGCCATGAAGATTCTTTTGCCTGTGGACGGCAGCGACTACACCAAGCGCATGCTAGCCTACCTCGCCGCCCATGACGAACTGCTCGGCAGCGGCCACGAGTACGTCGCCTTCACCGCGGTGCCGGCGGTGCCGGCACATGCCTCGCGTTTCGTGGACCGCGCCACCCTGGAAGACTATTACCTGGAACAGGCAGAAGAGGTGCTGCGGCCGGTGCGGGCCTTCGCCGAACAAAAGGCCTGGAAGCTGCGCACGGAATACGCACCGGGCCATGCCGCCGAGTGCATCGCCGCGCTCGCCGAGCGCGAGAAATGCGAGCTGATCGTGATGGGCTCCCACGGGCATTCCTCTCTGGGCAGCCTGATCCTCGGCTCGGTGGCGAGCGGGGTGCTCGCGCGTTGCAGTCAGCCCGTCCTGCTGGTCCGTTGAGCCTGCCGGTCCGGGGCTGGAGATGACCGGGCCTGCCGCCGTGCCCGCTCCCGCCGCGACGGGGGCGTCGGTGCTCGACGACCCGCTCGAGTTCGATGCGTTCAGCCGCTGGGATTCCCGGCCCGACGGTTCGCGCATCGCCGAGTCCTCCTTGCGCATCGGGGGCATGCACTGCGCGGCCTGCGCCGGCACGATCGAGCGGGCGCTGCGCCGGCTGCCCGGGGTGGTGGAGGCCCGCGTCAGCGCCGCCTCGCATGGCGCCTGCGTGCGCTGGGACCCGGCGCTGACCCGTGCCTCGCTGCTCGTGCAGGCCATCGAGGCGGCCGGTTACGAGGCCGCCCCGGACACCGCCGCCGAGGCGCGCGCCTGGCGCCGCAAGGAGGCACGCCTGGCGCTGTGGCGCCTGTTCGTCGCCGCCTTCTGCGCGATGCAGATCATGATGCTTGCCACGCCGGCCTATGTGAGCGCGCGGGGCGAACTCGCGCCCGACCACAAGCAACTGCTCGACTGGGGCAGCTGGCTGCTGGTGCTGCCGGTGCTGTGGTTTTCCGCCGCGCCGTTTTTCGCCGGGGCCTGGCGCTCGCTGAGCCGGCGCCGTATGGGCATGGACGTACCGGTCGCCGTCGGCATCCTCGTGGCCTTCGTGGCCAGCAGCGGGGCGGCGTTTGACCCGGGTGGCGTCTTCGGCAACGAGGTCTATTTCGATTCGCTGAGCATGTTCATCAGCTTCCTGCTCGGCGGGCGTTACCTCGAGATGCGCGCGCGCCACCGCGCCGAGCTGGCGTTGGACGATGCCGGCGCGCGCCTGCCCCAGACCGTCTGGCGCCTGGCGCCCGAGGGCACGGTGGAGGCGGTGAGCGCCAAGCGCCTGCGCCCCGGTGACCTGGTGCGGGTGCCGGTGGGCGAAGCCTTCGCTGCCGACGGGCTGCTGACGCAAGGCAGCACCGCCGCCGACGAGGCCTTGCTGACCGGCGAATCGAGGGCCGTGCCCAAGGCCTGCGGCGATGCGCTGGTCGCCGGCAGCGTGAACCTGCAGTCGCCGGTGCTCATGCAGGTGCTGCGGGTGGGCGCCGACACGCGTCACGAGGCCATCGTCGCCCTGATGCGCGCCACCCGCACGCAGCGCCCGGCGATGCTCGCCAGCGCCGATCGCTGGGCGGGTCCCTTTCTCTGGAGCGTACTGCTGCTCGCGGCCGCGGCCGGCGCCGCCTGGAGCCTGGTCGATCCGTCGCGTGCGGTGTGGGTGATGGTGTCGGTGCTGATCGTGACCTGCCCGTGCGCGCTGTCGCTGGCCGCGCCTTCCGCCCTGCTGGCGGCGGCCGGCCGCATGGGACGCGGCGGCCTGCTGCTGCGCCGCCTCGATGCCATCGCGGCCCTGGCGCGCATGAAGACCTTGTTCGTCGACAAGACGGGCACCCTGACCGACGGCCGCCTGCGCGCTGCCGGGGTGTTCCGGCTCGGCCCTGCCGAGGGCCCGTCGACCGAGCAGCTGCAAGGCCTGGCGGCCTCGCTGGCGGGGTGGTCCACCCACCCGGTCTCGGCCGCGCTGCGTGACAGCTTCCCGGCCAGCGACACGGTCTGGCGCGAGCTGCGCGAGTACCCTGGGCAGGGGCTGGAGGCGCTGGATGCCGACGGTGCCCGCTGGCGGCTCGGTGCCCCGGCCTGGGCCGGCCTGGCCGGGGACGACGGCAGCCTGGGCGTCTCGGCCTGCCTCGCCCGCGAAGGCGTGCCGCTGCTGCGCTTCGTGTTCGACGAGGGGCTGCGCGAGGATGCGGCACTCGCGGTGCGTTCGCTGCAGGCCGCGGGGGTGCGTGTCCACCTGCTGTCGGGCGACCACCCCGAACGGGTGCGGCGCCTCGAAGCGCTGCTCGGCCTGGATGCGGCCAGCGGCGCCATGACCCCGGACGACAAGCTCGCCGCCGTGCGCACCGCCCAGCGGCGCGGCGAGCGGGTGGCGATGCTGGGCGACGGCATCAACGATGCGCCCGTGCTGGCCCAGGCCGACGTGTCGGTGGCCATGGGCGAGGGCGCCCTGGTGGCGCGCTCGCAGGCCGACGGCGTGCTGGTCTCGAACCGGCTCATGGACATCGTGCACGCCCATGCGCTGGCGCGCAGCGCGTTGCGTGTCGTGCGCCAGAACTTCGCCTGGGCGGCGTTCTACAACGCGGCCTGCGTGCCGCTGGCGCTCGCGGGCTGGCTGCCGCCGTGGGCGGCCGGGCTGGGCATGGCCGCCAGCTCGCTGCTGGTGGTCACGAACTCGCTGCGCCTGGCACGCCGCGGAGTGCGTCGGTGAGGAAGGTCAGAGCGTCTCAGTGGTGGACCCGCGCCCCGGTGGCTTCCGGGGCTGCGGCGCGGCTTGCGATGCAGTGCTCGAGTGCGCCGGATCAAAGACGCGGAGAAGCCGGCCGCTTATCATGGGCCGGCCCGCGGCACGTCCCGCCACGGACCGGGCCCGTCTTGGCCGCGTTGAAATCCAGCCCGGGTCCAGCCATGATGCCTCCCGTCGTCCACCGCTGCCACAGCCATGAGAACCTATGTCTTTCGAAATCCCAGGCGGCCTTCGCTGCACAGCTACCGGCGTCTCATGAGCATGGACCGCAAGATCTTGCGTGGGGCCATCCGTGCACTCTTTTTCCGTGAGCGAAGCCAGGTGCCAGGCCCCACCAGGGCCATGTTGCGGCGCCGAAGAATCCGGCTTCTGGAGATCTACTGCCAACGTTTCGGCCCGGACGGCTTCGTCGCCGAGCGGTCGGCGGCGCGGCTCGGCAAACCCTTGCGCAGGGCATGGCTCGGTCGCGGGTATGCGCACTGGAGAACCCGCCTGGCCGCGCGGCCCATCTCCTCATAGGAGTGCGTCGCCGGTGGCTCGCCGGGCCAAGGTGCTGCGATGGGCCGGCAGTGAGCCCGGGCCGTCGGCCTCTTCCACTCCTGACCGATCCGCCATTGCATGGACATCCTCTACCTGCTGATTCCGCTGTCGGCCGTGCTGGTGCTGGCCATCATCGGCGTGTTCGCCTGGGCGCTGTTCGGCGGGCAATTCGAAGACGTCGCCCAGCTGGACGAGCAGATTCTTTTCCCCGACGAAGACGCGGTTGACCGGCATCAAGTCTCGTAGAGCGCTTCCGGCAAAAAATTCGCGTGTCGAATTGGACGCGAATCACGGAGGCTCTCGATGGCTGATCACACACCGGCTGCTGTGTCGGTGAACTACACCGACGAAACGGTGCGCGGCTTTGCGCTGGCTGCGGTGGCCTGGGGCGTGGTCGGGATGCTGGTCGGCGTGTTCATCGCCGCCCAGCTCACCTTCCCCGACCTGAGCTACGGCATCCCCTGGCTGAGTTATGGACGTCTGCGCCCGCTGCATACGAATGCGGTGATCTTCGCCTTCGGCGGCTGCGCCCTGATCGCCACCAGCTACCACGTGGTGCAGCGCACCTGCCAGATGCCGCTCTTCCTGCCCTGGCTGGCCAAGTTCACCTTCTGGGGCTGGCAACTGGTCATCGTGCTGGCGGCGGTCACGCTGCCGCTGGGCTACACCCAGGGCAAGGAATACGCCGAGCTCGAGTGGCCCATCGACCTGCTGATCGCGCTCGTCTGGGTCGCCTACGCGGTGGTGTTCTTCGGCACCATCGCCACCCGCAAGGTGCGCCACATCTATGTGGCCAACTGGTTCTTCGGCGCCTTCATCATCGCCGTGGCGCTGCTGCACATCGTCAACAGCGCGGCCATGCCGGTGAGCTTCTGGAAGAGCTACTCGGCCTACGCCGGCGTGCAGGACGCCATGGTGCAGTGGTGGTACGGCCACAACGCCGTGGGCTTCTTCCTAACGGCTGGTTTCCTCGGGATGATGTACTACTACATCCCCAAGCAGGCCGAGCGCC
>CBIHOH010000071.1:0-25645 GCA_966211755.1 uncultured Rhizobacter sp. | reverse complement strand
CTGGGACTGGATCGGCATGAACCTCGACGACGGGAGCGCCCTCACCGCCTTTCGCATCCGGCGGCCCGACGGCAGCTCGTTCCACGCCGGCGGCAGCTACCGCCCCGCGGCGGGGCCCACGCGCAACTTCGGCGCGACGGAAGTCCGCTTCATGCCCGGCCGGCTCTGGACCAGCCCGGTGTCCCGCGCGGCCTATCCGGTGAGCTGGTCGATCGAGACGCCGGCGGGGCGCTTCTCGGTCTCCGCCCTGATGGACGCGCAGGAACTCGACAGCCGCGCCAGCACCGGAGCCTTCTACTGGGAAGGCCTGAGCGAGCTGGCCGACGAGCGCGGCCAACGGGTGGGCCACGGCTACCTGGAGATGACGGGTTACGCGGCCCGGCTGGCGATCTGAGGAAGGAAACCGACGCGAAATAACAGGTTTGCGTTGAATTAGGCGCGACAAAGCGGGCAATTCCCACGCTTTCGGTGTTGCATGCGGCCCCACAATATGAGCAGACAGCTACGGAGAACCACCTTTGCCCGGTGTCGTCCGATCGCATGAAACGTCTCCTCACCCCCGGCACATGGCGGCTGCGCCTGCAGGCGCGGCTCGCCCTGTGCATGCTCGTCGCCGCCGCGGCGCTGCTGGCGGCGGAGTTGCTCGCGCATCGCGACGACGATCCTGCCGAACGCGTCGCGCCCCCGCCCCCGACCACACAGCAGGCCGCACCGGCCCGCACGCCGGACGAGCCCTCCGGCGACCGCCGCTACCAGGCCCTGGGCTGGGCCCTCGGCCTGGGCGCCTTGTGCGTGCTGGCGGGCCGATGGGTGCAGGCCCGGCTGTCCACCCCGGCCGCGACGCCGGGCGGCAAGCCGCCGCGACGCGACCCACCGGCGCTTCCCCGCGGCATGGCGGCACGCCGCCGCGACGACCTGCGCCACCGCCCGCCGGCGGGGCCTCTCTCCTGCGCCGGGCCCGATGCCGCCCCCGCCCCGGCAGCGCCCGAGGCCGCCCACCTGGACCCGCTCACCGGCCTGTGGAGCCGGAGTTACCTCGACCCCCTGTCCGAGCGCCTGCGCGACGGCATCGACACCCGGGAGTTCTGCCTGCTGCGCCTGGCCCTCGACGGCTTCCAGGGCATCCGCGAACGCTGCGGCCGCGAAGCCGGGGAGCAGGTGCTGGTACAGGCCGCCAGGCGCCTGCGCCACCTGGCGCGCGAGGAGGACTTCGTGTTGCACCTGGGCGCCGGCGAATTCCTCCTGCTGCTGCCCAGCCCCCGGCGCGAAGCCGGCGCACTGGCGCGCACCATGGCCACGCGGGTGCTGGCCGAGGTGCAGCGCCCGATGGCCTACCGCACGCTGAGCAACCTGCGCGTCGGCTGCAGCATAGGCACCGCCGTCTGGCGCGGCGGCGAGACCCTGTCCGACACCTTGCAACATGCCCACGAGGCCTTGCAGGCCGCAAGGCAAGGCGGGCGCGGCCACTTCCGCCACTATGCGCTGACGCCGGCCGGCCCCGTCCGCCGGGCCGAGGCGGGCTGAGGCCGACGGCGGACGCGGCCCCGGGCCGGCCGGCACGCGCCGCGGCCGCCCTGCGCCCGTGTGCCCGGCCCCCCCTCGCCTACACTGGCCCGATGTCCTCGAGTTCCCTGCCCTCCCGCCCGGCCGACCCGGCCGCCGTCCCAGCCACGCCCACACGCCGTGTGCGCTCCCTCAGCGGGCTCGGACCCTTCGTGCGCCCGTACCGCCTGCGCATCGCCCTGGCCGCCGTGTTCCTGGTGCTGGCCGCGGCGATGACGCTGGTGTTCCCGGCGGCGCTCAAGACGCTGATCGACCAGGGCCTGGTCGCCAGCGATCCGGGCGAGCGCGTGCTCGCGCTGCGCGGGCACTTCTTCGCGCTGTTCGCGGTAGGCGCGGCGCTGGGCGTGTTTTCCGCCGCGCGCTTCTACATGGTGAGCTGGCTGGGCGAACGGGTGACCGCCGACCTGCGCAATGCCGTCTACGCCCATGTGGTGAGGCAAAGCCCGCAGTTCTTCGAAACCACCCAGACCGGCGAAGTGCTGTCGCGCCTGACCACCGACACCACCCTGGTGCAGACGGTGGTCGGCTCCAGCCTCAGCATGGGCCTGCGCAACACGGTGATGGGCCTGGGCGCGATGGCCATGCTCATCATCACCAACCCCTATGTCATGACGCAGGTGCTGGGCATCCTGGTGCTGGTGGTCCTGCCCTCGCTCTACTTCGGGCGCCGGGTGCGCAAGCTCTCGCGTGCCAGCCAGGACCGGGTGGCCGACTCGAGCGCCATCGCCGCCGAGGTGCTGAACGCGGTTCCGGTGGTGCAGAGCTACACCCAGGAAGAGCGCGAGGCCAGGCGTTTCGGCGACTCCACCGCGTTCGCCTTCGCCACCGCCATCCGCCGCATCCGCGTGCGCTCCGGGCTGGTCGCCTTCATCATCACCGCCACCTTCGGCGCCCTGCTGTGGGGCCTGTTCCAGGGCACGCAGGCCGTGCTCGCGGGCGAGATCAGCGCCGGCCACCTCGGGCAGACGGTGGTCTACGTGGTCATCCTCGTCAGCTCGGTCGCGGTGCTGGCCGAGGTCTACGGCGATCTGCTGCGCGCCGCCGGCGCCACCGAACGCCTGATGGAACTGCTGGCCAGCCGCTCGCCGATCGAATCGCCCGCCCAGGCGCGCGAGCTGCCCCCGACGCAGGGCGGCTCGACGGTCAGCCTGCGCCGGGTCGGCTTCCGCTATCCGTCGCGCCCGCAACAGCCCGCGCTGTCGGACTTCGAGCTCAGCGTGCGCGCCGGCGAGACCGTGGCGCTCGTCGGCCCCAGCGGCGCCGGAAAGAGCACGGTGTTCCAACTGCTGCTGCGCTTCTACGACGCGGCCGAGGGCGAGGTCGCGATCGACGGCGTGCGGGTGTCGGAGACCTCGCTGCAGGCGTTGCGCGCGCGCATCGGCATCGTTCCACAGGACAGCGTCATCTTCTCGGCCAACGCCCTCGAGAACATCCGCTACGGCCGCCCCGAGGCCAGCGATGCCGAGGTCATCGCCGCGGCGCGCGCGGCCTTCGCCGACGACTTCATCCGCGCCCTGCCCGAGGGCTACCAGACCTTCCTCGGCGAACGCGGCGTGCGCCTGTCGGGCGGACAGCGGCAACGCATCAGCATCGCCCGCGCGATGCTGAAGAACCCGCCGCTGCTGCTGCTCGACGAAGCCACCAGCGCCCTCGACGCCGAAAGCGAACGCATGGTCCAGGCGGCCCTCGAGTCGGCCATGAAAGACCGCACCACGCTGGTCATCGCGCATCGCCTGTCCACCGTGCAACGGGCCGACCGCATCGTGGTGATGGAACACGGCCGCATCGTCGAGACCGGCACCCACGCCGAACTGGTGCAAGCCGGCGGCCTGTACGCCCGCCTCGCGGCGCTGCAGTTCGACACCTGAAGGCCCGGCCCCTGTAGGCCGGGGCCGACAACCCGCGGCTGCGGCCTCCGACAGACGCCCCGCGGGGCGCTCACCACAATGTGCGCATCGGCGCGCGACGGCGCGTGCCTGCAGTTCTTCCGAAGGAGTCGCGCATGAAGCAGCGCATGAACAAATCAGTCCTCCCCCGCACCGGCATCGCCACCCTCGTCTGCGCCGCCGTGCTGCTCTCCGGCTGTGAAAGCATGAGCGAGCGCCAGAAAGGCACCGCGGCCGGGGCCGGCATCGGCGCCGTCGGCGGCGCCGTGTTGAGCTCGGCCACCGGCGGCAAGGCGGGCACGGGCGCGGCCATCGGCGGCGCCCTCGGCGCCATCGCCGGCAACATCTGGTCCAAGCGCCAGGAAGACCGCCGCCAGGCCCTCGAACAGGCCAGCCGCGGCACCGGCGTCGACGTCAGCCGCACCGAGGACAACCAGCTCAAACTCAACGTGCCCAACGACGTCTCCTTCGACGTCAACAGCGCCAGCATCAAGCCGCAGCTGCGGGGGGTGCTCGACTCCTTCGCCAGCAGCCTGCGCGGCGACCCGAACGCCCGCGTGAGGATCGTCGGCCACACCGACAGCAGCGGCTCCGACGCCACCAACAACCCGCTCTCGCTGGAACGCGCCCAAAGCGTGCGCGACTATCTCGCCGACCGGGGCGTACCGGCCGCGCACATCGAGACCGCCGGCCGCGGCGAACGCGAGCCGGTGGCCAGCAACGCCACCGAGTCCGGGCGCGCGCAGAACCGCCGGGTCGAGATCTACCTGCGCGAGCCGGCCTGATCCGGCGCGGCCGTCCACGCGGCCTCGCCGCAGCACCGAGAGGCACCCGCGGGTGCCTCTTTGCATGCGCCATCCAGTGTTTGCCGGGTGCGGACGACGGGCCGGGCCGATTTCCTATAATCTCCGGCTCCCGCAGTCGCTGCCCCCCATCCCCCGAGACCCGGTCGCTCCGCCTGGGCAAGCCCCCATGAAACAGTACCTGGATCTCGTCCAAACCATCTTCGACCACGGCTCCTGGCAGGAAAACCGCACCGGGACCCGCACGCTGAGCCTGCCGGGCGCGTCGATGCGTTTCGACCTGAAGGCGGGTTTTCCGGCGGTCACCACCAAGAAGCTCGCCTTCAAGACGGCCATCGGCGAACTCGTCGGCTTCCTGCGCGGCTCGCGCAACGCGGCCGACTTCCGCGCGCTGGGCTGCAAGGTGTGGGACCAGAACGCCAACGAGAACAAGCAGTGGCTGGCCAACCCCTACCGCCTCGGCGAGGACGACCTGGGCCCGGTCTACGGGGTGCAGTGGCGCGCCTGGCCGGCCTACAAGGCGCTCGCCGCCGCCAACACCGCGCAGATCGAGGACGCCTTGTCGCGCGGCTACCGCCGGGTCGCCGGCTTCGAGGACGGCGGCGTCGAGCAGGTGCTGCTGTACAAGGCCGTGGACCAGCTGCGCCAGTGCCTGGACACCATCGTCGACAACCCCTCCGACCGGCGCATCCTGTTCCATGGCTGGAACCTGGCCCAGCTCGAGGAGATGGCGCTGCCGCCCTGCCACCTGCTGTACCAGTTCCTGCCCAACGCGGCCAAGCGCGAGCTGTCGATGTGCCTGCTGGTGCGCAGCAACGACCTCGGCCTGGGCACGCCCTTCAACCTCGCCGAGGGCGCGGCCCTGCTGCACCTGGTCGCGCGCCTGACCGGCTACACGCCGCGCTGGTTCAGCTATTTCATCGGCGATGCCCATATCTACGAGAACCATGTCGAGATGCTGAAGGAGCAGCTGACCCGCGCGCCCTACCCCGCGCCGACGCTGCAGCTGTCGGACCGCATCCCCGACATGGCACGCACCGGCCGCTACCAGCCCGAATGGCTGGACCTGGTCGAGCCGGGCGACTTCATGCTCGAGGGCTACCAGCACCATGCGCCGCTGACCGCGCCGATGGCGGTCTGAGACACCGCATGAGCGCTCCCACCCTCTCCCTGATCGCGGCCGTCGCGCGCAACGGCGTCATCGGCCACGGCAACCAGTTGCTCTGGCGCCTGCCCGAGGACAGCCGCTTCTTCAAGCGGACCACGCTCGGCCATCCGGTCATCATGGGCCGCAAGACCTGGGATTCCCTGCCGGAGCGCTTCCGCCCCCTGCCCGGGCGCGACAACATCGTCGTCACCCGGCAGCCCGGCTGGCAGGCCGAGGGCGCCCGCCCCGCCGCCTCGCTGGCAGCGGCGCTGGCCCTGGCCGCGCCGGGCGGCACCAAGGTGTTCGTCATCGGCGGCGGCGAGCTGTACCGGGCGGCCCTGCCCCTGGCCGACGAGCTGGTGCTGACCGAGATCGAACGCGACTTCGAGGGCGACACGGTGTTCCCCTCCTGGGACCGGCAAGCCTTCACCGAGCTCAGCCGCGAGCGCCACCAGGCCGCGGCGCCCAACGACTTCGCCTTTTCGTTCGCCATCTACCGCCGCCGCACCTGAAAGGCCCGCCCGGGCGGCAGCTCAAGACCAGTGGTTGTCCAGGCGCCGTCCGCCCAAGGCGCCGGCAGGCGACAGCGCGCCGCGCAGCCCCAGCGCCGCGCCGGGATGCCCCCCCGTCCACACGCCGCCGCCGGTGCGTGGCACCAGGGCGCAGGCCTCGGCCAGCGGCGTGAAGCCCCGCCATGCGCCGTCCGGCTCGAACCAGGCCAGCCCGCCGGCGCGCGGGCAGCTCACGGCGAAGCCGCCGTCCGCCGCGGCGATGTCGCCGCCGTAACCGGCCAGGGGCTGCGGCAGCTCGCCGGCGCGCAGGCTGCCGCCCTCCCACACCGCCAGCACGGGCGACTCGGCGCGGACGGCGGCGTCGTCATGTTCGGCCTGCAGCGCGATGCCCAGGCGGGCGCCGCTCCAGGCCAGATGGCGCAGGCTCAGGCGCCTGTCCGGCAGCCGCCATTGGCCGAGCAGCCGGCCGCTGCCTGCGTCCAGGCGCACCAGCGAGGAATCCATCCGCGCCAGCTCGTGCTTGACACGCCCGGTCTCGGGGCGCGTGGCGATGCCGCCATTGGCCACGAACAGCTGCTGCGGCACCAGACGGTCCCACAGCAGGTGATGCGGATCCAGGCCATGGGTGGGCCATTCGTCGTGCAAGGCCAGGCTGCGCGCATCGCGTACGCCGAGCAGGCCGGCACCGCTGTCCAGGTCGGTCTCGGCGGTCCACAACCAGCGGCCGTCCGGACTGGCCAGCGCATGGCCGTTGAAGGCACGCAGCGGCGGCAGCCATTCCCACTGCGCCCGACTGCCGGGCCCGCGCCAGCGCAACAACCAATCGCCCGGCCGCCGGGCCACGGCCACCAGGTGGCCGGTCGCATCCGTCCATACCCCGTGGGCCCGGGTCGGCACCTCCATCGAAGCCCACTCCCGCACGGGCTGCCCCGGCGCCAGCGACAACCAGCCGACACGGTGGCTGTCGCCCACCTGCCAGGCGGCGGCCAGCCGCTGCGCCCCGACCCGGACGGCCGCAACGGCCGCTCGCCCCCCCAGCAGCGCCAGGCCGCAGGCGCCGGCGCCAAGCAGCCAGTCGCGGCGGCTGGAGCCCATGTTCAGTCGCCGTCGGCATCGGAAAAACCGATGCTCACTTCCAGTGCCGGTGCCAGCCGGGCCTCGGCCAGGCGCTTCAGCGCGGCCAGCTCGCGTGCCGTTTCCAGCACCCGGGCGGACTCGCCCGGCCTGGCCAGCCGCAGCCGCGTCCCGACCCGCCGCACCGTGCGCAGCAACTGGTCGGCGAGGGGATTCAGGCCCCGGCCACGCAGCACCGTCTCGAGCGGCACCAGGCCGGCACCGGGCACCGGGGCGGCACGGCCCTGGAACACCGCCAGCGTGCGCAGTGCCTCCCAGTGCGCCGTCCAGCTGACCGCGGTGCTGGCGCTGAGGGCACGCGGCAACCCCTCCCGGGTGCCGGCGCGCAAGGGCTTTTCCATCTGCGCCCAGCGCAGCCGCTCGACGCCCCCGACCCACTGGCTGACGAATTCGTTCATGCCGTTGACGGCGGCCTCGTCGCTCCAGTCATCGGCCTCGCGCTCGGCCAGGCCGCGAAAGGCGAGCCTCAACGCAGCCGCCTCGCGCTCGATGTCGGCGGCCAGTTCGATCGCATAGCGGCAGGCTGCCGAGCCGGCCGCCGGCGGCCGGCTCCACAGCATCCCCGCGAGGGCCGGCAGGCCCTTGGCCGGCGTGCCGATGCGCTCCATCGCCGCCGCCCCTTGCGGGGCTGACTCGATGGCCTTGAGGATGAGTGCCGGCCGGGTCGGCGTGAAATCGATCTGGCGCATCGAGCGCCGCTCCACCACCGGCCCCAGCGGCACCGCCGACAACCGCTCCCAGGCGGTGGTGGTGCCGCGCCATCGATCGCGGGCCTGCCGCAGCCGCTCCGCCGCGGAGGCCGGCGGCGCCTCGCAGAGCTGCTGCAGCGCGGGCGACAAGGCCTGCGCCTGCTGGGCGAACTCGTCGGCGCGCGGCGCGGTCCAGTGCCCGTGCAGGCCGCGCATCACCTGGCCCAGGCTGTACGTGGGCACGGCCACCCTGGCCCAGTCGCTCTGGGCCGCGGCCGGCCCGGCCCCCGCCAACGCGGCCAGCCCAAGCGCCAGGAATCGGCGGGCGCGCCTCACAGCGACTCCACCCACTTGACCAGCGCCTCGCGTTCGGAGCGGGTCATCTTCAGCACCTTCTGCTTGCTGGCCTCGGCCTCGCCGCCGTGCCAGAGAATGGCTTCGAGCACGCCGTTGGCGCGGCCATCGTGCAGCAGCCGGGTATGGCCGTTGACCTCCTTGATGAGGCCCAGGCCCCACAGCGGCGGCGTCTTCCACTGCCTGCCGCCGGCCTGGAAATCGGGCCGCCCGTCGGCCAGCGCCTCGCCCATGTCGTGCAGCAGCAGGTCGGTGTAGGGCCAGATGCGCTGGCCGCTCAGCGCCTTGCTGCCCAGCGCGGGAAACGGTCCTTCCCCGGTCACGTAGCTCGGCCGGTGGCAGGCGGCGCACTGCGCCTGCGCGAACAGGCGCTGCCCTTGCCGCACCTGCGCGTCATTCACCCGGCGCCGCGCCGGCGGGGCCAGCACGGCCTGGTAGAACACCACGTCGGCCAGGGTGGCGGCATCGATCTCGGGCCCCTGGCCCGAGGCGCCTCCGCTGGGCGCCCGCAGGCAGTCGGCCTGGGCCGGCGTGCAGGTCTCGGACCCGAAGGTGGGCGAGGTGATGCCCATGTCGCCGCGGAAGGCCCCGGCCGTCTGGTGCGCGATGGTCGCCACGTTCGCCTTCCAGCCGAAGCGGCCCGTCATCTCGCGGCCGGCGACGGCGTCCCACACCCGGTTGGGCCGGCCCTTGATGGGACCCGCCAGGGCCGCCTGGTCGGCGGCATTGCGCAGGATCTCGGCTTCGGGGATGGCTTCGAGCAGGCCCATGCCGATCAGTTGCGGAGCGATGCGCGGGCTGACCATCGCCTCAGCCGCCATGGGACCGTAGGCCAGGTCGGCGAAGCCGTAGACCGGCCGCTGCAGGGTGTAGCGGCTGCCGTCGGCAAAACGCCCGGGCACGGCTTCCCAGCGCACGGTCACCCGGCCCTCTGGACGCACCCCCTGCACCGCGGCGTTGTTGAACTGGTCGCCGTACACCGGCTCGGGCCGCACCCCGCCGTGGGCGTCGGCCGCGCCCGGCACCGACAGGCGCAACAGCAGCGCGACGGGTGCTTCGTGGTTCAGGCCGCGGCGGAAATCCGGCGGCGCGCCGCGCCCGTCCTGCACGTGGCAACCGGCACAGGACCGGGCGATGAAATGCGGCCCCAGCCCGTCGCGCGCGGCGGTGGACGAAGGCGCCTCGACCCAGTTGCGCTTGAAGAACGAGTTGCCGATGGCGAAACGCGTGCGCTCCTCGTCCGACAGGTTGGCGGCGGGGAAGGAAAAGGCATTGCGGCCCTCGGCGAAGACCGTGGTCTCGCCGCCGGTCTTTTCGCCGCTCAGGTCGGGGCCGCCGGCCAGGACGGAGACGCCGGCCAGCAGGCCGGGCCCGATCGCCAGCGCCGACCAGGCGGCTGCGCGACGGAAACGGGCACGCACCCGGCTCACGGCTGCACCAGCGTCAGCTTGGTGATGCCGAGGGCATTGGCTGCGGCCAGCAGGTCCTTGCTCTGCTGCACCAGGCTGTCGACGGTCTGTTGCACACGCTGGCGTCCCGGGGCGTCCTTGGCACCGACGATCTCGCGGTCGAAGGGCGGCTGGATGGCCTCGGCCGCCAGCACCGAGCGGCGCAGCTGCAGGCTGGTGCGCTCGGCCAGCGCCGCATCCTTGGCCGCCACCAGGTCACGCAGCGACGGGCCCTGCAGCACGCGGCCGTCGCTGCGCTTGTAGCGGCCCAGCCAGACATTCTCGATCCCCAGCGCGTTGTTGACCACGTCGCGGTGGGTGTTGTCGGAGAAGCAGCTGTGCTCGTCCTCCTGGTCCTGGCTGTTGAGGGCCACCTCCAGGCGCTCGCCCGCCAGTTCGCCGCGCGACAGCGAGCCCAGGCCCAGCAGCATCTTGCGCAGCGACTCGCGGCCGCCACGCTCGAAGCCGGCGCGGTAGTTGCTCTTCACCCCCGGCGCCCAGGCCTTGACGAGCGAGCCGAGGTCGTCGACCAGCAGCCCGGTCACCACGTTCAGATACTGGCGGCGGCGGTCGGCATTCGGCGCCTTGCCATCGACGAAATCCTCGAAGCTGCGCGCGCCGGGACCGGTCTCGCTCAGGTCCTGGCCCCACAGCAGGAACTCGATGGCATGCCAGCCGGTGGCGATGTTTTCCTCGCCGCCGCGTTCGTTCTGGGCGGCCAGGCTCTTTTTCGTGATGGCGAACCGGCGGTTGTTGACGAGGCCGCCGTCCGGCTTGTCCTTCAGGCCATCGACATAGCCCTCGTCCATCGGCCAGGCGTTGATGCGGCCCTCGGGGCCGTTCTTGTCGTCGATCGGTCCGCCATAGAAGCGGAAGGCCTCGGTCTGGCCATAGGCTTCGCGGGCGGCGAGCCAGGCCTGGCGCGCCGCCGCCAGCGTATCGGCGGAGGGCTGCGCGGTGAACGCGGCGACGGCGCCTTGCAGCGCGCGCGCGCCTTCGAGGACATCTTCCTGGTTGGCATGCACCAGGGCCGCGTAATGGGCGACGACCCGTGCCGGTGTCGCCGCGGCCGGGCTCTCGCTCGCGGCGCCTGCAGCCACCGGGTTTGCCTGCGCGAAGGCGGGCCAGACGAAGGACAGGGCAGCAGCGAGGACGAGTTTTTTCATGGGATCCCGACAAGGAGGAAAGACCGACGCCCCTCCAAGCCACACGCCTGCGCAGGGCCGATACGGATCAGGGCATTGCAACAAAATACCGCAACAAAGTACAAATGAGAATCATTCCAATTTTATCACGGCGGCCGGCGGGCCTGCCAGGCCGACCCCTTTCCGACCCGCGCTGATCGGGCGTTGCGCGGCATCAACTCCCGCTTCGGGCACAGGAGTATGGTGTTTGAAGGCGCAGCATGCCACCCACCATCCCCATTGCCGTCATGAACTATCGAACCCTGCTGGTCGTCCTCGATGGCAGCCCGGGCTGCGAATGGCGAACCCGGCTCGCCGCACGGCTGGCGGCGAGCCATGGCAGCCATCTGGTCGGCGTCGCGCCCACCGGGCTCATCGACCTGCCCTCGGGCCTGGGCGCGGCCGCCCACTACCTGGACGACATCGCCGCGGCCAGGACCGACGCCATCGGGCACGCGACGGGCTGGGTCGAGCGTTTCCGGACCCTGTGCCGCAGCGCGGGCGTCCCCTCGCTGGAAGCCGATGTCCATGAAGGAAAGACCACGGCGGCCATCCTGCACCAGGCGCACTGCGCCGACCTCGTGGTCATGGGACAGGCCGAGCCGGGCGACCGCCAGGCCCAGCACCTGGTGGAGCAGATGCTGCTGCACAACGCCCGCCCGACCCTGGTCGTGCCCTGCCACGGGCCCATCGATACGGTGGGCGAGGACGTGCTCATCGCCTGGGACGACAGCCATGGTTCGGCCAGGGCCGTGGTCGATGCGATGCCGCTGCTGCAACGGGCGCGGCGGGTGCGGGTACGCGCCTGGCGGCGCCACGGCGAGATCGCCGAGCAGGCGGTCCTGGAGCGCCTGCTGGCGGTGCGGCGCTGGCTGGAGCGGCAGGAAGTGGCCTGCGAGGTGCGGGTCGACACCACCGCGACGGGCATAGGTCACGCACTGGTCGACAGCGCCGTCCAGTGGGGCGTCGACCTGATCGTCATGGGCAGCTACGGCCATTCGCCCTGGAGCGAACGCCTGCTGGGTGGGGTCACGCGGCATGCATTGATGCATTCGCCGGTGCCTCTGCTCATGTCGCACTGAGACGGTCTGGAGCCCCCCCCCCCCCCGCCGCGGGGCCGGAGGCCGGAGAAACCGGGCCTCAGAGGCTTTGCATCCTCCTGCGGGATGTGCACGACACGATGCCGGGCCGCTGGCACCGGGTCAGGGCCGGGCATGGGCGAAAGCATGTACGGCAGGCCGCTTACACTCGGCCAGACGAGCGCCAGGCCCGAGTTCTTTCCATGCGACAGCCCCGCACCATCTCCCCATGAAAGAGAACAAGCACTATCTCGCCGTGTCCGAGTTTTACGGCACGGAACGCGCCAAGCGCTCGCAACTGCCGCTGATGAACCACATCGACGAAGGTCTGCTGATCCTGCGGGAACTGGGCAGCCCCGTCAGTGCCATGGAAGCGTTCTGCATACACCCCTTGCTCCAAGACGATGGCGCCCTGGCGAACTCGCTCGAACCTGGCTCCGCGTTCGCAAAGTGGGCGCCCGACACCTTGCCCGTACTCCTGGCCATGGAGTATCGGAACGTGGCGAACGCCTACCTCTCCCATCACTGCCAAGGCGACGCGGACACCATCCGGCTCAGCCCGCTGAAGGCCGTCAACGACATGCTGATTGCGGACAAGGTTCAAAACCGCAAAGACTTCGAGATCCATCACCTGCACAGCCACGATCGCAAGGAGATCCTCGCGCAGTACTTCAACAACTGGTTGCGCGCACTGGGCGTATCGGAGCCGCGATACCAGAGGCTTGCTTCGATGTTGTCGATCCATGGGCGAGCGGCCGGCCTGGAATGAACTACCTGGCCCACGTCTTCCTGGCCAGGCACAGCCGCGAGGCCATGCTCGGGGCGATACTGGGCGACTTCGTGAAAGCCCCTCCGCCCGGGACCTACGGCGAGGAGATCGGCACCGAGATTGCAATGCACCGGATGATCGACACGTACACCGACTCCCATGCCATGGTGCGGGATTCGAAAGCCGCCTTCTCTGCACAAAGCCGGCGTTACTCGGGCATCTTGTTGGATGTCTTCTACGATCACCTGCTCAGTCAGCGCTGGAGCACCTACAGCAGCGTTCCCCTCGATGAGTTCATCCGGCGGTTCTATGAAGGATTGACTGCCCAGCACTCCATTCTTCCGCCCAACTTCCAGGTCACTGCCCGCAGGATGGTGACCGAAGACTGGCTCGGCGCTTACCGGGATTTTTCAGGGGTCGAACAAGCCGTCGATCGCATTGCCCTGCGCTTGTTGAAGAACGGACATCGGCTACGCGATGGCTTGCTGGATCTGCAAAAGCATCACGATAGGCTAGCCGCATGCTTCGACGTGTTTTTCCCGCAGCTGATGGCGTTTGTCGAACACCAGCGTGCGTCGGGTACCATTTCCCCTGGTCAGGGCGACGAGCTGCCGTCTCGGCGCTGGAGCACGGCCGGCTGACTTCGCCAAGGCGGGACGCTTCATCGGCGCCCCCCGCTCCACCAAGCAGAACCATGGCTAGGCGCACAGATTCCCGCGGGAAACGTGCGGGTCGGAACTCCGCGCCTGGCTTGGCCTGGCAGGGTCCCCCGATGTGGCCGAACCGCTGTGCCCTGCCACCTGCACGCAGTTGCGGCCGCCATGCTTGGCCCGGTACAGCGATTCATCCGCCCTGCCGATGACCTCGGCAACACTTTCGCCGGAATGGCGAAAGGCCAGTCCGATCGAAGCGGTGACATGCAGGTCTTCGGCGATCGTGGTCCAGTTGTGGCCCTCGATCGCGAGGCGAAGGCGTTCGGCGGCCATCAGGGCCTCGTCCTCGACATGGTTGTTGGCCAGAAGCAGGAGGAACTCCTCGCCGCCATAGCGCGCGATGCGGTCCGTGTTGCGCAGGCCACGCGTGATGACGGAGGCGAAGGCACGCAGCACTTCGTCTCCGACGCCGTGACCGAAGCGATCGTTGATCGCCTTGAAGCGGTCGATGTCGAGCAGCGCCACGCTGAAGCCGGCCCGGGTACGCTCCGCGCGCTCGCGCTCCTCTTCCAGCAAGCCCAGGATGCACCGGCGGTTCAGCAAGCCGGTGAGTTCGTCATGCGTGGCCAGTTGCTCCAACTGCGAGAGCGCCGTGGCCAGACTCGCATGGCTGCGCTCCAGTTCGACGCGGAACTCTTCGCCGAGCACGCTCAGGAGCGCGCCCTTGAACAGGATCACCATGATCCAGGTGCCCGCCAAAGCACGCAGCGGCCAGGTGTGCAACGGCAGCCCGAGCCGGTCTCCCACCAGGCCGACGACTGTCACCATGAGGGGCGCGACGACGACACAGACGCCCACGATCTGGCGCGTCTTCAGTTCGAGAGCGCCGGTGGTGATGACGCCGACCATCGTCATCAACAGCAGTACGCCGACAGCGGGAAACATCGCTGCCGTGATCAGCATGAGACAGCAGGCGGCGAAGACCTGGACGGCTGCGGCGCGTTGCCTGCCGATGGATTCATTCCACCCGAAGCGCAGCGCGAGCCCGAACACTGCGCAGACGGCGAAGCCCGCCAAGCCATACATCGACGGCACTTCCAGCGGCAGCACCCCCAGCAGCGAATAGGCGTACAGAAACGCCGCATCCAGAAGGTAGAAGCCAGCGATCATCGCGAGCACCCTGGCGTCGCGCTGCCGGCGCACGCTCTTCAGCCGATGGGAGAAATCCTTCACCCGCAACCTCCTGGCACCTGGCGGTCAGACTCGGCGGCGAATCAGGCGGACAAGGTCCGCGCCAACCGGCTCCGACCCTTATTGGAGTGGAGCGCGACAGGGCCCGTCAAGCAGGGTGTCCCTGGGGCTGTGCGCCCAAGGTCATGGGCGCATGAGGGCCTCTTGGCCGCGCCTCTTCGGTCGGTCACGCGGAGCAGGTCCGCGTGGAAGCGGGCTGGAAAAACACACTCCCCCGGGCCCGTACACAAGGATACGGACGGCGCGCCAACCGCTTGCCCATGTTAGGATGTTGAGTTCGCCGCGCCGATAGCGCCACCATAAGTAGAATGGTAAAGCGCTCACCGAAAGACGATAGGAATTTCCCATGCTAACAGAAAACCTGCAGAACGACGGATTCTTGATTTCATCGCTGGACGAGGTCGCGAATTGGGCGCGCAGCGGCAGTGCATGGTTTATGACTTTCGGGCTGGCCTGCTGCGCCGTCGAAATGATTCATGCGGCAGCGGCCCGCTACGACCTGGACCGTTTCGGCATCATTCCCCGCGCCAGCCCGCGGCAGTCCGACCTGATGATCGTCGCGGGCACGCTCACCAACAAGATGGCGCCTGCCATCCGCAAGGTATACGATCAGATGGCGGAACCCCGTTATGTGATTTCGATGGGCTCTTGCGCGAACGGTGGCGGCTATTATCACTATTCGTATTCGGTCGTTCGCGGCTGCGACCGAATCATTCCGGTGGATGTGTATGTTCCCGGCTGCCCGCCCACCGCGGAAGCACTCATCTACGGCATATTGCAGCTGCTGAACAAGATCAAGCGCTCCACCACGCACTTCCAGCGTTGATCCCGGGCGCGCGACTCCCTGCAGGAGGCGCGCCATGGCATCGAACGATTCGACGGACGCCCGCGGTCAGCCACCCGGGCTTGAAGCGGCGCTGACAGCAGCCCGCGGCCAGCCCGACCCAAAAACCGCCGCCGACACTTCGGCAGGATGCGCCGGAGTCGACCGGACGCATCGCGCTCACCTGCTCCTCCTCAGCGAATTTTCTCGACGCCATTCGGCGGTGGAGGCGCCCCGCGACAGCCCGCCAGCCGCCCGTCCCCGCACCACGCCCCCATCCGTCGGGCGGGGCCTGGGCCACCTCCGGCGGCCCCTCCTCCACCGCGCTTTCGCCCTTGCGCCCCAGCCTCCTCGGCCGGTATCGAACAGGGACGGCGACTCGCCCGGTCGCCGCCGCGCCCATCTTCCGACTTCATATTGCAAACGCAGCAATAGGCCGCTTCCGCTGTTTCGTCACCTGGCTGATCCGGAACACCGGCGCTTCGATCCGCCATGTATTGGATGCAATAATGCCAATGCTTTGAATGAGCGCCTTCCGTTGGAGGGCAGGAAAACATGAATCCAGCGTCGACTCCGCCATTCCTGAGCAAGACCTGGAATCGGGCATGCCCGAGAAACAGATCCGGAATGCACTGGCCGAACGTATTCGCGCCCAGACGCGGGAAAACTCCATTTTCAACAAAGCCTACGATATTCAATATGCCTGTCCGGCAGGGCGATGTACGAAACACCCCAGGAGAGAGCATGGCAGTCGGTGCAATGCGGCATGTCAGGAAAACCTACCGGATCACCCAGAAGGTCTTCATGTTTTCCGGACAGAACTCCCCGTACGACCGGACGGCACGGGCCTTGTACGACGGGAACAAGATCCTCCGCCGGGAGATGCCGGCCAGGGACCAGCTCGCCGGCGGCTGCCACGGCTTCGCTATGGACGAGCGGTCCTCGGTCGGCCCCAGCCCGGCCGCCACTGCACATGCGCTCGTGTCGCCTCTCGAAGTCGGCATCAGCAACCTGAACCGGCTGCCCGGCATGCGCGCAAGTGCAGCGGCGGCCTGATGCGAGTCCACGCCTTGTCGGACGTCCATGTGGACTACGACGTCAATGCGCGCTGGGCGGCCTCGCTGTCCAGCTGGGACTACCGGGAAGATGTCCTCATCCTGGCGGGCGATGTCTCGGACTCCGTGGCCCGGCTGCGGACCTGCCTGGAGACCCTGGCCGGGCGCTTCCGGGCCGTGCTGTTCGTCCCCGGCAACCACGAACTGTGGGTCACCCGGGACCGCCCGGTGGGGTCGTCGCTGGAAAAGTTCGAGCAGGTCCGCTCGCTGGTGAAAGACAGCGGCGGCCTGATGGAGCCCTGGTACGGCGGCTCCCTCGCCATCGTGCCGCTGCTCGCCTGGTACGATTTTTCCTTCGGCGCGCCGAGCGCGCATTTCGAGTCCATCTGGATGGACTTCCGCGCCTGCCGCTGGCCGTCAGGCTACGGCATGGCGGACGTGACCCGCCATTTCCTGGACCTCAATCCCTCCGTCCTGGCGCAGCCCGCCGGCAAGGTCATTTCCTTCTCGCATTTCCTGCCCCGGCTGGACATCATGCCGCACTACATCCCGCAGAGATTCCGCGCGGTGTATCCCGTGCTGGGGAGCGCCGCCCTGGACCGGCAGGTACGTGCCCTGCGCTCCACCCAGCACGTGTACGGCCACAGCCATGTGAACCGCAGGGTCCGGCTGGACGGCGTGGAGTACATCAACAATGCCTTCGGCTACCCCTCGGAAACCAACATCGCCGCCAAGCGGCTGCTTTGCATCCATGAAGAGTGATGAAGCCCCTGGCTGCACGCATCAGTCCCGTCCTGCCATGAGCGGCGCGCCCCCGGAGAACGATGCCCTGCGCGAACAGGGCATCCACCTGTGGATCACCCGCCTGGACGAACCGGAGCTGAGGAGCGCTTCGCGGCATTACCCCGCGCTCCTGAGCGACGAGGAGCAAGCCCGGCAACGGCGCTTCCATTTCGAGAAGGACCGGCACCGCTACCTGGTGACCCGGGCGCTCGTGCGCTCGACGCTGTCGCGTTACGCCGGCCTCGCCCCCCTGGACTGGCGCTTCGAGACCAACGCCTACGGCAAGCCCTCGATCGCCCACGACAGCCCGGAACTGCGGCGCCTGAGCTTCAACCTGTCCCATACAGACGAATGCGTCGTGCTGGCCGTGGCCGACCGCCTGGCGCTGGGGGTGGATGTCGAGAAGGCGGTGCCGCGGTTTTCGGTGCAGGACCTGGCGCAGCGGTTTTTCGCCCCCTCCGAGGCGCAAGACCTGATGTCGCTGCCGCCGGCGCAGGAGAGCCGGCGCTTCTTCGAATACTGGACGCTGAAGGAGGCCTACATCAAGGCCAGGGGCATGGGCTTGTCCATCCCCCTGGACCGGTTCAGCGTCGACCTGTCGGGCGAGCGGGAGATCCGGCTGCGGGTCGAGGACGGGCAACCGGATCGTGCGCAGGACTGGCAGATGTGGCAGTGGCGCGACGAGGCCGAGCACCTGCTGGCGCTTTGCGTCGAGCGCCCCAGGGCGCCGCGGCAGCCGCAGGTCCAGCTGCGGCAGGTGGTGCCGCTGGGCGGCGAAGCGCCCTGCCGGATGGAGCTGCTGCGCAGCTCCCCCCCGGCCTAGGCAGCCTGCGCCTCGCGTCTGCCTGGGCGTGAGGAAGTCGATCTCCGTCCCGGCACCGCCGTGCCAAAGCGGACCTATCGCTGCGCCCGCCTCTTGTCGTCCCCATTGGCCGAGGATGCTGCGGGGGATGGCTCCAAGCTGTCCACCACGAGCACCAGGTCACGGCTTCCCGCATGCACAGGCAGCGCCCGGCTGATGGGCTCGCCCGCCAGGCGCTGCGTGGAGCCGCTGCGGCTGACGCGCACCTCGATGGTCAAGTTCTCGAAGCGGGAGAGTGGAAGATGGGGTGACATCGCATGCCGGTCGTCCAACATGAACTCCATGGGAAATCGCTCTGCCTTCAGGCGCAACAAACCCACCGGCATACGGCCCGTCGAGGGCGTGCGCACGACGATGAAAACGGTGTCGCCGGGCTGCACGCGCCCTTGCAAGGCTGGATCCAGCACCACGGATCCGGACAGGCCGCCGGTGGGTCCGACGCGGGCCCGGGAGTCCTCGGCATTTCCTGCGGAAGTCCCCGCCACTTTGTCCAGGCTGTCCAGGTCGCCCTGCACCCGCAACGCCATGTCCGAGCCGGGCTCGAGCAGGCCCAGCAGGCGGCGCCAATGGACCCGTGCGCCCGCCAGGTCGCCCTGGCGCGCAGCAGCGGTGCCAGCCAGGGCCAAGGCCTTGGGCTGCTCGGCATCCAGTGCCATCGCGGCCCTGAGCACCTCTTGCACCGGCGCGTCCAGCACTCCGCCGCGGGCGGACGCCAGCGCATCGGCCAGGTCGGCGTGCAGCCGGGCCTGGAAGCTGGATGGCGTCTGCTGCCGGGCCGCCAGCTTCACGGCCTGCCGGTAGGCGCGGGTGGCGGCGTCGTACTGCTCCATCACCTCGCGGCTGCGTGCCAACACCAGCCAGCCCTCCAGGTTGTCGGGCTGCTGGCGCAGGCGCTCTTCCAGGCGGGCCGCCATGGCCTGGGCGTCGGAGCCTTCGGCGACATGGGCGTCCGGCGAGGCCGTGGCCAGCGTGGCGGCGGCCAACGGGTCACCCACGTGCGAGTAGAGGCTCAGCGCGCCCAGCGGCAGCAGCACGCTCAGCACGGCGGCGGGCAGGCCTCGGCGCCAGGGCCCGTCCGAGGCCACGGTGGACGCGGGCAACGAATCCAGATCGTCCAGCAGGCGGCGCTCCAGCTCTTCCAGGGCTTGCACGCGCTCGTCGGAGCCCAGACACCGGCGATCATGCTCGCGCTCCAGCTCCTCTCGCTGGACGAGGTGGAGTCGGCGCAGGCGCTCGCGGTCAGTGGTCGCGTCCGCCGCGGCATCCTCCTCGGCAGCGCCCGGCTCGTGCAGCAAAGGCCACAGCAGTCCGCCCAGGGCCAGCAGCAGCAGGGCGACGGCGATCGCCCACAGGGGCAGCAGGGGGCTCACGAGGCTGTGTCCTCATCCAGCAGGCGGCGCACACGCTCGCGCTGCGCCGCGCTGAGCGGCTCCGGCAGGGCCTGGCGATGCCGGCGGCGCAGCAGTCGCCACAGGAGCACCAGGCCGCCCAGGCCCAGCACGAACGGGGCCCCCCACAGCAGCCAGGTATTGGGCTGCAGCGGCGGTTTGTAATGGACGAAGGCACCATAGCGCTGCTCGAAGAAGTCCACGACTTCCGCGTCGCTGCGGCCGGCCTGCAACTGGTTGCGGATCTCGCGGCGCATGTCCGCGGCCAAGGGCGCATTGGATTCGGCCACGCTCTGGTTCTGGCAGACCACGCAGCGCAGCTCATGGGCCAGTCGCTGTTCGCGGGCTTCCAGCGCGGGGCCGCCAGTGCCGGCAAGCACGGGCGGCGCCAGCCCCATGGCCAGGGCCACGGCGATCCAGAGCGTCAGCATCCTGTTCATCGCAGTGTTCTCACGAGGGGCATCAGCTTGTCCCGCCAGACCTGGGCGGTCACGGCCCCCTGGTGGCGCAGGCGCACCCGGCCGGCGGCGTCGATGACGAAGGTTTCCGGCACGCCCTGCACACCGAAATCCATGCCCACCCGACCGTCGGCATCGACCACGGACACGAGATAGGGGTTGCCCGCCAGTTGCAGCAGCGCCAGCGCCTGCGCATCCCGGTCCTTGTAGTTCAGGCCGACCAGCGGCACGCCGTCCTGACGCGCCAGGACCTTCAGCGCCGGCATTTCGGCACGGCAGGGCTCGCACCAGGAGGCCCAGACGTTGAGCATCCATACCTGGCCCTTGAGTTCGGCACTGTCGAAGATCCGCGCCGGCTCCTGCAGCAGCGGCCTGGCCATGGCCGGTGCGGGCCGATCCAGCAGCGCGGAGGGCAGCACACGCGGGTCGCGCTGCATGCCCATGCCCAGCACCAGGGCCAGACCCAGGAAGGCCAGCAGCGGCATCAAAAAACGCATCAGTCCACCCCCGCGGCGTGGGCGGTTGGCAATGCCCGAGTCCCCGGAGCCGCAAGAGCCTCCGCCATTCCAGCGCGAGCCGGAGCCGGCACCGCGGTCCGCGCCCCGTCCGATGCCCGCGACAAGGCCGTCGCGCGATAGCGGCGGTCTGCCAGCGCCAGCAGTCCGCCAAAGGCCATCAGCACGCAGCCGACCCAGATCCAGGCCATGAAGGGCTTGACCTGGATGCGCAGGGTCCAGGTGCGTGCGTCCACCTCGTCGCCGAGGGCCACGAACAGGTCGCGGGTCGGGCCGGAGTCGATGGCCGCCTGGCTCAAGGGCATGCCTTGCGCACGGAACACGCGTTTCTCGGGCCGCAACACGCCGACCTCGTTGCCGTCGTGCTGCACACGCAGATGAGCACGCCGGGCGTCGTAGTTGGGGCCGGCCACGGTGTCCAGCTGCTCCAGGCGGAACTGGTAGCCGGCCACGCTGACCGTCTGGCCCATCGTGAGGCTCAGCTCCCGCTTGGCCTCGAAGCCGTTGGCCAGCGTGACGCCAAGAATGAACAGGCCGACCCCTGCATGGGCCAGCAACATGCCCCACCAGCTCCAGGGCTGCTTGACGGCACGCTGGCGCCAGCCGAGCCGCGCGGATCCGCTGCCGGCCAGGCGCTGCCGGGCATGGGCCAGCGCGCTGAACAGGCACCAGGCGGCCAACACCAGGCCGAAGGCGGAGAGCGGCGTCCAGCCCGATTCGCCTTCGCCGCGGACCGACACCCCCAGGATCAGCGCGCTGACGCCGCTGGCGCCCAGGGCCCAGCGCAGCTGGCCTTGGAACTCGGGCAGCGTGCCCTGCTTCCAGCGGGCCATCGGGCCCACGCCCATCAGGACCAGGGCCGGCACCATGAGCGGAACGAACACAGCCTCGAAATACGGCGGCCCCACGGATATCTTGCCGCTCCCCAGCACGTCCAGCAACAACGGGTACAGCGTGCCGATGAACACGGCGAGCGCGGCCACGCTGAACAACACGTTGTTGGCCAGCAGCAGCGACTCGCGCGAGAGCATGGCAAACCAGCCCCCCAGGCCCACGCTGGGTGCGCGCCAGGCGAAGAGCAGCAACGAGCTTCCCACCACCGCCACCATGAAACACAGGATGTAGAGCCCGCGGCCGGGGTCCACCGCGAAGGCATGGACCGAGGTGAGCACGCCCGAACGGACCAGGAAGGTGCCCAGCAGGCTCAATGAGAAGGCGGCGATGGCCAGCAGCACGGTCCAGCTGCGGAAGGCGCCGCGCTGGTCGGTGACGATGAGGGAGTGGATCAGCGCCGTGCCCACCAGCCAGGGCATGAAGGAGGCGTTTTCCACCGGGTCCCAGAACCACCAGCCTCCCCAGCCCAGCACATAGTAGGCCCAGGCGCTGCCCAGCAGGATGCCCAGGGTGAGGAAACTCCAGGCCGCCAGGGTCCAGGGCCGCGACCAGCGCGCCCAGGCGGCATTCAGCTCGCCGCAGAGCAGCGCGGCAATGCCGAAGGCGAAGGCCACCGAGAAGCCCACATAGCCCATGTAGAGCAGCGGCGGGTGCATCACCATGCCGGGATCTTGCAGCAGCGGGTTGAGGTCGCGGCCCTGCGGCGCGGCGGGCATCAGCCGCTCGAACGGATTGGACAGCAGGAGGATGAAGAGCAGCAGTCCCACGCTGAGCGCCCCCATCACCCCCAGCACCCGCGCCGCATAGGCCGGCGGCAGCTGGCGGCTGCGCAGCGCCACGGCCAGGGTCCAGCCGGACAGCAGGCACTGCCACAGCAGCATGGAGCCCTCGTGGCTGCCCCAGACGGAGGCAAAGCGGTAGATCGCCGGCAGATCGGTGTGCGAGTTGGCGGCCACGTAGACCACCGAGAAGTCGTTGGCCAGGAAGGACCAGGCCAGGCAGCCGAAGGCGAGCCAGGCGAAGACGAACTGCAAGGCCGATGCGGGCCGCGCCACACGCATCCAGGCCGCCACTCGCCAGTGGGCACCGGCCAGGGGCAGCAGCGCCTGGGCCACGGCGACCAGCAGCGCCAGCACCAGCGCGAAGACGCCGATCTCGGGAATCATCGGGAAGTTCCTCGCATGCACACGCCGTCCCGTGCGCTCGCCTTGTCATGCGCCGGCGTCGGCGCGCTGCGGGTCTCGGGCGACACGAGGTATCAGGGCTTGGTTTGGCCGGCGGCGGCGGCCTCATCGCCCCGGGGCACGGCCTGGCCCGGGCTGTCGGAGGGTGACTCGCCGGGCGGGATGTGAGGCAGGCGGTGGGCGATGCCCTTGTGGCAGTCGATGCAGGTCTTTTCCTTGCTGGCCAGGTAGGTGGAGTGCATGGCCTGGGCCCGCACGCTCTGGCGCGTGAAGTCCATCGAGTCGTAGTTATGGCAATTGCGGCATTCCAGCGAATCGTTGGCCTTCAGGCGGGCCCATTCGTGCCGTGCCAGCTCGAGCCGCTTCTCCTGGAACTTCTCGGGCGTGTCGATGGTGCCGAAGATCTTCCCCCAGACCTCCTTGGAGGCCTGCATCTTGCGCGCGATCTTGTCGGTCCAATCGTGCGGCACATGGCAGTTGGAACAGACGGCCCGCACGCCGGACCGGTTGGTGTAATGGACGGTGCTCTTCAGCTCGGCGAACACGTTGTCGCGCATCTCGTGGCAGCCGGTACAGAACTTCTCGGTGTTGGTCAGCTCCATCGCCGTGTTGAACGCGCCCCAGAACAGCACGCCGCCTATGAAGCCGCCTATGGTCAGAAAGCCCAGGCTGAAGTGCACGCTGGGCCGGCGGATCACCGTCCAATATCGCTTGAGAAGGTTCAACATGGCGGGTGGCTCCTGGATGCCGTCATTTCTTGGGGGTCTTGCCGGAGCCCAGGCCTTGCAGCGCGCGCTGGATCACGGTGTCCACGTCCTGGAAGTTGTTGGGCACCAGCGGCCGCACCGCGTCCTGGGCCACATGGCACTGCATGCAGAAATAGCGCCGCGTGGAGACCTGGGCCAGCATGCGGCCGTCACGGTCCATGTAGTGCGTGATGCTGACCGGAATGGCCTGCGACACCTCGGTCTTGGCGCGGGCGTGGCAGTCCAGGCATTTGTTGAAGTTCCTGTCCACCTGGTAGCCGTCCACGCGGTGCGGAATGGTGGGCGGCTGCATCGCGTAGTTGCGCGTGCGGCGCAGGTCGTCGTTGACGGCATTGCCCAGCAGCGGCGGCCGGGTGGACTCGGTGATGGGCGTAGGGCCTCGGGCGGCATCGATGAACGGCCGGGCGGCCTGGGACTGGGCCGCCGTCTGGGCATGGGCCAGCGCCAGGCTGGCCCCCAGGCACAGCAGCAGGGCTAGGCGTCGGATGATGCTGGACATGGTCGCGGCTCCTCAGACCTTGGTGATCTTGACCGCACACTTCTTGAAGTCGGTCTGCAGCGAAATCGGGTCGGTGGCGTCCAGCGTGACCTTGTTGATCAGCTGGCTGGCATCGAACCAGGGCACGAAGACCAGGCCCCGCGGCGGCTTGTTGCGGCCGCGGGTCTCCACCCGGGTGCGCATGTGGCCGCGCCGGGATGCGATCTCCACCTCGCTGCCGCGCCGCACGCCGAGTTCCCTGGCGTCGTCCGGGTGCATGTAGCACAGCGCGTTGGGCACGGCGCGGTGCAGCTCGGGCACGCGCCGGGTCATGGAACCCGAGTGCCAGTGCTCCAGCACGCGGCCGGTGGACAACCAGAACGGGAACTCCTTGTCCGGGGCCTCGGCCGGCGGTTCGTAGGGCAGCGCGAAGATGTTGGCCCTGCCGTCCGGATTGCCATAGAACTGGTAGCCGGTGCCGGCCTTCACATAGGGATCGGCACCCTCGCGGTAGCGCCACAGCGTTTCCTTGCCGTTCACCACCGGCCAGCGCAGGCCGCGCACCTTGTGGTAGTCGTCGAACGGGGCCAGGTCATGTCCGTGGCCGCGGCCGAAGCTCGCGTACTCCTCGAACAGGCCCTTCTGCACATAGAAGCCGAAGGCCTCGGACTCGCTGTTCTCGTAGGCCTTGTCGGTGTCGGACAACGGGAACCTGTCGACATTGCCGTTTCTGTAGAGCACCTCGAACAAGGTCTTGCCGCGCAGCGTGGGCTTCTTCGCGATCAGCTCCTCGGGCCACACCTCTTCGATTTTGAAGCGCTTGGAGAACTCCATCAATTGCCAGAGGTCGGAGCGTGCCTCGCCGGGCGCGGTCACCAGTTGATGCCAGAAGTGGGTGCGCCGCTCGGCGTTGCCGTAGGCACCTTCCTTCTCCACCCACATGGCGCTGGGCAGGACCAGGTCGGCCGCGAGGGCGGTGACGGTCGGGTAGGCGTCGGAGACGACGATGAAGTTCTCGGGGTTGCGGTAGCCGGCATAGCCTTCCTGCATCAGGTTGGCGCCGGCCTGGATGTTGTTGTTGACCATCACCCAGTAGGCATTGAGCCTGCCGTCCTTGAGCATGCGGTTCTGCAGCACGGCGTGGTAGCCCGGCTTGTCGGGGATGGTGCCGGCCGGCAGCTTCCAGGTCTCCTCGGCATGGGCGCGGTGCTTGGGGTTGGTCACCACCATGTCGGCCGGCAGCCGGTGCGCGAAGGTGCCCACCTCGCGCGCGGTGCCGCAGGCGGAGGGCTGTCCGGTCAGCGAGAAAGGGCTGTTGCCCGGCGACGCGATCTTGCCCGTCAGCAGATGGATGTTGTAGATCAGGTTGTTGGCCCAGGTCCCCCGCGTGTGCTGGTTGAAGCCCATGGTCCAGAACGACATCACCTTGGTCTTCGGATCGGCATACAGCTCGGCCAGCGCCAGCAGCCGGTTCTTCGGCACGCCGGTCAGCTTGGCCGTGTGGTCCAGGTCGTAGGTGGAGACGAACTTGGCGTAGTCCTCGAAACTGATCGGCCTGGACCCGCCGGGGTCGTTCGCATTCTTGGCCGCCTTCTGCAGCGGATGCTCGGGCCGCAGGCCATAGCCGATGTCGGCATTGCCGAGCTTGAAGTTGGTGTGCTTGCCGACGAAGTCCTTGTTGACCCGGCCCGTCGAGATGATGTGATGCGCGATGTAGTTCAGGATGGCCAGGTCGGTCTGCGGCCGGAAGGTCAACTCGATGTCGGCCAGCTCGTAGGAGCGGTGCTCGAACGTGGACAGCACTGCCACCTTGACACCGGGGCCGCTGAGCCGCCGGTCCGTCACGCGCGTCCACAGGATGGGGTGCATCTCCGCCATGTTGGAGCCCCAGAGCACGAAGACGGTGGCCGCCTCGATGTCGTCGTAGCAGCCCATCGGCTCGTCCATGCCGAAGGTCCGCATGAAG
>CBIHOH010000070.1:0-25888 GCA_966211755.1 uncultured Rhizobacter sp. | reverse complement strand
TCCACCAGTTCTTCGGCGAGAACATGCTGCGCGCCGACGTCTGCAACGCGGTGGACGAGCTCGGCCAGCTGCTCGACCACACCGGCCCGGTGGCCGCCAGCGAGCGCAACGCGGCCCGCATCTTCAATGCCGACCACTGCTTCTTCGTGACCAACGGCACCAGCACCAGCAACAAGATGGTCTGGCACCACGCGGTGGCGCCGGGCGACGTGGTGGTGGTCGACCGCAACTGCCACAAGTCGATCCTGCACTCCATCATCATGACGGGGGCGGTGCCGGTGTTCCTGCGCCCGACGCGCAACCACTACGGCATCATCGGCCCGATCCCCCAGGGCGAGTTCTCGCCCGAGTCGATCCGCCGCAAGATCGCCGCCAACCCGCTGCTCAAGGGGGTCGACCCCGAGCAGGTGAAGCCGCGCATCCTCACGCTCACCCAGAGCACCTACGACGGCGTGCTTTACAACACCGAGACCATCAAGCACTCGCTCGACGGCTACATCGACACCCTGCATTTCGACGAGGCCTGGCTGCCGCATGCGGCCTTCCACGGTTTCTACGGCACCTACCATTCCATGGGCAAGGGCCGGGTGCGCCCCAAGGACCAGCTGGTGTTCGCCACCCAGTCCACGCACAAGCTGCTGGCCGGCCTGAGCCAGGCCTCGCAGGTGCTGGTGCAGGACTCGCAGACGCGCAAGCTCGACCGCCACCTCTTCAACGAGGCCTACCTGATGCACAGCTCCACCAGCCCGCAGTACGCGATCATCGCGTCCTGCGACGTGGCGGCGGCCATGATGGAAGCGCCCGGCGGCCCGGCCCTGGTCGAGGAAAGCATCAGCGAGGCGCTGGATTTCCGCCGTGCCATGCGCAAGGTCGAGCAGGAGTACGACCAGGACTGGTGGTTCAAGGTCTGGGGCCCGGACCACCTCGCCAAGGACGGCATCGGCGACAGCCAGGACTGGGTGCTCGAGGCGGGCGACCCGTGGCACGGGTTCGGAGAGCTGGCCGAGGGCTTCAACCTGCTCGATCCGATCAAGAGCACCATCATCACGCCGGGGCTGGACATGTCGGGCAAGTTCGCCAAGACGGGCATCCCGGCCAGCATCGTCACCAAGTTCCTGGCCGAGCACGGGGTGGTGGTCGAGAAGACGGGCCTGTACTCCTTCTTCATCATGTTCACCATCGGCATCACCAAGGGCCGCTGGAACACGCTGCTGACCGCGCTGCAGCAGTTCAAGGACGACTACGACCGCAACGTACCGCTGTGGCGCGTGCTGCCGGACTTCGTCGCCCAGCACCCGCGCTACGAGCGCATGGGGTTGGCCGACCTGAGCCAGCAGGTGCACGAGGCCTATGCCAAGAACGACATCGCCCGCCTGACGACCGAGATGTACCTGTCGGACCTGCAGCCGGCGATGAAACCCAGCGATGCCTTCGCGCGCATCGCCCACCGGCAGACCGAGCGCGTGGCCATCGACGACCTGGAAGGGCGCATCACCGCCTCGCTGGTGACCCCGTACCCGCCGGGCATCCCGCTGCTGATCCCGGGCGAGCGCTTCAACAAGAAGATCGTCGACTACCTGCGCTTCACGCGTTCGTTCAACGCCCAGTTCCCCGGCTTCGACACCGATGTGCACGGCCTGGTCGAGCAGGACGGCGACGCCGGGACCCATTGCTACTTCGTGGATTGCGTGCGCGACGACTGAACCGGGGTGGAGCGCCTCGCGCCCCTGCCATGCAAAAGACCCGCCTAGGCGGGTCTTTTTTTGGGGGGGAAACCGGCGCCGGCCGGTCTTACTCGGTGATGCCGGCGAGGGCGGTCTGGCTGAAGCCGCCGTCCACATAGGTGATCTCGGAGGTCACCCCGGCCGCCAGGTCGGACAGCAGGAAGGCCGCCACGTTGCCCACGTCCTCGATGGTGACGTTGCGGCCCAGCGGCGAGTTGGCCGACATCTCGAGCATCTTGCCGAAGCCCTTGATGCCCGAGGCGGCCAGTGTCTTGATGGGGCCGGCGGAAATGCCGTTCACGCGCACGCCCTTGGGGCCGAGGCTGGCCGCGAGGTAGCGCACGCCGGCTTCCAGCGAGGCCTTGGCCAGGCCCATGGTGTTGTAGCTAGGCATGCTGCGCACCGCGCCCAGGTAGCTCAGGGTGAGCAGGGCGCCGTTGCGGCGCAGGCGCGGGGCGGCCGCCTTGGCCAGGGCGGGAAAACTGTAACTGGATATGTCGTGGGCGATGCGGAAGGCCTCGCGCGACAGACCTTCGAGGAAGTCGCCGGCGATGGCTTCGCGCGGCGCGAACCCGATGGAATGGACGAAACCGTCGAATTCGGGCCAGGCCTCGCCCAGCTGGGCGAACATGGCGTCGATCTGTTCGTCGCTGGCGACATCGCAGTCGTAGACCAGGCTGGAATTGAATTCGGCCGCGAACTCGGCCACCCGCTCGCGGAAACGTTCGCCCTGGTAGCTGAAGGCCAGCTCGGCCCCCTCGCGATGGCACGCCTTGGCAATACCGTAGGCGATCGAGCGGTTCGAAAGAAGCCCGGTGATCAGAAAGCGCTTGCCGGCCAGAAAACCCATGGTCACTCCATCCTTGTGAAAATTGGCCGCGATTTTCGCACGGCCGGGCCGTGCCCAAGACGCCACAGCGGCAGAGATCTTGTCGGCTTGACAGGCTGGGGCCTTGTCTGTAACGCGACGTCACGCTACAATGCGTCTTTCGCAAGAAAACTGCATGGGCGGATTCTTCCAGCCCTTTTTTTTTGCTTGATCGACTTTGCGGTGGAGCCCTTCCCAGGGCGGCAGCGGCGGGCCTGAACAAGCTTTTCAGGCGCGAACTACTGGATGAACTGGCAAGCTGTTGTTGAAAGTACCGTAACCGGGCTGGGTTACGACCTCGTGGACTGCGAGCGCAGCGCCAAGGGGTTGCTGCGCGTGTACATCGACCGCGTGGCCAACGATCCCAGCGGCGAATATATCGTGGTGGAAGACTGCGAAAAGGTCACCCGCCAGCTGCAGCACGTGCTGGAAGTGGAAGGTTGCGCCTACGAGCGGCTCGAGGTGTCGTCGCCGGGGCTGGATCGCCCGCTGAAGAAGGTCGCCGATTACGAGCGGTTCTCCGGGCAGGAGATCGAGCTGACCCTGAAACTGCCGTTTCAGGGCCGCAAGAAATATCGGGGCCTGCTGGGCGCCGAGGGAGAGGGCTGGCGTTTGGTGTTCAACGACGGCAAGGTGGAACAAGCACTTGATTTTTCGCTTGACGAAGTAAAGGAGGCCCGTCTGGTGCCCGTGGTGGATTTCAAAGGCCGGCGCTTCATGCCCGCGGCCCCCGAATCCGCCGGCACACAGGCGCTGGCCGATGAAACTGACGGAGATCGTAAGCAATGAACCGCGAACTGTTGATGCTGGTAGACGCCATTTCACGCGAGAAGAGCGTGGATCGGGAAGTGGTGTTCGGTGCCGTCGAGGCAGCCCTGGCCTCGGCCAGCAAGAAACTGCATGGGGGCGAGGTCGATATCCGCGTGACCGTGGACCGCGAGAGCGGCGACTACGAGACCTTCCGCCGCTGGCACGTGGTGCCCAACGAAGCCGGTCTGCAGCTGCCCGACTCCGAAATCCTGCTGTTCGAGGCGCTCGAGCAGATTCCCGACATCGAGATCGACGACTACATCGAGGAGCCGGTCGAGTCGGTGACCATCGGCCGCATCGGCGCGCAGGCCGCCAAGCAGGTCATCCTGCAGAAGATCCGCGACGCCGAGCGCGAGCAGTTGCTGACCGATTTCCTGTCGCGCGGCGACAAGATCTTCGTGGGCACCGTCAAGCGCCTCGACAAGGGCGACGTGATCGTCGAGTCGGGCCGCATCGAGGGCCGCCTCAAGCGCAGCGAGATGATCCCCAAGGAGAACCTGCGCTCCGGCGACCGGGTGCGGGCCTACATCGCCGAGGTCGATCCGACCCTGCGCGGCCCGCAGATCCTGCTGTCGCGCAGCGCGCCGGGCTTCATGGTGGAGCTGTTCTCCCAGGAAGTCCCCGAGATCGAGCAGGGCCTGCTCGAGATCAAGTCCTGCGCCCGCGACGCCGGTTCGCGCGCCAAGATCGCCGTCATCTCGCACGACAAGCGGGTCGACCCCATCGGCACCTGCGTCGGCGTGCGCGGCTCGCGTGTCAATGCCGTCACCAACGAGCTGGCGGGCGAGCGCGTGGACATCGTGCTGTGGTCGGAGGACCCGGCGCAGTTCGTCATCGGCGCGCTGGCCCCGGCCAACGTGCAGTCCATCGTGGTCGACGAGGAGCGCCACGCGATGGACGTCGTGGTCGACGAGGAGAACCTCGCGATCGCCATCGGTCGCGGCGGCCAGAATGTGCGCCTGGCGTCCGAGATGACCGGCTGGCGCATCAATATCATGACGGCCGAGGAGTCGCAGGCCAAGCAGAGCGAGGAATCCGACAGCGTGCGCAAGCTGTTCGTCGAGAAACTCGACGTCGACGTGGAAGTCGCCGACATCCTGATTGCCGAGGGTTTCGGCAGCCTGGAGGAAGTGGCTTATGTCCCGATGCAGGAAATGCTCGAGATCGAGGGTTTCGACGAAGATACCGTCAACGAACTGCGGACCCGCGCAAAAGATGCTTTGCTGACGATGGAAATCGTTCGCGAAGAGAAAATGGAAGATGTGTCGCAAAACCTGCGTGATCTGCAAGGCCTGACGCCCGAACTGATCGCGAAGCTGTCCGACGGCGGCATCCACACCCGGGACGACCTGGCCGACCTGGCCGTGGACGAGCTCACCGAGATGACCGGGGTGAACGACGAGCAGGCCAAGGCGCTGATCATGAAGGCGCGTGAACATTGGTTCACCACCTGATCGATCGCTTGTCACACAAGGCGTTCCAGAATCCACCGCAGCACCGCAAGCACCTAGCAAGGATATACACATGGCTGTGACCACCGTCGCCCAGTTTGCCGCCGAGCTCAACCGCTCAGCCGCGGCACTGCTCGAGCAGCTTCAGTCGGCCGGAGTCGCGAAGGCGTCCACCGATGACGCGCTGACCGAGTCCGACAAGGAGCGACTGCTCGACTTCCTGCGTACCTCGCACGGCACCGCCGGGGGAGACCGCAAGAAAATCACGCTGACCCGCAAGTCGACCAGCGAAATCAAGCAGGCCGATTCGAGCGGCAAGGCGCGCACGATCCAGGTCGAGGTGCGCAAGAAGCGCACGTTCATCAAGCGTGACGAGAGTGCTCCGGCGGAGGAAGCCCCGGCACCGGTGGTCGAGGACCTCGAGCTGCAGCGCCGCGAGGACGAGGCCAAGGCGCAGGCCGAGGCCCTGCGCGCCCAGGAAGCCGCGCTGGCCGAGGAGCGCCGCCTGCGCGAGGAGGCCGAGAAACGCGAGCGCGAGGCCGCCGAGGCCCGGGCCCGCGAGGCGGCCGAGGCCGCTGCGGCCGCCGCCGCCAAGGCTGCCGCCGAAGCCGCCGCCAAGGCGGCTGCCGAAGCCGCGGCGGCCGGCGCGAAGAAGAAACCCGCGGCTCCCGTGGCCCCCGTGGTCCAGGCGCCCGCTCCGGCGCCTGCCGCCGCGGCCGAACCGGCCAAGCCCGCGCTGCGTGTGATCAAGGCGGCCGATGTGGTCGACGAGGAAAAGCAGCGTGCCGCCGACCTGGCCAAGCGCCGCAAGGCGGCCGAGGACGAAGCCGCCGCCATCCGCGCGATGATGAACGCGCCCAAGCGCGTGCTGCAGGCCAAGAAGCCCGAGGAGCCGCCCAAGGTCGATCCGAACAAGGAAGGCATCAAGGGCACGATCCACAAGCCGGCCGTCGCGGCAGGGGCTCCGGCCGCGCCGGGCACGGCCGCCAAGCCGGGCGACAAGAAGTCGGTCAAGTCCGAGAAGCTGTCGTCGAGCTGGGCCGATGACGCCGCCAAGAAACGCGGCCTCAAGACCATCAACACCGGCGCCGGCAACCGTCCGGGCTGGCGTGCGCCTCGCGGCGGCCGCCGCGGCGAGCAGCGCAACGACGGTCCGTCCACCTTCGTGGCCCCCGTCGAGCAGCAGGTCCAGGAAGTGCACGTTCCCGAGACCATCAGCGTGGCCGACCTGGCCCACAAGATGTCGGTGAAGGCCTCCGAGGTCATCAAGCAGTTGATGAAGCTGGGCCAGATGGTCACCATCAACCAGCAGCTCGACCAGGAAACCGCCATGATCCTGGTGGAGGAGATGGGCCACAAGGCCTTCGCCGCCAAGCTCGACGATCCGGATGCCTTCCTCGCGGAAGACGCCGAGGCCGATGCCAACCACGAGTTGCTGCCGCGTGCGCCGGTGGTCACGGTGATGGGCCACGTCGACCACGGCAAGACCTCGCTGCTCGACTACATCCGCCGCGCCCGCGTGGCCTCCGGCGAAGCCGGCGGCATCACGCAGCACATCGGCGCCTACCACGTCGACACGCCGCGCGGCATGATCACCTTCCTCGACACCCCGGGCCACGCGGCGTTCACCGCCATGCGTGCCCGTGGCGCCAAGGCGACCGACATCGTCATCCTGGTGGTGGCGGCCGACGACGGCGTCATGCCGCAGACCAAGGAAGCCATCCACCACGCCCGCGCGGCCGGTGTGCCGATCGTGGTCGCGATGAACAAGATCGACAAGCCCGACGCCAACACCGAGCGCCTGAAGAGCGAGCTGGTGGCCGAAGAGGTGGTGCCCGAAGAGTTCGGCGGCAACTCGCCCTTCGTGCCGGTGTCTGCCAAGACCGGTGCCGGCATCGACGACCTGCTGGAGCAGGTGCTGCTGCAGGCCGAAGTGCTGGAGCTGAAGGCCCCGAAGGCCTCGATGGCCAAGGGCCTGATCGTCGAAGCCAAGCTGGACAAGGGCCGCGGCCCGGTCGCGACCGTGCTGATCCAGTCCGGCACGCTCAAGCGCGGCGACGTGGTGCTGGCCGGTTCGACCTATGGCCGCGTGCGCGCCATGCTGGACGAGAACGGCAAGCCGATCACCGAGGCCGGTCCTTCGCTTCCGGTCGAGATCCAGGGCCTGACCGAAGTGCCGCAGGCCGGTGACGAGTTCATGGTGCTGAGCGACGAGCGCCGTGCGCGCGAGATCGCCACCTTCCGTTCGGGCAAGTACCGCGACGTGAAGCTGGCCAAGCGCCAGGCCGCCAACCTCGAGAACCTGATGGACCAGATGGGCCAGGGCGACGTGCAGACGCTGGCGCTGATCATCAAGGCCGACGTGCAGGGTTCGCAGGAAGCCTTGACCCAGGCCCTGCTCAAGCTGAGCACCGAGGAAGTCAAGGTGCAGGTGGTGCACGGCGCGGTGGGCGGCATCTCCGAGTCCGACGTCAACCTGGCCATCGCGTCCAAGGCGGTCATCGTGGGCTTCAACACCCGCGCCGATGCCGGTGCGCGCAAGCTGGCCGAGCACAACGGGGTCGACATCCGCTACTACAACATCATCTACGACGCCGTCGATGAAGTGAAGGCGGCGATGACCGGCATGCTGGCACCCGAGCAGCGCGAGGAGACCATCGGCACGGCCGAGATCCGCACCGTGTTCGTGGCCTCGAAGATCGGCACGGTGGCCGGCTCCATGGTCACCTCGGGCCTGGTGCGCCGCAACGCGCGCTTCCGCCTGCTGCGCGACAACGTGGTGGTCTACACCGGCGAAGTCGAGTCGGTGCGCCGCCTCAAGGACGACGTGCGCGAGGTCGCCACCGGTTTCGAGTGCGGTATCAAGCTCAAGAACTACAACGACATCCACGAAGGCGACCAGCTGGAGTTCTTCGAAGTCAAGGAAGTGGCACGTACGCTGTAAAAGCGGAGCGGGTCCCGACCCACACCCCGTCTTCTCGGGCAGCGCCGTTCCACCGCCCGCGCCGACCGCTCCCCCCGGGGAGCGGCTGCGGCGCAGCGGAGGCCGGCGGTGGACTCCAGAGGGCGGGGTTTGTGTTTGCTGGGCCCCCAGGAGCATCTCATGCGTCATAAACGATCCATCCCCAACCGCGGTTTCCGCGTGGCCGACCAGATCCAGCGCGACCTGGCGGAGCTCATCCGCGAACTCAAGGATCCCCGCATCGGCATGCTGACGGTGCAGGCGGTCGAGGTCACGCCCGACTACGCCCATGCCAAGGTGTTCTTCTCGCTGCTGGTGGGCGACATCAAGGAGACCGAGACCGCCCTCAACGAGGCGGCGGGTTTCCTGCGCAACGGCTTGTTCAAGCGGCTGCAGATCCACACCGTGCCGACGCTGCATTTCGAGTTCGACCGCACCATCGAGCGTGCGGCCGAGCTGAGCGCGCTGATCCGCGAAGCGAACTCGACCCGTGCCAAGGACGATGTCGAGCCGGCTGCGCCCGAGGCCGGCGGCAAGGAAGACTGAGCCCGTGCACGCCCCGCGCCCCCGCATCCCCCGGCGCGCCGTCCACGGCGTGCTGCTGCTCGACAAGCCGCTGGGCCTGTCGAGCAACGATGCGTTGCAGAAGGCCAAGCGATTGTTCCGCGCCGAGAAGGCGGGGCATACCGGCACGCTGGACCCGCTGGCCACCGGCCTGCTGCCGCTGTGCTTCGGCGCGGCCACCAAGTTCTCGCAGGTCAGCCTGGACGCCGACAAGCGCTACCTCGCCACCTTGCGCCTGGGCTCCACCACCAGCACAGGCGATGCCGAGGGCGACGTGCTGCAGGTGCGCCCGGTGGCGCTGGGCCGCGGGCAGATCGACGCCGCCTGCCGCGCCTTCACCGGCCCGATCGAGCAGGTGCCGCCCATGCATTCGGCGCTCAAGCACGAAGGCCGGGCGCTGTACGACTACGCGCGCGCCGGCATCCAGGTCGAGCGCGAGGCGCGCCGGGTGACCATCCACGCCATCGACATCCTCGAGTGGCAGGATGAGCGGCTGGTGCTGGACGTGAGCTGCAGCAAGGGCACCTACATCCGCACCCTGGCCGAGGACATCGGCGAGGCGCTGGGCTGCGGGGCCCACCTGAGTGGGCTGCGGCGCACCGGCAGCGGCCCGCTCTCGGTGGCCTCGGCCGTCACGCTGGAGCACCTGGCCGAGCTGTCGGAGGCCGAGCGCGACGCCTTGCTGCTGCCGTCCGACGCCTTGCTGGCCGATGCGCCGCTGGTGCGTCTGGACAACGACGAAGCCGGCCGCTTCCTGACCGGCCTGCGCCGGCAGGTCGGCCTGGCCGACGCGGCGCGGGTGCGGGTCTACGGCCCGCAGGAAAAGGCATTTCTCGGCAGCGCCCATATCGTCTCGGGCGAGCTGATTTCAACGAGGCTCTTGAGCCCGGCGGAGGTGCAAGGCCTCTTAGAAGACTCGACGAGCAAGTGAAGAAAGAGTGAGAGAACCGTATGACCAATAAGCAAATCCGCAACGTCGCCATCATCGCCCACGTCGACCATGGCAAAACCACCCTGGTGGACCAACTGCTGCGCCAGAGCGGCACCTTCCGCCAGAACGAGAAGGTCGCCGAACGGGTGATGGACAGCAACGACCTCGAAAAGGAACGCGGCATCACCATCCTCGCCAAGAACTGCGCGGTGGAATGGAAGGGCACCCACGTCAACATCGTCGACACCCCGGGGCACGCCGACTTCGGCGGCGAAGTGGAACGGGTGCTGTCGATGGTCGACAGCGTGCTGCTGCTGGTCGATGCGGTCGAAGGCCCGATGCCGCAGACGCGCTTCGTGACCAAGAAGGCTCTCGCGCTCGGTCTCAAGCCCATCGTGGTGGTGAACAAGGTGGACCGTCCCGGCGCACGCCCCGACTACGTCATCAACGCCACCTTCGACCTGTTCGACAAGCTGGGCGCGACCGAGGCCCAGCTCGACTTCCCCGTCATCTACGCGTCGGGCCTGAACGGCTGGGCGACGCTGAACCAGGGCGAGACCGGCACCGACCTGGCCCCGCTGTTCGATGCCATTCTCCAGCACGTGCCGCCGCACGAAGGCGAGGCCACCGCGCCCTTGCAGCTGCAGATCTGCTCGCTCGACTATTCCACCTACGTCGGCCGCATCGGCATCGGCCGCATCAACAGCGGCACCTTGCGCCCGATGCAGGACGTCGCCGTCTATACGGGTCCGGACAGCACCCCGCGCAAGGCGCGCGTCAACCAGGTGCTGAAGTTCGAAGGCCTGGAGCGTGTGCAGGCCGACATGGCCGGCCCGGGCGACATCGTGCTGATCAACGGCATCGAGGACATCGGCATCGGCGTGACCCTGACCAGCCTGGAGCAGCCGCTGCCGCTGCCCATGCTGGCCATCGACGAGCCGACGCTGACGATGAACTTCTGCGTCAACAACTCGCCGCTGGCCGGCCGCGAAGGCAAGTTCGTGACCAGCCGCCAGCTGCGCGACCGCCTCGACCGCGAGCTGCAGGTCAACGTGGCCCTGCGCTACCGCGATACCGACGAGGACGGTGTCTACGAAGTGTCGGGTCGCGGCGAGCTGCACCTGACCATCCTGCTGGAAAGCATGCGCCGCGAAGGCTTCGAACTCGCGGTCTCCAAGCCGCGCGTGGTGTTCCGCGAGATCAACGGCGAGAAGCACGAGCCGATCGAGATGGTGACGGCCGACATCGAGGACCAGCACCAGGGCGGCGTCATGCAGGCGCTGGGCGAACGCAAGGGCGAGCTCGTCAACATGGAACCGGACGGCATGGGCCGTGTGCGCCTCGAGTACCGCATCCCGGCGCGTGGCCTGATCGGCTTCCAGAACGAGTTCCTGAACCTGACGCGCGGCACCGGCCTCATCAGCAACATCTTCGACAGCTACGAGCCCTACAAGGGCGAGATCGAGGGCCGCAAGAACGGCGTGCTGATCAGCCAGGACGACGGCGAGATCGTGACCTACGCCCTGGGCAAGCTGGACGACCGCGGCCGCATGTTCGTCAAGGCCGGCGACCCGGTCTACGAGGGCATGATCGTCGGCATCCACAGCCGCGACAACGACCTGGTCGTGAATGCGGTGCGCGCCAAGCAGCTGACCAACTTCCGCGTGTCCGGCAAGGAAGACGCGATCAAGATCACCCCGCCCATCGTGCTGTCGCTCGAATACGCGGTGGAGTTCATCGCCGACGATGAACTGGTCGAGATCACGCCGAAGTCGATCCGCATCCGCAAGCGCCACCTGAAGGAACATGACCGCAAGCGCGCTTCGCGCGAGTGAGCATGAGGCGGCCGTCCCGACGTGGCAGCACCGTCCCCGGCATGGGTGACCGGGTCTGGTTCGCGCTGGGATGCGCCGTCATCGGCGCCTTCTGGGGCGCCGTGGTCGCGCTGGCCTGGATGTTCCTCGGGCATCCGTTCTCGGCGGGACCGGTCGTCGTGATGGGCTCGGCCTGCGCCTTGCTGGGCCTGTCCATGGGCGCAGCCTTTGCCGATCTGCTGGCCGCGCCCCTGGTGCTGGCCTGGGGCTTCCTGACCGGCTCCGCCGACCTGGCGAGGCCCTCCGACGACGACTCGGGGCATTGGTCGGCCTGGTTGAAGATGGTGTTCTGGGCCGGCTTCGTGCTCGGGGTGCTGTACTGGCTGGGAGTGTTCGGCGCATGACGGCGCTGCAGCAAGAGATCTTGGCCGCGCGGCGCGGCGCGCTCGGCGTCATCACCCTGCATCGGCCGCAGGCGCTCAACGCGCTGTCTCTCGGCATGGTGCGCGAGATCACCCGTTTGCTGCGCCTGTGGCGCGACGATGTTTCGGTCGCCGCGGTGCTGCTGCGCGGCGCCGGGCGCGAAGGCAAGGCCCCTGCCTTCTGCGCCGGGGGCGACATCCGGGCCTTCCACCGGGCCGCCCTGGACGGCGACCCGATGCTGGAGGACTTCTTCACCGAGGAATATGCGCTCGATCATCTGGTGCACCGCTACCCGAAACCGGTGATCGCCTTCCTGGACGGCGTGACCATGGGCGGTGGCATGGGCCTGGCGCAGGGCGCGGCCCTGCGTGTCGTCACCGAGCACAGCCAGCTGGCCATGCCGGAGACCCTCATCGGCTTCTTCCCGGACGTAGGCGGCGGCTGGTTCCTGTCGCGTTGCCCCGGCCGCCTGGGGGAGTACCTGGCCTTGACGGGGCAGGTGCTGGCTGCGGCCGATGCCATGGCGGCCGGCCTGGCGGATGTCTGTGTACCCAGTGCGAGCCTGCCGCTGTTGCTGGAGGCGCTGTGCGACCAGCCGCACGAGAACCTGGCGCAGATGCGGGCGCTGATGGCTGCGCACGAGGTGACGGCGCCGTCCGTGCCGGATGACCTGGTGGCGCATCGCGAGGCCATCGATCATCATTTCGCCGCGTCGACACTGGCAGCCGTGATCGCCGGCCTGCAGGCCGACACGGGCGCGTGGGCGCAGGCCACGCTGGCTACCCTGGGCAAACGCTCGCCGCTGATGATGGCGGTCGCGCTCGAGCAGATCCGCCGGGCCCGGTCGATGTCCCTCGCCGACGCCTTGCGCATGGAGCGCGGGATGGTGCGCCATTGCTTCCGGTTGCGCCCTGGTGCGGCCAGCGAAACGGTGGAGGGCATCCGGGCCCTGGTCATCGATCGCGACCATCAGCCTCACTGGAACCCGGCCCGTGTCGACCAGCTCACGCCCGGCATGGTGCAGGCATTTTTCGATCCGCCCTGGCCGGCTCACGCCCACCCGCTGCGCGACCTTGCCTGAGCGGCGGGGCTGTCCAACGGGCGCCGCGACCTGGGCCTGCCCGTCCTGGCCCGGATGGTTCGTCGTGTTGCAGAGCAGCGCGTTGATCTGCCCGCTGGGGCCGCCCGATTCATGCCGTATCGAGCGTACTTCGCGCGGGGTGAGGACGACAGGCCGATGCCGGTTCTCCTTGGCGCCGACGACCTCGTCCAGCCTGGGCAGGACGATCTCCATGTGTCGACCCGAAGGCCCAACCCGACGGTCGAGCAGGCAGTCAGCGGCGGGCTATGCTTGTATGCTTCGGCAACGTTCGTTGCACCGTTGTCCGCAGCTCACCTGGAATCTTAGGCATCACATGGAACTTGAAGTCCCATCGAAACTTCGCAAGGCCCTGGAGCGAGAGGCCTCCGACGCCCGCCGGACACTGCATGCCCACATCTTGCGAAAGCTGGAGGCATCCACTCCGCCGGTTGAGTACATCGACCCCTCGGTTGTGTCAAAGGGCCTTCCGATGCTCGTCGAGTTTCTCAACCGTGTCCCCGCTGTGCGAGTCATGGCGTCGGATTCGACTCCTGATGCGTTCTGGTGGGTGAAGCTCGAAATAGATATCTCGAACCCTCTTGCGTGGCAGGTGGTTCAAGAACTCGGATTTGTCTTGAACTACATATCGCTGCAGGAAAAACTTCCAACCGTGTTCATGCCGGTGTCTCCGCCTCCCTATCTGAACGGTGGACCAGAAGAATCTCTTGCGTGGCTCATCGAGTCCAAGTTCAACTACATCGATCCCGAATGGATCAAGAACGAGCTGGAAGGCAGGCTTCCACGCCCTGTAGAAGAAGCGGCGCAGTGGAGCCGCGACGAAGGCGGTGGCGCGGGGGATGCCTAACTCCTTCATCGAGCGGACAGCTTACAGCCAGCTTTGCTGGCTTTCGGGTGCCGCTCATGTCGTTGCATCGTGGCCGTCTCGAAGCCGGCGTGCAACTCTGTTCTAGAGGCCCCGCCTCACTCCAACCGCCCCGTCCCCGCTAACATGGCCGCACACCGAGCGGGTGTGTCCTGTTTCCGCTTCCATGCCTCGATCCTCGACTGCCGTGCAGCCTCCCAAGCTGAAGCCGCCCAGCGCATTGCTGCTGCTGCTGGAGGGGCGCGCGCCCTGGGAGTACGCCGCCATGGTGGCCACCACGCCCCTGCTCAACCGTCTGCCGCAGGGGGACGGCCATCCGGTGATCGTGTTTCCGGGGCTCACCGCGGGCGATGCCACCACCGCACCGCTGCGCGGCTTCCTGCGCAAGCGCGGCTATGACGTTCATGCCTGGGGTCAGGGCCTCAACTTCGGTCCGCGCGAAGGCGTGCTCGAACGCTGCCAGGAACTGGCCGAGACGCTGCATCGGCGCCATGGCCGCGCGGTGAGCCTGGTGGGCTGGAGCCTGGGGGGGCTCTACGCGCGCGAGGTGGCCAAGCTGTTGCCGGCCCAGGTCCGCTGCGTGGTCACGCTGGGCACGCCCTTCGGCGGCCATCCGCAGGCGAACAACGCCTGGCGCCTCTACGAGTGGCTCAGCGGCCAGTCGGTGCGCGATCCGGCCCTGCTGGCGCGTATCCAGGCTCCTCCTCCGGTGCCGACCACCTCGATCTATTCGCGCACCGACGGCGTGGTGTCGTGGCGCTGCAGCCTCAACGGCGACCTGCCCCACACCGAGAACATCGAGCTGCCCGCCAGCCACCTCGGCATGGGCGTGAACCCGCTCGCGTTGTACGCGCTGGCGGACCGCCTGGCCCAGGACCCCGCCCGCTGGCAGCGTTTCGACAGTCGCGGGCTGCGGGGCTTGTTCTACAAGACCAGCGTCTTCGGCGCCGACGCCGGCGTCAAGAAGGCAGGCCGCCCGCGCGCCGCCTGAACGAGGCTCCGACCCATGCAGATCTCCGCCAACGGCATCAAGCTCGAAGTCGACGTGTCCGGGCCTTCCACCGGCGAACCCCTGCTGCTGGTGATGGGGCTGGGCATGCAGCTCATCGCCTGGGAGGATGCCTTGGTGTCGCTGCTGGTGGAACGCGGCTTCCGGGTGATCCGCTTCGACAACCGCGACATCGGCCTGAGCCAGGGCTTCGACCATCTGGGCGTGCCCAACATGATGGTGGCGGCGCTCAAGGCGACGCTGGGTCTGAAGGTGCCGGCCGTCTATTCGCTGGACGACATGGCCGCCGACGCGGCCGGGCTGCTGGATGCGCTGGGCATCGCCCGGGCGCATGTGTGCGGCATCTCGATGGGCGGCATGATCGCCCAGCTGATGGCGGCGCAGCATCCGCGTCGCGTGGGCAGCCTGACCCTGCTGATGACGTCCTCGGGCTCGCGCCGCCTGCCGGGCCCGTCGCTCAAGCTGCGCTCGGCCCTGTTGTCGCGCCCGCCCCGGCCCCATGACGTGGAGTCGGTCGTCGCCCACGGGGCCGGTTTTTTCCAACTCATCGGCAGCCCGTTGTACCCGCAGGACATCGAGCTGACCCTGAGCCGGGTGCGCGAGGCCTACCGGCGCTCGTACCGGCCGGCCGGCTCGGCGCGGCAACTGCTGGCCGTGGCCGCCGCGCCCGACCGCCGCCCGCTGCTGCGCCAGTTGCGCCTGCCGTGCGAGATCCTGCACGGCGTGGCCGATCCCTTGATTCCGGTGGCGGCCGCGAGGGACCTGCACGCGAGCATTCCGGGCGCGGGGCTCGACCTCGTCGACGGCATGGGGCATGACCTGCCGGCCGCGCTGCTGCCGCGGATCGCCGGGGCCATCGCACGGGCCGCGGGCCGCGCCTGAGAGCGGCGTGTCGCTGCGGGGGCGTCGCCGCGTCCAGCAACGCCTTCCCGCATCGGACTCGAACCGGGGGCAGCCCGGGCCGCCCCCATCCGGGGCCGGGCTCGGGCAACCGCCCGGCCAGCCGTTCAGACCTTGACCTTGTTGACCAGGAAACGCTTCAGGGCCCGTTGGAATTCCTCGCTTTCGATCAGCCCCTGGTGGTCGTGGCCCGGGATGAGGTGAAGCGTCTTCTGTTGGGTCGCTGCGTTTTCCCACAATTTTTTCTGCAGGGCGACCGGGACCACGCTGTCGTTCTGTCCGCCGAGCACCAGCAAGGGGCCGGTGTAGGATTTCAGCGCGCGGACGTTGTCGATGTCCGCCAGCGTGGGGGCGATCTTCACCGTCACGAAGGGCTTGGCGTACCAGGGAACGAAGGATGAGACCAGGTCCTTCGCGTTGGTGGCCGCGCCTTCGAGGATCAAGCCATCCGGCGGCTGGACCTGCGCGGCAGCGGCCGCAATGAAGCTTCCCATCGACAGGCCGTAGAGAATGACCTTGTTCCTGCTTCCCATCTTCATGTATCGGTACAGAGCGACGGCGTCCGATTTGAGCAGCTCCACCGTCGGCTCACCGTCGCTTCGGCCGTAGCCCCGGTAGTCGAACATGACGATGTCGACCGAGGCCTTGGCGAGGCTCTCGATGACACGCCTGGACGCCTTGTCGATCCGGAATTCGGAGCCGCCGAGATACAGGATCGTGGCGACGGACTGCGGACTCGACAGGCGGATGCCGCGGCTCACTGCGCCATCGGCCTGCCTGAATTCGAGATGTTCCAGCGTATAGCTTCCGCCCAGCCCGGCGACGGCCGGAGGCCGTTCGTCCGGCCGGATGACGTTCTTCTCCGAGATCTCCATCGTGGAGCAGGCTGACAGCGCCAGGCATGCCAGCAGGGCGACATATTTTTTCAAGACGATTCTCATGGGTACACGCGTGATGTCGGGGGGGACGTCCGACGCAAGCTGCCTGTCGTCCGAACGTCCGATGCAGGGGCGAGGGATACTGGTTGCGGCCGGCTTTGCGCTGCGTGCACGGCGGCTCGAATCGTCCTGCAGCGTCCCGGTGCCTGCGACAATCGGGCGATGCTTTCCAACTGGATCTCACTCGGCCTGCTGGCCGCCGTTCTCCTCGTGTTGTTGTGGATGGTGCTGCGCCGCCCCGATGCGGCGCCGCTGCGGCAGTTCCGCGACGAACTGCAGGCCGGCCTGCGGCAGGACGCCGAGCGGCTGGAGCGCGAGCTGCGCGACGAGGTCGCCCGCAGTGCGCTCGGCACGCGCCAGGAACTGGCGCTCGCGCTGGCCACCTTCCAGCAGACGCTGTTCAGCCAGCAGTCCGACCTGGCCCGCACCCAGAACGAGCAAACCGACAGTTTCCGCAGCCGCCTGGCCGAGCTGCAGCAGACGCTGGCCGACAGCTTGCGCGACAGCACCGGGGTGCTGGCCCAGCAGGCCCAGGGCGGCCGGGCGGCCCAGGACGCGGCCCTGGACCGCATGGCCGAGCAGCAGTCCAATGCGCTGCAGCGTTTCTCCGGCGAACTGAACACGCGGCTGCAGGCGCTGTCGGCCGCCAACGACCAACGCATGGCCGAGGTGCGGCAGTCGGTCGAGCAGAAGCTGGCGGCGATCCAGCTCGACAACGAACGCAAGCTCGAGCAGATGCGTGCCACCGTCGACGAGAAACTCCACGCCACGCTGGAGCAGCGGCTGGGCGAGAGTTTCAAGCAGGTGGCCGACCGCCTGGAGCAGGTGCACAAGGGCCTGGGGGAGATGCAGGTGCTGGCGCGCGACGTGGGTTCGCTGAACCGGGTGCTCACCAACGTGAAGACGCGGGGCATCTTCGGCGAGGTCCAGCTCGCCGGGCTGCTGGAGCAGGTGTTCAGCCCCGAGCAGTATGGCGTGAATGTCGAGACCGTGCCGGGTTCGGCCGCGCGGGTGGAATACGCCCTTCGCCTGCCGGGCCAGCGGGCCGATGGGGTGCCGTTGTGGCTGCCCATCGACGCCAAGTTTCCGCGCGACGACTACGAGCGCCTGCTCGAGGCCCAGGAACGCGCCGACCCGGTGGCGGCCGAGTCCTACGCCAAGGCCATCGAGCAGCGCCTGAGGCTGGAGGCCCGGGCCATCCGCGACAAGTACCTGTCCCCGCCGCATACCACCGATTTCGGCATCCTGTTCGTGCCGACCGAGGGCTTGTATGCCGAGGCCTTGCGCCGCCCGGGGCTGGTGGAGTCGCTGCAGCGCGAGTGCCGAGTCATGCTGGCCGGCCCCACCACCTTGCTGGCGACCCTCAACAGCCTGCAGATGGGCTTCCGCACGCTGGCGCTCGAGCGGCGTTCGGTGGAGGTGTGGGAGGTGCTGGGCGCGGTCAAGACCGAATTCGGCAAGTTCGGCGAGGTCTTGTCCAAGACCAAGAAGAAGCTGGACGAGGCGCGCAACCACATCGACATGGCCGAACGGCGCAGCCGTGTGATGTCGCGCGAGCTGAGTTCGGTGGCGGCCTTGCCGCAGGCCCAGGCCGATCTGCTGCTGCCGGGCCTGCCCGCCGAGGTGGCCGGGCAGTCGGGAGAATCAGAAGCGGATGCGTGAAGCGGGTTCTTCCGGCGCGGGAGCCGGGGCGGCGCGCCTGGGGGGCGGTGCCGGAGGCGTGGCCGGGGCCTCAGGGGCCTCGCGGACTTCGGTGAGCGGCACGGCCTTGGTCTCGGGGAAGTTCGCCGGCAGGCGGGATTCCCTGGGGTAGCCGGCCGCATCCAGGTAGGAGGTCCAGGTGTCGGTCTGCAGGCCGCGCACGATCTGCGAGCCGATGCTCAGGCTGGGCAGCGCGCGGCTGCCGGTGATGCGTTCGAGCGCGTTGCCGTCGTCCGGCGTCATCACCGTGCGTTCGGAAAACGGGATGCCGCGGGTGCGCAACAGCTGCCGGCCGGTGTTGCAGGGGCTGCAGTCGGCGCTGGTGTAGAGGGTGACGGGGTAGCGCTGCGCCACCTGGCGCAATTCGAGCGGCAGGGCGGCATCGTTGCCGGCGCCGCTTCGCACGCTGATCGGTTGCACCTTGTTCTCGACCCCGACGGCCGGTCGGTCGGTGTAGGTGACCTTGCCGTCAGCACCCACCACCTTGTACAGGGCGCTGGCCGGCAGGACGGTGAGGACACCGGCCGTCAGGGCCGCCAGCCAGGCGGGTACGGCCGCGCGGGAGCTCTGGGAGAGGGGGGCTGTCATGTCATCGGTACTCCGGAAATCGCCGGCCCCGTGCAGGGCCCGCGCATTGGATAATGTATCAAGCCATGCCCTGATGGCGTAACAAGGCGTCGATCCGGGGTTCGCGGCCACGGAAGGCCTTGAAGCTCTCCATCGCCGGGCGGCTGCCGCCGGCTTCGAGGATGGCCTGGCGGTAGCGGCGGCCCGTCTCGGGGTTGAGGGTCCCGGTTTCCTCGAAGGCGCTCCAGGCATCGGCGCTCAGCACCTCGGCCCATTTGTAGCTGTAGTAGCCCGCGGAATACCCCCCCGCGAAAATGTGCGAGAACCCGTGCTGGAAACGGTTGAAGCCGGGCGGCATCAGCACCGCCACCTCGCGGCGCACCTCGTCGAGCACGGCCTGGATGCGGGTCTCGCTGCCGGGTTCGGCATGGATGCGCATGTCGAACAGCGAGAACTCCACCTGGCGCAGCGTCTGCATGCCGCTCTGGAAGTTCTTGGCGGCGAGCATCTTGTCGTACAGCGCACGCGGCAGGCTTTCGCCGCTGTCGACATGGGCGGTGAGGTGCTTGAGGACTTCCCACTCCCAGCAGAAGTTCTCCATGAACTGGCTGGGCAGCTCGACGGCGTCCCACTCGACGCCGGAGATGCCGGCCACGCCCATGTCCTCGACCTGGGTCAGCATGTGGTGCAGGCCGTGGCCGAACTCGTGGAAGAGGGTGGTCACGTCGTCGTGGGTGAGCAGGGCCGGGCGGCCGTTGACCGGCGACGCGAAGTTGCAGACCAGGTGGGCGACCGGCGTCTGCGTGCCGCCGTCCGGGCGCGCCCAGCGGCCGCGCACGTCGTCCATCCAGGCGCCGGGGCGTTTGCCGGCCCGGGCGTAGGGGTCGAGGTAGAACTGGCCGACCAGCTGGCCGGCGCGTTCGATGCGGAAGAAGCGCACGCTCGGGTGCCAGACCTCGGCGGTGTCGGGACGGATGCTGACCTCGAACAAGGTCTCGATGATGCCGAACAGGCCCTGTAGCACCTTGGTCTCGGTGAAGTAGGGCTTGACCTCCTGGTCGCTGAAGGCATAGCGCTGCTCCTTCAGCTTCTCGCTGGCGTAGGCGATGTCCCAGGCCTTCAGCTCGGGCAGGCCGAGTTCGGCGCCGGCGAACCCGCGCAGCTCGGCCAGGTCGCGCTCGGCGAAGGGGCGGGCGCGCCGCGCCAGGTCGCGCAGGAAGTCGATCACCTGCTGCGGGCTGTCGGCCATCTTCGGCACCAGCGAGACCTCGGCATAGTTGCGGTAGCCGAGCAGGCGGGCCTCTTCCTGGCGCAGGGCGAGCAGCTCGCGCATCACCTCGGTGTTGTCCCATTCGGGCTTGCCCAGCTCGCTGGCCCGGGTGACGTAGGCGGTGTGCAGGCGTTCGCGCAGGGCGCGGTTCTCGCCGTACTGCATCACCGGCAGGTAGCTGGGCAGGTGCAGGGTCAGCTTGTGCCCGTCCTTCTCCTCGGCTTCGGCCGCGGCGCGGGTGGCGGCGACGACGTCGGCCGGCACGCCGGCCAGTTCGGCCTCGCTGGCGTAGTAGGCATAGCCGTCGGTCGCATCGAGCACATGCTCGGAGTAGGTCTGCCCGAGCGCGGCCTGGCGCTCCTGCAGCTCGGCGTAGCGCTCGCGGGCGGCCCCCTGCAGCTCGGCGCCGGACAGCACGAAATCGCGCATGGCGTTGGACAGGGCCCGGCGCCGCGGCGCGCTGAGCCGGGCCGCCGCCGGGCTCGCCTCGATGGCCTTGTACTTGGCGTACAGCCGCTCGTCGGCCCCGAGCCGGGTGTGGAACTCGGTCACCGCCGGCAGGCTTTCGTTGTAGGCCGCGCGCAGCGCCGGGCTGTCGGCCACGCCGTTGAGGTGGCTGACGGCACCCCAGGCGCGCCCCAGGCGCTCGGTGGCCACGTCGAGCACGGCCGACATGGCGTCGTAGTCGGCCGCGACGGCGTCGCTCGTGACACGCTCCAGCGCCTCGTTGGCTTCGGCCAGCAGCGCCGTGACGGCGGGTTGCACGTGTTCGGGACGGATGTCGGCGAAGCGGGGAAGACCTGCGGTATCGAGCAACGGATTCGTCATGGAAGGAGCCTTCGTCGTGGGTGCGGCGGTTGCGGGGTGTCGCGGCGGTCCTGCCCGCGCCAGAGTGCCAGTCTCTCAGGTCGTGGCGCGTTCCGCCGCTTCAATGGTATTCACCAGCAGCATCGCGCGCGTCATCGGGCCGACGCCGCCCGGGACCGGGGTGATGAAGCCGGCCACCTGCGACACGCCGGCGAAGTCGACATCGCCGCAGAGCTTGCCTTCGTCGTTGCGGTTCATGCCCACGTCGATGACGATGGCACCGGGTTTGACCATGTCGGCAGTCAGGGTATTGCGGCGGCCGACGGCGGCCACGATCACGTCGGCCTGGCGGGTGTGGTGGGCCAGGTCGGCGGTGGCGCTGTGGCAGATGGTGACGCTGGCGTTGGCCTGCAGCAGCAGCAGGGCCATGGGCTTGCCGACGGTGTTGCTGCGCCCGATGACCACCGCCTGCTTGCCCCGCAGGTCGACGCCGGTGGTGGCGATGAGCTTCATGCAGCCGTAGGGGGTGCAGGGACGGAAGCCCGGCAGGCCGGTCATGAGCTCGCCGGCACTGAGCACCGAGTAGCCGTCCACGTCCTTGCGGGTGTCGATGGCCTCGATGACGCGGTGCGGATCGATGTGCCTGGGCAGGGGCATCTGCACCAGGATGCCGTGGATGGCCGGGTCGGCGTTGAGCGCGGCGATGCGGGCGAGCAGCTCGGCCTCGCTGAAGTCGGCCGGGTACTTCTCGAGCACCGAGCGCACGCCGCTGCCCTCGCAATCCTTGACCTTGTGGCTCACGTACACCTGGCTGGCGGGATCGTCGCCCACCAGGATGACGGCCAGGCCCGGCTGGTGGCCGCGGGCGGTGAGGGCGGCGGCGCGTTCTGCCACCTCGCTGCGGATTTGCTTGGCCAGCGCGTTGCCGTCGATCAGTTGGGCGGTCATGGTGGGTTCCTCGAATGCGGTCATGCGGAATTGAAAAGGGCCGCTTCTAGCGGCCCTTCGGTAGGCGGTCGGGTTCAGGCCTTGGATTGGGCGCCGAGGGCGATCTTGAGCAGGTCGGCCACCGTGTTGGCGTTGAGCTTCTCCATGATGTTGGCACGGTGCGCCTCGACGGTCTTGATGCTGATGCCGAGGTCGTCGGCGATCTGCTTGTTCAGGCGGCCGGCGACGATGCGCTCGAGCACCTGCGACTCGCGGGTGGTCAGGCGCGACAGCAGGGCGTCGCGGCTGGCGGCTTCCTGGTGGTGCGAGAAGGCGCTGCGCGCCTGGTCCAGCATGCGTTCGACCAGGCCGAGAAGCTGCTCTTCCTTGAAGGGTTTTTCGATGAAGTCCATCGCCCCCTTCTTCATGGTGGTCACCGCCATCGGCACGTCGCCGTGGCCGGTGATGAACACCACCGGCAGCGGCGACTTGCGCTCGAGCAGGCGGTCCTGGAGCTCCAGGCCGCTCATGCCTTCCATGCGGATGTCGGCGATGAGGCAGGCGACCTCGCGCGGGTCGAAGCGCGACAGGAAGGATTCGGAGGAGTCGAAGCACTTGACCCGGTAATCCTTGCCCTCGAGCAGCCACTGCAGCGAGTCGCGCACGGCCTCGTCGTCGTCGACCACATAGACAGTGCCTTTTTTCGGAATCAAGCTCATGGATGCAGACTCAGGTCAAGGCCGTTTCGAGGCCGGTTGATTTGGCGGTTTCGACGGGTAGCGTGAAGCTGAAGCGGCAGCCCACCGCGGTATCCCCATTGTATAAGTTCTCGGCCCGGATGCGGCCACGATGGCTCTCGACGATCGATCGGCACAGGCTGAGGCCGATGCCCAGCCCTTCGGCCTTGGTCGAGAAGAAGGCTTCGTAGAGGCGTCCGATGACCTCCTCCTTCAGCCCCGGGCCGGAGTCGGTGACGATGAACTCGATCACCCCGCCTTCCTCCGGCGTGTGCTTGGGCACCACGCGCAGCTCGATGATGCGGCGGGCTGGCGGCAACTGGGCCGAATCGATGGCCTCGGCCGCGTTTTTCAGCAGGTTGAGCAGCACCTGCTCGATCAGGATGGGGTCGACCATCAGCGAAGGCAGGCGCTGCGCGACGTACACGTGCAGCGAGACGTTGCGCCGGCGCAGCTCGATGCCGGCCAGGTCGACCGACTCGTCGACGATGGCTTCGGCGTGGGATTCCTGGCGCTGCGGTTCGCTGCGCTTCACGAAGGCGCGAATGCGGCGGATGATCTGCGCCGCGCGTTCGGCCTGGCGCGCTGTCTTCTCCAGCGCGGCGATCAGGTCCGGTTTCTCGATGGCGTCGCTTTTCACCCGCGAGACCATGCCGTTGCAGTAGTTGGTGATGGCGGTGAGCGGCTGGTTGAGCTCGTGGGCGACCGACGAGGCCATTTCGCCCATGGTGACCAGCCGGCTGGTCACCTGGGCCTTTTCGGCCTGCTGCTGGGCCTGCACCTCGGAATGGCGGCGGCTGGTGATGTCGGTCGCGATCAGCATCTGGGCCAGGCGGCCGTCGGTCCATTGCAGGTAGCGGGCGCGCACGTCGAACCATTTGCGCAGCGGCTCGATGTAGACCTCGCGCGGGTCGGAGCCCGCCTCGGTGAGCTCCTGCGTCGGCAGGCCGCCGAAGCTGTCGACCGAGTCGCCGATGTCGCCCAGCACCACCTGGCCGTTCTCGCCGCCGGCCAGCAGCGCGTGGCCGCGCGCCTCGGCGCCGAACCAGAGGCGGTAGGAGCGGTTGGCGAACAGCAGCTCGCCCTGCTGCACCGAGAGCACCGACACCGCCGCGTCCAGGCCCTCGAGCACGGTGGTGAAGCGTTCGTGCGAGGCCGACAGTTGGTCGCGCACCCGCTTGGCCTCGGTGATGTTGGTCATCGAGGTCATCCAGCCGGTCTGCACGCCCTTGGGGTCGATCAGCGGCGAGACGTACATGCGCGCATCGAAGAGTGTGCCGTCCTTGCGCATGGCCTTCACCTCGATGCCGCCGGCCGGGCTGCGCCCCTGCAGCTCCTGCTGCAGCAGGCGGTTGTTCTCGTCGTAGCGGTCGGGCGGCCAATGGGGGAAGGGCGGCAGGCGGCCGATCAGCTCGGTGTCGGTGAAGCCGGTCATGGCGCAGAAGGCCGGGTTGACGTAGGCGATGCGGCCTTCCATGTCGAGGGCGCGCATGCCGGTCAGCATGGAGTTCTCCATCGCCCGGCGGAAGTTGGTTTCGTTCACCAGGGCGCTTTGCATCTGCAGGCGGCGGCGCATGTGGCGCCAGGTGCCGAGCAGCATCCAGACGGTGAGGGCGCTGAGGGCCGCGACCATCCAGAACAAGGTGTTGCTGATCAGCCCGATGGAGGTGCGGTAGCCCTGCACGCGCAGCTTGAGCCCGTTGCCGGCGGGCGCCAGCGGCACGTCGTGCACGATGGACGGCGGGCGCGATATCTGGCCCGGCATCACGGTGACGGTGCTCGACAGCACCCGGTCCTGGGCGTCCAGCACCGACACCACGTGCCGGTTGGCCACCTCGGCGGGGATGAAATAACGCACCAGCGCGTCCACCGAGTATTCGGCGATCAGGGTGCCGGCGAAGGTGTTCTTGTCGATCAGCGGCACCTGCACCTGGAACACCGGGTTGCCGTAGGCGTTCAGGTAGGGGCCGGAATAGCTGGGGTAGCGCAGCTGGCTGGTGATCTCGAAGGCGCGCTCGGGGGCGCCTTCGCGGCCGGGCATGGGCATGGAGCGCGAGAGTTCGTCGTCGCTGCTTTCCATCTGGGTGTGCAGGTTGGCGCTCGAGTAGCTGGCGCGCCGCACGCGCTGGGCGTTGACCCACAGGATGTGCGTGATCTCGGGGCGCTCGCGTGCCAGCGTGGCCGCCTGCTGCGTGAAGCCGGCCGGGGTGGTGCCGCGGGTGGCGATCTCGCGGGCCACGCGGATCAGTTGCTCCTGGCTCTCGATGAGGCGCAGGCGCACTTGTTGCTGGGCGATTTCGGTGTCGCGCTTGACCGATTCCTGCTCACGCTCAAGTTCCTCATTGCGCAGGTACCAGAAGGCCGAGATGATGGCCGCCAGGAAAAGCAATACCGAGACCAGGGGGCCCAGCGTGGCGTACCGGTCCTGGCGAGACATGGATTGCCGGCGCCACCAGGTGCCGAACAGCCGTTTGGCCGGCGCGCCCGGCAGCGGGGCTGGAAGGGAGTGGGAGTGTTCTTTCTCAGACTGCATCCGCGGATTATCAAGGGACGAGAGCGGCCGGCACGGAGGTGTCGCTGCTTTAAATCCAACACGCATGAGGGTTTGTACGAAGCATGAATTTCACGATACGAAAGACGTTCGCATAATTTGAGAGTGCGGCAACTTTGTGAGACACTCCCGGCCGGTGTAGATCCCGAACGAAAATTGGAGACAAGCATGTCAGCCTTACCAGAGTCCTTTTTGGGTGCCGCGGCGAACGACGCGGATTCACAGGAAACCCGCGAATGGCTGGATGCCTTGTCCGCCGTCGTCGAGACAGAGGGCGGTGAACGCGCCCACTTCCTGCTCGAGCAACTGATCGACCACGCCCGCCAGGCCGGCATCGACATGCCGTTCTCGGCCACGACGGCGTACGTCAACACGATTCCCGCCGACCAGGAGGAGCGCTGCCCGGGCGACCTGGAGATCGAAGAGCGGCTGCGCGCCTACATGCGCTGGAATGCGATGGCCATGGTGGTGCGCGCGAACCGCCTGCACCCGGCCGACGGCGGCGACCTCGGCGGCCACATCTCGTCCTTCGCCTCGGTGGCGACGATGTTCGGTGCCGGCTTCAACCACTTCTGGCACGGTGCCAACGAGAACCACGGCGGCGACCTGCTCTACATCCAGGGCCACTCGTCGCCCGGCATCTACGCCCGCGCCTTCATGGAAGGCCGCATCAGCGAGGAGCAGCTCGACAACTTCCGCCAGGAAGTCGACGGCAAGGGCATCTCCAGCTATCCGCACCCGAAGCTGATGCCCGATTTCTGGCAGTTCCCGACGGTGTCCATGGGCCTGGGCCCGCTGATGGCCATCTACCAGGCGCGTTTCCTCAAGTACCTGCACGCTCGCGGCATCGCCGACACCTCCAACCGCAAGGTCTGGGTGTTCTGCGGCGACGGCGAGATGGACGAACCCGAGTCGCTGGGCGCGATCGGCCTGGCCGCGCGCGAGAAGCTCGACAACCTGATCTTCGTCG